>NZ_JAMBLR010000001.1 GCF_023336935.1 Phascolarctobacterium sp. ET69
GCAATCAGAGGCGAAATTGGCCAAGAACATGCTGATAGAGTTGCCGCAGACCAAGAACTTGCTGACAAAATCGGTCAGGAAGAAATGAACAGGGTTAATGAGGATGCAGCAATTAGGGGTGAAATAAGCCAAGAACATGCTGATAGAGTTGCCGCAGATGCAGATCATCAGGAACAACTTGATGATCACAGCCAGCAGCTTGATGCAGTACGCGGAGAAATCAGCGAAGAACACAGAGTAAACGGAGAACAGAACGAAATCCTTGCAGATCATCAGGAACAGCTTGATGATCACAGCCAGCAGCTTGATGCAGTACGCGGAGAAATCAGCAGTGAAATTCGTGATAGAACAGAAGCAGATGAAAAACTCCAGCAAAGCATTGATATTCAACGCGAAGTAATTGGTGCTGATAGTACTGAAGACCTTCAGAACGCTTACAGAGGTACTAATTATATTAGCGATGCTGAAAATATGGTAGATGCAGACCGCAAACTTGACGCTGCTATCAGCGACGTTAACAGCCGCGTAGATGGTATTGAAAACCGTGTTGACGGTTTGGAAGACCGCATTGATAAAGTAGGCGCAATGTCCGCAGCTATCGCAAACCTGCGTACCATGGGGTATGACCCTGCTGCACCGACCGAAGTAGCAGTAGGCGTAGGCCAGTACCGTGATGAAACCGGTATGGCACTCGGCCTGTTCCATTACCCGAACCGCGACTTCATGCTGAGCTTGTCCGTATCCACCAGCGGTGATGAATACATGGGCGGTATTGGCGCAACATGGAAATTTGGCCGTAAATCTCCCGAAAAAGTAGCCGAAATTAAAAAAGCACAGGCAGAAGCTGACGCAAGACGTGCGGAAGAACAAAAACTTGCTAAAGCAGAAGAAATGAAGAAAGCTGCTAAGGAAGCTAAAGTGCAGGCACAAATGGAACGCCATGCCAAAATGCTGGCTGAACAGGAAGCACAGGCTTAATTTGAGCAATAACTAAAAACAGGTTCTGTAATAAATAAAGGTGGGGCAACCCACCTTTATTTATATAATTGTGATTTAAAGGATAAAATTTTATGGGCAAACTAAAAGGACTAATGACAACCTGCCTTACAGCAGCGGCATTGTGCATGCTGCCGCTGCCAACCTTGGCGCAGACTCTGCTTGAAGCAGGCAAAACAGATGTAGGCACGCTGTATATAGACAGCGAAAGCGTAAGCACCGTAAAAAAAGACGGCAAATATTACCTTGCCTTTTTTGCTGAAGAAAAATATACAGATGAAGCTTTCCTTGCGGCATTAAGGCAGGGGGAAGATATGCAGAACGCGGTAAGCGGCATTAGCCTGTATTTGTTTAATACCTTCGGCAGCGAGTATACTATCGGCGCAAGCTATGTGGTGGATGCTGAAGGTAAAATTTGTGCAGACCTTGGGGCAAATACCATACCGCAGGATGCAAGGGGCAATAAAACTCTGCGCAACGCCTACACAATGGCGCTTAAAATATTACAGCGCAAAACCGCCGGGCAGTAAAAGGCAGGCAAACAGCATAAAGTAAAACACAATTAAAATAATGCGGCAAACAAAGCATTTACAGCAGGCAAAGGCCTTGGTGCATGCCAAAAAACATATCAATATATACGAGGTGATATGGTGGAAATAAAAGAAATACCGTTTAACCAGACGATGCTGAAAAAAGCGGTAGGGGAAGATGAAATAGAATACTATAACATCAACCAGCGTGACGAAAATGGAGGCAGAACTCTGGAACTTAAAATAACAGACAGCGAAGGCAGGCGCAAAGTAGTAGTGCTTGCCGACAGGGGGTTCTGCATAGAAGCAAGAGAGGTAGAGCTAAAGCCGTTCTGCGGCAGGGAAGAACGCAACAGGGAGATATGGCGTTTATATAATGAAGAACATTTAACGCAGGTCTTTCTGGCAAACCTGTTCAGTATAACGCAGCCTTCCGTATCGCTGATTGTTAAGCAAATGAAAGAAAAATAATTTTTACCGGCACCTTAAAGTTTAAAATGGCTTTTAAGGTGCTTTTTTTATTGATGCCAGAAGACGGAAATTTTTATTATTTTTGCGATATGAACAAATATTTTACAAAAAAATAAATAATTATTATTGATTAAATGCGAGGACTGTGTTATACTTAAATCATCAAGAAAGCGTTTCCGAAAAAGGAGGATTTTAATATGAAGAAAAAAGTTTACAAAGCATTTAACGAGCAGGTTCAGGCTGAATTATATTCTGCATATATGTATCTGGCAATGAGCCTTGATATGGAAGCTAAAAATTTTAAAGGTATGGCACACTGGCTGAAAGCACAGTATGAAGAAGAACGTGAGCATGCTTTTAAATTAATGGGCTTTATGCAGGATTGCGGCGAAAAACCGGAACTGCTTGCTATTGAAGCACCGGCTGCCGATTACGGCACTCCGCTGGAACTGTTCAAAAAAGTTCTGGAACATGAAAAATATGTTACTTCCCGCATTCACGATATGTATGAAGTAGCTTTGGCAGAAAAAGACTATGCTGCCCAGAGCCATTTGAAATGGTTCATTGACGAACAGGTTGAAGAAGAAGCCAGTGCTTCCGAAATTGTTGAAAAACTGCAAATGGTTGGCGATAATGTTGGCGGCCTGTTCATTATTGACGGCCAGCTCGGCGCAAGAAAATAATTAAATAATTTGTTGACAAGGCTGCACGGTTGTGTTATTATATTCTGGTAACAAAGTAGAAGCCGCTCGCTTCTCACCTTGCAGCTACGCTCGACAGGGTTGGATATGTATTAACGCGGGTGGATTTGTTCTGCCCGCTTTTCTTTTTGACTGAAATATTTTGGAGGTGACTTGTCATAGCTAAGGAAAACTTGCGTATCAATGAAGAAATTCGGGCACGTGAAGTGCGCGTTATCGGCAGCGATGGCGAACAGCTCGGAATTATGTCCGGCCGCGAAGCCCAGCAGCTTGCTTATGAAAAACATCTCGACCTGGTGGAAATTGCACCTACTGCCAAACCGCCTGTGTGCCGGATTATGGATTACGGCAAGTATCGTTACGAGCAGCAGAAACGCGAAAAAGAGTCTCGTAAGAAACAGAAAACATTTGACATTAAAGAAGTTAAGCTGCGCCCCGGCATTGAAGAACATGACTTCAACGTTAAGTTTAAAAATGCCGTGCGTTTCTTAGAAGATGGCGACAAAGTAAAAGTTACCATTATGTTCCGCGGACGTGAGCTTTCGCATCCGGAACTGGGTGAAGTTCTTTTAAACAAAATGGCTGCCCAGCTTAAAGAGATGGCAGTTGTTGAAAGACAGCCCAAACTTGAAGGCAAAAACATGATTATGATAGTTGCGCCGAAACCGAGTAAATAAGGAGGATTTTTTAAATGAAGTTGAAAATGAAAACCCGCAGAGCTGCTGCAAAACGTTTCAAAAAAACCGCTTCCGGTGAATTTAAACGTGCCAAAGGTTATAAGAGCCATATTCTTGAGAAAAAAGCTCCTGCCCGCAAGAGAAATCTGCGCAAAGCTACTTTAGTGCATAAAACTGACCATGAACGCGTAGTTAAAATGCTGCCGTATGCATAATTAGTGGAGTTAAGGGAGGATATTACTAATGGCAAGAATTAAAGTTGGTGTAACTGCACACCGCCGTCATAAACATATTTTAAAACTGGCTAAAGGTTACCGCGGAGCTAAACATTTACAGTTCAAAAAAGCTAACGAAACTGTAATGAAAGCATTGAGCTATGCACGCCGCGACCGCCGTGCTAAAAAACGCGAGTTCCGCCGTTTGTGGATTGCCCGTATCAATGCTGCAACCCGTGCTAACGGCATGAGCTACAGCCGCTTTATCTGCGGCCTTACAAAAGCAGGCATTCAGCTTGACCGTAAGGTTTTGGCAGATATGGCAATTTTCGATGCAGCTGCATTTGCAAAACTGGTTGAAACCGCTAAAGCTGCTCTGTAAATTAAGCATTAAAAGACCAACGTTTTACCGCGTTGGTCTTTTTTTATTTGTGTAAAAATTTGCAAAAATTTCATAATTTGGTATAATACGTGGTAACAGCCGTAATGGCTTTAATAATAAAAATTTTAGCAAAAAGTTTTTAAATGAGGTGAGTATACCTTGGGGCGTGAAAATAAGTTTTTGCGTTGGATTGGGCAGGCTTTTAACGGCAGCCAGATGGTGGCATTAAGCTTTATGCTGCTTATTTTGGCCGGCGCGTTTTTGTTTATGCTGCCAATTTCCACGCAGGACAGGCAGGGCCTTGCTTTTCTTGATGCGCTGTTTACGGCAACGTCGGCTTCGTGCGTTACGGGGCTGACGGTTATCGACGTTGGCAACCAGCTTTCGTGGTTCGGCAAAATGGTGCTGATTGCGCTGATACAAATCGGCGGCCTTGGCATTATGACAATGACGACGCTGGTAATGGTTATTGCCGGGCGCAAGGTTAGCCTGCGTGAGCGTCTGTTTTTGCAGGAATCTATGAACCAGACGGAAATATCCGGCGTTGTACGCATTGCGCTGAACATTATTAAGTATACGCTTGTAATTGAGTTCTTTTTTGGCACAATTCTGGCGGCGCATTTTGCTTTTGTTAAGGATATGGGCTGGATTGGCGTTGTTTACGGCTACTGGCATTCCGTATCGGCCTTTTGTAATGCCGGTTTTGACCTGATGGGCGATTATAAGAGCCTTATTGATTATCACGGCGATATCGTTATTAATTTAAGCATTGCGCTTTTGATTACTCTCGGCGGCCTTGGTTTTATGGTGCTGGAAGATTTAAAGCGCGGCTGGAACTGGGAGCGTTTTTCGCTGCATACAAAAATAGTGCTTTTAACAAGCGTTGGCTTAAACGTTGTGGGTACTTTGCTTTTATGGGGCTTTGAATCAAACAATCCGTATACTTTGGGCAATATGAGCATGTTCGACAGCTGGATGGCAGCGTTTTTCCAGGCGGTGTCCTCGCGTACTGCCGGTTTTAATACCATTGATTTAATGCATCTGCATGACAGCAGCTTGTTTGTGCTGATTATCTGGATGTTTATCGGTGCGGGCAGCGGTTCTACCGGCGGCGGCATTAAAACAACCACGTTTATTGTGCTTATGGCGTCGTTATGGTATATGCTGAAGGGCCAGCGTGATGTGGTAATGTTTGGCAGGCGCATTGATGAAAAGATTGTTGACAAATCGTTTGTAATTACTGTACTGTGCCTTATCTGGGTGCTTTTTGCCACCATGATGCTTTTGGTAATAAATAACGGGCATTATCCGTTTGTAGATATTTTGTTTGAGGTTGTTTCCGGGTTCGGTACGGTAGGTTTGGGCATTGGCATTACGCCCGACTGGCAGCCGTTTGGCAAATGGATTTTAATTTTAACCATGTATATCGGCCGTATCGGTATTTTAACTTTTATTTTGAGTTTCTTAAGTTCCGGTACCAACAAAATAAGGTATCCGTCGGAACATATCAACATAGGTTAATGGGGTGTAAATAATGGCAAAAAACAATAAACAAAAACAGTTTGCGGTGCTTGGCCTGGGGCGCTTCGGCACCAGCGTGGCGCTTACGCTGCACGAGCTTGGCTACCAGGTTTTGGGCGTTGACAGTGATGAAGAAATTGTGCAGGATTTGTCGCACGAGCTGACGCATGTTGTAAGTGCGGATGCTTCTGACGAAAACACCCTGCGCAGCCTTGGCATTAATAACTACGAGGTTGTTATTGTAGGCATCGGCCCCCTTGAAGACAACCTTTTAACAACGCTGAACCTTAAGGAAATGGGCGTGCCGTTTGTTGCCGTTAAAGCAACCAGTGCAGTACACGGCAAAATGCTTGAAAAAATCGGCGCCGATAAAATTATTTACCCTGAACGCGACATGGGCAAGCGCGTTGCCCATAACCTTATTTCCAGCAGCATTGTTGACTACATTGAAATGAGCAACAACATCAGCCTTATGAGTACGAATATTCCTCATTCGCTGGTTGGCAAAAACCTTATCGAATCCGATTTGCGCAAACGTTACAATGTTAACGTTGTTGCCATCAAGCATGAAGGCGTAACTTATATTAACCCGAAACCGACGCAGGTTTTGGAAGAAGGCGACGAGATGATTGTTATCGGCGAGCATCAGAACATTAAAGCCTTAGAGGAAATTGTTTAATGAAAGAGATTACAAGCCTTGGCAACGCCGTTGTTAAGGATGTGTGCAATTTAAAACAGAAAAAGTACCGTGAACGCAGCGGCAGTTTTGTTGTTGAAGGCCTGCGCGCCGTTGAAGAAGCGGTGCGTTATGCCGCTGTGCAGAAGATTTTTGCCGTGCCTGATACTGCAAATACCAGATTGGCGCAGCTTTTGGCTGATGCTGCCGCAAAAAACATTGAGCTTTACAGCGTGACGGAACAGGTTATGAAAAAAATGAGCGACACGGAAGCGCCGCAGGGTGTTTTGGCGGTGTGCTGCAAGCCGCAGGGTTTTATAGTGGCAGACGGTACTGTGCTTGTGCTTGACCGTGTGGCTGACCCCGGCAATGTCGGCACGTTAATCCGCACGGCGGAAGCGGCAGGCATTGCAGCCGTTGTTTTGCTGGCGGGCTGCGCCGATGCTTATGCGCCAAAAACAGTGCGTTCCACCATGGGCTCGCTTTTGCGCATGCCTGTTTTGTGCGATATGCCGGAAGCTGAGTTTACCGGCTGGGCACATAAAAACAATTATGAAATTATGGTTACCTGCCTTGACGGCGCACAAAACATGTATGAGGCGGAGTTTGGCGCGCGCACGGCCATAGTTGTGGGCAGCGAGGCTTACGGCGCTTCGGAAAGCTTAAAGGCTGCCGCTGCCAAAAGGGTGTTTATACCGATGCAGGGCAGGGCAGAATCGCTTAATGCGGCAGTAGCAGGGGGCATAGTTATGTTTGAAGCCATGCGCCGCCGTCTTGCAACAAAATAAAGGCTGTGTTATAATAATACACGTCAATTTATAAAATTTGTGCTATGAAAAAGAGAGTAGGCATAAACTGCGACGCAGAGAGCAGGGCCATGGCTGAAAGCCCCGTGATACAGGTTGTGCCGAAGTTCACTTTGGAGCATCCGTTTTGAAAATAAGTAGGAACGGCGTTTGCCGCGTTAAGGCGTTATGAGGTACAAAACAGGGTGGTACCGCGGAAGTTATGCAGCTTTCGCCCCTTTGAAGGGGCGGAGGCTTTTTTATTTTTACCGCCTGCCCCTGAATGCTGAATTTTGGGAGGTTAAGTATGAGAGAAGAACTGCAAGCACTTAAAGAGCAGGCGCTTAAAGAGCTGGAAACAGCTGCAAGCGTGGACGCGCTGAAAGATTTGCGCGTTAAGTATCTTGGCAAAAAAGGCCATATGACTGACATCCTGCGCGGCATGGGCAGCCTGCCGGCAGAAGAAAGACCGAAAATCGGCCAGATTGTAAACGAAGTAAAAAAGATTTTGGAAGAAGCCATTGCCGCTAAAGCCGAAGTTTTGGAAGCTGAAGCCTTAAAACAGCGTCTTGCCAGCGAGAAGGTTGACATTACGCTGCCCGGCCGCAAACCGCAGTGCGGGCATCTGCACCCCATTACGCTGACGATGCGCGAAATTAAAAAGATTTTTATGCGCATGGGCTTTGAAGTTCTGGAAGGGCCGCAGATTGAAAGTGATTACTATAACTTTGAAGCGTTGAACCTGCCGAAAGACCATCCGGCAAGGGATATGCAGGATACTTTTTATATTACCGAAGACATTTTGCTGCGCACCCAGACTTCGCCTATGCAGGCGCGCAAAATGCAGGCAAGCGTGCCGGATTCCCCAATTCGCATGATTTCGCCAGGTACCGTATACCGCAACGACTATGACGCAACCCATTCGCCTATGTTCCATCAGGTTGAAGGTTTGGTGCTGGGCAAGGATATCAGCCTTGCTGATTTAAAAGGCACACTGGAAACATTCTGTAAGGAAATGTTCGGCAGCAGCGTAAGCATCCGCCTGCGCCCGAGTTATTTCCCGTTTACCGAACCGAGCGCGGAAGTTGATATTTCCTGCGTTATCTGCGGCGGCAAAGGCTGCCGTGTGTGCAAAAACAGCGGCTGGCTGGAAATTTTAGGCAGCGGCATGGTACACCCCAACGTACTGCGCATGAGCGGCTACGACCCCGAAAAAACCAGCGGCTATGCTTTTGGCATGGGCGTGGAACGTATTGCCATGCTTAAATACGGCATTGACGATTTACGTTTGTTCTTTGAAAATGATTTGCGGTTCATCCGCCAGTTTAAATAAGGAGGGGTACCATGTTAGCATCTGTTGATTGGCTTAAACAATATGTAGATATTGATGTCACTCCTGAGGAGCTGGCTGAAAAACTTACCCGCGTAGGGCTGGAAGTTGAAAGCGTAAACCATCTCGGTGAAGGGCTGGAAGGTGTTGTTACCGGCAAGGTAACGCATATCGAGCGCCATCCGAACTCTGACCATTTGTGGATTTGCAAGATGGATGTCGGCGGGCCGGAAATTCTGCAAATTTTAACCGGTGCGCAGAACGTTCACCAATATGATATGGTGCCGGTAGCAGTTATCGGCTCTCATCTGCCGAACGGCATGACGCTTAAAAAAGCAAAAATGCGCGGCCTTGATTCCTTTGGCATGCTGTGCAGCGCGGCTGAACTTGGCATTGACGCCAAACTTTTGCTGCCGGAACAGCGCGAAGGCATTTTCATTCTGCCGCCGGATACTCCGGTTGGCGTGGATATTAAAAAAGTGCTCGGCCTTGACGACGTTGTGCTTGATATTGACCTTACCGCAAACCGCGGCGACTGCACCAATATTATCGGCCTGGCGCGCGAAGCTGCTGCAGTGCTTGGCAAAGAACTGCGTATGCCGGATATGAGCGTTAAAGAAGCTGCCGGCGGCAGTGCTGCTGATATGGCTGCCATTGAAGTTGACGCCAAAGATTTGTGCAGCCGTTTTGCAGTGCGCGTGCTGAAAAACATTAAAATCGGGCCCAGCCCGGAATGGATGCAGAAACACCTGCGTGCCTGCGGTATGCGCCCGATAAGCAACGTTGTTGACGTAACCAACTATGTAATGCTGGAACTTGGCCAGCCGATGCATGCTTATGATTATGACAAGGTAGGCGGGCATAAACTTATTGTGCGCCGCGCCGCAGACGGTGAAAAACTGGTAACTTTGGACGGGCAGGAACGCATTTTAACCCCGGATATGATTACCATTGCCGACCCTGACCATGCTGTTGGCCTTGGCGGCGTTATGGGCGGTTTGGAAACCGAAGTTACCGGCGAAACCGTTAACGTAATGCTGGAAGCCGCAACCTTTAACGGGCCTTCCATCCGCCGTACTTCCAAAGCGCTGGGGCTGCGCAGTGAAGCCTCCGGCCGTTTTGAACGCGGCGTTGATACGGTGCTGAACCATAATGCTTTAAACCGCGCCGTACACCTGTTGGAACAGATGGGGGCCTGCGAAACGGTTTGCGGCATTGTAGAAGATTATCCGGAAGAAGTTAAACCTGCCGTTATCCGCGTAACGCCGCAGGCTATTAACAGCCGTATCGGCGTGGAAATTGCCGCTGAAGAAATGGTAGATATTCTTAAAAAATTACAGTTCGGCGTGGAATATGACGGCGGCGTATTAACCGTTACCGCTCCTTCCTGGCGTTATGACATCAGCTGCGACGCCGATATCAGTGAAGAAATTGCCAGAATGCATTCTTATGACAAGATTGAATCGCATAATCCGGACTTGCCGCTGGTACAGGGCCGTCAGGCTGTAATTGACGATGTATGCGAAGAAATTGAGGATTATCTTGTTGCTGCCGGTTTGAACGAAGTTATGACTTACAGCTTCATTAACCCCAATTCTTTTGATAAAATCCTGCTGGACGAAGCAGACAGCCGCCGCGGCGCCATTGAACTGATGAACCCGCTGAGCGATGAATTTAAGGTAATGCGCACCAGCATGCTGCCGGGTATGCTTAACACGGCCGTTTATAATCAGGCGCGCCAGGCAGAATCAGTTAAGATTTTTGAAATCGGCAAGGTATTTTTGCCCAAAGCTCTGCCGCTTAAAGAACTGCCGGAAGAAAAAGCAGTTTTGTGTGCCGTACTTGCCGGAAGACGCAGCAGCCTTAACTGGACTGAAACCAAAGACGAAGTTGATTTTTACGATATGAAGGGCGCAGTGGAAGGCCTTTTGGAAAATTTGCAGATTGCAGGTGTAAAATATGTGCCGGTGGCTCAGCCTTACCTGCACCCCGGCAAGAGCTGTGCCGTTGAATACGAAGGCAGAGTAATTGGCTGGTTCGGCGAACTGCACCCAACCGTTGCCGGAAACTATGGCCTTAACGGCAGCGTATGTGTGCTGGAACTGGAAGTTGAACCGCTTGTTGCAAGTGCATCCCATGTACCGCAGTTTGTACATCTGCCCAAATATCCTGCAACCTCGCGCGATATTGCGGTTGTTGTACCGCTGGATGTTGCCATGGAAGAACTGGAGGCAGTTATCCGCGCTAACGCGGGCAGCTTGCTGAAACAGGTAAAAGTATTTGACGTTTACACCGGCAAACAGGTGGAAGCAGGTTATAAATCCATGGCGTTCAACTTAACCTTCCAGGCTGATGACCGTACTTTAACGGATGAAGCAATTGATGCCGTTATTAAAAATGTTGTGGAAAAAGTTGGCGAAGCCTACAAAGCTAAATTAAGAGATTAATTTTAATATTCATGGCAAAGTGCCGCCGGGTTTATTCCGGCGGTTTTTGCTGTTTAAAGGCAAATTTTTAAAGCAGGCGCTTTAAAAGTTGCCGCGGCGGCGATAAAAGTTTATAATTAATTTAAAAGAACACGGAAAGAAGGTGCGTTTATGAAACTTTATGTATGGCGCCATAACAAAACCTACCATAGCCACAGCATGATACAGGAACCCTGCGTTAACACGGAATTTTACCTTGATGCCATTGCCATTGTGGCGGCAGAAAGCCTTGAAGAAGCGCTTAAACTTTTGGAGGAGCAGCATAAAGGCTGGCGCACGGAGGATTTGCGTGAACTTGAACCTATTGTTTACAGTCTTGATGAAGGTAAAGTTATTTTTACCGAACTGAGAGGCTCAATCGCCTAAAAGGAGTGTAAAGATGCCGGCAGAAATTGAAATAAAACTTAATATTGGGGCGGAGGCTTTGCAAAAACTGCTTGCTTCTCCGCTTGTAGCGGATAAAATTATCGGCGGCAGCGAAGCCGTACACCACCTTGAAACTTCGTATTATGATACGCCGTCTTTTAAACTGATGCACAGCGGCATTGCTTACCGCGTGCGCAAAAACGGCACTAAATACGAAGCCACCATTAAAACGGAAAAAGAAGCTCACGGCGGATTTTCCAGCCGCAACGAATATAATGTTGATTTGCCTGACGGCAAGCCTGTTTTGCAGGGGTTTAAAGAAGAAGGCTTTGATACGGATTTGGAAAAACTTATTGCCGGTGAGTCGCTTGTAAAACTGTTTACCGTTGATGTTGAACGCAGGCTGTGCCTGCTTAAAATAAGCGCGGCTACAACGGTGGAGCTGGCGGTTGACCGCGGCAAAATTATTTCCGGCATAACCGGAAATGAATGTGCTGTTAACGAAACGGAACTGGAAATTAAAAGCGGCACCAAAGAAGACCTGCTTGCCTATGCAGGGCAGATTGCAAACCTGGTGCCTGTAACACCGGAAAACCGCAGCAAATATGAGCGCGGCATGAAGCTGTGCGGCATAAATTTAACAAAGCCCGCAAAATAAAAAAACGGTATTGCCGTAAAAGGCAATACCGTTTTTTGCGTATATTTAGTGTTAAATTTTAAAATAAGCTTTCCATAAACGGCAGCAGAATAGGAGCCAAAATGGAAGTTGCTATGCCGGTAAGCCCTATGGAAGCGCCGCCGATTGCCAGCTGCAGGGCATTTTTGCCAGCGCAGACGCTGGTGCCGAGCCCGTGACTGGAAGCGCCTATGGAAAGGCCGATGGCAATATTGTTTTTGATTTTTAAAGCCTCTAAAATTTTGTGGTTAAAGGTTGCTCCAAGCATGCCAGTAAAAATTACACAGGCGGCCGTAAGCGCCGGAATACCGCCGATAGCGGAAGAAATATCCATGGCAATAGGCGTTGTTACGGATTTGGGAATCATTGAAAGCAGCACCTGGCTGCTTGCGCCAAACATTTTGCCGCAAATGAAGATGCTGACAATGCCTGTAACAGTAGCAACAAGAATGCCGCTTATAATTACCGGCAGGTTTTCTTTTATAATGCGCCTGTTGTTGTATAGCGGCAGGGCCAGCGCCACGGTGGCAGGGCCGAGCAGAAAGTTGATAAAGCCTGCGCCTGTTTCGTAGTCCTCGTAAGTAATATACGGCTCCTGAAAATAAATAAAGGCAATTATCATCGGGCACGCCAACACAAACGGTGGAATAATGCTCAGTTCAAACTTATCTACAATAATTTCGCATATTACATAAACAACTATGGTAAGAGCAATGCCAAACAGCGGCGATTGGATGAAAGCTTCTGGTAAAAAAGTCATTTTCCGGCACCGCCTTTACTTTTAAGCATAAAGTTTAAAAACACAGCCGTTACAATCAGTATCATAAAACTGCTTATGATAACGGTAGCCACAATGGCGGTGCTTTCTGCAAGGATAACGTCCAGATACAGCAAAATGCTTACGCCTGCCGGTAAAAAGAGCATGCCCATTTTTTCTATTAAAATATCGCAGACATCTTCAATGGTACGCACCCTTATAACGCCGCTGAGCAAAAGTACCAGCAGCAGAATCATTGCCAGCAGCGCAGGCGGAAATTTAATGCCGCATAAATTAAGCACAACCGTGCTGACGCCTTGCAAAAAAAGCAGTACAGCAGTTCCTTTCAAAATTGATGATGGTGTCATAATTTTCTTTCCCCTCTCAAAAAATAAAGTAATGTGTATATTTTGCTTCCGCAGCGTCAATTTGTCAAGTTAAAATAACGAAAAAATTTATCAAAAAAACATACAAAAAATATTTGACTTTTTGACTTTTGTTGCTATAATATAAAACAGGAGCAGAAAAATGCCCCTGTTAATAAATATGCTGTTAACGCACAGCAAGGTAAATTATTAAAAGTAAAATAATTGCCAAAAGCGTAACGGCACTCATGCCGATATATTCAAAACGGTACATGGATACTTCTTCGTTAAGAAGATTGTAGCTGCGCTGAATGACAAGCATTTTGTTTTCAATGTTGTCCTTCCAAACCGAAGCACGCAGAAGGTCGAGATAGCGCGTGTAAATGCGCGCGTAGAAAATATCTTCCGTAACCTGCAAAGCATTGTTGATATTGCTTGTCAGCGTGCTTACATCAGCCATTAGTTCCATCAGCCTGCCGCGTATTTTGCGGTAGCTTGTCTGGCGGCTGCCGGTGCTGCCTTTTTCGGCGGCTTCCAGCTCGTCGTAAGTGCGGTCAATGGCTTCGTTAAGCGCATTGTCGTAGTAGCGCAGTTCCAGAAACTGGGCGTTGGCAAATTCCAGAAGGTCGGGAACGTCAAGGCTGCCGCTGGGGTCATACACAACGGCGGAATCCCACGCAAGGTAGCATACGTCATCGGCGTAAGTAAACCTGTTGGCCAGTGTTTCGGCGCGGGTTTCCGGGCTTACGGGCGTGCGGTCTTTCAAAAGCAGCGGCACAATATCCCAGTTTTCGGGTACTTTATCCTGAAAATAATAAACTACAAAATCTTCGTCAAAGTCCGAAACACGCTCATTGCTGCACGCCGGGCGGATGGTTTCCAAAACGGCGTCAAGGTAAGAACGGATTTCATCTTCCGGCATGTTTTCGCTGACGATAGACATATCCATGTATTCATCAAATGTTACATCATCTTCAAAATGAATACGCAGAATAAGGCTGATAACGCCTAAATCAAAAATGCGGGCTTTAACTTCGGTAAGATAAGTACCGTTGCCCAGCTTCATATCATGGGAGCCAAGCTCAACAAGAACCGGCGGGTCCTTAAAAGTAATAGACTTGGTAGATATACGGTCCAGGCGGAGCCTGGAAGCGATTTTGTTGCGGCTGGTCCAAAGGGCCTGCACCAAATCAAGGTCAATTTCGTCGGCAACGTCAAAAAGACGGTATACAATCATGGATGTATTCATAAAATATCCTCCGTGAAAAAAGCATTTACTTGCATATTCGCCGCCGGAAGCGGTTTCCCTGCGTATTTCACATAAAAATTTATGTAAAATATTTTACTGTTTATACAGTTTGAAGGAGGTTAGCGCTATGAATGAACGCTACAGTGAAGAAGTAAAAAGCATATTGGAAGCTGCTCAGCAGCAGGCTGTTATAAATTATAACCAGGAACTGACCTGCGCCCATCTGTTAGTTGCGCTGGCCGGAAGTGAAGGGTTTTTCCCGTTCCTGCTTAAAAATGCCGGCGCTGATGCTGGTACATTTACTGCGGAAGCCAAACGCCTTGTGCAGAAAATACCTTCCGTAAAAGGGCAGGACAGAGGGCTTATGATGAGTACCGGCGCAGCCCGCGTGCTGGCTATTGCAGCGCAGAACGCAGGGCAGGGCGAAGTTAACATCTGCCATTTGGTTGGTGCCCTTGCCAGTGACGGCGACAGCGATGTTACCGCGCTTTTGAAAAAATACGGCATTACCAAAAACAAGGCCGAAGGGCTGTACATGGCTTACACCAACAGTGCCGAAGGCGACGAAAAGAAACAGACGCTTGAAAAATACGGGCAGGATTTAACCGCCAAAGCCAAAGAAGGAAAGCTTGACCCCGTTATCGGCAGAGATGAAGAAATCCGCCGTGTGGTTGAAATTCTTTCGCGCCGCAAAAAGAACAACCCTGTTTTGATTGGTGAGCCGGGCGTTGGCAAAACCGCTATTGTAGAAGGGCTTGCCCGCCGCATTGTGGCAGGCGATGTTCCGGAAAGCCTTAAAAATAAAACTCTGTATGCGCTTGACCTGGCAGCTCTTGTTGCTGGTGCCAAATACCGCGGCGAGTTTGAAGAACGCCTGAAAAAAGTTTTGAAACTGGTATCCGAATCCGGCGGGCAGATTATTATGTTTATTGATGAGCTGCACACCGTTGTTGGTGCCGGTGCCGCCGAAGGCGCCATGGATGCAGGCAATATTTTAAAACCGATGCTTGCCCGCGGCGAGCTGCGCTGCATTGGTGCAACCACGCTGAACGAATACCGCAAATATATCGAAAAAGACAGCGCTCTGGAACGCCGCTTCCAGCCCGTTATGGTTAAAGAACCGGATGTTGAAGATACCATCTCCATTCTGCGCGGCTTGAAAGAACGCTACGAAGTGCATCACGGCGTGCGCATTAAAGACGCCGCTCTTGTTGCAGCGGCTGTATTAAGCAACCGTTATATTAACGACCGCTTTTTGCCGGATAAGGCAATAGACCTTGTGGACGAAGCCGCAGCGCGCCTGCGTACCGAAATCGACAGCCTGCCTGCCGAGCTTGACGAAAGCAAGCGCCGCATTTTGCAGCTGGAAATTGAAGCACAGGCTTTGAAGAAAGAAGACGACGAGCAGAGCAAAGACCGCCTTGCCAAAATAGAAGAAGAACTGGCAGAGCTTAAAAAATCCAACGACGAGCTTGTTAAACGCTGGGAAGCACAAAAAGCTGCCATCAGCCGTGTGCGCGAAGTTAAAAAGGAAATTGACGCCGTTAAACACGATATGGAAACGGCAGAACGCAACTACGATTTGAACAAACTGGCAGAACTTAAATACGGCCGCCTGCCGGAGCTGCAAAAAGAACTGGCGCGCCTTGCCAAAGGTGATGCCGAAGACAAAGACGGCGTACTTTTAAAAGAAGAAGTTGACGAAGAAGACATTGCCAAAGTTGTAAGCACCTGGACGGGTATCCCTGTTGCACGCTTAAACGGCGGCGAACGCGAAAAACTCATTCATCTGGAAGAACGACTGCACCAGCGTGTAGTAGGGCAGGACGAAGCGGTTAAAGCCGTAAGCGAAGCGGTTATCCGCGCGCGCGCAGGCATTAAAGACCCCAACCGCCCGATTGGCTCGTTCATCTTCCTTGGGCCTACCGGCGTAGGCAAAACCGAACTTGCCAAAGCACTGGCAGAAATTTTGTTTGATGATGAACGCAACATGATTCGTATTGATATGAGCGAGTACATGGAGAAGCATACCGTTTCGCGCTTAATCGGTGCGCCTCCGGGCTATGTTGGCTATGATGAAGGCGGCCAGCTTACAGAAGCAGTGCGCCGCCGTCCGTACAGCGTAATTTTGCTGGACGAAATTGAAAAAGCCCATGCCGATGTATTTAACGTACTTTTGCAGGTGCTTGACGACGGCCGCCTGACTGACGGGCAGGGACGCATTGTTGATTTTAAAAACACGCTGATTATTATGACCAGCAACCTCGGTTCTGCCGAAATTATGCAGAAAAAAGGCGAAGTAACGCGCGAAGAAGTACAGAGCATGCTGATGCGTTTCTTCCGCCCGGAATTTTTGAACCGTGTTGACGATATTGTAGTATTTAAGGCTTTGCAGGAAGAACAGATTAAGGATATTGTTAAACTCATCCTTAAAGAGCTCAGCGACAGGCTGCAAAAACAGCTTGATATGACGCTTACCGCCAGCGACGAAGCCGTGGCATACCTTGCCAGCGCAGGCTTTGACCCTGCCTTTGGTGCACGCCCGCTGAAACGCCTTATTGTACATACCGTTGAAAACATTCTCGGCAAGAAGATTGTTGCCGGTGAAATTGGCAGCGGCACAAAAGTAAAAGTTGTGCTGAAAGACGGCAATATCGAAGTTGAGCAGGAATAAGTAACTATAAAAAATAAATAACAGCAAAAAGTCCTGTTTTAGTGATGTATTCATTAAAACAGGACATTTTTTATAAGGATATGATGATATAATATAAGTATAGGATTTGCAAACGGAAGGAGCGGAAGTATATGGGCAAAAAAGTTTTAATTATCGGCGGCGTGGCGGCAGGAATGAAAACTGCTTCGCGCCTGCGCCGCAGGGATAAAGATGCGGAAATTACGGTTATTGAACGCGGAGAACTTGTAAGTTACGGTGCGTGCGGTTTTCCTTATTATATTGGTGACGAAGTTAAAAATTTTAATGAATTTACGCATACGCCGCAGGGCATTGCGCGCGATGTAGATTACTTTAAAAAGGTTAAGGGCATTGATGTTTTAACCGGGCACGAGGCGCAGAAGATTAACCGCGCGGCGAAAACGGTTACTGTGCTGAACAGGAGAAACAGCGAAGTTACAGAAATGCCTTACGATGTGCTGGTGCTTGGCACGGGTGCAACGCCGGTGCGTCTGCCGGTGCCGGGAGCTGATTTGGAAGGCATCCATAACTTCTGGTTTCCGTGGGAAGTTTTAAAAGTTAAAGAAGAAATTGCCGCCCATAATGTTACGGATGTTGTTATAGTAGGCGCGGGTTTTATCGGCATGGAACTGGCGGAGGAGTTTAACAAAATAGGCGTTAAGGTAAGCGTTGTGGAAATGCAGAACCGCATTCTGCCGCAGATGCTTGATTTGGAAATGGCAGAGCTTGCCGCAAAACCTGTTGCCGCTGCCGGTATAAATTTATATCTTGAAGAAAAAACTGTAGCGTTTGAAGGCAAAGGGCGTGTTGCCGCCGTTAAAACGGACAAGCGCCTAATTCCGGCGCAGATGGTAATTGTAGCCGTTGGCGTACGCCCGAATGTTGAACTGGCGCGCGAAGCAGGGCTTGCCATTGGACCGAGCGGTGCGATTGCCGTTAACGAATATATGCAGACGAGCGACCCGTGCATTTATGCCGGAGGCGACTGTGCGGAAAATACTCACCGCGTAAGCGGGGCTAAAATTTTTGCGCCTATGGGCAGCACTGCCAACAAGCACGGACGCATTATTGCCGATAACATTTGCGGCGATATGGTAAAATACCCGGGCGTTTTGGGCACGGGGCTGTGCCGTATGCCGGGCGTGGAAGCAGGCAGCACGGGCCTTAATGAAAAAACTGCCGCAGCGGCAGGAATTGATTTTGAATCCGTAATCGTTCCCGGCAACGACAGGCTTACTTATATGCCGGGGGCAGGGCGTTTGGTGCTTAAGCTGTTTGCCGATAGGAAAACTCATAAAGTTATCGGCGTGCAGGCGGTAGGGCAAAGCGTTGATAAGCGCATCGACACGCTTGTTGCCGCTATCAGCATGGGCGCAGCGCTTGAAGATTTGAGTGAGTTTGACATTGGCTATGCGCCGCCGTTTAACGGCCCGATTGACAACATTGCCACGGCTGCCAACGTGCTGCTGAATAAAATTGAAGGCAGGCTGCGCAGCATTAACCCGAAGGAATTTAAAGAACTGCGCAAAAGTGAAGCTTATACTTTGGTTGATGTGCGTACGCCCGGCGAATTTAAAAACTGCCATATAGCAGGCTGCTGCAATATTGTAAACCTGCCTTTGGATGAAGTGCGCAGCGAATGCTGCAAGGTTTTGCCCGATAAGGACGCACGGCTTGTATGCAGCTGCCAGATTGACCTGCGCGGCTACGAAGCCGAAACCATGCTGCGCGCCCAGGGCTATAAAAACGTGCAGAGCCTTGAAGGAAGCATGAGTGCCTGGCCCTATGAAACCGAAAAAAGCAAATAACAGCAAAAATGTGTAAATTTATTGACACAAAGGGCACAGATTGGTAAAATAAATTAATAATATTCTTTACGTAACGATGCCCGGAGAAATTGTAGTTGGTTGAACAGCACAATGAAACTTTTATGCCGGGCTTTATTTTTTATTGAAAGGCAGTGGGATAATGAAAGTTGCAATTATTATGGGCAGCAATTCTGACTGGCCGGTACTTGAACCGGCAGAAAAAACTTTAAAAAGTTTTGGCGTTGAAGTGGAAGTTGTAGTTGCTTCTGCACACCGCACCCCCGAAATGGTTCATGAGTTTGCGGCAGGCGCACGTGAACGCGGCGTTGAGGTAATTATTGCCGCAGCAGGCGCTGCAGCGCATCTTGGCGGTGTTATTGCAGCATTTACAACGCTGCCGGTAATTGGCATACCAATTAATGCCACTCCCTTAAACGGTATGGATTCGTTACTGAGCTTTGTACAGATGCCTTCCGGTATTCCGGTTGCAACCATGGCAATTAACGGTGCCAAAAACGCAGCGCTGTTTGCCGTACAGATTCTGGCAACCAAATATCCGGAACTTGTTGAAAAGCTGGCCGAAGACCGTGAAAAGATGAAAGCAGAAGTAAAGGCCAAAGGTGAAAAACTGGCTGCACTGCGTGCATCCGAACAGTAATTGCGGCGGCAGAAAAGGAGCAGAGAATGTCTG
Organism: Phascolarctobacterium sp. ET69; assembly: GCF_023336935.1. GTDB lineage: Bacteria > Bacillota > Negativicutes > Acidaminococcales > Acidaminococcaceae > Fusicatenibacter_A > Fusicatenibacter_A intestinipullorum. Next base: position 19,375 of record NZ_JAMBLR010000001.1, read on the forward strand.
GCATTGATTTTCAGGATGATAAAATGCATGAGGAGTGCGGCGTATTCGGCATTTATTCCCATAATGACGATGTGGCGCTGAATACTTACTGGGGCTTGTATGCTTTGCAGCACCGCGGACAGGAAAGCTGCGGCATTGTAGCTACCGACGGCACTCATATGGAAGGCAAAAAAGGCATGGGCCTTGTGGCCGATGTTTTTAAAGGCGGCGTTGACGGGCTGGAAGGGCATATTGCTATTGGGCATGTGCGTTATTCCACCACCGGTTCCAGCATGGAATACAACATTCAGCCGCTGCGTGTTTATTTTGATGGCGGCAACCTTGCGCTGGCGCATAACGGCAACCTTACCAACGCAGCAGAACTGCGCAAACGCCTGGCTCTGGAAGGCACGGTCTTCCAGACAACAGTTGATACGGAAGTTGTTGTAAGCCTTATTGCCCGCAGCCGTAAAAAAACTATTGAAGAACGTGTTGCCGAAGCAGCAAACACCATTAAAGGCGCTTTCGGCATTTTGGTTATGACCGACAATAAACTTATTGCCGTGCGTGACCAGTACGGCTTCCGCCCGCTGGCAATTGGCAAAATGGACGGCGGCTGGGTTGTGGCTTCCGAATCCTGTGCGTTTGACCTTGTAGGCGCCGAATTTGTACGCGACGTTGAACCGGGCGAAATGCTGGTATTTGAAAACGACCATGATGAGCCGAAAAGCAGCCGTTGGGCAGAAAACATGCCCGCAAAACGTGCGCACTGCGTATTTGAATATGTTTATTTTGCGCGTACCGACAGCGTTATCGACAAACAGTCTGTTTACCAGGCGCGTATCAATATGGGCAGGGAACTTGCCAAAGAAACAAAAGATATCAAGGCTGATATTGTAATTTCCGTTCCGGATTCCGGCACGGCAGCAGCAGTAGGGTACAGCCTGGAATCCGGCGTGCCGTTTATGGAAGGTTTAACCAAAAACCGCTATGTAGGCAGAACGTTTATTCAGCCTACCCAAAAACAGCGCCTTAACGCCGTAAGGCTTAAACTTAACCCGGTGGAAAGCGTTATTAAGGGCAAATCCGTGGTTGTAGTTGACGACAGCATTGTGCGCGGCACAACCAGCGGCAAAATAGTAAAACTGTTAAAAGATGCCGGTGCGCGTGAGGTGCATATGTGCATCAGCTCCCCGCCGGTAACCGACCCGTGCTATTACGGCATTGATACCAGTGTGCGCAAGGAACTGATTGCTTCTACCCATACGGAAGAAGAAATCCGCCAGTATATTGGTGCAGATTCGCTGCATTACATTTCTCTGGAAGGCCTGAAGCGTTCTTTGGACTGCATGGACCCCGAAGGAATGTGCTATGCCTGCTTTAATGCCCAATACCCGGATAATGCGGAAGAAACCCTGAGGCAGGGTTCTAAATATATTTTTGAAAACGAAGGCTGATACAGGAGGACGATGATGAGCGAAGAAACCAAGAAACAACTTACTTATGCAGACGCCGGTGTAAATATTGATGCCGGCAATGAAGCCGTTGAACTGATGAAAGCAAGTGTACAGGCTACTTACCGTCCCGAAGTTATCGGCGATATTGGCGGTTTCGGCGGTTTGTTTGCCTTAAACAGCGGCAAATACAAAGAACCGGTTCTGGTTAGCGGCACTGACGGTGTAGGTACCAAACTGAAACTGGCTTTTATGGCTGACAAACATGATACCATCGGCCAGGACGCCGTTGCCATGTGCGTAAACGATATTCTCGTGCAGGGCGCTGAACCGCTGTTCTTCCTCGATTATATCGCCATTGAAACTCTGGAAGCCAAAAAGGTTGCCCAGATTGTTAAGGGCGTTGCCAATGCCTGCAAAGAATCCGGCTGCGCGCTGATTGGCGGCGAAACTGCCGAAATGAGCGATTTGTACGGCAAGGACGAATACGATATTGCAGGCTTCTGCGTAGGCGTGGTAGAAAAAAGCAAAATGATTACCGGAGAAAAAGTTAAACCGGGCGATGTGCTTTTGGGACTGCCTTCTGCCGGTGTACATTCCAACGGCTTTACGCTGGTGCGCAAAATCTGCTTTGACGTAATGGGCTTTACCATGGATACCCCGGTTGAAGAATTCGGCACTACTTTGGGCGAAGAACTTCTGAAACCGACCCGCCTTTATCCTCGTGTATGCCTGCCGCTGATTGAAAAATTCAACCTGCACGGCATGGTACATATTACCGGCGGCGGTTTTTATGACAATATTCCGCGCATTTTGCCGGAAAACTGCGATGCAGACGTTAACGCAGGCGCATGGGAAGTTCCTGTTGTATTTAAAAAATTACAGGAATGGGGCAATGTTGACTGGCATGAAATGTACCGCACCTTTAACATGGGCGTAGGCATGGTGCTGGTAGTTGCTCCGGAAGAAGCTGACGCTGTACGCGAACACCTGAAAAATGCCGGTGAAACCTTCTACGAACTCGGTACTATTATAGAAGGCAGCGGCAAGGCTGTGCTGAAAGGCGGCGTTTTCGGTGAGTAAGCGCAAAATCGGCGTGCTTGTTAGCGGCAGGGGCAGCAATTTGCAGGCCCTGATGGATGAGATTGCCGCAGGTACGCTTAATGTTGAAATTACAGTTGTTATCAGCGACAAAAAGGACGCCTTTGCTTTGGAACGCGCAGAAAAAGCGGGTATTAAGGCTGTTGCCATTGACCGCAAAGAATGTGCTTCCAAAGAAGAATTTGAAAATAAAATTACCGGCGTGCTGGAAACAGCCGGTGCGGAGCTTGTTGTGCTGGCAGGCTTTATGCGTATTTTAAGCCCGGAATTTGTAGGGCACTGGCACCATAAAATCGTTAATATCCACCCGGCGCTTCTGCCGAGTTTTCCCGGACTTGACGGGCAGGGCCAGGCGCTTAATTACGGCGTTAAAATTGCCGGCTGCACCGTACATTTTGTAGATGAAGGCACCGACAGCGGCCCGATTATTCTGCAAAAGGCAGTGCCCGTGCTTGACGATGACACGCATGACACGCTGGCCGACAGAATTTTGGAACAGGAACACAAAGCATTGCCCGAAGCCGTAAGGCTGTGGAGTGAGGGCAGGCTGCAAATAGAAGGAAGGCACGTAAAGGTGCTTCCGGTAGTGGGGTGAATGAAAATGAGAATAAAAAGAGCTCTTTTAAGCGTATCCGACAAAACCGGCATTGTTAAACTGGCACAGTTTCTGCATGATATCGGCGTGGAAATTATTTCTACCGGCGGTACCATGAAAGCTTTGCAGGACGCAGGCATTCCTGTAACTTATGTTAGTGACGTAACCGGTTTTCCGGAAATTATGGACGGCAGGGTAAAAACCCTGAATCCGAAAATTCATGGCGGCATTCTTGCTGTACGCAGCAACCCGGAACATGTAAAAGCCATGGAAGAACACGGCATTAAACCGATTGACCTTGTTGTTGTAAACCTCTACCCGTTCAGGGAAACCATTGCCAAACCCGGCGTAACCGAAGCCGAAGCCATTGAAAACATTGATATCGGCGGCCCGGCAATGGTAAGGGCGGCAGCCAAAAACTTCCGCGATGTTATTATTATTACCAACCCGGCACGTTACAGCAGCCTTATTGCAATGCTGCAACAGCATGGCGATGCCGATATGAAAACCCGCAAAACTCTGGCCAAAGAAGCATTTACACATACTTCCGAATATGATGCGGCTATCAGCGCATATTTGACAAAACAGCTTGCCGAAGGCAAATAAGGAGAAGCATCATGCAGATATTACTTATTGGCAGCGGCGGACGTGAACATGCACTGGCATGGAAACTTGCGCAGAGCGGGCAGGTTGAAAAGATTTTTGCAGCGCCCGGCAACCCCGGCATTGCCGCTGTAAAAAAATGCGAATGTGTTGAACTTAACTTAAATGACCTTGACAGTGTTGCAGATTTTGCCGAAGAACACGGCATTGATTTAACTGTTGTAGGTCCTGAGGCAACTCTGGTTGCCGGTATTGCCGATGTTTTTGCTGCAAGAGGGCTTGCTGTGTTCGGCCCTTCCAAAGCGGCGGCAGAACTTGAAGGCAGCAAGGCATTTGCCAAAAATTTAATGGCCAAGTACAATATCCCGACGGCTTTCTTTAAAGTTTGCGAAGATTTGGAAACCGCCAAAGCCTATGTTAAGGAAAAAGGCGCGCCGATTGTTATTAAGGCGGACGGGCTTGCTGCCGGCAAAGGCGTGGTAGTTGCCATGACCGAAGCTGAAGCATACGAAGCCATTGACGAAATGATGGGCGAGCAGCATAAATTCGGCGGCGCGGGCGCACGCGTTGTCATCGAAGAATTTATGCAGGGCGAAGAAGCGTCGCTGCTGGCATTTACCGACGGCGAGCACATTGTGCCGATGATTGCTTCCCAGGACCACAAACGCGCTTTTGACGGTGATAAAGGCCCCAACACCGGCGGCATGGGCACTTATGCACCGGCTCCGGTTTTAACCGATATTCTGCGCCTGCGCGCTGTTGAAAAGATTTTAAAACCTGTTGTTGCATCCATGAAGGCAGAAGGCAGAACTTATAAAGGCTGCCTGTATGCAGGCCTGATGGTTTGCGGCGATGAGGTTAAAGTTGTAGAATTTAACTGCCGTTTCGGCGACCCGGAAACGCAGGTTGTGCTGCCGCTTCTGGACGGCGACCTTGCTGAAATTATGCTGGCCTGCGCAACCGGCGGACTTGACAAGGTAAGCATAGGCTGGCACGATAAAGCCGCCGTATGCGTAGTGCTTGCTTCCGGAGGTTACCCGGAACATTATGCGCAGGGCTATCCTATCAGCGGCCTTGACGAAGCAGGCAAAATGCCGGAAACAGTCGTGTTCCATGCCGGAACGAAAATCAGCGACGGCAGCGTGGTAACGGCAGGCGGGCGTGTGCTTGGCGTTACGGCAGTGGGCAAGGATATTGCCGATGCGCAGGAACGTGCTTATAAAGCAGCTTCCGTTATCAGCTTTAAAGATATGCAGTACCGCAAAGATATTGCCTGGCGTGCATTGAAAAAATAAAATTTTGTCCCTGCGCTTTATGCGCCGGGACATTTTGTATACACCTAACCAGTTAATAATTTATACATAAAAATAAAATTTTAAGCAAAGGATGGATGAAAATGGCATTTTATTACGATGAACCCGCACATACTTTTAGTGAATATCTCTTAGTTCCCGGTTATTCCTCCAGCGAATGCGTTCCCGCAAATGTAGATTTGAGAACTCCGCTTGTAAAATTCAAAAAAGGCGAAGAACCTGCTATTACCATGAACATTCCGCTGGTTTCCGCTATCATGCAGTCTGTATCTGATGATAAAATGGCAGTTGCCCTTTCCAAAGAAGGCGGCATTTCCTTTATTTACGGTTCCCAGTCCATTGAAGACGAAGCTGCAATGGTTGAAAGAGTTAAAACCCACCGTGCAGGTTTTGTAAGCAGCGATTCCAACATCCGCCCGGACAGCACTCTGGCTGATATTATTGCCCTGAAGGAAAAAACCGGCCACAGCACTGTTGCCGTTACCAGCGACGGTACCGTTAACGGCAAGCTGGAAGGCATTGTTACCAGCCGTGACTACCGCGTAAGCCGCATGGATTTGAATACCAAAGTTAAAGAATTCATGACTCCTATCAGCGAAATGATTACCGCTCCGGCAGAAACCACTTTGCAGGAAGCCAACGACATCATCTGGGAAAACAAACTGAATACCCTGCCGATTATTGATGACGAAGGCCGTCTTTTGTACATGGTATTCCGCAAAGACTATGCAACCCATAAAGAATATCCGCTGGAACTTCTCGATAGCAAAAAACGCCATATCGTAGGCGCAGGCATTAACACCCGCGACTATGCAGAACGCGTACCGGCACTGGTTAACGCAGGCGTTGACGTACTCTGCATCGACTCTTCCGAAGGTTACAGCGAATGGCAGAAAATTACTCTGGCATGGATTCGCGAACATTACGGCGACAGCGTAAAAGTTGGCGCAGGCAACGTAGTTGACGCAGCAGGCTTCCGTTTCCTTGCCGAATGCGGCGCAGACTTTGTTAAAGTAGGTATCGGCGGCGGCTCCATCTGCATTACCCGTGAACAGAAAGGTATCGGCCGCGGCCAGGCAACCGCAGTAATTGAAGTTGCCAAAGCACGTGACGAATATTATAAAGAAACCGGCATTTATGTGCCTATCTGCTCCGATGGCGGCATTGTTTACGATTACCACATGACTCTTGCACTGGCAATGGGCGCAGACTTCCTGATGCTGGGCCGTTACTTTGCACGCTTTGATGAAAGCCCGACCAACAAAGTTAACATCAACGGCAACTACATGAAAGAGTACTGGGGCGAAGGCAGCAACCGTGCCCGCAACTGGCAGCGCTACGACCTGGGCGGCGCACAGAAACTTTCCTTCGAAGAAGGCGTTGACTCCTATGTCCCGTATGCAGGCAGCCTGAAAGACAACGTAACCCTTACCCTTAACAAAGTACGTTCCACCATGTGCAACTGCGGCGCGCTTAATATCCCCGAACTGCAGGCCAAAGCAAAAATTACTCTGGTATCTGCAACTTCCATTGTTGAAGGCGGTGCACACGACGTTATTCTTAAAGACAACAGCATGAATAATTACGTAAAATAATATTATAAAAATGTAAAACTGATTTTATCTGATTGACATATTTGTAATCTAAAGGTAAAATTATCTCATAATGTTTTTAGAGGAAGGTGCTGTTTGATATGAATTTAAGAAAATTGGCTCTTTGTGCTGTTGCCGGCGTAATGGCAGCTTCAATGATTTTTGCTGCAGGCTGCGGCGGCGATAAAGCATCAGACAAAAAAGTTTTAAAAGTAGGCATGGAATGTGCTTACGCTCCTTATAACTGGTCTCAGAACAGTGCGGACGGCGGTGCCGTAAAAATTGCGGGCAGCAACGAATATGCTTATGGCTATGACGTAATGATGGCCAAAAAACTTGCCGACTCCATGGGCGCTGAACTGGAAATCCAGAAAATTGAATGGGACGGCCTTGCACCGGCTGTTGTAAGCGGCAAAATTGACGCTGCAATCGCAGGTATGTCAATTACCTCCGAACGCAAACAGTCCGTAGACTTTACCAAACCGTATTATTATGCAAATGTAGTTGCACTGGTTAGAAAAGACACCCCGCAGGCAAAGGCAACCAGCGTTGAAGAACTGCGCGGCGCAACTGCTACCAGCCAGCTGAACACCATCTGGTATGATCAGATTGACCAGGTTCCGGAAGTTAACAAACTGCCTGCCATCGACAATGTACCGGGCATGATTGTTGCTTTAACCTCCGGTAAATGCAACCTTATCGTAACCGATATTCCGACTGCCAAAGCTGCTGCTTTTGCAAACCCCGAACTGACCGTTCTCCAGTTCCCGGAAGACAAAGGCTTTAAAACTTCCAAAGAAGATGTTGAAATCGGCATTGCCATTAAAAAAGGCAACAAAGAACTGAAAGACGCTATGGACGCAGTTCTTGGCAAAATGACCCCTGCTGATTTCGATAAAATGATGGATGAAGCTATTCAGAAACAGCCGCTGGCAAAATAATATTTAACTTATGCTTTTTAAGGGGCCGGTTTAATCCGTCCCCTTCTTTCCGTATTTATTTCGATTGTATTAATGACTTAATGTTAGGTGGTTAAATTATGGCTACAATGCCCGATTCTTTCTTTTCGTGGGTAGTTTTTCTGCTGAATGAATACGGCGCCACTCTTTTGCAGGGCGCAGGCGTAACCCTTCTTTTGGCACTGGTCGGTACATTTATCGGCTGTGTAATCGGTCTTGCAGTAGGCATCTGCCAGACAATTCCCGAAGACCCCAACGGCAGTTCTTTTAAACAGGCACTTGTTAAAGGTTTGAAAGCCGTTTTATCTTCTTACGTAGAAATCTTTCGCGGTACACCAATGATAGTACAGGCAATGGTTGTATATTATGGTGCGATGAGCCTGTTTGATATTGATATGTCGGCAATGTTTGCCGGTTTCCTTGTTGTTTCCATTAATACCGGTGCGTACATGGCAGAAACTGTGCGCGGCGGCATTGAATCAATTGATGAAGGCCAGCGAGAAGCTGCCGTTGCCATTGGCATGGACCATTTCCAGACCATGCGCTATGTAGTTTTGCCGCAGGCTCTGCGCAATATTATGCCGCAGATTGGCAACAACCTTATTATCAATATCAAAGATACTTCCGTATTGAACGTTATTTCCGTTACAGAGCTTTATTTTGCTTCTAAATCGGCGGCAGGCGTTTATTACAGATACTTTGAAATTTTCTTCATTACCTGCGTAATTTATTTTATTATGACTTTTACGGCTTCCAGAATTTTACGCTGGCTGGAAAGCAAAATGGACGGCCCGAAAGACTATCAGCTGGTAGAGTATGACCCCATGGCTGACCCGTGCGGCCATTTTCAGGTAACTAACAAGAAAGGGCGGTAACAGAAATGGCAGACGAAAAAGAATTGCTGTTGTCCGTTCAGGATTTAAAAAAACAGTTTGGTGAACGTGAAATTTTAAAAGGCATCAGTTTTGATGTAAAAAAAGGTGACGTTGTTTGTATTATCGGCCCTTCCGGCAGCGGCAAATCCACGCTTATCAGATGCGTTAACTTTTTGGAGCAGCCTACGGGCGGCGTTATTGCCTACCGCGGGCAAAATGTACTGGAAAGCTTTAAAAACCTTGCTTTGTACCGTACCAAAGTAGGTATGGTATTTCAGCAGTTCAACCTGTTCAATAATATGACTGTGCTTGAAAACTGTATGGTCGGGCAGGTTAAAGTGCTCGGCAAAGATAAGGATACGGCACACAGTACGGCAATGAAGTATTTGGAACATGTCGGCATGGCAAGTTACATCAATGCCAAGCCGCATCAGCTTTCCGGCGGGCAGAAACAGCGTGTTGCCATTGCCCGTGCCTTGGCGCTTGAACCGGAAGTGCTTTTAATGGACGAACCTACTTCGGCGCTTGACCCTGAAATGGTTGGCGAAGTTTTGGCTGTTATGAAAGAGCTTGCCGACGAAGGCCTGACGATGGTAATTGTAACGCATGAAATGGCTTTTGCGCGTGATGTATCTTCGAGAGTAATTTTCATTGACCAGGGTGTTATCGCAGAAGAAAGCAGTCCGGAAGAAATTTTCTCTGCGCCTAAAAACCAGCGCACCAAGGACTTTTTAAGCCGCTTTAATTTAGGCAAACAGTAAAAACTTAAAGGATTTTTCTCCTGCTTGTAGAATTTTACAGCAGGAGATTTTTTATATATAACCCGAAAGGATTTTGCCAATGTTAAGAAAATTACTTTCTTTTATATGCTGCATATTATTTTTAACGCTTTTAAATACGGCCGGAGCGGCAGGCAGGGGCACTATTTTATTTGTGCCGCTCGATAACCGCCCGGTATGCCTGGAGTATTCCGTAAACAGCATGCAGGCAGCAGGCTGGAACGTTGAAACGCCGCCGGAAGAATATATTGCTTCCAATCACCGCAGCGGCAATCCGGATAAGCTGTATGAATGGCTGGCAGAACGTGCGCCGCTGGCAAATGCCGTTATTGTGTCTTCCGACGCCATGCTGTACGGCGGGCTTGTGGATTCGCGCACGCACCATATTGACCGCGAAGTTTTGAAAGAACGCGCCGAACGCCTTGTAAGCTTAAAGGACCTTGGCGGCGACCCGCTGGTTTATGTTTTTACAACTATTATGCGTTCGCCGCGTGCCAGTGCGGCACCTGTGGAACCGCCGTATTATGCCGAATGGGGCAGCCGCATTTTTCAGCTTGGCGAGCTTGAAGACAGGGAAGATTTAAAAGAAATAACAAGGCGTGAACGCAAAGATTTAAAACGATTGAGAAAAGAAATTCCGGCTGAGGTGCGCGCCGATAATATGAAACGCCGTGCCTTAAATATTGAAATGACGGAACTTTTGCTGCATGGCGTGGAAAGCGGCGACTTTGATTACATGCTGATTGGCCGCGACGATACGGCACAGTTTTCACAGGCACATAAGGAAGCACGCAAAATGGGCATTCTTGTAAGCGAGCTGCCGAAAGAACGCATCCGCTTTTTTGCCGGTGCCGACCAGCTTGGCATGGTGCTTTTAAACAGGGCGGCAAACCGTTTAAGCTATGATATTCCTATGGTTTTTGCAGCGTATGGCGATGGCAAAGGCAAAAATACCATTCCTTCGTATGAAGATGACCCCGTGGATATTAGCGTAAATGAACATATTCACGCCGTTGGCGGCTGGCCTACAAAATACCTGCACCGTGCGGATATGGTGCTTTTGGTAAACACTCCGGCAAGCGGAGTAACGCTCGAGGCTTCGGCGCCTTCAAATAATGGTACCGTAACCAGACAGCAGGAACGCTTTATGAAAAAACTGGATTATTTTATGCAGCAGAATAAGCCTGTTGCGGTTGCCGATATTGCCTATGGCAACGGCGCGGATAATGCGCTGGTAAAAGAACTTTTTAATGAAGGCAAGGCTTACAGGATAGCTGCCTACGGCGGCTGGAACACTGCCGGAAATACTATCGGCTTTGCTCTGTCGCAGGGGCTTTTGGCACCGCGTATGACGGAAGCTGGCAAAGATAATCTGCTTAATATACGTTATCTTGATGACTGGGCTTATCAGGCCAATGTACGCATGAAAGTATCGGCAGAATTAATCTGGCCCAATCACTGGCCGAACAGCGGGCTTAACAGCGAGCAGCTTGTAGCGGCAGAAAAGTTGATTGCAAAAGAAATGAAAAATACCGCAGCGCCGCTTATGACGGAAAAAACCGTTGACGAATATAAGTTTAATCTGCCGTGGCAGCGCATGTTTGAAGTACGTGTAGCACAAAAATAACTTTACGGATGGTGAGTACGTGGAATTTGCAAATAAGCTTGTTTTAAACAGCGGTTTTGTTTTTGATTATACCAACATGTTGGGTGAAGGCAGAATTAAAACAGAAGATTTGCAGGAAATGGAAACTGCCATGCAAAAAGCCCGTGACGCAGTTAACGAAATGCGCGCCAGCGGCACGGCCTATAAGCATCTTTCGAAAGATGGCACGCCTGAACCCGTATATTTTACGCGTTTGCCGGAAATAAAAAACGGCAATCCCAATACGCCGGTATCTTTGCAGAAATTAAAAGAGTTTGGCGATTATTTGCGCACGAATGTTGATGCGGTTGTATTTTTAGGTGTTGGCGGCTCGTATTTGGGCAATAAGGTATTGTTTGATATTGGCGCCGGGCCGAGCTGGAACTCCATGGGTGAAAAACGCCGCAACGGATATCCGCGCATCTATTTTTCCGGTAACAATTTGGACGCAGGCCAGTGCGAAGAAATTATGAACGAGCTGCGTTACTGGTCGGTACATGCCTGGCCTAAGAAAAAACGCTTTAAGGTAATGCTGGTGCCGATTTCCAAATCCGGTTCAACGCTCGAAACGCTGGCTTCGTTTATTTATTTTTATGAAGCGTGCAATAAAAGCGTTATGTTCGATACCGAAGTTACCGCCGTTACAGACCGTAATCCCGAAGCTGGTTCGCCGCTGTTTGCGCTGGCACAGAAGCATGGCTGGCGGTGCTTTGATATTAAAAACGGCATTGGCGGGCGTTTCAGCGTGCTTACGGATCCGGGGCTTGTTACGGCTGCCGCTATCGGCATGAACGTGGAAGAATTGCTTAAAGGTGCGGGAGATATGGAAGAAGCCTGCCGTATGGATGATGTGTACGCCAATCCGGCTTTAATGAACGCCGCATTAAAATATATTGCTTCTGAAAGGTACGGCTGCCACATAGAAGTGTTTATGGGCTACGGCGAGCGTTTGGGGTCGCTGGGGCAGTGGTATGTGCAGCTCCTGGCCGAATCGCTCGGCAAAAAGCACAACAGAAACGGTGAAACCGTTTATTACGGCCGCACTCCGGTACCTGCCGTAGGCACAACCGATATGCACGCGCAGACGCAGCTGCATCAGGATGGCATACGCAATAAAGTTGTACAGTTTTTGCAGATAAAAAATATGCCGGGCGATATTGTGCTTGGCATGCCTTTTGAAGAACCTGCGTTTAAAAAGTACAATGGGCTTAATATGTCCGATGCTTTGGCAATGGCGCTTGATTCCAATGCGGAAGCCTTGAACGGCGACAGACGTTTTAATGCGCGTTATGTTCTGCCGGAAATGAATGCCTATCATTTAGGCGAGCTGTTCTACTTTTTAATGCTCAGCGTGGCTTATGAAGGCGAACTTGCCAATGTAGATGCTTTTGACCAGCCTGGCGTTGAAGCCTATAAAAAAATTATGAAGGCTAAATTTGCTGAACACAGCAATTAAAGAGCGGAGGCTTGTTATGAAAAAATTTTTGACGGTACTTTTATTAATGCTTGGAATGACCAATTTTTGCTGGGCGCATGAAAATGCACAAACAGGAGAGAACGCAAAAATGCATGAATTTATGTTAAAAGCTATTGCTGAAGCAGAAAAGAACATTATCAGCAAAGACGGCGGACCGTTTGGCGCTGTTATTGTTAAAGACGGAGTTATAGTAGGAACCGGCCATAACGAAGTATTAAAAAATAATGACCCTACCTGCCATGCGGAAATGCAGGCTATCCGCGATGCCTGCCATAATTTAAAAACCTTCGATTTAACCGGCTGCGAACTTTATACTTCCTGTTATCCCTGCCCGATGTGCCTTTCGGCTACAATCTGGGCTAACATAAAAAAGGTTTATTATGGCAACACTGCGGAGGATGCTGCTGATATCGGCTTCCGCGATGATTTTATTTATAAGTTTATTGAAGGCGGCTGCAAAGATGTGCAGGTGCTGGATTTGGAGCAGCAGCAGCGCGACGAAACCATTGTAACTTTTAAAAAATTTGCAGAGCAGACAGAAAAAACTATTTATTAAGTTGACTGTATTTTATGCTCATAGTATACTTGATAGAGGACAGCGGCGTTCAGCTCTGAGCGCCGTTTTTAATTACTGATAAGTCCGTTTATAACAGGAGGAATTGAAAATGAAAATGGAATTCTCCAAAATGCACGGCTGCGGCAATGATTATGTTTATGTAAACTGCATGGAAAAAGAAGTGCCCAATCCCGGTGCTGTTTCCGAATATGTAAGCCACAGGCGTTTCGGTATCGGCTCCGACGGCCTTATTTTAATTATGCCTTCCGATAAGGCTGATTTCAGAATGCGTATGTTTAATGCCGATGCTTCCGAGGGCAAAATGTGCGGCAACGGCATCCGCTGCGTGGCAAAATATGTTTATGATAAAGGATTAACCGATAAAACCACTTTTACGATAGAAACCTTATCCGGCATTAAAACTATTGACGTAACCTTAAAAGACGGCAAAGTTGCAGAAGCTTCCGTCGATATGGGCAAACCTGTTTTAAAATGCACGGATATTCCGATGATTAGCGACCATTTTGTATTTGTTGACCAGGGGCTTGTAATTGCGGAAGACGTTGTTTATAACGGTACTGCCGTATCTATGGGCAACCCGCATTTTGTAACTTTTGTTGATGATGTGGACAGCCTTGACCTTGAAAAATTAGGGCCTTTGTTTGAACATCACAAACTGTTCCCGGAAGGCGTAAATACCGAATTTGTACAGGTAATTGATAAAAATACCGTAAAATTCCGCGTATGGGAACGCGGCAGCGGCGAAACCTGGGCCTGCGGCACCGGCGCCTGCGCTGTTGCGGTAGCCTGCGTAACTCTTAATAACGCCGGCAAACGTGATGAAGAATTAAAAGTTATTGCCAAGGGCGGCGAACTTAAAGTAACCTACCGCAAAGATGACAGCGTTATTTTAAAAGGGCCTGCCACTTTGGTTTTTGACGGAGTAATTGATATTCCGGACGAAATTGTTTCCAAATAAAATTTTATATATTTATTATTAATGGGGGAGTATGAATGGCTTTTGTTAACCAAAATTACTGCAATTTAAAAGAAAGTTACCTGTTTTCGCAAATTGCCCATAAGGTGGCAGAATTTACGGCAGCCCACCCGGAAAAGAAAATTATAAAAATGGGTATCGGCGATGTAACTTTGCCGCTGGCACCTGCCGTTATTGAAGCAATGCAAAAAGCAGTTGCCGAAATGGGCGTAAAGGAAACCTTCCGCGGCTATGGGCCGGAACAGGGTTATGATTTTCTGCACGAAGCTATTGCCAGATATTATGCAGGCTTTGGCGTATCCGTTGCCAGTGACGAAATTTTTGTCAGCGACGGTGCTAAAAGCGACTGCGGCAATATGACCGATATTTTCAGCAATGACAATGTAATTTTAATTCCGGACCCGGTTTACCCGGTATACCTTGATACCAACGTAATGTGCGGGCGCAAAATTATTTACATGCAGGGCAAACCCGAAAATGATTTTCTGCCGATGCCGGATGACAGTGTAAAAGCTGATATTATTTATCTGTGCTCGCCGAATAACCCGACCGGCGCTGTTTACACCAAAGAACAGCTGGAAAAATGGGTGGCTTATGCGCTGAAAAACGATGCGGTTATTCTTTATGATGCTGCATACGAATCCTTTATCAGTGACCCTGAAATTCCGCGCAGCATTTTTGCTGTTGAAGGCGCTAAAAAATGTGCAATTGAACTGTGCTCTCTTTCCAAAACTGCCGGCTTTACCGGCACCCGCTGCGGTTATACTATTGTGCCGCATGATTTGGTACGCAAAACCAAAGACGGCAGGGAAATGTCACTGAACAAAATGTGGCTGCGCCGCCAGACTACCAAGTTTAACGGCGTTCCGTATATTATTCAGCGCGGCGCAGAAGCTGTTTTCAGCCCTGAAGGCCAGAAACAGTGCCGCGAAATGCTGGCTTTTTATAAAGAAAATGCACGCATTATGTCGGAAGCGCTTACCAAAAAAGGCATTAAATTCTACGGCGGCACACATTCCCCGTATATCTGGATGCAGTGCCCCAACGGCATGGGTTCCTGGGAATTCTTTGATTATCTGCTGGAGAAGCTGGCTGTTGTCGGCACTCCTGGCGCAGGCTTTGGTTCCATGGGTGAAGGTTATTTCCGCCTGACGGCTTTTGGCAGCAGGGAAAATACCATTGAAGCCATGGAAAGAATTGAAAAAGGTTTATAAAAAATGTGTGAAAAGCAGGTGAAAAATGAATTCACCTGCTTTTTTTACGGTATTTTGTGCTATAATAGTGAAAGACAAATTTAAGGGAGGTTCTTCAATGAAAAAAATTTTATTGATTGTGATGATGCTTGTGATGTGCGTATCTTCTGCCTGCTTCGCCAGCGACGGCAGTGTGCTTGATGCGGAAGCTAAAATGGTAGATCAGTTTTTGAACGCGTCTTCTTACAAAAATGTTTCTTCAATTTTAAGCGATGACATGAAAGCTAATTTTGATGAAACCAAATTCAATGAATATAAAGCAAGCATTACTAAAGATTTAGGTGCTTTTAAAGAAAAACAGCTTGTTAACGTTATTAAAAGACCGGGCATTGACCGTTTGGTTTACGGTGCAGGCTTTGATGGCGGCAAAGTAATGATGGTAATTGCCGATTTTGCCGTAAATAACGAAAAACCGCTGCTTTTAAATATTGCTATTGTTCCGCCTCAGCCGCCGAAAGACCAGGCTCAGGCAGACCAGAACAAATAAAATAATAAGCTGAAAAATAAACCGGGTACTGCTTTGTGGCAGGCCCGGTTTTGTGCATTAAATGCAATGTTTTAAGTTTTAAATCAGCCGAACTGGTTGCGGTAAGGGTCGCTTTTGCCCCAGCAGAGAAAAACGAGGGAAACGAGTGAAACAAGCGGAATAATAAGCCCTACGAGAACCAAAACTGTTTTCGCCCAGCTGAGCCCGATATCGTGGCAGCGCCTTACCGCCAGCGACATCTGCGGAATAACAAAGACGGACGATGCGGCTACAAGAAGCGGCATGTTCATGGCGCGCCCGATTGTCATCAGTGCATAAGTCAGCACAAAAACAATTAAGTATCTTCTTATAAACGGCTTCTTTTCCAAACGGCCGTTAAAAGTTAAAAAATCGTTAATAAGTTTAAAACTGTCCATTTTTTCATCTCCGTTTAAATTAATTGCCTGTGGTTACTTTTTAATTTTAGCTTAATTAACTTAAGCTGTCAAAGTTTTTAAATAAACAAGACAATATATTATAAAGTATGATAAAATAAAGTATTAAGACTTTTGGAACGGGTGATTACGTGCATTTAAAATCTTTTTCGGCATACGGCTTTAAATCGTTTGCCGACAGAATAGAACTTGATTTTGGCAGCGGCATAACGGCAATTGTCGGCCCTAACGGCAGCGGCAAAAGCAATATCTCCGATGCCGTGCGCTGGGTGCTGGGCGAACAGAGCGCCAAATATCTGCGCGGCAGCAAAATGGAAGACGTTATTTTCAGCGGCAGCAGTAAAAGACGCGCGCTTGGCGTAGCGGAAGTTACGCTGAACTTTGACAACAGCGATCACCGCCTGGGGCTTGATTTTGACGAAGTAAGCATTACACGCCGCGTGTTCCGCGACGGCGACAGCGAATATGCCATTAATAAAAAGAACTGCCGCCTGAAGGATATAATTGACCTGTTTGCCGATACAGGGCTTGGGCGCGGTTCACTTTCCATTATCGGGCAGAATAAAATAGACGAAATTTTAAACAGCCGCCCGGAAGAAAGGCGCAATTTATTTGAAGAAGCGGCAGGCATTGTTAAATACCGCCTGCGCAAAAAAGATGCGGCGCGGCGTTTGGACGATACGGCAGCCAACCTGACGCGTATTAATGACATAAAAACGGAAGTGGAATCGCAGCTTGAACCTTTAAAAGAAGCGGCAGCTAAAACGGAACAGTATAATGTTTTGGCAGGAGAACTGCGCACCTGCCGTTTAACGCAGTTTGTGCGCAAAATAGATGTGCTTGAACAGGCGCGCGCCCAACAGGAAGAAAAAGACGCTGCTTTGGAACGGGAAGTTGCCCAAAATGCGGCAGCGGCAGGCAGGCAGCAGGCGTTATGCGCACAGCTGCAGCAGGAAGCAGATGCTTTAAGCGAAAATTACAATAAATTACAGGACGATATAAAAGCCAAAGAAACTGCGCTGGAAAAAGTGCGCGGGCAGGGCGCGGTTTTGGAAGAACGCATTTTGCAGAGCCGTAAGGCAGGCGTGCGTTTAAGCCAGCAAAACGAAAAACTGGAACAGCAGGTTGCAAGCCTTGAAAAACAGCTTGTTTCCTTAACTGATGAATATGATGTTTTGGAGAAAAAGCAGACGGCGGCAGGTTTGCTGGTGCAAAAACTTACGCTTGGGCAGAAAGAAAAAGAAGCGCTTGTACAAAAAGCCCGGCAGGAAGCCGAAAGCCTGAAAGACGCAGCGTTTGACACCATGCGCCGAATGGTTGATTTGCGCAACAGGATACGCACGCTGGAAACTGAACAGGAGCAGCGCATGCGCAGGCGTGAGGCTTTAAAAAAGAACATAGAAGAAACAGAAGGTGAACTTGCAAAACAGGACGCAGCCTACCGCAAATTGCTGGAAAACCAGGCTGACCTTGAAAACAATGTGCAGCTTTCTCAGCGCAGCAGTGCGGAGCTGGCGCATAAGCTGGCAGACGAAAATACAGCCTTAAACGCTGTACGCCAGAAATATAATGACTGCCAGCGCAGAATTACAGCACTCGAAAGCCGCCAGAATGTATTAAATAATATGCAGAAGGCGTATGAGGGCTTCGGCTACGGCGTTAAAGCGGTTCTGCGTGCGGAAGAAAGCTGGCGCGGGAGAGTAATTGGCGTTGCCGCAGAACTGATTAGTGTTGACGCGCAGTACGTTACGGCGATTGAAACCGCCTTGGGAGCGGCTTCGCAGAATATAGTAATGCGCGATGCCGAAGCGGCAAAGGCGGCAATCGGCTATTTAAAACAGCATAAATATGGCAGAGCAACTTTTCTGCCGCTTGATACCATAAAAACTTATCCGCGCAAAGCGGAGGACAAGCAGCTGAAAAAAATGCCGGGCGTTCTTGGCTTTGCCGATGAACTTATAAGCTGCGGGCAAGATGTTGAGCAGGTATTTAAGTTTTTGCTGGGGCGTGTGCTGGTAGCGCAGGATATGGATGCGGCGCTTGAGGCAGCACGCAGAAGCGGTTTCCGTATACGTGTGGTTACCTTGCAGGGTGACGTTGTAAATGCCGGCGGTTCGCTTACGGGCGGCAGCAGGCAGCAGAAGGAAGCAGGCTTTTTATCGCGCGTTAAGGAAATAGAAACGCTTGCCCGGCAGGAAGAAGAACTCCGCCATGAACTGCTCGGCTATCAGGAGCAGGCGGAAGCGGCGGAAGAAGTTATTAAAGAGTACAGCACCAAGCTGAACGCTTTAAAGGCTGAACTGCAAAAATATGCCGTACGGCGTGCCGAAATAACCTCCGGCTTAAGCCGTGCAGAAGCTGAAAAGCAGCGCATGAGCAGAAATTTGGAAGTGCTTTTGGATGACCGTGCAGCAGCGGCGGAAGAATATTTGGCAGCGCGCGGCAAATTGCAGGAACTGCGCCCGCAGCTTGCAGAAATAGAAAAAGAAGATACGGAGAGCAAAAGCCATCTTGATGCCTTGCAAAAAAAAATGCAGGCAGAAAGCAGTGAGCTTGAAAGCATCCGCAGGCAGCTGCAGGATGCACGCGTGGAAAGCGAAGCGACTACTGCCAAAACAACCATGATGGCAGAGCGCATGCACCAGCTTGACGGTGAAATGGAACGCTTGCAGCGCGAAGTTCTTGCCAATGAAAACGAACAGCAGAATTTGGAAAATTCCATTGCCGAAAGCGAAAATAAAAAGTCGGAACTGGCGCATCAGACAGAAGCACTGATGGCAGAATTAAACGTTATCAGCGGCGGCAGGGAAGAATTTACTGCCAAACGCATAGAAATTGCCGCAAGGCAGGAAAAAGCGGCTTTGGAACTTGCGCAGGCGCAGAAAGCGCTGGAAGAAGCCGAAAAGAAACGCAACCAGGCTGCGCTGGAAAGCGTAAAACAAAATGCCGAATACGAACACGTATTGCAGCAGCTTGAAAGCGATTATGGCCTGACGCTTGAAGAAGCACATAAGGAAGCACTGCTTGAAGCAGGCGACAGCTCGCTGCGCAGGCAGGAATTGAGCCTGCAAAGGCGAATTGAAGAACTTGGGCCTGTTAACGCGGCCGCTATTGAACAGTATGCCGCCGTTAAAGAGCGTTTTGAGTTTTTGCAGAAACAGTATGACGACCTTGCAGGCGCCAAAGCAAATCTTGAAAGCGTTATCAGTGAAATTAATTCCGGCATGAGCAAAAGGTTTAAAGAGGCTTTTGCCAAAATAAACGTTTATTTTTCGGAATGTTATGTAAAACTGTTTGGCGGCGGTACGGCTTATTTAAAACTTACCGACCCGGGTGACGTGCTTTCGAGTGGTATTGATATAGAAGTGCAGCCTCCGGGCAAGAAGCTGCAAAGCCTGTATCTGTTAAGCGGCGGCGAAAGGGCGCTGACGGTAATTGCGCTGCTTTTTGCGCTGTTAAGCTACAGCCCGGCACCGTTTTGTATTTTGGACGAAATTGACGCGGCGCTTGACGAAGCCAATGTAGACCGTTTTGCACGCTTTTTAACGGCTTATGCCGAAAACACTCAGTTTATTGTCATTACACACCGCAAAGGCACTATGGAAGCCGCCAATGTACTGCATGGCGTAACTATGGAAGAATCCGGTGTTTCAAAATTATTATCTGTAAAGCTAACGGAAAAGGAGTAAAATGATGGGCTTTTTTGAGAGATTGAAAGACGGGCTGCAAAAAACCAGAAAGAATTTTACGGAACGCATTGAAGTTCTGGTTGGCATGTCCGCAGAGATTGACGATGATTTTCTTGACGAACTGGAAATGATTCTTTTAAGTGCCGATGTCGGCGCAAAAACAACAGAAAAACTTATTGAAGCTGTGCGCCAGGCAGCACGCAAAAAAGAAATTAAGGGAACGGAAGATGTTGTTCCGTTTTTAAAGAAATATCTTACGCAGATGCTTACGGAAGAAGGCCAGCGCACGCGCATCAGCGGCACTCCTACCGTTATTCTTGTTGTAGGCGTTAACGGCGTTGGCAAAACCACCACCATCGGCAAACTGGCAAATTATTTCCACCTGCTTAACTATAAGGTTATGATTGCCGCTGCCGATACCTTCCGCGCCGCTGCTTCCGAACAGCTGGAAATCTGGGGCAAGCGCGCCGGCTGCGATGTTATCAAGCACGCAGAAGGCGCGGACCCGGCTGCAGTTGTTTTTGATGCCATGAAAGCGGCAATCGCCCGCAAGGCAGATATTCTGTTTATCGACACGGCAGGGCGTTTGCATAACAAGGCCAACCTGATGAACGAACTGGAAAAAATTCATCGTGTTATCAAGCGCGAAATTCCGGAAGCACCGCACGAAACCTTTTTGGTGCTGGATGCCACAACCGGGCAGAACGCCATTACGCAGGCCAAAGTATTTACAGAAACCGCCAATGTTACCGGCGTTGTGCTGACAAAGCTTGACGGCACGGCAAAAGGCGGCGTGGTTATCGCCATCCGCGAAGAACTGGGGCTGCCCGTTAAATGGATTGGCGTCGGTGAAGGCATTATGGATTTCCGCCCGTTTGAACCAGAAAAATTTGTTGACGCATTATTTAATACTGACAAGTAAAAACACTTGACAGCCTGTGCCTGTTTATGTATAATACATACGTTGACTTAATTAAGAAGGTACGGGTATCGTTATGCTGGATGACAGTTTTAAGCAGAGAATACGCCTCGGCAGGCTGTATGATGTTTACGGGCCGCTTTTGACGGCCAAACAGCAAAGCTGCATGGAACTATATTTTTGTGATGACCTGTCACTGGCTGAAATTGCCGCAGAGCTTGATGTATCGCGGCAGGCCGTACATGATTTGATACACCGCGTAGAGCAGATTCTGGAACGCTACGAAACCAAAATGAAGCTTCTGGAACGCGAAGAAAAACAGCAGCTGCTGCGCATGGAGGCATGCAGGCTGCTTGACGGATATATGGAAACGAATAATACAGAGTTACTTAAAAGGCTGAAAAATCTGCTTAAAGATTCGTAAGCCGGAGGCAGGTAAAAATGGCTTTTGAAAATTTATCTGAACGCTTGCAAAAAGCTATCAGAATGTTCCGCAACGGCGGCAAGATAACTGAAGACGATTTAAAGGCTCCGCTGCGTGAGGTGCGCATGGCGCTTCTGGAAGCGGACGTTAACTTTAAGGTTGTAAAAGATTTTGTAGCAACCATCCGCGAACGCGCTGTTGGCGAAATTGTTAACGAAGGCTTAACACCCGGCCAGCAGATTATAAAAATTGTTAATGAAGAACTTACCAAACTGCTTGGCGGCACGCAGAGCAAACTTGCAGTTTCTCCGAAACCGCCGACGGTTATTATGCTGGTAGGCTTGCAGGGCGCAGGTAAAACCACCACGGCCGGCAAACTTGCCAATATGCTGCGCAAAAAAGGCAAGCATCCCATGCTGGTTGCGGCCGACGTTTACCGCCCGGCAGCTATAAAACAGCTGGAAGTTTTGGGCGCGCAGCTTAATATTCCGGTATTTACGCTTGGTGACAAGGTATCGCCTGTGGAAATTGCCAAAGAAGCAATGGCAAAAGCACACAGCATGAATTACGATACCGTCATTATAGATACCGCAGGCCGCCTGCATATCAATGAAGAACTGATGGGCGAACTGCGCAACATTAAAGCGGCTGTTTCGCCGCACGAAATCCTCCTGGTTGTTGACGCAATGACCGGCCAGGATGCCGTAACCGTTGCCGAAAGTTTCAATAACGATTTGGGCATTGACGGTTTGATTGTTACCAAACTTGATGGTGACGCCAGAGGCGGCGCGGTGCTCTCCGTAAAAGCCGTTACCGGACGCCCCGTTAAGTTTGTAGGTATGGGCGAAAAACTTGACGCCCTGGAACCTTTCTATCCGGACCGCATGGCTTCGCGTATCCTTGGCATGGGCGATATTTTAACCTTTATTGAAAAGGTGCAGTCCACCACCGATATGGCCAAAGCGCTGGAGATGGAAAAGAAACTGCGCAAAAACGAGTTTACGCTCGAGCAGTTCCTTGAACAGATGCAGCAGATTAAAAAGCTCGGCCCGCTGGAAAATATTCTCGGCATGATTCCCGGTATGGGCGGCATAGCACAAAAGCTGAAAGAAACAGATGTGAACGAAAAGGAATTTGCCCACATCGAAGCCATTATTCAGTCCATGACCATTAAGGAAAGGCGCAATCCCGAAATCATCAACGGCAGCAGGCGCAAACGCATAGCCGCAGGCAGCGGCATGCGCGTGCAGGATGTTAACCGTTTGCTGAAAAAGTTTGAAGAAAGCAAAAAGATGATGAAACAGATGCGCGGTATGGCAAAGTTTGCTTCAAAAGGCGGCTTCAAGCTTCCTTTTATGCACTAATAAATTATAAAATCCAATTGGAGGAGGTGAAAATAAAATGGCAGTTAAAATCCGTTTAAAACGCATGGGCGCTAAAAAAGCTCCTTTCTACCGTGTTGTAGTTGCAGATTCCCGTTCTCCGCGTGACGGCCGTATCATTGAAAGCATCGGTTACTACGATTCCACCACTGAACCGGCTACCGTTAAAATTGATGAGGAAAAAGCTCTCTCCTGGATGGCTAAAGGCGCACAGCCGACTGATACTGTTAAAAACCTTTTCAGCAAAGGCGGTATCATGAAAAAATATGCTGAATCTAAAGCAAAATGAAATGAGGCGTGATTGACATGAAAGAATTGGTAGAAGTTATGGCCAAGTCTTTGGTCAGCAATCCGTCTGCAGTAGTAGTGGAGGAGGAAACCACAGGTACAACCACGGTTCTCCGCCTCCATGTTGCTCCTGAAGATATGGGCAAGGTTATTGGCAAACAGGGACGCATTGCCAAGGCAATCCGCACTGTTATGAAAGCAGTAGCTACCCGCGAGAATGTAAAAGTGATTGTAGAGATCGTCTAAAGGATGGGCTGATAATGGATAAAATGTTTGTCAGGGTACCTGTTGCTGTTAAAGCAAAAGTAACCGAAGATTTAAAAATGAAAATTATTGGCGATGTCCAAGATACTATAAAAAAGATGGATCTGGAACTTGAGCATTTTGAATTCCAGGCTAAAAAGGCCCTTGCACAGGCCGCCGGTGATTTAAGCGTGCTGCCGGCGCTGCGCAGCCAGATTGATGCTGAAAGAAGCAAACGCCAGGCAGCCAAGGCTGAAGCCGAAGCAAGACTGAAACGTGCTGAAGCATTGGAAATCGGCGCAGAAATAGGCCATGGTACTTTGGAACGTACCGTTGAAATAGGAATAGGTACTGACCTTGACGCTCTTGCAAGAGCGGAAATCCTTACCGAAGACGGCAAAATCATTGCCTTCCGCGACTAATGGATAAACAGGTTTGTATTGGAACAATCGTCGCTCCGCACGGTGTGCGGGGCGATATTCGTATATTGCCTCAAACGGAGCATCCGGAACAGTTTCTTGAATTGGATTATCTGCTTTTGGAGGATGGGCGCACGCTGCATTTGACAAATGCCCGTTTTCATAAAAGAATGGCGCTTATAAAGTGCCGTGAGGTTAATAATATGAACGAAGCCGAAATGCTGCGCGGCCAGAAGGTGTATATTAACACGGAGGATTTGCCGGAACTTGAAGAAGGCGAATTTTATGTGGCTGACCTGTTGGGCTGCGATGTAGCTGACGAAAGCGGAAACGCTGTCGGCGTGCTGAAGGACGTTATCAGCACTGGCAGCAACGATGTTTATGTCGTTACTGGCACGGACGGCAAAGAGCTTTTGATACCGGCGCTTAAAAAGCACGTTAAGGAAATTAACCTCGACGAGCGCCGTATTACAGTAGAACTTCCCGAATGGGTTGATGAAAAATGAAATTTTTATTTGTAACCCTTTTCCCGGAACTGATAGAGCAGGTTTGCAGTTACAGCATTGTAGGGCGCGGCATGTCTGCCGGGCTTTTAAGCGTCAGCTGCATAAACCCGCGCGATTTTACGCATGATAAGCACCGCACGGTGGACGATTCGCCCTTTGGCGGCGGCGCCGGTATGGTGCTCAAGCCGGAACCTTTTGTAGCCGCTATCCGCAAAGCGAAGGAAGAACTGCCGGACGCGCGCGTAATTGCTCTGTGCCCGGGCGGCAGAACGCTGAAGCAGAGCATTGTTGAAGATTACGCCCATGCCGGGCAGGACCTGATTTTTGTGTGCGGCCATTACGAAGGCTTTGACGAGCGCATTTTTAACTGGGTAGATGAGAAGCTTTCCGTCGGCGATTATGTGGTGACGGGCGGCGAGCTGCCGGCCTTAATGGTGCTTGACGCTGTTGCAAGGTTTATTCCCGGAGTGCTTGGCAAAATGGCCAGTGCCGAGGAAGATTCATTCTCAACCGGGCTTTTGGAATATCCGCAGTATACGCGCCCTGTTGAATTTGAAGGGCTGACCGTGCCTGAGGTTCTGCGCGGCGGCAATCATGCGCTGATTGCCAAATGGCGGCGCAAACAGTCGCTTAAAGCAACGTATCTGCACAGGCCCGATTTGCTGCCGGAAAAATTTGACAAGGCCGACGCCAAGTTAATGGCGGAAATTAAAGCGGAACTGGCTGGTGAAAATAATGGCTGATTTATATTTAGGGCTTGTTCATTACCCGATTTATAACAAGCACATGAAGGTTATCGCCACTGCCGTTACAAATTTTGATATTCATGACATTGCCCGCACAGCACGCACTTATGATGTAAAAAAATATTTTTTAATCCATCCGCTGAAGGTGCAGGAAGAAATAATCAAAAAAATAACCGGTTACTGGCAGCACGGCTTTGGGCGTGTGTATAATCCGGACCGCAGCGAAGCGCTTGACAGAGTGCAGTACCTGCCGGATATTGCGTCCGCCGTTGCGGAAATTAAAAAGCTTACCGGCAAAGAGCCTGTAACCATTACCACAGATGCCCGTATTTACCCCAATACCATTACCTATAAAGCCGCACGGCAGATGCTTCATGAAGGGGAGCGGCCGGTGCTGGTACTTTTTGGAACGGGCTTTGGCATGGAAAAAGAAACCATGGCGGCATTTGATTACATTCTGGAGCCGGTTTACGGCCCGAGCAACTATAACCACCTGTGCGTGCGCAGCGCTGTTGCAATTATTTTGGACAGGCTGGCAGGCGAAGCATGGTGGGAAAAATAATTGTAAAAATGTTTGCAACTTAAAGCAGGCTATGATATAATAGCATTTGTGTAAAACGGACGGTCCGCTGTGAAGTGTTCGCACATGAACGTCTATGATTGAGGAGGATATTATGAACATTATTGAAGTTTTGGAACAAGAACAGCTTCGTTCCGACATCCCTGATTTTCGTGCAGGCGACACTGTAAAAGTTTATGTAAAGGTAGTTGAAGGCAGCCGTGAACGCGTTCAGATGTTTGAAGGCGTTGTAATTGCCCGCAGCGGCGGCGGTGTACGCGAAACCTTTACTGTACGCCGTGTATCCTATGGCGTTGGCGTAGAAAGAACTTTCCCTCTGCACAGCCCCAGAATCGAAAAAATCGAAGTAGCACGCCGCGGTATTGTACGCCGTGCAAAACTTTACTATCTGCGTAACCTCACCGGTAAAGCAGCTCGTATCCGCGAACGCAGATAACAGAACCGAACAGCAAATTAAAAGCACCTCATACAAAAGTATGGGGTGCTTTTTTTAGCTGAGTCGCCAATTAGTGCCGAGCTTTAGCGAAGGCAATAATTGTGCCAGCGAAGCTACGCAAATTTCGCGACTGAATAAAGAGCGAAATTAGTGAACCTATGTCGAGCGCCAATTTAAAAATTTTACTTTTATGGCGGCTGCGCTTTTAACAAATAAATTTGCACCGATATAGAAAAAAACATATAAATGTAGTAAAATAAATATTACGCTGAAAAAATGAGGGGGACGAGTATGAAAATAACAGAACTTTTAAAAGATGATAAACCGTGTATTTCATGCGAGCTTTTTCCGCCCAAGGCCGGTTCGGAACTGCAAAACGCTTTAAAAATAGTTGATAAAATTGCGGAAATAAAACCGCATTTTATGAGTGTGACTTACGGTGCAGGCGGTACTTCTGCCGGGCAGACGGTAGCCATCGCCAAAGCTGTGGAAGAACATAATATTCCCGCGCTGGCGCATTTAACCTGCATTGATGCAACCGGCGACGGCATTGAAGGTATGCTTGGCAAATTCCGTGATAACGGCATCCAAAACGTGCTGGCACTGCGTGGAGACGCCGTTACCGACAAACCGCGCGAATTTATGCATGCCAGTGATTTAATGCGTAAAATTTCCGCGTCCGGCGATTTCTGCATTGGCGGCGCATGTTATCCGGAGGGGCACCCGGAAGCCGGTTCGCTTGATAAAGATATAGAAAATACCAAAAAGAAAATTGATGCAGGCTGCGAGTTTTTGGTAGCGCAGATGTGCTTTGACAACAACATTATGTACAATTATATGTACAGGCTTTTGCGCAACGGCATTGATGTGCCGGTAGTTGCCGGTATTATGCCTGTAACAAACGCCAAACAGATTAACCGCATCTGCGAACTGAGCGGTACCAAACTGCCGCCGCATTACCGTGCTATCGTCGAGCGTTTTGCCGATGACCCGCAGGCGTTAATGCAGGCCGGTATTGCTTATGCCCTGGGGCAGATTATTGACCTCATAGCCAACGGGTTCAAGAACATTCACGTTTATACCATGAACAAGCCGGAGGTTATCGGCGGCATTATGAAAAATCTGTCGGAGATAATTAAATGAGATATGACAGGAACGAAGCGGTACGCTACATGGGCGCGCGCAAAGATGACAGGGAAGCGGCTGTTCTTGCCGATACTGCCTATTTAAAACTGCGCAACGAGGTGCAGGCGCGGAGCGTGTACCGTGTATTGGACTGTAATGTTGATGAAGGCGGCGTACTGCTTGGCGGAGAGTATTTTAAAAGCGCCAAACTTGCCGCGCACATTAATGGCTGCACCAGAGCCGTGCTTTTGGCAGCAACACTTGGTGCCAAAGCAGATATAATGCTGCGCCGTATGGCTGTGGCCAATATAGCCGAAGGCGCTGCCGGACAGGCCGTGTGTACGGCGCTTATTGAAACTTACTGCGACGAAACGGAAGCAAAAATAAGCGCAGAATACGGCGGGCTGCATTTTAAGCCGCGTTTTTCACCCGGTTATGCCGACTGGGCGCTGACAGACCAGCCTCGTCTTTTAAGAATGCTTGATGCGCAAAAACGCATTGGGCTGACAGTGACGGCAGGCGGCATGCTGGCTCCGGTAAAATCGGTAACGGCAATTATCGGCATTACCAATGAATGTGAAAATAAAGCTTCAAACTGCAAAAACTGCGAAAACAATGCAAATTGTATATATAAAAAACTGTGAGGAACAATATGCTTTTTAAAGATTTACTTGGCAAAAAAACTTTATTTTTTGACGGCGCTATGGGTACCATGCTTCAGGCTGCCGGGCTTAAACCGGGCGAGCTGCCGGAGCTGTGGAACTTCAGCCATGCCGGTGAAGTTGAAAAAATCCACACCGCTTATTTAAACGCCGGTGCGGATATTATAAAAACAAATACTTTTGGCGCAAACCGCCTTAAATTTGCGGGTACGGAAATTAAAACTGCAGATGTAATTGAGCAGGCAGTGGCAATAGCAAAAAAAGCCTGCGCCAAAAAGCCGGGCAGCTTTGTAGCGCTTGATATGGGGCCAACAGGCAAACTGCTTGCGCCTTATGGCGATTTGCCTTTTGAAGAAGCCGTAAGCATTTATGCGGAAATTGTACAGGCAGGCGTAAAAGCCGGGGCTGATTTAATTTTAATTGAAACCATGAGCGATACCTACGAGCTGAAAGCCGCGCTTTTGGCAGCAAAAGAAAACAGCAGCCTGCCGGTAGTTGCAACAATGACGCTTGACGAAGGCGGCAAGCTTTTAACAGGCGGCGATATTACAGCAGCTGCTGTTATGCTGGAGGGACTTGGCGCTGACGCTGTCGGCTTTAACTGCGGGCTTGGCCCTGCGCAGATGCAGAAACTTTTGCCGCAGCTGCTTGCGGCAATGCCGCTGCCTGCTGTGTTGAACCCTAATGCCGGGCTGCCCAAAGAAGTAAACGGCAAAACAGTTTTTGATGTTGATGCGGAAGAATTTGCGCAGCTGATGTACGCAATGGCACAGGACGGCAGCCTTGCAATCATGGGCGGCTGCTGCGGCACAACGCCTGCGCATATCGCTGCGCTGGTAAATAAATGCCGTAATGTAGTTCCCCGGCAGCGCAGCTGCGATTTAACGGCGGTTGCCGCTTACGGCAGCGCAGTTGTTATCGGGCAAAAGCCGGTAATAATTGGCGAGCGCATTAACCCAACCGGCAAACCGCGTTTAAAACAGGCCATTTTAAACGGCGATTATGATTATATTTGCCGCCTGGGGTTGGAACAGATTGACCGCGGTGCCGGAATATTGGATGTTAACGTGGGCGTGCCCGGTATTGACGAAGCAACGGTAAGTGCGGAAGCAGTGCAGCGCTTGCAGGCAATAACCAGCGTGCCGTTGCAGATTGATACATCCAACTACGAAGCTATGGCGCGCAGCCTGCGCCTTTATAACGGCAAACCGCTGCTGAATTCCGTATGCGGCAAAGAAGAAAGCCTTGAAAAAGTTTTGCCGCTTGTAAAAAAATACGGCGCAGCAGTTGTCGCGCTTACTCTGGACGACAGCGGCATACCGCAGACTGCGGAGGGGCGTATTGCCATTGCCGAAAAAATTATTGCGCGTGCGGCGGAATATGGCATTGAAAAGCGCAATATTATTGTAGACCCGCTGGCGCTTACAATTAGCACCGGTAGCGATAATGCCAATATTGATTTGCAGGTGCTGAGTGAACTGAAAAAGCGCGGCATAAAAACCGTTATGGGCGTATCGAATATTTCCTTTGGCCTGCCGGCGCGTGATGCCGTAAACAGCGCATTTTTTGTACTGGCAATGCAGGCAGGGTTAAGCTGTGCCATTATCAATCCGCAAAGCGAAGCCATGATGAACGCTTACTATGCTTTTGGCGCGCTCAGCGGTTTAGACGAAGGCTGCAAGGAATATGTAGCCATGTTTGCCGGTGCAGCCCAGGCAAAGCAGCAGCCGGTGCAGACTGCGGAATATACATTGTACGAAGCCATTGTTAAAGGCCTGCGTGAACAGAGCGAAAAAGCAGTTAAAGAACAGCTTGCCGGAAAGCAGCCGCTTGATATT
Organism: Phascolarctobacterium sp. ET69; assembly: GCF_023336935.1. Classification (GTDB taxonomy): domain Bacteria; phylum Bacillota; class Negativicutes; order Acidaminococcales; family Acidaminococcaceae; genus Fusicatenibacter_A; species Fusicatenibacter_A intestinipullorum. The sequence continues at coordinate 48,731 of NZ_JAMBLR010000001.1, forward strand.
ATTAATGCCGAAATGATACCTGCGCTTGATTATGTTGGCAAAGGCTTTGAAGAACGCAGAATATTTTTGCCGCAGCTTTTAATGAGTGCGGAAGCAGCTAAAGCGGCCTTTAACGTTATCCGTGATAAAATGGCGGCAGAAGGCGGCAGCCAGAGCAACGGCATAAAAGTAATTCTGGCCACCGTTAAAGGCGATATTCACGACATTGGCAAAAATATTGTAAAAGTACTGTTTGAAAATTACGGCTATCTGGTTATTGACCTTGGCAAGGACGTGCCGCCTGAAAAAATTGCAGAAACTGCGGTGCAGAATAAAGTAAGCGTGGTTGGCCTTTCGGCGCTGATGACGACAACCGTAGGTGCTATGGAAGAAACCATTAAAGCGCTGCGCGCGGCGGGCGATTTTAAAATTATCGTTGGCGGTGCAGTGCTCACGCAGGATTATGCCGACAGCATCGGTGCGGATTGCTATGCGCCCAATGCCGTCAGCGCGGTAAATTACGCTAATTCACTGCAATAAAAATTAAAAGCGCAAACTGATTTATCAGTTTGCGCTTTTTGCGTACATGCCCACCTTTACTTATGCAATTAATATCAGGCAAATTATGTATAATTAAAATTTTATTCCTCAAACCAGGCGACGGCGCGGACAGGCGAACCGTCGCTGTTTGCTATTTTCAGAGGAAAACAGCTGAACCAAAATAAATCGCTGCCGCATAAATCTAAATTTTTAAGGTTTTCAATATTTACAATCTGTATGTTTTTAAACAATTTTTTATGCAGAGTTAAGTTTTCGTCATTAATAGGGTCAATGCCCATTACATCAAAGCCAATGCCTTTGTAGTTGCCTTCCAAAATAAAGTTAATGGCTTCATCATTCAGGCAGGGATACTGTCCAAAATAGTTTTCAGTACCCCAATATTTATCCCAGCCAAGGTTGAACAGCAAAAAATCTGCGGCTTTTGCTTTAGCGCCGTAAGCCGTTATGTGTTGCAAGGTAATGTGGCTGCCGGGTTTTATGCTGCGGCAGTCTATAACCAGGGCCTTGCCTATAAACGATTCAGGCGGCAAATCATCAAGTGTTGTTTTACCGGCATAAACATGTGCAGGCGGGTCTATATGCGTGCCGGTGTGAGTTGTAATTTGCAAAAGCGTTTCCCTAAAACCACTTTTATCATAAGTATTAATTGTAGTTAGTTTTGGTTGTTCAGTACCGGGAAATACCGGCATATTTTCTGTAATGGTATGCGTTAAATCAATTACTTTCATGGTTTCTGCATCCTTTGCATTGAGTTTCTTTCCGGTTTTCCGGCAGTGCGTTCTTTCGATAATTTGGGCATATTTGTGCTATTTTTGCTGCTGCTTTTCTTAAAGTATAACATATATAGTTATGTTTTTACCCGAAACTGTAAAAAATTATACTTAATTTGAATTGTATTCGTGTATACATAAAAATTTTTTAGAAAATTCTTTCATTGTATGTCTTTTAACAGTGGACGTGTCCAAAAGGACTTTTCTTTAAAGTACATCTTATAAAAACAAAAATAAAAGAAATTAGAAAATATCCACGGCACTGCCGCAACAAATTTACAAAAAATGTCAAAATAAAAACAAAATACTGTTAAAATTTACGGCGACTTTACAATCTTGTCACAAGTGCACTTTGGTGTTATAATTTTACACAAGTTAGTTACAAAACTGTAAAAGCAGTAAAGAAGGGGTAGATGCAAAGTGAAATTCAAGAAATTATTATCCGTTATGGCTGTTTCGGCTTTGGCTATGGGCCTGTTTACCGGCTGCGGCGGCGAAGAAAAAGCTGCCGACCAGAATGTAGTGAAGGTTGGCGTATTTTTACCGCTGACAGGCGATAATGCCGCCGGCGGCGAACTGGAACTGCGTGGCATTAAACTAGCAAATCAACTGCATCCCGAAGTTTTGGGCAAAAAAGTTGAACTGGTTGTAGCCGACAACAAATCCGACAAAGCAGAAGCTGCTTCCGTTGCGGCACGCCTTATTGAAAAGGATAAAGTAAGCGTGCTGGTTGGTTCTTACGGTTCTTCCCTTTCTATGGCTGCCGGCAATATAGTTAAAGAAAACAAAGTTCCTGCTGTTGGCACAAGCTGCACCAATCCGCAGGTAACCGCAAACAACGATTATTACTTCCGTGCATGCTTTATCGACCCGTTCCAGGGCAAGGTAATGGCAGAATATGCACACCAGAACGGCTTTAAGAAAGTTGCCATTGTACAGGAAGTTTCCAATGACTACTCTGTAGGCCTTGCAAAATTCTTCCGCGAAGAGTTTGTTAAACTGACCGGCGACGAAAACAGCATTGTTGATGTTGCCAACTACCAGACCGGCGATAAAGACTTTACCGCTATTTTAACCAACATTAAAGCTTTGAACCCGGACGCAGTATTTGCACCCGGCAACTTCACAGAATCTGCGCTTTTGGTTAAACAGGCACGCCAGCTTGGCATTGACGCACAGTTCATGGGCGGCGATACCTGGGAAACTCAGGAATTTATTGATGTAGGCGGCAAAGATGTTGAAGGCGTAGCACTTTCCACCGCGTTTGACCGCGAAAAAGCAAGCACCGAAGAAGCTAAGAAATTCCTTGATGCTTACACTAAAGAATACAACGGCGAACCTTCTGCTTTAACCGCAATGGCTTATGATGCTTACCTGATTGCCGTAAGCGGCATTGAAAAAGCAGGTACTGCAACCGATACTGTTAAAATCCGCGATGCGATTGCCGCAACCAAAGACCTTGAATGTGTAACCGGCATGACTACGCTTGATGAAAACGGCGACCCGATTAAAGGCGTTGTTATTAAAACCGTTAAAGACGGCAAATTTACCTTTAAAGATTACGTAGAAGCTAAGTGATTTAAAATTTAAGTAAAAGGTGCTCCCTTCCTTTGAGGGAAGGGAGCAGTTTTTTGGTTATGAGGTGCCCTTATGGAGTTTTTTGACGCTATTGCCAACATGTCGGCGCTGAGCTTTGTGCAGCACATGGTTAACGGAATATCGCTCGGCAGCCTGTACGCATTGATAGCAATAGGCTATACAATGGTATACGGCATTTTGCTGATGATTAACTTTGCCCATGGCGACATTGTAATGATGGCATGTTATTTTGCTTTTTTCGGAATTACGGCTTTTCATATTCCGTGGTATTTTACTTTTATCATAACAATTATTATGACGGCGCTGCTTGGTGTGTTAATAGAGCGCAGTGCTTACCGCCCGCTCCGTGAAGCGCCTAAAAATTCTATTTTAATTTCCGCTATCGGCGCATCGTTTTTGCTGGAAAACCTTGCCAACTATCTTTTCAGCGGACGCCCGATGCGTTTCCCTGATGTGCCGCTCCTGTCGCAGAACATCAGCGTCGGCGGCATAGAAATTCAGGCAATCTGCCTTGTAATTCCTGTTGTAACTATTCTCAGCCTTGTAGTGCTGCTGCACATTGTAAACCATACCAAAACCGGCATGGCCATGCGTGCGGTTTCCAAAGATTACGAAATTGCCAGAGTAATGGGCATTAATATTGATAATGTTATTTCCGTTACCTTTATTATAGGTTCGGCGCTGGCAGCAATCGGCGCCATTATGTACGGCATCCGTTATCCGGGCATTACGCCGATGATGGGCGTTATGCCGGGCTTAAAATGCTTTATTGCGGCTGTTATCGGCGGCATAGGCAATATTAAGGGTGCGGTGCTCGGCGGCTTTATTCTGGGCCTTGGCGAAATTTTAATCGTTGCTTTCTTCCCGGATTTAAGCGGCTACCGCGATGCTTTTGCTTTTATTGTGCTTATTGTTATTCTGTTTTATAAACCTACTGGCCTTTTGGGCGAAAAAACAACGGAGAAGGTGTAATTATGACGAAAAAAAGAGATGCTTTGTTAACCATAGCCGGCATAATTGTCCTTTTCGGGCTTGCGTTTTTCGTACAGGAGGAAATGGACTCTTATATCCGCAGAATAGTTAATTTGTGCCTTGTTTATGCCATTATCGGCCTTTCCATGAACTTAACCAACGGCTTCGTAGGGCAGTTTTCGTTGGGGCAGGCTGGTTTTATGGCCATAGGCGCTTACACGGTAGGTATTTTTACCGTACCTGTTGAATACAGGGAAAATGTTTTTTACGCCGTGCCGATGAATCCGCTTATTGCGGATATAGAGCTGCCGCTGTGGGCAGCGCTGCTTTTGGGCGGCGTGCTTGCCGCGCTGTTTGCGTTTATGATTGGTACGCCGGTGCTGCGTTTGCGCGGCGACTACCTTGCCGTAACAACGCTCGGCTTTTCTGAAATAATCCGTATCTGGATTACCAACGCGCAGAGCATTACCAACGGCGCGCTTGGCATTAAGGATATTCCGCCGCTGAATGATGTGCGCTATATCTTCCTTGTAACACTTATCAGCTTTGTATTTATTACTCTTTTGGTTAATTCTTCTTACGGCAGGGCGTTTAAAGCCATCCGTGAGGACGAAATTGCTGCCGAAGCAATGGGCATTAACCTGTTCTGGCATAAAAACCTTGCCTTTATGGTAAGCGCGTTTTTTGCAGGTATCGGCGGCGGTTTGTACGGTGCGCTTTTAGGCACGGTTGACCCGAAAAACTTCCTCTTTACGCTTACTTATAACTTTTTGCTGATTATCGTGCTTGGCGGCATGGGCAGCATTACCGGCAGCGCAATTGGCGCCATTATCGTAACGGCAGGGCTGGAATACCTGCGTTTCTTCGATGAGCCGCTGATGCTGTTCGGCATGGATATTCCGCTGTTCCGCCCGGGCTTCCGTATGGTTATTTTCTCCGTACTCTTAATGGTATGCGTACTGTTCTGGCGCCACGGCATTATGGGCACGCGGGAATTTTCCTGGCAGAAAGCCATTAATTTTGTAAAAAATCCTCTTGGCTTTATTAAGCGGAAAGGGGCTGCGCAATGATTTTAAAAACCAATGATATTACCATGCAGTTTGGCGGCGTAACCGCTGTTTATAAACTGAACATAGAAATTAATGACCATGAAATTATTGCCTTGATTGGCCCTAACGGTGCCGGCAAAACAACTGCCTTTAACATGATTACCGGCGTTTATACGCCGACCGAAGGCAAAGTTATTTACACCGATGCGCAGGGGCAGGATATTGATATTACCGGCCAGCGCCCGAGTGAAATTGCCAAACTTGGCATTGCCCGTACTTTCCAGAATATAAGGCTTTTTAAAGATTTAACGGTTTATGAAAATGTTTTGATTGCAAACCATCTGCATTTAAAATCGGATTTTCTTTCGGCAACACTGCATTTGCCGTGGTACATGAAAGAAGCCAAACAAATGCACCGCAATACCGAAAAGCTTTTGCAGGAAGTAGGCTTGTGGGATTTGCGCAACGAAAAGGCTTCGAGCCTGCCTTACGGCCAGCAGCGCCGCCTGGAAATTGTGCGCGCACTGGCAACTAGGCCGCGCCTGTTACTGCTTGATGAACCTGCGGCAGGTATGAACCCGAAAGAAACAGAAGAACTTACGGAATTTATCCGCCAGATTCATAAAGAATACAATTTAACGGTATTTATGATTGAACATCATATGGATTTGGTTATGGAAATTTCCGACCGCATTTATGTGCTGGAATTCGGTATGACCATTGCCGAAGGCACGCCTGAAGAAATTCAAAATAACCAGAGGGTTATTGATGCTTACCTGGGGGTGGATGAAGATGCTTAAAGTAGAAAATCTTGTCGTATCCTACGGAGGCATTGAAGCCTTAAAGGGAATTTCGCTTGAAGTGCCAAAGGGGCAGATTGTTACCCTTATCGGTGCAAACGGTGCAGGCAAAAGCACGCTGCTGCGCAGCATTGTCGGCCTTGTAAAGCCTAAAAGCGGGCAGATAGTTTATAACGGCGATAATATTACCGGGCTTAATTCGCAGCAGATTGTAAAAAAAGGTTTAACGCTGGTGCCGGAAGGGCGCCGCATATTCCCTAACCTTACAGTGCTGGAGAATTTGCAGATTGGCGCTTATATGAGAAGCGATAAAGAAGGTATTCAAAAAGATATCGACTGGGTTTATGAAATGTTTCCGCGTTTGCAGGAACGCAGCTGGCAGATGGCCGGTACGCTTTCCGGCGGTGAGCAGCAGATGCTGGCGGTTGGCAGGGCGCTGTTGTCGCGTCCGGAACTTTTGATGATGGACGAACCTTCGCTTGGCCTTGCGCCGCTGATTATTAAAGATATTTTCAACATTATTCAGTACATCAATTCCAAAGGCATGACGATACTTTTGATTGAACAGAACGCCAACATGGCGCTGAAAGTTGCCCACCGTGCTTACGTGCTTGAAACAGGTAAAATTACCATGAGCGGCACCGGCGCCGAACTTTTGGAAAATCCTGAAATCAAAGCCGCTTACCTTGGCAAAAAGAAAAAATAAAATTAAAAATCCTGTCTGTATACCGTTAAAGTATGCAGGCAGGATTTTTTTGTTAATGATTAATCCAAACTTTTATTAACCTGAACTTTTGTTAATTCAAACTGTTGTTGTCTATTTCTTCGTCCGGAAATTCCATATTCAGCATTACCGGCGAATCGAGAGCTCCTTCTTTAGGAGTGCTTATTTCATAATGCCTGTCTTTGGCAGGGTCGTAGTAAACAAGGGTAATGCTGTAATCAAGGTTGAACACAACAAGCACAAGCTGGCAAATGCCGCTGCCGCAGGGGCGCTGTAAATAGTGCATGGCTATAATATCCTTTTGGGCAGCAAGCCAGTCAAAATTTAATTTGGACATTGCCGCTTCGTTCATGCGAAACATAACGCGGAATTTAATGTTGTTCAGTTCTATCAGCCCATGGCAGAAGGGAGAGTTGGCTTCCCAGTCCTGCGGGGAAAACAGCATTTTAATTTTGTTGAATTGTTCTTCGTTTTTAATGATGCCGGCAATGGAGCGTTGTTTTTCATCGGCGTCCTTATCAAGCCCGGCTTGAAGCTTTTTGTCCTGTTCCGGCCCAATCCAGTGGTATTCAAGCTGTTCCAAAGTATAACCGAGGCCGATTTCCTTACGCAGCGTTAAAAATTCGTAGTCGTCAGGCACAAGCTTTAAGCCTTCTTCAATGGCCTGCAATGCGCCTTCCGTAGAGCCGAAGTGATAACGCAGCTTTGCTGCCTGTAACCAGCCCCACGGATATGTCGGTTCTTCCGTTACTGCTTTTTCGGCATATTCCATGGCTTCAGCAGGTTTGCCGCAGTACGTAAGCGCAATAGAATAGCGGTAGTACCATGCGCCGCAGCCTTTGGCATTTTTTTCTGCGGGCTTCATTATCTCAAGTGAGCGGTAATAGGCAGGGTAAATATCAAGATTATTGTAGGCAAAGCCGTACCACAGGGAAAGCTCCAGGTCTTCCGCTGCCTGCTGCTCTGTAAAACGGCCTTCTTTTACGCCGCGTTCCACAAATTTATCAAGATAATCAATCATTTTGCCAAAATAGGCTTCATAGCCTTCGTCAAAAGCCTCCAGGGCTGAAACGTCTTCATCGGTTAAAAGACGCGCCGGGCCGGTTTTATGGGCTTTAGTATCTGCTGATGACATAATTATCACTCCGTTTCCTTTACTTGTTTACAGTTTAGCATATAAATTTATTTATGTTAAGAAATTTGTGCTGCCGGTTAAAATATAACCGGCCGTTTTTATATAACGGAATAAAAATGTAATGTTTTTTATAAAAAATTGCAAAAAAACAGAACCGTTTTACATAGATTTAACATTTCTCCTCTAACAGATTTAATGTTTGGTCAGTATTATTTAACCATAGCAATTAAATAAAGCAAATCAAAAGCAAATTAAAAATCTGGAGGCTTATGTAATTATGAAAATGAACAAAAAACTTATTGCAGGCGTTATGTTGGCAGTTATGAGTGCAGCTGTATTCACCGGCTGCGGCGGCGAGAAAAAAGAAGAAGCAGCTCCGGCAGCAGGCGGCAAAATTGTTGTAATTTCCCGTGAAGACGGCAGCGGCACCCGCGGCGCATTCATCGAACTTTTCGGCATTGAAAAGAAAGGTGACGACGGCAAAAAAGTTGATATGACCACTCAGGATGCTTCCATCACCAACAGCACCGCTGTTATGATGACCACCGTTGCAGGCAACAAAGACGCTATCGGCTATATCTCCCTCGGTTCTTTAAACGATACCGTTAAAGCACTGAAAATTGACGGCGCAGAAGCAAGCGCAGCAAACATTAAATCCGGCACTTACAAAGTTGCCCGTCCGTTCAACATTGTAACTAAAGACGGTGTAAGCGCTGTTGCTCAGGACTTCATTTCCTTCATCATGTCCAAAGAAGGCCAGGAAGTAGTTTCCAAAAACGGTTACATTGGCAGCGACAAAGCTGAAGCATACAAAGGCAGCAAACAGAGCGGCAAAATTGTTGTAGCAGGTTCTTCTTCCGTAACTCCTGTTATGGAAAAACTGAAAGAAGCTTATGTAAAACTGAATCCGGATGTTAACATCGAAGTTCAGCAGAGTGACTCCACCACCGGCGTACAGTCCGCAATCAACGGCGTATGCGATATCGGCATGGCTTCCCGCGAACTGAAACAGAGCGAACTTGATGCAGGCGTTAAAAACACCGTTATTGCTACCGACGGCATTGCAGTTGTAGTAAACAAAGCCAATAAGGTTGATAACCTTACCAAAGCTCAGGTTGCAGACATCTTCACCGGTAAAGCAACCGAATGGAACAAACTGTAATTCACATTCAGCTTTAATATCGACAATACAGCAAATTTTAACGGTTGCCTTTCACCGGGCAACCGTTAATTATAATAATGCAGAAAATTATTATTGATGGAAATTGTGAGGGTTTATGAAAACAGGTAAAGAAGAAATAATGCGCCTTGTCTTTTTGCTGGCGGCATGCGCTTCCATTGCCCTTGTTGCAATGATTTGCGTATTTTTGTTCGGCAACGGCCTGCCGACAATAGGCAAAATTGGCGTAACTGAATTTTTCCTGGGCGAAACATGGCGGCCTAATAACGATTTGTACGGCATTTTGCCGATGATACTGGGCAGCGCTTATGTTACTCTGGGCGCTATCGTTGTCGGCGTGCCTATCGGCATTTTAACCGCTGTTTTTATGGCTCGTTTCTGCCCGGACAGCATTTACAGATTTTTAAAACCGGCAGTTGAACTTCTGGCCGGTATTCCTTCCGTTGTTTATGGCTTCTTCGGCCTGGTGGTAATGGTTCCTTTCATCCGCGACAACATTGGCGGCACCGGCAGCAGCATGCTTACGGCTTCACTGCTTTTGGCCATGATGATTCTGCCGACCCTTATCAGCGTTGCCGAAGCTGCACTCAGGGCAGTGCCCAACAGCTATTACGAAGGCGCTCTGGCACTTGGTGCAGGGCATGTGCGCAGCGTATTTTTTACGATTGTGCCGGCTGCCAAATCCGGCATTATGGCGGCTATTATTCTGGGCCTTGGCCGTGCGGTTGGCGAAACAATGGCAGTAATTATGGTTGCGGGCAACCAGGCACGTATGCCGCAGGGTCTGCTTGAAGGCGTGCGTACAATGACGACCAATATCGTTATTGAAATGGGCTACGCAGCCGATATGCACCGCGATGCGCTTATTGCAACGGCGGTTGTGCTTTTCATATTTATTCTCATTATCAATTTAACGTTCTCGTATCTGAAGGGTAAGGTGGTACAGCAATGAGCAGCAGTTCTTTAAGCAAAACGCTGTACAGGTACGGGCGCGACCCTGTGTCCATGACATTACTTGTATGCGTAATAGTTTCGGCAGTAATTACATTCCTGTCGCTGGCCTTTTTGTTGGGCTACATTATTTTGCAGGGTATTCCGAACATTAATTTAGATTTATTTGCTTTTGAATATAATACGGAAAACGTTTCACTTTTCCCTGCTTTGGTAGATACCGTTATCATGGTGCTGCTGGCTCTGGCAATAGCCACGCCGCTGGGCATCTTTGCAGCAATTTACCTTGTTGAATACGCAAGCCGCGACAATAAAATTGTCGGAGTGGTAAGGGTTACGGCAGATACTTTGTCCGGTATTCCTTCCATTGTTTACGGTTTGTTCGGTATGCTGTTCTTTGTAACCTATTTAAAATGGAGTTACTCGCTTTTGGCAGGTTCCTGCACGGTTGCAATTATGATTTTGCCGCTGATTATGCGTACTACCGAAGAAGCGTTAAAAGCAATTCCTGATAGTTACCGCGAAGGCAGCTATGGCCTTGGCGCCGGCAAACTGCGCACGGTATTTGCAATTGTTCTGCCTTCTGCCATTCCCGGCATTCTGGCAGGCGTAATTCTCGGCATTGGCCGTATTGTAGGTGAAACCGCAGCGCTTATGTATACCTCCGGTACCGTAGCAGCGCTGCCGCACAACGTATTTTCGTCCGGCCGTACTCTGGCGGTGCATATGTACGTACTTGCCAGCGAAGGCCTTTTTATGAAACAGGCTTATGCAACGGCTGTTATACTTGTTGTAATTGTAATTGCCATTAACGCGGCTTCTTCTTATTTGGCACGTAAATTGATGAAAGGGAACTGAGATGGAAGATAAAATTACTATACAAAACCTCGATTTATATTACAGCGAATTTCACGCATTGAAGGATATCAACATGCATATCCGTGAAAAAGAAATCACTGCATTCATCGGGCCTTCCGGCTGCGGCAAATCCACCTTGCTGCGCTGCCTGAACCGTATGAACGATTTGGTTGAAGGCTGCCGTGTAACAGGCAAAGTTTTGCTTAACGGCGATGATATTTATCTGAATGACGATGTTAACATGCTCCGCAAACGCGTAGGCATGGTGTTCCAGAAACCGAACCCGTTTCCGATGAGCGTTTATGATAACATTGCTTTCGGTCCGAGAACCCATGGCATTCATTCCAAAAGCAAACTGGATGATATTGTTGAAGATTCTCTGCGCAAAGCAGCCATCTGGGACGAAGTAAAAGACCGCCTTGACAAAAGCGCGCTGGGCTTCTCCGGCGGTCAGCAGCAGCGCCTGTGCATTGCACGCGCCCTTGCCGTACAGCCAGAAGTGCTTTTAATGGACGAACCTACCTCTGCCCTTGACCCGATTTCAACTTTAAAAATTGAAGACCTTGCAGTAGAATTAAAACAGAATTATACTATTGTTATAGTAACGCACAATATGCAGCAGGCAGTGCGTATTTCCGATAAAACAGCCTTCTTCCTTCTGGGTGAGGTTATTGAGTTTAATGACACTGAAACGCTGTTCAGCAATCCGAAAGAGAAAAAGACGGAAGATTACATTACAGGGAGGTTCGGCTGATGGTAAGAAGCAGATTTATGGCACAGATGGAGCAGCTCAATACGGAACTTATCGTAATGGGCACACTGTGCGAAAACGCTCTGGAAAAAGTTGCAAATGCGCTTGATAACCCTACTGATGAAGTATCGAGGGATATCATTATTTTAAGCAAAAAAACAGAAGAAAAAGAAAGAGAACTGGAAAACATCTGCATTAACCTGCTCTTAAAACAGCAGCCGGTTGCTTCCGACCTGCGCCAGATTTCTTCTGCATTAAAAATGGTAACCGATATGCGCCGTATCGGCGAAGTTGCAGGCAACATTGCCGAAATTTTAAACCAGGATAATTTAAGAATGGACTATGACACAAGCATTCTTAAAAAAATGGCTGCCGCTACCAAAAAGATGGTATCCAATACTCTGGATGCTTTTGTAAAAAGCGATATCCGTACTGCCCAGCAGGTTGAACGTGATGATGACCAGGTTGACGAATTGTTTGCCCAGTCCAAACATGAGCTGATTCAGATTATCCGCAATTCTCAGGACAGCGGCGAACAGGCCATTGATTATCTTATGATTGCCAAATATTTTGAAAAAATCGGTGATCATGCTGTAAATATCTCTCAATGGGTATTGTTTATGATAACCGGAACGCTTGAGGAGGACAGCATACATGATATTTTGCGTGGAGGACGATCCTAATATCCGCGAACTTGAAGTTTATACTTTAAAATCTACCGGTTTTCCGGCGTTGGGGCTGGAAAGCGGCGATGAACTTTTTAAAGCACTGGAAACCGTATTGCCGCAGCTGATACTTCTTGATATTATGCTGCCGGGCGAGGACGGTATGGCTATATTAAAACGCCTGCGCCGTGATAAGCGCACTGCGGACATCCCTGTTATCATGGCTACGGCCAAAGGTTCGGAGTTCGACAAAGTACACGGGCTTGACAGCGGTGCAGACGATTATATTGCCAAACCGTTCGGCATGATGGAAATGGTATCGCGTGTTAAAGCGGTGCTGCGCCGTTATGTAAAAGAAGACAAATCGAGCGAGCTTACCAACGGCCTGATTACCATGGATATTGCCCGCCATATGGTTTTTGTAAACGGTGAAGAAGTTGTGCTGACTTATAAAGAATTTGAAGTTCTGCATAAGCTTATGGAACGCCCGGGGCAGGTTTTTACCCGCGAGCAGCTTTTAACAGATATCTGGGGCTATGATTTTGCAGGCGAAACCAGAACCGTCGATGTGCATATCCGCACACTCAGGCAAAAACTCGGCAGCGCCAGTACTGTTATTGAAACCGTGCGCGGCGTTGGTTACCGTATAGGTGCGGAGCATGAAAAATAAAATTTTCCGCGCGCTGGTGGCGCTGGCTGCAATGGCAGTGCTTGTGGCATCGGGCTTGATAACTTTCCTTGTTTCGCAGGATTATTTTAACGAAACAAAAAAGGAGCTTGCACAGGAAGCACGCTATATCAGCATGGGGCTGGAAAGCGGCGGCAATGACTTTTTAAATAAAATTGCAGCCGAAAACGGCAGCAATGTGCGTATAACGCTTATAGACAAAGACGGCATAGTGCTTTTTGACAATCAGGCAGAAGCAAAAACGCTTGAAAACCATGCCATGAGGCAGGAAATTATGGAAGCTGTTGCCGTTGGCGCGGGCGAAGCAGAGCGTTTTTCGGATACGCTTGACAAAACAACGTATTATTATGCCGTACGCCTTGAGGACGGTAAAATATTGCGCCTTGCGCGTACTATTGACAGCATTTATAAATCGGTGCTGCAAATGCTGCCGATAATGGGCGGCATTGTAATTGTGGTTGCGTTTTTGGCAAGCATTGTGGCGCGCAGGGTTACTTTTAACCTTATTAAGCCTCTTGACCAGGTTAACCTTGACGAGCCGCTGGACAACGAAACCTATGATGAGCTGGCTCCGTTTTTAACGCGTATTGCCAAGCAGAAACGGCAGCTGAGCAAAAACCTTAAAAAGCTGCGCGGCAAACAGGAAGAACTTACCATTATTACCAATAACATGAATGAGGGGCTTGTTTTGTTAAACGGGCAGCAGAATGTGCTGTTTATTAACGAAAGCGCGGCTAAAATTTTTGGCTTCAGTGCTAAAGAGGTTATTGGCAGAAATATTTTAACTGTTGACCGTGCACAGGAAGTACAGGACCTTTTGCAGAAGGTTTCGCAGGCAGGTAAGGGCGAAGGGCTTTACGAAAAAGACGGGCATTTTTACCAGCTTTCCGGCAGCAGTGTAAACGGCAGCGGCAGCGTTATTTTAATTTATGACGTTACCGAAAAAATGACAGCCGAAAAACTGCGCCGCGAGTTCAGCGCCAATGTTTCGCACGAACTTAAAACCCCGCTGCAATCTATTTTGGGCTATGCCGAAATAATGAAAAACGGCCTTGTAAAAGACGAGGACAAGCAGCGCTTTTTGGAACGCATCCACGCCGAAGCGGGCAATATGATAGAGCTTATTCAGAATATTATGGAGCTTTCCCGCCTGGACGAAAACAAAACGCTGGATGAGTTTGAAGATGTTGATTTGCTTAAACTTGCTCAGTCGGTAACTTTACGTTTGAAACATAAAGCACAGACCAAGGGCGTAACGCTTAACGTAAGCGGCAGCAGCGCATGTGTTTGCGGCGTGCAGTCTATTTTAAGCGAAGTTTTGTATAATCTTGTCGATAATTCGATAAAATACAACAAAGACAACGGCAAAGTTGATGTTAAAGTGCAGGATGGCAGCGAAGAAGTAACCGTCAGCGTAAGCGATACCGGCATTGGCATTGGCGCAGCCGACAGGGAACGCGTTTTTGAACGCTTTTACAGAGCGGACAAGAGCCATTCCAAAGAAATTGGCGGCACGGGGCTTGGGCTTTCCATAGTCAAGCACGGCGTGCTGTTCCATAAAGGCAGGGTGGAGCTTGAAAGCGAACCCGGTGTTGGTACAACGATAACCTTTGTTCTGCCTAAAAAACGGCAGTAATTTTGAAATTCTCCATTTTAAAAGACAGCAGTTTAATTTGGTTGCTGTCTTTTATTTTTTGCTTGTCAAATATAAATTTTTTGGTTATAATGTTTAAGTAACTTAATAGGACTGTTCGGAACCATCCAGTCCCTAAACAAAACTACGGGCGCGTGCCGCATAAGCGGCCTTTATATTGTTATGCAATCCGTCTGTAGCCAGACGGATTTTTTATTTTACGGAGGCATAATTTTGAAAGCACTGGTATTATTAAGCGGCGGGGTAGACAGTACAACCTGCCTTGCCGTTGCCAAAGAAAAATATAGCGAGGTTATCGCGCTGGCATTGTATTACGGGCAAAAACACAGCAAGGAACTTGCGGCGGCGGAAAAAGTAGCAGCATATTATAATACGCAGCTGATAAAACTTGATTTAACGCCTGTTTTTGCGTACAGCAACTGTTCGCTTTTGCAGCAGTCAACCGAAGAAATTCCGCATGAATCTTATGCCGGGCAGATTAAAAAGCAGCACGGTGAACCGGTATCAACTTATGTGCCTTTCCGCAACGGCGTGTTTTTAAGCGTAGCCGCAAGCATTGCACTGGGGCAAAATTGCAGTGTTGTTTATTATGGCGCCCATGTAGATGACGCGGCAGGCAGTGCTTACCCGGATTGCAGCAGCGATTTTAACAATAAAATGAATGAAGGCATATATATCGGCAGCGGGCGTAAGGTTCAGCTTATTGCACCGTTTGTAAATTTAAGCAAAAAAGATATTGTGGCAACAGGCCTGCAGCTGAAAGTGCCTTACGAACTTACATGGAGCTGCTACTGCGGCGGCGAAAAACCGTGCGGCAGCTGCGGAACCTGTATCGACAGAAAAGCAGCCTTTGCGGCAAACGGGGTGCAGGACCCCTTAAAATACGAAGATTAAAAGGAGATTTATATGAAAAGATACACACAAACACAAAAATTAACTATTGCCGGTATTTGCATAGCCTTGTACATTGCGGTAATGATGTGCACGCAAACTTTTGCCTTTGGGCAGTATCAGGTGCGCATTGCAACAGCCATGTATGGCTTAAGTGCAATTTTTCCGTTCTTGATTGTGCCGTTTGGCATAGCCAATGTTATAAGCAATACCATTATGGGCGGCCTTGGGCCTCTTGATATGATTGGCGGCGGCATTGTAGGCATTGTTACTACTTCTGTTATCGTGCTTGCCAAAAAATACGGCTGCGGCAACTGGTGCATTTTGTTTGCCATAACTTTAATTCCCGGCCTGGGCGTGCCGGTTTGGCTTTCCGTGCTGCTTGATTTGCCGTATTGGCTGCTGGCATCTTCTGTGCTGGTAGGGCAGTTTGTATGCGGCCTTGCCGGAGCAGCGCTTGTAACTGCGCTTGAAAAATCGTTTGCCGTAAATATTGCGGCGGAAAGGAAATAAACATGACATCTGGAAGAACCAAAGAAGAATTGCAGGGCGTCGGCCTTTTAGGGCATAAAACCAACTATCCAACCGATTATGCGCCGGAGGTTTTGGAATCGTTTATTAACAAGCATCCCGGCAACGATTATTTTGTAAAATTTAACTGCCCGGAATTTACCAGCCTGTGCCCGATGACAGGGCAGCCTGATTTTGCCACCATTTATATTTCGTATGTGCCGGATATGAAGCTTGTAGAAAGCAAATCGCTGAAGCTGTATTTGTTCAGCTTCCGTAATCATGGGGATTTTCATGAGGACTGCGTAAATATTATTATGAAAGACCTGATTAAGCTGATGGAGCCCAAATATATTGAAGTATGGGGCAAATTTACCCCGCGCGGCGGCCTTTCTATCGACCCATACGCAAATTACGGCAAACCAGGTACCGAATGGGAAGAGGTTGCCAAAAAGCGTATGCATTTCCACGATATGAACCCGGAAATTGTAAATTACAGAAAATAAAATACATAGTTTTTGCTAAAGTTTCATAAGAGCGGTTTTAACCAAATTTTTGAATGCTACTTCATTTGGTAATACCGCTCTTTTTGCGTTTGTGCTTTCAAAGTTTAATAGTTAAAATTTAATTACAATAAAGTTGCTTTGCATAGTTTTCTATAAAAAGGTGAGAGGATATAGCAACGAACAGCACGGTAACCGTAATGCTGAATGCACTGTCAAAACTGCGGCGGCTGAATTTAGGGCACTCTGTAAGAGAGTCCGGTTACTATTCCGGACGGAATCGGAGGAGCCGCAGCATTTTGATGCGTTTAGCAGAATGGTTACTGGGCTGTTTATTGCTTGAAACAACAAGTGCCTAAAATTTTACTGCGCCTTAATATCTTTCTACTTCTTTTTTTGCGCCTAATGTGGTACAATATTTACAAATAAGGTACTCTTATTTGTTTTGTTTAGAAATCGTGGGACTAAAAAAGGACCACGAGGGACAAAACCTGATAGGTGAAGGCTTATGGATAGTATTATCAATTTACAAAAGAAAATTGTTCCCGAACTGACCAACCTTTTGGTGCAGCGTTATCAGATTCTGCGCCAGGTCAGCCACGAACACCCGATTGGCAGGCGTGCTTTGGCAGCAAGGCTTGGGCTTAGCGAAAGGGTTTTGCGCGCCCAGGTCGATTTTTTAAAAGGCTGCGGGCTGCTTGTTTTTTCTTCGTCCGGCATGACGGTAACGGAGGAAGGCATGGATATTTTGCGGGAGCTTGCCGATTATGTGCGCAAATTGCAGGGGCTTAACTCTTTGGAACAGCTTTTATGCAGCAAGCTGAATATCGGTAGGGTGGTTATCATTCCCGGCGATTCCGACCAGGAAGAAGTTGTTAAGCGCGAAATAGGGCGTGCAGCCGCACGTATTTTAAGCAGGCTGCTGGGCGACGGCAAAAAGCATATTGTCGCTGTCAGCGGCGGTACTACAATGGCGGCGCTTGCTGCCAATATCAGCGGCAGCCACCCGCAAACAGTGGTTGTGCCTGCGCGCGGCGGCCTTGGCGATAACGTGGAATTGCAGGCCAATACCATTGCAACGGTGCTGGCGCAGCGTATGGGCGCATCTTACCGTCAGCTGTATGTGCCGGACAGCGTGAGTGAAGAAATTTTAAACAGCATTTTGGCGGAAGACACCGGCGTTAAAGCCGTTGTTGATATTATCAAGCAGGCTGATATTCTTGTGCATGGCGTGGGGCAGGCAGCCGTTATGGCGCGCCACCGTCGTATGGCACCGGAGTTTATTCAAAAACTTTTGGACGACGGCGCTGTAGGCGAGGCCTTTGGCCAGTACTGCGCGCTGGACGGCAGGCAGGTTTACATGACGAACAATGCCGGGCTGATGTTACAGGATTTGCCTAAAATAGGCACTGTTATCGGCGTGGCCGGCGGGCGCAGCAAGGCAGAAGCAATTTTATCGGTAATACGCGTTTCACGGCAGGATATTCTTGTTACGGACGAAGCCGCAGCGCACTGTATTGCAGAAATGCTTGAAGATTAAGTTATAAAGCACTTTTGTGCAAAAATAAATCATCATATATTTTAAAGGAGGATTTTATTATGACAAAAGTAGGTATTAATGGATTTGGCCGTATCGGCCGCAATGTTTTCCGTGCAGCATTCGGCAACCCCGATTTTGATGTTGTGGCTGTAAATGACCTGACGGACGCTGCAACCCTTGCACACCTGTTAAAATATGATTCCATTCATGGCACTTTTGACCATGATGTTACTGCCGAAGGCGAATATCTGGTAGTTGACGGCAAAAAAGTTAAAGTACTGGCACAGACCGACCCGGCTAAACTGCCCTGGGGCGAACTCGGCGTAGAAATCGTTGTTGAATCTACCGGACGCTTTACCGAAGGTGCAAAAGCTAAAGCACATCTTGAGGCAGGCGCTAAAAAAGTTATCATCTCCGCTCCGGCTAAAGGCGAAGATATTACCATTGTTATGGGCGTTAACGAAGATAAATATGAAGCAGACAAACACAATATTATCTCCAACGCTTCCTGCACCACTAACTGCCTGGCTCCGTTCACCAAAGTTCTGCTGGAAAACTTTGGTATTGTAAGCGGCCTTATGACTACCGTTCACTCTTATACCAATGACCAAAGAATTCTTGACCTGCCGCACAAAGATTTGCGCCGCGCCCGTGCAGCTGCGCAGTCCATCATTCCGACCACTACCGGTGCTGCCAAAGCAGTTTCCCTGGTTCTGCCGGAAGTTAAAGGCAAACTGAACGGTTTTGCAATGCGCGTTCCTACCCCGAACGTTTCCATTACCGACCTGACCGTACTGCTTGAAAAAGATACCACTGCCGAAGAAATTAACGCAGCTCTTAAAAAAGCAGCAGAAGGCGAACTGAAAGGCATTATGGGCTACAACGAACTGCCGCTGGTTTCCCGCGATTACAACGGCTGCCCGCTCAGCTCCATTGTTGACGGCCTTTCTACCATGATGGTTGGCCCGCGTATGGCTAAAGTTGTTGCCTGGTATGATAACGAATGGGGTTATTCCAACCGTGTTGTTGACCTTGCCTGCTACATTGCCTCCAAAGGCCTGTAAGAAGGTGGAGTAATGGAAAAGAAAACCTTATGCGATTTAGAGCTTAACGGCAAAAAAGCCCTCGTGCGCGTTGATTACAACGTGCCGATGGATTCTGAAGGCAATATTACTGACGATACCCGCATTACCGCTTCGCTTGATACTTTGCGTTATCTTCTGGAGCATGGCGCTGCCGTTATTTTAATGGCTCACCTTGGCCGTCCCAAGGGCGAAGTAAACAAAAAGTATTCTTTGGAGCCTGTTGCCGTATATTTAAGCAAGCTGCTTGATATGCCTGTTGCCTTTGCGCATGACTGCATTGGTGAAGAAGCAGAAAAAATGGCAGCGGCTTTAAAACCGGGCGAAGTTTTAATGTTGGAGAACCTGCGTTTCCATAAAGAAGAAGAAAAAAATGACCTTGGCTTTGCCGAAAAACTTGCTTCGCTGGCCGATGTATATATTAATGATGGTTTCGGCGTTTCGCACCGCGCGCATGCTTCGGTGGAAGGCGTTACGCATTTTCTGCCGGCTGCCGCAGGCTTCCTGCTCGAAAAAGAAATTAAATTTATCGGGCGTGCCGTTACCAATCCGCTGCATCCTTATGCGGCAATTATCGGCGGCGCAAAAGTTTCCGATAAAATCGGCGTAATAGAAAACCTGCTTGATAAAGTTGACGTACTTCTTATCGGCGGCGGCATGGCTAATACCTTCCTTGCCGCACAAGGCCATAAAATGGGCAAATCCCTTGTTGAAGAAGATAAACTTGAACTGGCGCGTGCCCTGCTTAAAAAAGCAGCAGAAAACAACGTTAAAATGCTGCTGCCGGTTGACCTTGTAATGGCTTCTGCCTTTGCGGCTGACGCCGATACAAAGGTTGAGCGTGTTGAAACCCTGAGCCAGGACTATATGGCGCTTGACATTGGGCCGGAAAGCCGTTTGCAGTATGAAGCTGCTTTGCAGGGCGCAAAAATGATTGTTTGGAACGGCCCTATGGGCGTATTTGAAATGGATGCTTTTGCACATGGCACGGAAGCTGTTGCCGAAGCAGTTGCCAAGAGCAAGGCTGTAAGTATTGTAGGCGGCGGCGACAGTGTTGCCGCTATTGAAAAGACGGGCCTTGCTTCTAAAATAAGCCATATTTCCACCGGCGGCGGTGCGAGCCTTGAATATCTGGAAGGCAAAGTGCTGCCCGGCATTGCCGCATTGGATGACCTGCGCCGCAAAATGGTTGCAGGCAACTGGAAAATGCACAAAACGGTCGGCGAAGCGGTAGAACTTGCAGAAAGCATTGTAGAAGAAACCAACGGAACTTTGAACGAGGTTGTAATTTTCCCGCCGTTTACTGCTTTGGAAACCGTTGCCGATGCTATCGACGGTAAACATGTCGGCTACGGCGCGCAGGATATTTTCTGGGAAGATGAAGGCGCTTACACCGGCGCTGTTTCCGGCAAAATGATTGCCGATATCTGCGCGGAATATGTAATAATCGGCCATTCCGAACGCCGCACGCTGTTTGGCGACAACGAAGTTGCCGTTGCCAAAAAACTGCGCGCTGCCTACAGAAACGGCCTGAAACCTGTGCTTTGCGTTGGCGAAAATGCCGAGGAACGTGCGGAAGGCAAAACCTCCCGCAAAATAAGCATGCAGCTGCAAAGCGCATTAAAAGGCATTACTGCGCAGGAAGCCGAAAACATGGTTGTTGCTTATGAGCCTTTGTGGGCCATTGGCAGCGGCAATGCTGCAACGGCGGCAGATGCACAGGAAGTTGCCGTGCTTATCCGCAGCAAGATAGAAAAAATCTTTTCGGAAGAAGTTGCGCGCAAAGTACGTATTTTGTACGGCGGCAGCGTAACCGAAAAGAATGCTGCCGATTTTGTGCAGGGCGAAATTGACGGCGTACTGGTTGGCGGCGCTAGCCTGAAAGCAGACAGCTTCAGCGCTATTGTACGCAGTGTGTGAGGATAACATGAAACCTGTAATGCTTATGATTTTGGACGGCTGGGGCATTGCCCCGGCCGGGCCTTATAATGCGGCCAAAACTGCAAAAACGCCTGAGCTTTCCCGCCTTTTTGAAACTTACCCGCATACAAGGCTTTTAGCTTCCGGCAATGCGGTAGGGCTGCCGGAAGGGCAGATGGGCAATTCGGAAGTAGGGCATTTGAATATCGGCGCCGGGCGCATTGTGTACCAGGAGCTGACACGTATTACCAAAGCCTGCGAAGAAGGCACGCTGCTGCAAAACAAAGCGCTGCTTGAATGTATGGCGCGGGTAAAACAAAACGGCGGCGCACTGCATTTAATGGGCCTTTTAAGCGATGGCGGCGTACACAGCCACGAAAGCCATTTGTGGGCGCTTTTAAAAATGGCGAAAGCCAACGGCCTTGAAAAAGTTTACGTGCATGCGTTTTTAGACGGCCGTGATGTTGGCCCAAGCACCGCGCTGACTTATATTGAACGCCTGCAAAAAGTTGTTGACGAAACAGGCTGCGGCGAAATTGCAACCGTCAGTGGGCGTTATTACGCCATGGACCGCGACAAGCGCTGGGCGCGCACGCAAAAGGCTTATGATGCCATAACGCTGCACAGCGGAAAAACTTTTGCTTCTGCCGCTGAAGGCATTGAAGCAAGTTATGCTGCCGGTGTTACCGACGAATTTGTTGAACCGTTTGTTGTTGCTTCCGAAAATGACAGCCGCGTAAAAGACGGCGACGGCGTTATATTTTATAACTTCCGCCCGGACAGGGCAAGGCAGCTTACACGCGCCTTTACGGACAGTGACTTTGCCGGTTTTGAACGCGTTAAATTAAATGTGGCGTTTGTCTGCATGACTCAGTACGACGCAACTATTGATGCTGCGGTGGCTTTTCCGCCGGAAACGCTTGTTAATACCCTGGGAGAGGTTCTGGCAAAAAATAATCTGCGCCAGCTGCGCATTGCCGAAACGGAAAAATATGCGCATGTAACGTTCTTTTTTAACGGCGGCGTGGAAACTCCAAACGTACTGGAGGACAGAGTGCTTATACCTTCGCCGCAGGTTGCCACTTACGACTTGCAGCCGGAAATGAGCGCTTATGAAGTGACGGACAAACTTTTAGCGCTGCTTGATGAAAATAAATATGATGTTGTTATTTTAAATTTTGCCAACCCCGATATGGTTGGGCATACCGGTGTGATGGATGCTGCCGTTAAGGCAATGGAAGCGGTAGATACCTGTGCCGGTAAAATAGTAAAAAAAGTGCTTGCACTTGGCGGTGCGGTTTGCATAACTGCCGACCACGGCAACCTTGAAAAAATGTATGACGGAGAAACTAACCAGCCGTATACGGCGCATACCACTAACCCCGTGCCGTTTTTAATGGTATCGGCAGGCAGGCCGAAACTGCATGAAGGCATTTTGGCAGATATAGCGCCGACGCTGCTGGAACTTTTGGGCATAGCGCAGCCTGCAGAAATGACAGGGCACAGCCTGATAGAAAAGTAAAATAATCAGAGGTGAAAAACTCATGGCAATGATTACCGAAGTTTACGCAAGAGAAATACTCGATTCGCGCGGAAACCCGACCGTTGAAGTTGAAGTATGGCTGGAAGACGGCTCTGTCGGCCGCGCAGCCGTACCTTCCGGCGCATCTACCGGCGCACACGAAGCAGTTGAACTGCGCGACGGCGATAAAGAACGCTATGGCGGCAAAGGCGTAAGCAAAGCAGTTGATAACGTTAACGACGTTATTGCAGAAGCTTTGATTGGCCTTGAAGCAACCCGCCAGACCGAAATTGACGAAATGCTCATCCGCCTTGACGGCACACCCAACAAAGGCAAACTGGGCGCCAACGCTGTACTTGGCGTATCCATGGCAGTTGCCAAAGCCGCAGCCAACTCCTGCGGGCTGCCGCTGTACCTGTACCTTGGCGGCGTAGCTGCACAGGAACTGCCCGTGCCGATGATGAACATTTTAAACGGCGGCCAGCATGCCGATAACAACGTAGACATTCAGGAATTTATGATTATGCCTGTTGGTGCAAAATCCTTTACCGAATGCCTGCGCATGAATGTTGAAATCTACCATACTCTTAAATCCCTTTTAAAGGAAAAAGGCCTTGGCACCGGTTTGGGTGACGAAGGCGGCTTTGCGCCGGATTTGAAATCCAACGAAGAAGCCATTGCCGTTATTTTGGAAGCCGTTGAAAAAGCAGGCTACAAACCCGGCAAAGATATTGTTATGGCTCTTGACGTTGCTTCGAGCGAATTTTATAAAGACGGCAAGTATGACATGGCTGGCGAAGGCGTTGTAAAAACCAGCGAAGAAATGATTGACTACCTTGCCATGCTGTGCGAAAAGTATCCTATTATATCCATTGAAGACGGCCTTGCTGAAGATGACTGGGACGGCTGGAAAAAACTTACCAAACGCCTTGGCAAAAAAGTTCAGCTTGTTGGCGACGACCTGTTTGTAACCAATGAAGCCCGTCTTAAAGAAGGCATTGAAAAACATGTCGGCAACGCAATCCTCATTAAAGTAAACCAGATTGGCACGCTTACCGAAACTTTCCGCGCTATCGAAACCGCCAAACGCGCAGGCTACACCTGCATTATTTCCCACCGCAGCGGCGAAACGGAAGATACCACGCTTTCGGATATTGCAGTTGCCGTTAACGCAGGCCAGATTAAAACCGGCGCACCGGCAAGAACTGACCGCGTGGCAAAATACAACCAGCTTCTGCGCATTGAAGAAGACCTTGGCAGCGCAGCCAAATATAAAGGAATGGATGTTTTCTACAACATCAGCAAATAAACAGAGGCGCATAAAATGGATTTTTGTTTTAATCCCTTACAATATAAATACCCTTCGCGCCGCAGTGTAATGTACGGCACAAAGGGCATGGTTTGCAGCAGCCAGCCGCTGGCAGCGCAGGCCGGGCTTGATATGATTAAAAAAGGCGGCAACGCCGTTGATGCCGCTGTTGCAACCGCCATTGCGCTTACAATTTTAGAGCCCACCAGCAACGGGCTTGGCAGCGATGCCTTTGCCCAGGTGTGGGTTGGCGGCAAATTATACGGCTTAAACGGCAGCGGTTATGCGCCTGAACTTTTAACGCCGGATTGTGCAGCATTAAAAGATAAAACGGCAATTCCCGAGCGCGGCTGGGAATCGGTAACGGTTCCGGGTGCGGTATCTGCCTGGGCAGAACTGCACAAACGCTTTGGCAAACTGCCTTTTGCCGAACTGTTTGCACCGGCGATTGAATATGCCGAAAACGGTTACCCGGTATCGCCGGTTATCAGCCGCTTATGGCATGAAGGACTTGGCGTTTTTGCTCCGTATAAAAATAACGTGGCCTTTAAAGGCTGGTTTGATACTTTTACTGAAAACGGCGAAACCCCGGCAGCCGGTAAAGTTGCCAAACTGCCCAAACAGGCCGGAACGCTGCGCCTTATTGCCGATAGCTACGGCGAAGCCTTTTACCGCGGCGAAATTGCCGATAAAATTGATGAATTTTCGCGCAGTACAGGCGGCTATATCCGCAAAAGCGATTTAGCTGCTTACCGTGCCGAATGGGTAGAGCCAATCAGCATTGATTACCGCGGTTACCGCGTATGGGAACTGCCTCCTAACGGGCACGGCATTGTGGCGTTAATGGCGCTTAATATTTTAAAAGGTTTTGAACACGGCAGCAAAGATTGTGCCGAAAACCTGCACCACGAAATTGAAGCCATGAAGCTTGCCTACGCCGACGGCAGAAAATACGTTGCCGACCCGCGTTATATGAAAGCGCAGGTTAAAGAATTGCTTAGTGATGAATATACGGCAAAACGCCGCGCACTTATTGGCGAACAGGCAATTATGCCTAGGCCCGGCAATCCCTTCTGCGGCGGTACGGTATATCTGTGTACGGCAGACGGCGAAGGCAACATGGTTTCGTATATCCAAAGCAATTTTCAGGGCTTTGGCAGCGGCATAGTTGTGCCCGGTTACGGCATTGCCTTTAACGACAGGGCCTCCGGCTTTACGCTTGACCCGCAGCACGACGATTACCTTGTACCGCTGAAAAAACCATATCATACCATTATACCGGGCTTTTTAACAAAAGACGGCAAAGCCGTGGGCCCGTTTGGCGTAATGGGCGGTTACATGCAGCCGCAGGGTCACTTGCAGGTTATCCATAACGTAATTGATTTTGGCATGAACCCGCAGGAAGCACTGGATTGCCCGCGCTGGCAGTGGATTGAAGGCAAAAAAGTTATGGTTGAAGCAGGCGTTGGCGAAGAAATAATTAACGCTTTGCGCGCCCGCGGGCACGAACTTATCGTAACCGATGACTTTATTGATTTTGGCCGCGGCCAGATGATTTGGCGCAATGATGACGGTGTGCTTGTTGGCGCAACAGAACCCCGCGCCGACGGCATGGTTGCCGTTTGGTAAAATAATAAAAAAACAAAATGCTCCCGTTAGAACCGGCAGTTAAAAATAAAACTTCCGGAAAGCTAATGGGAGCATATCGTTTTTATAAAGAAAAATTTAAGTTACGCAATATTGCTGCACAAGTTTTTTAATGCCTGCTTATGGTGCTTGGTAACCATGGCAGGTGAACAGTTTAACAGCTCGGCAGCTTCTCTGCCGCTGTAACCATTTATGTAAAGCGCCTCAATAGTCTGCCGCTGTTTGGTGGTTAACTTATTAAGCGCTAATCTTAATAAAATACTTAATTCCTCACGTTCAATAACATCGTCGCTGAACTCGGCGCCTTCTGCCTCACTATCGGGCAGGGGCGCTTTTTTATTTTCATCCGCCCACACTTTTTTTACTTCATCGTACAGCGCAAAGTGAATACGGCACCTTACATAACCTGCAAAATGCTCATAATCAGCGCCGTTGTATGTTAATACAAACTCAATAAACTTTAACCTTGCAAGGCTTAACCCCTCCTCAAAGCCAAGGGCATTGTAAAACATATCGCGGCGCATTTCACTGCGGAACAAAGGCTCAAAAGATATGCAAAGCTGTTCCAACGCCTGCTTATCACCATTTTGGGCGGCAGTAATTAAATTTTTGGTTTCTGTTGCCAAAGTAGTAAAAGTTTTGCGCTGTACGGTTTTGGGAATAATATCCATTTCCGGCACGGCAGATTTAGGCTTTGGCGTTTCAGGCACCGCGTTAGTAAATAAAGATATTTTTCTGTTTTGGTAATTATTCAAAAATAAACCCCCTGTTAAAATAATAAGCCGTTTAGCGGTGCGCACCCAAAAAGCGGCGTAAGCAAGATTATAACCGAAGGCTTGGCAGTTTGTAAAGAGTTTGTTGAAAAAATTTGTAAAAAATAAAAAAGAACGGATTAACATAAACCAAGTTACCAGTTGGCAAGATACGTAAAAGAAAGACACAAAGTTAAAATAAGGTCTTGCCGGGGGGGAAGAATGTGGTATAATTTTAGCAAAGAGATAGAGGACGCTTTATCTCTGCAAAATCAGCAAAGTTAAACCTGCAAACCCTTTGAGGAATGTGGCGCCGCGGTAACATTCCCCGATGGCTTACAGAGTAAAAATATTTAAAGGCGCGCGCTTTTAAATAACAACGGGAAAGGTGATAAGGATGGCTAAAAGTAAAAAAAGCAAAATTTTGGCAATGGCATTATGCGCAAGTGTAATGACGGGCATCTATGCTGCTCCGGTAATGGCTGCAGGCCAGGTTACTGGCTTGAAAGATAGTACTGGTGCTGTATTAACGGCTGACGACACCGTTTCTATCAATGGTGTAGAATTTACAGTAACAGGTGCAGGTGTTGATGGTACAGTTAAAGCTGCTGGCGGTAATTTTACACAACTAACCGTTACTAGTGGCATGGAAATTACCGGAGGCGGCTTGACTGTTAATGGCGAAACTACTCTTAAAAATACTACAGTTGGCGGTACTTTGACTGCTACTGGTCTTGCTAGCCTTAATGGCGGCTTGAAAGTAACAGGTGATGCTAACCTTGAGAAATTAAACGTTAACGGTAAACTCACTGTGGATGCTATCAGTGGTGTTGTAGCTGATAACTTAACTGTAGATACCAATGCTTATGTTCAAGGTGATTTAACAGTTGGAAATGCGTTAACAGCAGGTGCAACTAATGTTAGCAGCTTGGCTGTTAACACCGATAAATTCACAGTAGATGTTTACGGCAATACTACTGTTGGCGGCAAATTGGCTGCAGGCAGCGGCAACTTTACAGTAGATACTGACGGCAATACTACTATTATTGGGGCAGATAAGCAATTAACTGTTGAGGGTACAGCTCAAATTGGTACTATGACTGCAACTACTGCTCAAGTTGGTGGTGACTTAACTGTTGTTGGTGAAACCACTCTTGAAAAGACTACAGTAAACGGCACTTTGACTGCAGGCGACACCACTCTTGCAAATACTACTGTTGGCGGTACTTTGAATGTAACCGGTGCAACCACTGTTGACAGCCTGAAATCCAACGGCAATGCTGAAGTTGGCGGTACTTTAGAAGTAACCGGCGAAACTACTCTTAAAAATGGTGCAACAGTTCAAAAGGGCTTGACTGTAAGCGGTGGTGCTACTGTTGACAGCCTGACTTCTACCGGCAACGCAACAGTAGGCGGTACTCTTGGAGTAACCGGTAAAGCAACCTTTGGTAGTGCTGAAAATGTTACCACTATTGAAGGTGGCACTATTACTACCAATACTTTAAACGTAGAAACTATCAACTTTGGTAATAAAATTCTTGATAAAAATGGTGATGATGTCTATGAATTATCTATCAATGCTAACGGCAGCGCAAGCTTTGCTAAAGGTGATGTAACTATTAGCGAAGGTGGATTAACTACATTTAAAGATGGTGATAACACAACAACTATTAATGGCAGCGAAATTGTTTCTGATGGTGGTTCGCTTGGAGAAACCACTATTAACGGCGGACAAGTTGAAATTGCACAATCACTTAAAGTTGGAGATGGATTTAAAGTAGTTGGTGGTAATGTATGGGCAAATAATGCTAATATTGGTGGCAGTGCTGATATTACTGGCGATGCTACAATTGGCGGTCAGCTTAATGTAACTGGTAATGTTACCACTACCGGCAACGTAGAAGCAGTGGACGGTAAATTTAGCGGAGACGTAGATGTAAATGGTGTTTTAAGTGCAGCTAACCATGAATTTGAAGTTAATTCTGACGGCGACGTAAAAGCCGCGGATGCTACATTTAGCGGTACTTTAAGCGCAGCTGGTGATAAATTTAATGTTAATGGTGAAGGCAAAGCAACCTTTAAAAATTCCGGTACAGGTTATACCACTATTGATGGTGAAACAATTACTTCTTATATTGATAGCGGAAACAACGGCATCCTTAAGGGCAATACCTTAACATTATATGGTGAAGGCGGTGCTGTTACTACAGCTAATGCAGGCAGTGCAACTTTTACTAAAGACCTCGGAGGTACAACTATTATTGACGGAGGTACTATTACTACCGGTACCTTAAACGTAGAAAATATTGTACTTGGAGAATCTATGACTGATAAAGCTGGCAGTTCTATTACTGTAGGTGCAGCCGGAGTTATTGATATTGAAAAAGATGAAAATACGGTATTCCATGCAGATACCGATAATTTTGAAGCTCATTATGATAACTATGATTTAACATTAGACGGAAGAAATGGTTTTGCTCTTTCTAATGGAACGAACAGCTTTACCTTGAATGGTAATGGTTTTGTGTTTGCAGGTCCGGTAAATCTTGGTGCGAGCGATGACGTAAGCTATGTTCATAATGGTGCTACTATTAAGCTTAGTGATTTAACTGGTAGAGTTGAAATACTGGAAGAAAAAACTACTGGTATCAGTTACAATAAAGATACTGGCAGCACTACTATTACAAATACAGAGAATCTTGAGAGCAGACTTACTGTTGGACAAGATGGCACTACCTTTGAAGGTACAGGAGTTGGTACCACCAATATTAACGGGGGTAAAGTAACAGTAAACGGCAATGATAGCACTGTAACAACTATAGATGGCAGCGAAATTGTTTCCGATGCAACTGCTAGCAGCACTGTTACTGGTGGAGCAGGTGCCGGAACAGGAACTGTTAACGGTGGTTATGCCGAATTTGATAAAGGTGAAGGCGATAAAACCATTGTTGATGGCGGCAATGTTAATGTAAGCAATAAAATTACCGTTGGTACCGGAACTACCGAAATTACCGGCGATCACGTAATTGTTGGCGTCCATGATGCTAATAAATCTAATATTGGCAAAGGCGAAGCAACCTTTGATAAAGGTGAAGACGGTAAAACTATTGTTAATGGCGGCAATGTTACTACCGGCAATATTACTGCAGATACCGGTAAAATCGGCAATGTTGAATTTACCGCAGACGGAACTACTTTTGAAGATGGTTCAGAAAATCAGACCGTTATTGATAAAAATGGTATTGTAGTAGGTGCCAATGACGGAACTAAGATTGATAAAGATGACGTATCTATTAATGATAAAAACGGAGGTAGAATTCATCTCTCTGATATGGGTCAGGTAGATAATATTGATGCTGAACTTAAGCAGAATGATAACTATGACGACACTGTAGTAGGCGGCATTAACGCTGAAGCAGATATTCGCCGTACAGAAGTTGCCCGTCTGGATGATCGTATCACTAAAGTTGAAGACCGCGTTGACAAAGTAGGTGCAATGAGTGCAGCAATCGCTAACCTGCGTACCATGGGTTATGACCCTGCAGCTCCCACTGAAATCGCAGTAGGCATCGGCCAGTACAGAAGCGAAACCGGCGCAGCTCTCGGCCTGTTCCACTATCCAAACAAAGACTTCATGCTGAGCCTGTCCGTATCTACCAGTGGTGATGAAGTAATGGGCGGCATTGGCGCAACCTGGAAATTCGGCCGCAAGAGTGCTGAAGAAGTAGAAGCTGCTGAAGCAAAAAAAGCAGAAAAAGCAAGAATTAAAAAAGCGGAAAAAATGAGAAAAGCAGCCAAAGAAGCAAAAGTAAAAGCACAGCAGGAACGCCATGCCAAAATGGCAGCTGAAATGAAAAAATAACAGCGTATACTTTAAAGGTCGGCAGGATAATAGTTAATTTAAAATAGTAAATAAAGGCGGGCTTGGTCCGCCTTTATTTACTATCAAAAGCACATATCAAACTATATGCAAAAGCATAAACTACCGTAAGTAAAACATAAACAAAAATAAAAACCGAACACCTTACTATAAAATACCAAACCAAAGTAAAACAAACCCCAACCATAAAATAAACCAATAAAATAAAAGACAAACACAGAAAGAAGGACAGACTATGAAAAAACTTATTTTAACCCTTACCACAATTTTTACCCTTGCCATAGCAGCCATAGGCTTTGCAGCAGATGGCGGCGACCTTAACAAAGAACAGCGCGCGGCAGAAAACTTTGTAGCAGCTTTTACTCTGGAAGCACCTGCCTACAACCAGTTTGCGAGCGGCTTTGACGATACATTAAAAGCCAAAGTGACAGAACAGGCCTATGACGTACTAAAAAAACAAGTACAGGAACGCTTCGGCAGATTAAAAGAAAGCAAATTCTACTCCTTCCAGCGTTATGACAACGTAGACTACGTAACCTACATAGGCTCTTTCAGCAAAGAAAAACTTGTAAGCATCACCTTTGCCTTCAACAAAGAAAACAAAATGACAGACTTTGCCTTAAGCCCCATGCAGCAGAACGCAGAACAGAAATAAACGGTAAAACACCATGGGCAAACTAAAAGGAATAATGGCAACCTGCCTTACAGCGGCGGCATTGTGCATGCTGCCGCTGCCAACGCTGGCGCAGAACCTGCTTGAAGCAGGTAAAACAGATGTAGGAGTGCTTTATATAGACAGCGAAAGCGTAAACACCGTAAAAAAAGACGGCAAATACTACCTGGCCTTCTTTGCCGAAGAAAAATACACAGACCAGACCTTTCTTGCAAGCTTAAGGCAGGGAGAAGACATGGCAGGGGCAGTATCAGCAGTAACGCTGTATTTATTTAACACCTTCGGCAATGAATACATAATAGGAGCGAACTACATAGTAGACAGCGAAGGAAAAGTATGCGCAGACCTTGGGGCAGACATGACGCCGGTAGACGTACGCAATAATGCAACCATGCGCAACGCCTACACAATGGCGCTTAAAATACTTCAGCGCAAAAACGCAAAGTAAAAAAGAAAGCAGCAGGAAAAAGCCCTGCTGCACAGCCAAAAACATATCAATACATACGAGGTGATATGGTGGAAATAAAAGAAATACCGTTTAACCAGACGATGCTGAAAAAAGCGGCAGGGGAAGATGAAATAGAGTACTATAACATCAACCAGCGTGACGAAAATGGAGGCAGGACGCTGGAACTTAAAATAACGGATGGAGAAGGGAAACGCAAAGTGGTAGTGCTTGCCGACAGGGGCTTTTGCATAGAAGCAAGAGAGGTAGAGCTAAAGCCTTTCAGCGGCAGGGAAGAACGCAACAGGGAGATATGGCGTTTATATAATGAAGAACATTTAACGCAGGACTTTCTGGCAAACCTGTTCAGTATAACACAGCCTTCCGTATCGCTGATTGTTAAGCAGATGAAAGCAAAATAAAAAAGGCTTAATCCGGCACATGCCGGGCTAAGCCCTTAAAACAGTTTTAAATTTTAAACCGCGGTGTTAAGCTGCGGTTTTATTTTTTTGCAGCTTCAATAGCTTTGTTGCAGTCGGCAATGAAAGCGTCAACATCAATGCCGTGGGCAGCAGCGCCCTGGCCGATGCTTTCAAAATGGGATGCCATGCAGCCAACGCAGCCGAGGCCGTATTCTGCAAAAACTTCTAAAATTTCAGGATGGTTTTGAACGGCATCAATAATGCCGGTATCTTTGGTAAGCATATTTAATAATCCTCCTTAAAGCATAAATGCTAAATTATTTACTTTTTGCCTTTCGGCTTTTTTATTATACCACAGTTTGGCGAAAATAAAAGTTGCTTTAGGGTAACTTGTTTAAAAATATTTTTGGCGGCCGGTTAATTTACAAAAAAGTGCATTAATATGCATAATAATATTGTTTTTTAACCTAAAGTGGGGTATAATGGTGTAAAGTGGGGAAAAGGGGAGGAGAGTGCCGCTATGTTAATGGGTGAATATCAGCATACTATTGACGTAAAAGGCCGCCTTTTCATGCCCGCAAAGCTCCGTGAAACCCTCGGCGGCAGTTTTATCATCAGCAAAGGGCTGGATGGCTGCCTGTTTGTATATGATAAAGATGAATGGCATAAGCTGGAACTTAAACTTAATGCTTTGCCGATGACGAATAAAAATGCCCGTACTTTCAGCAGGTTTTTCTTCAGCGGCGCAGCCGAAGTAGAATGTGACAAGCAGGGGCGTGTACTGCTTCCGGCAAGCCTGCGTACTTTTGCTGGGCTTGAAAAAAACGCGGTAATAGTTGGCGTAGGCAGCAGGGCTGAAATTTGGGACGCAGCCCGTTGGCAGGAATATAACGCAGTTAATGCCGAAGATGCCGACGCTGTGGCAGCGCAGCTTGCTGATATGGATATAGGTAT
Source organism: Phascolarctobacterium sp. ET69 (assembly GCF_023336935.1). Taxonomy (GTDB): domain Bacteria; phylum Bacillota; class Negativicutes; order Acidaminococcales; family Acidaminococcaceae; genus Fusicatenibacter_A; species Fusicatenibacter_A intestinipullorum. Next base: position 81,117 of record NZ_JAMBLR010000001.1, read on the forward strand.
TTAAAATGGCAGCAAACGAATTTAAGCATAAAAGCATTTTGCTTGACGAAAGCGTTAAATGGCTTATAACAAATAAAGACGGCGTTTATGTGGACTGCACCATGGGCGGCGCCGGGCATTCCTTCGGGTTTGCTTCGCAGCTTAACGAGGACGGAATGCTTATAGGCATTGACCAGGACGAAGATGCCATTGCCGCATCCAAAAAACGCCTGGCTCCGTGCCAATGCCGGATAGCCACCGTAAAAAGCAATTTTAAAGATTTTGATGCTGTGCTTGACAGCCTTAATATAGAACAGATTGACGGTATCTTTTTTGACCTTGGCGTTTCAAGTTATCAGCTGGATACGCCGGAACGCGGTTTTTCGTATATGCACGACGGGCCGCTTGACATGCGCATGGATAAAAGCGCAAAGCTGAGCGCGGAATATATTGTAAATAATTATTCCGAAAGCGAGCTTGCTGATATTATTCACCGTTACGGTGAGGAGCGCTGGAGCAAACGCATAGCTGCTTTTATTGCGGCAGAACGCAAAAACAAACATATTTCCACCACTTTTGAACTGGTGGAAATTATAAAAAAAGCTATACCCAAAGGTGCCAGAATGGATGGGCCGCACCCGGCAAAAAGAACTTTTCAGGCACTGAGGATTGAAGTTAACAATGAACTCGGCATACTGCAAAAAACAATGGAAAATGCTGTGGCAAGGCTTAAAACAGGCGGAAGAATTGGCGTAATAACCTTTCATTCACTGGAAGACAGAATTGTAAAACAAACTTTTGCAGCGCTTGCCAAAGGCTGCATTTGCCCGCCGCAGTTTCCGGTATGTGTGTGCGGCAGAAAACCGCAGCTGAAAAAAGTGGGGAATATTGTGCCGCCTGCGGAAGAAGTTGAAGAAAATCCGCGTGCGCGCAGTGCAAGGCTTAGGTTTGCCGAGAAATGCTGATAAATATTGATGGAGGAAAACGCTATGTTAGCCAGAAAGTATGATGAATATGCATGGGAATTGGAAGAACAACAAGAAAATACTGTACGGCAGACAGCGTATGTAAAAAGGCCCAAACAGCGCAATTTAAAACTTATGCGCCGCCGTATTGCTGTGGTGGCAGGAATTTTGCTGGCTACTTATTTTGCATGCGTTGTACGCAGCGAATGCCTTATTTCCAAAAGCAATGAGCTTGTAGCCTTAAAACAGCAGGAAGCGGCTTTGATGCTGGAAAACAGCGAAGAACGCATTGTTGTTGAGCAGCTTAAGGGACCTGAAAGAATTACCTCTATTGCCGAAAAGCAGCTTGGCATGCAGGTAGCACGCAACAATATTTACGTTAAAGCAGACAAAGGTAAAATTGCTTATGACGGTTATGCTTATGCAAAGTAAAAAACATAGCCTTCTTAAGCAAGATATGGTATAATAATATAAAATTTTATGGGAGGCAGCCTGAGTGTATTAAGGCTGCCGTTTCACTTTTGGAGGTATCCGGATGGAAAAGAATTTACAGGATTTGCTGAACCTGCTGCCGGACGCAGAAGTTACCGGCGCGGCAGGCAAAACCATTACTGATATAACTGCCGATTCCCGCGTTGTTGTACCGGGAAGTTTATTTATCTGCCTGAAAGGCGCAACTGTTGACGGGCATAAATTTTTACAGCAGGCGCATGAAAAGGGCGCGGTGGCAGCCATTGTTGAAGATGCTGCTGCATGCCCGGAAGGCATGACGCTGATTAAGGTAAACGATACCAGAAGGGCCATGGAGTTAGTGACCCCTTATTTTTTTGACTATCCCGGCAAAAAAATGCGCATGATTGGCGTTACCGGAACTAACGGCAAAACAACTACCACCAATATTATCAGGCTTATTCTGCGCAGGGCGGGATATAAGGTTGGCATGATTGGTACCATTAATATTATGATTGAAGACGAAGAAACCGTTTCGCATAATACAACGCCGGATGTTGTTGATTTGCAGAAAACTCTGTATAAAATGCAGCAGTGCGGGTGCGATTATGTGGTAATGGAAGTTTCGAGCCATGCTTTGGCATTAAAACGTGTTGCCGGTATTGAATATGATACGGCTGTTTTAACCAATATCACGCAGGACCATCTGGATTTTCATAAAACTTTTGAAAATTACCGTGATGCCAAAAGCCTTTTGTTTGAACATCTGGCAGTCGGCACCAAGGAAGGCAAAAATGCCGTGCTTAACATGGATGACCCCAGCAGTAAAATTATTGCCGCACGCACTAAAGTGCCGGTAATTACTTACGGCGAAAGCAAGGATTACGATATTTATCCCATCAGTTTTGACGTGCAGGCCAAACAAATGGCATTAAAGCTGCATACACCTGCCTGCGAGATGGATTTGGTGCTTAAAATTACGGGTGAATTTAATGTATATAATGTAATGTCCGCCGTGGGCGCAATGCTTGCCGAAAAGATTGACCCGCAAATTATTATGGATGTGCTTGACGGCTTTGACGGCGTGCCGGGACGTTTTCAGCTGGTAGAGGCAGGGCAGCCCTACACCGTAATTGTGGATTACGCCCATACCCCGGACGGCCTGGAAAACGTGCTGAAAACTGCGCGCGGCATTACTCGCGGCAAACTTTGGGTTGTGTTTGGCTGCGGCGGTGACCGCGACAACAAAAAACGCCCGATTATGGGACGCATTGCGCTGGAACTTGCGGATAATGTTGTTGTAACTTCCGATAACCCTCGTACCGAAGACCCTGAACTTATTATTGATGAAATTGAAACCGCTCTTAAGGAAATTCCGGCAGGTAAAACCAGCGTGCGTTTAAGCGACAGGCGCGAAGCAATTAACTATGCCCTTGCACATGCCGCTGCTGACGATGTTGTTTTAATTGCCGGCAAAGGGCATGAAAATTATCAGATAATCGGTCATGAAACCATTCATTTTGATGACCGTGAAATAGTGCAGGAATACTGGCAGAACAAAAGGTGATATGATGTTTGATTTGCAGGAAATACTGGCGGCAACGGGCGGAAGCTGCCGCAGTTTGCAGAAAGTTGAATTTACCGGCATTAATACGGACAGCCGTACAATTAAAAGCGGAGAACTGTTTGTAGCGTTAAGCGGCGAAAATTTTGACGGCCATAACTATTGCGCCAAAGCACTGGCACTTGGGGCAGCGGGCGTACTTGTAAGCCATGCTGTTGAAGGCTTGCCGCAGGATGCCGTTGTTATAAAAACAGATGACACTTTAAAAGCATATCAGCTTATTGCCAAAGCCTGGCGTGATAAGCAAAAGAATTTAAAGGTTGTTGCGGTAACCGGTTCCAACGGTAAAACATCAACCAAAGATTTGATTGCAGCCTGCCTTGCCTGCAAGTATAATGTTGTTAAAACGGAGGCCAATTTTAATAACGAAATAGGGCTTCCAAAAACATTGCTGAACATTAAAAACGATACGGAAATTGCCGTTGTGGAAATGGGCATGCGCGGCCTGGGGCAGATACGCGCCCTGTGCAAACTGGCAAGCCCCGACGCTGCCGTTGTAACAAACGTTGGCGAAACACATATGGAACTTTTGGGCAGTATGGAAAATATTGCCAGAGCTAAAAGCGAAATTGTTGAAAATTTAACGGCGCAGCAGTTTGCAGTGCTTAATAATGATGATGCTTTTGTACGCCGCATGGCAGATAAAACCGCAGCCAAAGTTATAAGCTACGGCTGTACGGAAGAAGCCGGCGTATATGCGCAGAACATTAAACTTACGGCTGAAGGCAGCGAGTTTGACTGCGTTTGTGCCGCAGCAGGCGAAAAAGAACATATCGTGCTTCCGCTTTTGGGCGAACATAATGTTTATAACGCGCTGGCAGCCATTGCCGTGGCAGCTGCATTTAATGTTCCGCTGGTGCAGATAAAAAATGCTTTAAAAGATGTGCGCCTTACCGGTAAACGCCAGGAATTTATGCAGTTTGGCAGCGTAACGGTTATTAATGATGCCTATAATGCCAGCCCTGCATCTATGGCAAGCGCTTTAAAAACACTGCATGCCGTAAAAGATGCCAAAGGCGGCAGGGCGGTTGCCGTGCTGGCAGATATGCTGGAGCTTGGTGCGCTTTCCGTGCAGGCACATAAAGAAGTTGGCGAAATGGCCGCTGCCGAAGGCGTTGACGTGCTTATTACCTACGGCACGGAAGCAATACATACAGGACGAGCAGCACAGGAAAAAGGCGTAAAAACCTTTATTTGCCATGACCGTGCGGAAGCAGCCAAAATTTTAAGCGGCATTTTACGCAATGATGATATAATTTTACTCAAAGGCTCTCATTCCATGCAGGTTGATGGCTTGATTGACCTTGTTCTTAAAAAATAAAATCCGGAGTGTTGGATAAATGACAATTAATCTTCTTGGTGCACTGGCTACGGCGTTTATTATCTGTGCCGTAACAGGGCCGAGCTTTATTTCGGTTTTGCATAAACTGAATTTTGGGCAGAGCATCCGCGAATGCGGCCCGAAAGAACACATGAAAAAAAGCGGCACGCCTACTATGGGCGGCATTATGATGCTGCTGGCAATTCTGGTTGCCGTTGCCGTATGGTGCAATTTTACACCGGCGTTGTGCATTGCGCTGCTTTTAACCTTCGGCCATGCGCTGATTGGTTTTATTGACGATTATATTAAAGTTGTAATGAAACGCAACCTTGGCCTTACTGCTGCCCAGAAGTTTTTTATGCAGTTTGTACTGGCTGGGGCGTATGTTTATTATATTGAAACCCATGTGCAGTCTGATTTAAGCATAGCCATACCCGGTACGGAATATATGCTTCCGTTAGGCTGGTTATATTACGTGCTGGTATTTTTGCTGCTTGTGGGCACAACTAATGCCGTAAACCTTACCGACGGGCTTGACGGGCTTGCGGCAAGCGTTACGCTGCCAGTAACGGCTGCTTATGCGTTTATTGCCTATAACACCGGCCATGCCGATTTAAGCGTGTTTGCGCTGGCCATTACCGGTGCGTGCCTCGGCTTTTTGCTGTTTAACCACCATCCGGCCAAAGTGTTTATGGGCGATACCGGTTCGCTGGCAATAGGCGGCGGTGTTGCGGCGCTGGCGCTGCTTACGCATACTGAGCTTTTGCTTGTAATTCTCGGCGGCATTTACGTTATGGAAGCAACATCTGTAATAATGCAGGTTACTTATTTCCGCCTTACGGGCGGCAGGCGTATTTTCCGTATGACGCCGATACATCATCATTTTGAACTTGGCGGATGGAAAGAAACCAAAATTGTAAAACGTTTTTTTGCCGCAAGCTGCCTGCTGTGCATTGCGGGTGTTTTGCTGTGGCTTAACGGAAACGGAGGATTTTAATTTTGAGTAAGGCTGTACTTGTTTATGGCATAGGCATCAGCGGGTGCGGTGCTGCGGATATTCTGGCACGCCAGGGCAAACGTGTGCTGCTTTATAATGATGCCGGGCATGAGGTTGATGCAGATTTAAAAGAACTGCTTGCTAAAAGCGGCGGGCAAATTGTAATAGGCAAAAAAGAAGGACTGTTGGACGATGTGGAAGAAGTAATCCTTTCACCGGGCATCAGCATGGAGAACCCTTTGGTGCAGGAAGCGCTGAACCGCGGCATTAATGTAACCGGCGAGGCGGAACTTGCTTACCGCAATTATAACGGGCATATTGTGGGCATTACCGGTACCAACGGCAAAACAACAACCACTATTTTGATAGGCGAAATGCTGGCAACGCTGCCCTGCGTAACAAAGGTTGGCGGCAATATTGGCATGGCGCTTACCAAAGAAGTTGAAACCATGCCCGAAAATTCGTGGCTGGCGGCTGAACTTTCCAGCTTTCAGCTGGAAACGGTGCAGAACTTCCGCGCAGAAATTGCCGTTATTTTAAATTTAACGCCTGACCATTTAACGCGCCACCATACAATGGAAGCTTATGGTGCGGCCAAATGCAACATTTTTAAAAACCAGCATCCGGAAGACGTAACACTGCTTAATTTTGATGACCCTGTTGTTAAAAGCTGGGGCGGGCTTGTGCCGGGCAGATTGTGCTGGTTCAGCCGCAGGGAAGTTTTGCCGCAGGGCATTTATATGCAGAACGGCAATTTTGTTATTGCCTGGAACGATACTAAAGAAGTTATCTGCAACAGGAAAGATTTGCAGATTTTTGGCGGGCATAACGAAGAAAACGTGCTTGCTGCTATTGGCGCGGCGTTTTTTGCAGGCGTTGAACCCTGTAATATTGCAGAAGTGCTGAAAAACTTTAAAGGTGTTGAACACCGCATTGAATATACGGCGACAATTAACGGCGTACGTTATTATAATGATTCCAAAGCAACCAATACCGATTCTACCATTAAGGCGCTGGAAGCGTTTGACGGGCATTTGATTTTAATTGCCGGCGGGCGCGATAAACTGACCCCGCTTGAAGAAATGATGCAGCTTGTAAAAACAAAGGTTGATACGCTGATTTTGCTTGGCGAAGCGGCAGAGCGTTTTAAAGAAGCGGCTGAAAAAGCAGGCGTCAGCGATATACGCATGGTAACTTCCATGAAGGAAGCTGTGGAGCTGGCGTATAAAACGGCTGTTAAACCGCAGACGGTGCTTTTATCTCCGGCGTGCGCATCCTTTGATATGTTTACAGGTTTCCCGGAGCGCGGGCGCTGCTTTAAACAGATAGTTGCGGAACTTTCGGCTGCGGAGGAAAAATAAAGTGAAGGTTATACTTTCCGGCGGCGGTACAGGCGGGCATATTTACCCGGCGCTTACCATTGCCGACCAAATAAAAAAACTTCGCCCCGATGCGCAGATTATTTTTGTAGGCACGCAGCAGGGGCTTGAAAAAAATATTATTCCGCGCTACGGTTATCCGCTGCGCTATATTGAAATAGCTGGTTTTAAACGCAGCCTGAGTTTTGACACGCTGCGTTCCTTCGGCAAACTGTTTACCGGGCTGATTGGCGCAAACAGCCTTATCAGCGAAATAAAGCCGGACCTTGTTATTGGCACCGGCGGCTATGTATGCGGGCCGGTAGTGTTTTTGGCGGCTCTGCGCGGCATTCCAACCGCAATTCAGGAGCAGAATGCCATGCCGGGTGTTACCAATAAGATTTTGGCACGCTTTGTAAAAAAAGTGTTTTTGGGTTACCGTGAGGCTGAAAAATATTTTACGGGAAAATCGCGTAAAATATATACCGGCAACCCTATCCGCAGTGAAATTCTTTCCAATAAACGCAGTGAAGCGATAAAATTTTTCGGGCTTGACCCGGAAAAACAAACCATTCTGGTATCCGGCGGCAGCCGCGGCGCACAAAGCATTAACAAGGCCATGCTTTATGTTGAACAGGCGCTGAGCGGCAGGCATGATGTGCAGGTACTGCACGCCACCGGCGAAGCCAATTACGAGGAATATATTAAGGAGCTAAACAAAAAAGGCTCTTTTGAAGATAATATAGTTGTTAAGCCTTATCTGCATGATATGCCAATGGCACTGGCGGCGGCAGATTTGGCGGTGTTCCGCGCGGGGGCGATAGGCCTTGCGGAACTTACGGCAAAGGGCGTGCCTTCGGTTTTAATTCCGTACCCTTATGCAACTGCCAACCATCAGGAGTTTAACGCCCGTGCGGTAGAGGCTGCCGGTGCGGCCAAAGTTATTTTGGATAAAGAACTTACAGGCGAAAAACTGCTTGAAGAAATAGAGCATTTATTAATACGCAGCGAAGATTTGCAGAAAATGAAAAAAGCTGCCAAAAGCCTGGGCAGGCCCGGTGCGGCGAAGGAAATTGCGCAGCAGGCGCTGCAGCTTGTAAAAAATTGAGCAGGGAGGATTTTAAATGCTTTCGGGAATACACAATATTCATTTTATTGGTATTGGCGGTGCCGGAATGAGTGCTTTGGCACATGTGCTTTGCGAACGCGGCTTTCATGTATCCGGTTCGGATAAAAACGCCGGCGGTATCTGCGAGAAGCTGAAAGCGCTGGGAGCCGTTGTTTATCAGGGGCATGCTTCCAGTCAGGTAAATGGTGCGGATGCGGTTGTTATTTCATCTGCCATTCATCCGGATAACTGTGAGCTGGTGGCAGCCAAAGAGCAGGGCATAAAGGTTATGCACAGGTCGGACGTATTGGCAGAGCTGCTTAACCATGCCGATGGCGTGGCTGTTGCAGGTGCGCACGGCAAAACAACAACCAGCGCCATGTTAAGCTGCATAGCGGCGCAGGGCGGCATAGACCCTACCATTGTTATCGGCGGTGAAGTAACAAGCCTCGGCGGCAATGCGCGCAGCGGCAAAGGCCGTTATGTAATTGCCGAAGCGGATGAAAGCGACGGTTCGTTTTTGAAGTTTTATCCACTGTATGCGCTTGTAACCAATATTGAAAACGACCATATGGACCATTACGGCAGTGAAGAAAATATTTATGCTGCCTTTAAGCAGTTTGTGGGCAGCGTAAAACGGGGCGGTGCGGCAGTGCTGTGCATGGATAACCCCAAGCTCCGCCGTCTGGCGCAGGAAACCGAAACCCGCGTTATCAGCTACGGCATTGATGATGAACAGGCCGATTACGTTGCCAAAGACATTGTTTACCATACCGGCGGCACGGATTATAAGGTTTATAAAAACGGCAGCCTGTTTGCGGAAGTTCAGCTGATTGTTCCAGGCAGGCACAATGTGCTTAATTCGTTGGGCGCGCTTGTTTGCGCTGTTGAAATGGGCATAAAAACGGACAGCATTTTAAAAGCACTGAAGGAATTTACTGGTGCGCACCGCCGTTTTGAAACCAAAGGGCGCGTTAACGGCGTATGGGTTGTTGATGATTATGCGCATCATCCCACGGAAATAGGCGTAACCTTAAAAGCTGCGCTGCAAACGAAGCCGCAGCGTTTAATCTGCGTTTTCCAGCCGCACCGCTATACGCGCACCCAGCTTTTGTTTAATGAGTTCTGCGCCTGCTTTAAAGGCTGCGATAAACTTATAGTAACCGATATTTACGCGGCCAGCGAAGACCCAATTGAAGGCGTAAACAGCCAAAAGCTTGCCGAAGGCATTAAGGAAACTTCGGGCGTTGATGTTGAGTATGTGCCGTCAATGGCGGATATAGAAAATTATCTTGCGGCAAATGCCCGCACCGGTGATTTGGTTATGACTATCGGCGCAGGTGATGTATATAAAGTTGGCGAAGCATTAGTAGCAGATTTGCAAAGGAGCAATGAAAATGTTTAACAAAAATCAGGTAGTTGCAGTTGTAATGGGCGGTCCTTCCGCAGAACGTGAGGTTTCTTTAAATACCGGTGCAGCCATTGCCAATGCGCTGAGAGAATATGGCTATACCAATGTTGTTGAAATTGATCTTGACCCGCGCAATTTTGGCAAACAGCTTGCTGAAAGCAAAGCAGAAGTTGTTTTTAACGCTGTGCACGGGCTTTACGGCGAAGACGGACGTTTGCAGACTTTGCTGGAAATACGCGAGATGCCTTATACCGGCAGCGGCATGATTGCCAGCGTATCCTGCATGGACAAAGTTATTACCAAACGCATGCTGCGCGACGCAGGCATTTCCACCCCGGCCTGCCTGATTGTTAATAAAAAAGAAAGCGGTATAAAAGAAAAAATTATGCAGCGTTTCAGCCTGCCGGTAGTTATTAAACCTGCAAGCCAGGGCTCCAGCATCGGCGTGGAAATTGTTAAAGAAGAAGCGCAGCTTGATGAAGCGCTGGCAAACGCTTTTAAATATTCCCGCGATATTCTGGTGGAAGAATTTATCGGCGGCAAGGAACTTACCGTTTCCATGATGCAGAAAGACGGTGAAGTGGTTGCCCTGCCGGTTATTCACATTGCCCCGCATTCCGGTATGTATGATTATCATTCTAAATATACAAAAGGCGCAACGGAATATATTTGCCCGGCAGATTTGGATGAAGAAACAACCAAAAAAGTGCAGGAAATAAGCAAACAGGCTTATGAAGTTTTGGGCTGCAGCGGCGTTGCCCGTGCCGATGTTATGCTTGATGAAGCAGGCAACGGCTATGTGCTTGAAATTAATACCGTGCCCGGCATGACTGCAACCAGCCTTGTTCCAAAAGCGGCAGCTGCGGCAGGAATTTCTTTCCCCGAATTGTGCAATATTATTTTACAGTCCGCATCAGTTAATAATAAATAATTTACTTAGTAACCAAGAATATTTTTAAGAGGTGTTAAAGGTGCAATCGACACGCGAACGTTTAAAAGCAAACCGTAAAAAGCGGCGGTTACGCCTTTTGCGCCTGTTTTTTATTGCAGCCGTTATTATAGGTGCGTTTGCCGGGGCATGGAGATGGGCTACTTCCCCGGGAACGGCCTTTGGCAGCATTGTTATTGAAGGGACATCGCAGCTTACGCAGAGCGAGCTTTTAAGTATGTGCGGCACACAGGAACCGGTTAATTTATTTGTTGTTTCGCCTTCGGCAATAGAAAAAGCCATTGCCAATGACGTGCGTTTTGAAAAGGCAGAAACCGAATATTTCTGGCCGGGCGTGCTGGTGGTGCGCGTAAAAGAACGTATACCGGCGCTGTACATTGCCTGCTCGTATAAAGGTTATGCGCAGGTAGATTACAACGGTGTTGTAATGAGCGTCAGCGATGGCATTAAAGAGGCTGACGCTCCTGTGCTTTCCGGCGTTGTAACCGGCAATATATTTTTTGGCGATACGATTAAAGAAAAAAATGTGCTTGAAATTTTAGGCTTTTTAAGCAAGCTCGACAAGGAAGTAACCGATTCTATCTCCGAAATTGCTGTTGACGGCAGCAATAATGTTAAGTTTAACCTGCGCTATGGTTATCCGATTCTTTTGGGTAATGCAGATAACATTTCTGATAAGCTGGATATTTTTATTACGGTTTTCAATGATATAAAAACAAAAAATATTAGAGCTGAATATATTGACTTAACCTTCGCAAAGCCTTATATTAAGTTAAGGCAGAAAGCCTGATATTTTTGAAAGGAATTTGAAAATTTATGTTAGCAAATAAACATGCCAAAATAATGCTTGTACTGGTTTTTGCCGTTTTGGGCTTTATGCTGGCAACTCAGATAAAAACTACCGAACGGCAGAAAAGCATTAATGTCCAGCGTGCGGAAGAATTAACAGAGCGCCTGCGTGTTGTAGAACAGCAGCGCGACGATTTGGCTAAGGAAATTGAAAAATTGCAGGCCAATAACAGCAGCGACAAGGTTTTGGAAAACGAACTGGAACGGTTGAAGGAATTTGCCGGTGAGGTTCCGCTGGAAGGCAAGGGTATCCAGTTAATTCTTGATGACAGCAAAGTAACAGCGCAGGTTGGCGAAAACCCCAATTTGTATATTATTCATGACGATGACCTGCTGCGCGTAATTAACGAATTGCGTGCTGCCGGTGCAGAAGCAATTTCCATTAACGGCGAAAGGCTTGTTTCAACCAGTGAAATACGCTGTGCAGGGCCTACGCTTTCGGTAAATAATAACCGCAGCGCACCGCCTTACGTAATACTTGCCATTGGCAATCCTTCAAATCTTGCCAGTGCCCTTAAATTAAGGGGCGGCGTGCTTGATACCTTTAAGTTCTGGGGTATTCAGGCAGAGCTTACCATGCCGGAAGTTGTAAAAATACCTGCTTTTAAAGGCCGCCGCACTTTTGAATATGCTCAGGCAGCCGAAGAACATCAGGAAACGGCAAAGGAGGGTAAATAATATGCTCTATGCACTCGCCGGTATTGTAATCGGTTTTGCAGCCGGATGGTATTTTCCCCTGTATCTGCCGTTTGAATATGCCCGTTTGCTTTCCGTATCGCTGATGGCAGCGCTTGATACTGTTTTTGGCGGTATGCGCTCCAGCATGGAAGGCAAATATGATAATACCGTATTTATTACAGGCTTTTTTACCAATGCTGTTTTAGCAGCGTTTTTGTGCTATTCCGGTATTTTGCTGGGCATAGATTTGTACCTTGTCGCTATTTTGATTTTTGGGATGCGCATTTTTAACAATCTTGCTGCCATCCGCCATCTGTTTCTTAAAAAATAAAATAATTTTTTAATGCAGCAGGAAAAATACCGTTATATGTTGAATATTATTTTGATATCTATGTGATGGAATTTACCCAACTTATTAAGGGGGAATATAAATAATGTTTGAAGAGTTTGAAGAAAAAGGCATGGACAATCTTGCCAATATCAAGGTAATCGGTGTTGGCGGCGGCGGCAACAATGCCGTTAACAGAATGATTTCCGCAGGCGTGAAGGGTGTGGAATTTATTGCGGTAAACTGCGACGCGCAGGCACTTTTGCTTTCCAAAGCCCCGACACGCATCCAAATTGGCGAAAAACTTACCAAAGGTCTTGGCGCGGGTGCTAACCCGGAAATCGGCGAAAAAGCAGCCGAAGAAAGCCGCGACCAGATTCTGGACGCGCTGAAGGGCGCAGATATGGTATTTGTTACCGCAGGCATGGGCGGCGGCACAGGTACCGGTGCAGCACCTATTGTTGCCGAATGTGCGCGCGAAGTGGGCGCACTTACTGTAGGCGTTGTTACCAAACCGTTTTCTTTTGAAGGCAAACGCCGTATGAATCAGGCTGAAAGCGGCATTATAAATATCAAAGAAAAAGTTGATACTTTAATTACCATTCCTAATGACCGTTTACTGCAGGTTATCGACAGAAGAACTTCCATGCTGGAAGCTTTCCGCATTGCCGATGATGTTCTGCGTCAGGGCGTTCAGGGCATTTCCGATTTGATTGCGGTTCCGGGCCTTGTTAACCTGGACTTTGCCGATATTAAAACGGTTATGTCTAACGCAGGTTCTGCATTGATGGGCATTGGCATGGCAAAAGGCGACGACGGCGCTCGCGCTGCTGCCGAAGCTGCCATCAAGAGCCCGCTTCTGGAAGCATCTATCGAAGGTGCTCGCGGCGTGCTGTTTAACATTACCGGCGGCGCAGAACTGTCGCTGTTTGATGTTACCGAAGCATCCAATATTATTACCGAAGCCGTTGACCCCGAAGCCAACATTATCTTCGGCGCCGTTATCGACGAAACTCTCAAAGACGAAATTCGTGTTACCGTTATTGCTACCGGCTTTAACAAGGAAATGCCGACACATGGCGGCAAACCTTCTATTGTACGTCCGGGCGGCGGTTATCAGCAGCAGCACGATAGCGACAGCAATAACAATAAACCGCATATGGGCGGCAGCGGGATTATTCACAAACATTCTTCCGATACGGAGATTCCGCCCTGGATTCGCGGCTGATTTTAATTTAATACTGCATTTAAAGCCTCTGCTTATGTTAGCAGAGGCTTTCTATATTTTGCGGTAAAATTTGCTTGCGAATTTAAATACACACAATATCTTGTTTCTTTTAAGTTGACGTTATGTTATAATATAAGTGCTTATCCAACAAATACAAGGAAGTGAATGTATGAGATGCCCATTTTGTAATTATAATGACAGCAGAGTTGTAGATTCCCGTTCGGTTGATGACGGCGCTTCTATCCGCCGCAGGCGTGAATGCCCCGATTGCGGCCGCAGGTTTACTACTTACGAAAAATACGAAGAAACACCTTTGGTTGTAAATAAAAAAGACGGACGCCGCGAGCTGTTTGAATCGAAAAAACTTTTGAACGGCTTGATTAAGGCTTTTGAAAAACGCCCGATTTCTTACGAAAAAATTAAGGAAATGGCAGACCATATTGAGCGCGAACTGCGTATGCGCGGCGAATCGGAGGTGCGCAGCGAAGTTATTGGCGAGCTTGTTATGAATCATCTGGAAAAAACAGACCAGATTGCTTACGTACGTTTTGCTTCTGTTTACAGGCAGTTTGCCGATGTGAACAATTTTATGCAGGAATTGCAGCGTATTATTAATAACAACGAAAATAAGGAACGGAGTGACGCCGAGCATGAAAATTCGTAAACGCGATGGGCGTATTGTAGCGTTTGATGACAGCAAAATAACGGATGCTATTTTTGCAGCGGCACAGGCTGTGGGCGGTGCAGACCGCGAAATGGCAGTGGAAATTACACTGTGCGTATTAAAATGCCTGAAAGCAGAAAACCAGGAAGTTGTTGATGTTGAGCATGTGCAGGATATTGTAGAAAAGGTTTTAATTAAAAAAGGCCATGCCAAAACAGCTAAATCCTACATTCTTTACCGTGCCAAACGCACTGATATCCGCAATGCGCGCAGCGAACTGATGGACACCGTGGCGGAAATTTTAAAGGAAACCGACCGCGACAACGCCAATATTTCCAACTCTCCTTCGGCAAAAATGCTGCAAATTGCTTCGGCTGCCAGCCGCGAATATTATTTGAACCGTGTTATTCCTGAAGAAATGGCGGCGGCGCATAAACGCGGCGATATTCATATTCATGACCTTGATTTTTACGGCAAAACCTTAAATTGCCTGAACATTCCGCTGGGCAGGCTGCTGCACGAAGGCTTTAATAACGGGCATGGCTATATCCGCCCGCCGAAACGCCCGGGTTCTGCGGCTGCGCTGGCTGCTATTGTGCTGCAAAGCAACCAGAACGATATGTTTGGCGGACAGTCTTTCGGCTTTTTTGATACCGATATGGCCGATTTTGTAGAAGGTGCGGAAGAAAACGAAGTTTTTCAGGCAATGGAAGCACTGGTTTATAATTTAAACAGCATGCATTCGCGTGCCGGTGCGCAGGTGCCGTTCAGCAGCCTTAACCTTGGGCTTGATACCAGCGAAAACGGGCGTAAGGTTACGCGCAATTTGTTAAAGGCTTACGGCAATGGCCTTGGACGCGGTGAAAACCCGATTTTCCCGAACGTTATTTTCCGCGTTAAACGCGGCGTTAATTTAGACCCCGGAGACCCGAACTATGATTTGTTCCAGCAGGCAATAAGCGTGGCTGCAAAGCGCCTGAATCCGACTTTCAGCTTTATGGATACCACCTATAATCGCGATTACGGCGGACAGGTGGCTTATATGGGCTGCCGCACGCGTGTTATTGCCAACCGTCACGGCGAGGAGATTACCACCGGGCGCGGCAATCTTTCGTTTACAACAATTAACCTTCCTCGCCTTGCCATTAAGGCAGAACGCAATATAGACAAGTTCTATCAGATGCTTGACGATATGATGAACCTTGTGGCAGAGCAGCTTTATCACCGTTACCGCGTGCAGTGCAACCTGCGTGTGCGCGACATGCCGTTTTTGATGGGGCAGGGGCTTTACATGGGCAGCGATAAACTTAAAAAGGATGACCGCATTGAGCCTGCAATTAAAAACGGTACGCTTGCCATTGGTTTTATCGGCCTTGCCGAAACTCTTACTTCGCTGATTGGCAAACATCAGGGCGAAAGCGAAGAAGCTCAGAAGCTGGGGCAGGAAATTATCGGATACATGCGTAAGCGCGTAGATGAATACTGCGATAAATATGATTTGAATTTCAGCCTTATTGCAACGCCGGCAGAAGGGCTTTCCGGGCGCTTTATCCGTATCGACCGCAAGGAGTACGGCATTATTCCCGGCGTGACCGATAAAGCGTACTATACAAATTCCTTCCATGTGCCGGTTGGTTATCCAATCAGCGCGTTTGATAAGATGCGCGTTGAAGGGCCGTACCATAAATTTACCAACGGCGGGCATATCAGCTATGTAGAGTTTGAATCTTCGCCGGTGCATAATTTGCAGGCCGTTGAAGATGTTCTGCGCCATATGCTGGCGTGCAACTGCGGTTATGTAGGTATTAATTTCCCGATTGATTACTGCGAGGACTGCGGCTATACAGGTATTATTGATACCGATTACTGCCCGGTATGTGAAAAGAAGCTTACGCAGATTCGCCAGCGCGCTAATTGCTGCACTGAATAAGGAGGCAGGCTATGCTGAGGGTTGCAGGTATTTTAAATGAATCTATCGTAGACGGGCCCGGCATACGTGCGGTAGTGTTCTTTCAGGGCTGCCCGCGCCACTGCGAAGGCTGCCATAACCCGTCTACGCTGCCGTTTGAAGGCGGCACGGAATACACGCCGGAGGATTTGGCTAAGGACGTTATAAAGCGCCTGACGCCTTTGCACCGCGGCATAACCTTAAGCGGCGGCGACCCGCTGGCGCAGGCAGACGGCGTGCTGGAATTTTTGCAGGCAATGAAAAAGCTCAAACCGGGGCTGAACGTATGGTGCTACACCGGTTATGTGTATAACGAAGTAAAAAATCTGCCGGTGCTTAAGGAAATTAACGTACTGGTGGACGGGCCGTTTATTCTCGCGCAGCGCGATTTGGACTTTCCGTACCGCGGTTCGCGCAACCAGCGTTTAATAGATGTTCCGGCATCTTTAGAAAAAGGCGAAGCAGTGGATTTTGAGTTATAGGAGGGATAACAATGCTGCTTGAATTATTGCAAAAAGATTACGGCAAGGCAATGAACCTTAACTGTGCCGAAAAAATTCTTTATGGAGCAAACTGGGCTTATAACATGCAGCTGCCGCCGCAGGCACTTAAAATTGCGGCAGGCTTTGGCGGCGGTATGGGCGCAGGTGCTGCCTGCGGCGTGGTTACCGGTGCGTGCATGGTGCTTAGCACTCTGTATGTAAAACGCAACGGCAAAGAGGAAGGCTGTAAGGTAAGAGAACTTTGCAAAGAATTTGTAGATACTTTTAAAGCCGAAACAGGCAGTTACGATTGCTGTGAAGTAAAACCCAAGTATTTTGAGCCTGAAATTCAGTGCGATAAAGTAGTTTTTAAAGGCGCAGAAATTTTGGATAAGATTGTGGCAAGAGAAGGCATGGGAAAATAGGGGAAGTAAAGACGAAAAAACTGCATTGTTATACTATAGTTAGTAGAACAATGCAGTTTTTTGTTAGCAAATTTTCATTCCTTCGGCAGCGTATAATTTTCAACGGCGGAAATAAAATCATTGTCATCCGCGTGGGCGGCGCGCAGTGCTTTTAAAGCAGCAAAATCTTTCAGCTCCTTGCCCCACATAAAAGCGTCGCGGTCATCATAGCAGGCGGCAACTACTGGCGCTTTTGCATCAACCGGTGTTTTGCCGTCAAGGTCGGTAAAAATAATATAGCAGTTATCAAAATCAAGCCCGTAAACGCTGATGTGTTCTTCTTCGGTAGGTGCGCTCCAACAGCCAAGCGCTTCAAATTCTTTTTGCAGTGACATAGTGTAACCACCTTTTAAACTTTATTTAATAATAGCATATAAAATTTTACGTTGTTTGTCCATAAAACTTGCAACAAAATCTGCAAAAAATTCTGCGATAGTGTATAATAGACAGGTAAGGCCGCAAAGGAGTTGACGGAGTATGAAAAAATATCAGCCCGGAGCAAATATGCAGGTGCTTTTTATTTGCCCCAAATGCGGCAGGCAGCTTGCATGGGCTTTGCCTGCGGCAGAAATGCAGTGCCCCAAATGCGGCACATGGGTAAATAATAAAAACCGCAAGGGCAGGGGGCATGATGTTTTTTTACCTCCCGGAAGTGACCAGACGGTACTGTTTTAAGTGAGTCGCCATTTAGTGACGGGCTGAAAGCGAAGCCCATAAATGTGCCAGCTAAGCTATGCAGATTTTGCGCTTGAATAATGAGCAAAATCTACGTTCCTTAATTGGCGTTTAAACCGGCGATTCATATTAATAAATTTATTAACAAAAATTACAATATGAAAGAGGTATGAATTGTGAAGATTTTTATGGATACTGCTAATGTTGCGGAAATTGCAGAAATGGCAGCGCTTGGCGTTGTATACGGCGTTACCACTAACCCCAGCTTAATTGCCAAAAGCGGCAGAACTCAGGCCGAAGTTATTCCCGAAATTTGCAGCTTGGTTGACGGTCCTGTAAGCGCCGAAGTTATCAGCACCGACTGCGAAGGCATGGTTGCCGAAGCGCGCAGGCTGATGAAAATTTCCGACAAGGTTGTTGTAAAAATTCCATGTATTGCCGAAGGCTTAAAAGCCGTTAAAATTCTTGCCAAAGAAGGCATTAAAACCAATGTAACTCTGGTGTTCAGCCTGCCGCAGGCACTTATGGCAGCACGTGCCGGTGCAACCTATGTAAGCCCGTTTATCGGCCGTTTGGATGACATTGGCGAAAACGGCGTGGCATTGGTAGAAAACATGGTTAAGGTTTTCCGCCAGTACAATCTTGATACGCAGATTATTGCAGCCAGTATCCGCAATATGGAGCATGTTGAAAAAGTTATGCTTGCCGGTGCGGATATTGCAACCATTCCTACCAAGGTTTTAAAAGAGATGCTTCTGCATCCGCTTACAGATAAAGGCCTTGCCCAGTTCCTTGAGGATTATAAAAACAGCCTTAAATAAATTTATAAAGCGTTTAAACGGCGGCTTAACGGCTGCCGTTAATTTTTTATCTGCCTAAGCAGGATTTTTTTGAAATGCATAGAATATAATTTAACGGAAAAAATCAACAGGTGAGGCGGTTAACCCCGCGATCTTAATAGGGAAGCCGGTGCGAATCCGGCGCAGTCCCGCTACTGTAATGGCGAGCTGTCTGCAAAATGTCACTGAAGCAATGCTTTGGGAAGGCGCAGCACGGCGATGAACCTGAGCCAGGAGACCTGCCTGTTACGAGTATCACAGCCTACGGGGGATAGGCGGGTATTTGCATATAGTTTTTGAAGTATATCCTCTTTGTTATAAAGGGGATTTTTTGTTTATAGAAAGGAGTTTTTGTATGCCGGCTAAAATTGTTTTGGTAACCGGCGGTGCACGCAGCGGCAAAAGCGAATTTGCCGAAAAATATGTGCTGCATTACGGCGCAAAATGCGCTTACATTGCTACCGCCGAAATTCTGGACGAAGAAATGGCTGAACGTGTACGTTTGCATAAAGCGCGCCGCCCCCGGACGCGCTGGATAAATTTTGAAGCCCCCTATAATGCGCATGAGGTTTTGTGCGAAGCTGCGCAGGAAGCTGATGCAGTGCTGTTTGACTGCCTTACGCTTTACATGAGTAATTTATTGTACGGCAAAAACGCACCGCAGGGCACAACGGAAGAAAAAGCGCAGGTTGTTAAGGCAGAAATTGCCAAACTGATTGAAGCTGCTGAAGCAGGCGGCAAAATTACGGTGTTTGTAACGAACGAAGTTGGTGCGGGCATTGTGCCGGAAAATGCCATGGCACGCGAATACCGTGACATTGCAGGCTGGGTGAACCAACAGGTGGCGGATGCCGCTGACAGCGTATTTTACTGCGTGGCAGGACAGGCAGTTGATATGAAGAAACTGGCGTTTAAATTTGAGGAGGAATAAAATGCAGGATATTATAGTTCCGCCGCTGAACAAAGAAGCGGCAGAAATTGTGCATAAAAACTGGCTGGCTGTGGACGAGGTTCCGTATCAGCTTGGCAAAGTTGAAAAAATGGTTGAAAAATACGCCGCTATTTGCGGTACGCCTGATTTTGAAGGCAAAATAAAAAGCGCCATGCTTTTAATGTGCGGCGACCACGGCATTGCCAAATACGGCGTCAGCGCTTATCCGCAGGAAGTTACCATGCAGATGATTAACGGCTATATGCGCGGCACTGCCGGTGCCAACGTAATGGCGCGCCACGCCGGTGCGGATGTGTTTGTTGTTGACATGGGCACAACTTTTGATTTGAGCCACTTGCCGAAAGTGCGCAACGAAAAGGTTGCCTGGGGCACGGAAGATTTTACCAAAGGCCCTGCCATGACGCGCGAGCAGGCCGAAATGGCATTGGAACGCGGCATGAAAGTTGCCGGTGAGTGCATTGATAAAGGCTACAACATGCTGGTAACGGCAGAAATGGGTATCGGCAACACAACTTCCACCGCTGCTATCGTATCGGCATTTACAGGCCTTGCGCCGGAGCTGACCGTTGGGCGCGGCACCGGCATTAACGATGAACGCATGAAGGTTAAACGCCAGGTTGTTGCGGACGGTTTGGCAGTAAACAAGCCTGAACTGGGAAATGCCATGGATATTTTATGCAAAGTTGGCGGGTATGACCACGCCGGGCTTGCCGGTATGATTATTGAGGGCGCACGACGCCGCGTACCTACCATGGTTGACGGCGTAAACGCAACGGCTGCGGCGCTGCTTGCTTACGGCATTGAGCCTGCCTGCGCTGATTATATGTTCTGCTCGCATTTATCGGCGGAAATTTCACACGCCAAAATGCTGGAAATTTTAAATTTGAAACCGATTGTCGATGCAGGTATGCGCCTCGGCGAAGGCACAGGCGCTTCGCTGGCCATTGTAATTTTGCAGTCGGCGCTTGATTTATACAAAAACTTAACCGCAGGTGAGCATAATGCGTGATTTTATTACCTGCCTGGAATTTTTAACGCGCATCCGTTTCAGCCACCGCACGGACTGGCGTGACGAAGATTTTTCGCGCAGCGTGCCGTATTTTCCGCTGGTGGGGCTGGTTATCGGCGCGTTTTTGGGTGCGGTTAATTACGCTTTGGCAATGGTTGCCGCGCCTGATTTTATGCGTGCCGCGCTTTTGATTTTAGCGGAAATTATTATTACCGGCGGGCTTATGTACGACGGTTTTATGGATACCTCCGACGGCGTTTTTTCGGCGCGCAGCCGTGAACGCATGCTGGAAATTATGAAGGACAGCCACGTAGGCTCCAACGCCGTGCTGGCTGTAATAGTGCTTATTTTACTGAAAGTATCGGCGTACCTTGCCATTTACCCACAGCTCTTAACGCCGGCGTTGATTGCCATGAGCGTGGCAACGCGTACTTTTATGGTAATTTTTATCGTTAACTTTCCCTACGCGCGCAAAACCGGCATTGGGCATATGTTTACCATGTACGCTAAAAAAAGCTACACGGTTATCGCGCTGGCGCTTGGCATTGGCATAACGGCACTGTGCGGTGTGCATTACCTTTTGGTGATGGCAGTTACTTTTGTGCTGGTATTTGGCATTGCCAAATTTTTGCAAAGCGAGCTGGGCGGACTGACGGGCGACACCTACGGCGCGCTGACGGAGTGCGGCAACGTGCTGTACCTGCTTACGCTGATAATTGGCGGACGCTTTTTGGTGCTTGGCTTTTATACTTACCACAGCATATTTAGTTTGTTTTAAGGATGGTGCAAAATGGAAATAGATGTTTTGGCTGGAACGGTGCAGCCTGTTGATAAAACGATAGCGGCAAAAGCGCAGGAGCGTTTTGATAATTTAATTAAACCGGTCGGTTCATTGGCAAAGCTTGAAGAAATGGCTACGCGCTATGCGGCAATTTACGGCAGCGCAGATAAAAATGATGTAAATTTCCCTTGTAAAACAGTGCTTTTCTGGACTGACGACGCCGGTACGGCTGCAGAATATATGCAGGGCACGAAACCTGCCTGTGTGCTTGCGGAAAATTCAGGCGTTAAAAGCCAGACTTTTTTGGTAACGGCTTCAAGCATTGAAGAAGCACTGCTTGAAGGAGCGCTTCTGGCAAAAGAAGCAATAGGAACAAATAACGGACAGCAGGTGCTGGCACTTGGCTGCGTTGACAGCAGCGTGCCGCAATATAATGCAGAAAATTTTGAAGCTGGCGGTTATGATTTTTTAAATCAGATTGGCAGCAGAACCATTGCCGCCATGGCAGGCGCAGTTTTGCAGGCTGCGGCTTTAAAAGTGCCGGTAATGCTTGACGGCGCAGCATCCTGCCTTGCAGCACTTGCGGCAGTAAAATATAATGCTGCTGCGGCAGATTACGTTTTTGCCGGGCATGTATCCGCAGAAGCGGGCATGGAAGAACTGCTGCAAAAATTGGGCCTTTCTGCGCCGCTGAGGCTTGATATTAAAATATGCCGCGGCGAAGGCGCAATACTTGCGCTCAGCCTTTTGGACGCAGGTATTAAGGCTTATAAGGAAATGGAAACTTTTGCCGAAGCAGGCGTACACGTTGAGGTAAAAGAATTTTCGCACGCAGAAGAAATTAAGGCAGGCAAACAGGGGGCAAAATAATGGGCAGGCTATATTTAATCAGGCATGGGGAAACCGATTCCAACAAAAGTTTCCGCTTTCAGGGGCAAACCGATATTGAACTGAACGAAAAAGGACTGGCGCAGGCTGAACTTTTGGCAGAGCATTTTAAAACTATCCGCCTTGATGCCGTATACAGCAGCAGTTTAACGCGCGCACGGCAGACGGCGGCACCGCTGGCGGCTGTACATGGGCTTGAAGTGCAGCCGGTTGAAGATATTAAGGAAATTGCTTTTGGCAAGTGGGAAGGGCTTACCTATAACCAGATTAATGATGCCGGCCTTGGGCAGATTGACGAATTCTTTAAAAATCCGGCGCTGTGCCATGTGCCGGGCGGCGAGAATTTTACGGATGTTGCCGCACGCGTAGAGCCGTTTTTTAAACGCTGCCTTGCGGAAATGGACGAAAAAGATATTGCCGTTGTTTCGCACGGCGGCATTATCCGTGTGCTGCTGTGCCTGTTTTTGGGCGTAGACTTAAACAAAATATGGAATTTCAGCGTTGGTAACTGCAGTACAACCACACTGGCAAAATGGCGCGGCTACAATACTGTGCTGGAATGTACCAATGAAACATATTATTTGCGTTAAATTTTATTAGAATAATGTAAAAAAACAGCCATGATATATTGACATTTGTATTTTAAAAAGATATACTTTAAATAGTATATCTCAGCCGGTTCATATAGGGTTCATATCTTCTTTTTAATGCTGCTTGCATTTTTATCGAAGCCGTGGCAAATCTATGAAGTCCTCATGGGGTATGATTAATGTAAGGAGCTGATAAGCAATGAAAGAAGACAAAACTTTAGTATGCAAGGAATGTGGCAAAGAATTTGTTTTTTCCGCTTCCGAACAGGAATTTTATGAATCCAAAGGCTTTACCAATGAACCAGGCCGCTGCCCTGCATGCCGTCAGGCACGCAAACAGCGTCTTGGTATTGTAAGCGAGCGTCCGGAACGCCAGATGTATCCGGCGGTTTGCGCTGAATGCGGCAAAGAAACCGAAGTTCCGTTCAAACCTTCCGAAGACCGTCCTGTTTACTGCCGTGACTGCTACAACGCACATCACAGAAAATAATAAACAAATACAGCCTGCCGTAAAAATGCGGCAGGTTTTTTGTTTATTTCAGCGAATTTTATAAATAATGTGACAGAAACTTTGAGAAAGTTTCACTCAATATGGTATAATAATTTAATAAGAAGAAATTGGGGGTCATTTTATTTTAGAACTTAAAGAGATTTCGGTTGCCGATAAGGCATTGTTTGAAAGCTACATGTCGCGCCCTTATTACCGCGGCTCTGAATGTGCTTTCGGCAATTTGTTTATGTGGCAGACCTGCTATGATATTTTTTGGACTGAAGCACACGGCTTTTTAGTGCTGAAAGTAAAAAGAAATGATGTTGACTTCTTTTTACAGCCGTTTGGCGGCAAAGACGAAGATTTGCCTTTATTAATGAAAGAAATTAAAGAATACCATAACGGCAAACCGTTTGAAATGCACGGCATTTATGATGACGGCAGGGAAAGGCTGTTAAAAGCGTTCCCTGATTTGGAAATTACCGATGACCGTGATAACTGGGACTATGTTTATTTGCAGCAGAACCTGGCCACTCTTGCCGGGCGCAAATACCACGGCAAAAAGAACCACTGCAATGCTTTTGTAAAAGAGCATCCCGATTATGTTTACGAAGAAATGAACAGAAGCAATATTGAAGAATGCCTTGCTTTTGGCGATATGTGGTGCGAGCGCCGCATGTCGGACGACCCTTCGCTGGTATGCGAAAAATGCGCTATCCACGAAGCGCTTGATAATTTTGAAGCCTTAAAGCTGCGCGGCGGTGTTATCCGCATTGACGGCAAGGTTGAAGCATTCAGCTTTGGCGAAAAAATTAACGATGATACTGCCGTTTTGCATGTAGAAAAGGCCAATCCGGAAATACGCGGGCTTTATGCCGTTATTAACCGTGATTTTGCCAAAAATGCGTGGGGCGACGTTACCTATCTTAACCGCGAGGAAGATATGGGGCATGAAGGTCTGCGCATGGCAAAAGAATCGTATAAACCGGAATTTATGGTAAAAAAATATTCCACTATTTTTAAATAACAGAGGTTTGTATGGATTTCAGGCTTTTAAACTCTGCTTTTTTGCCGCAGGCGGCAGAATTATGGGATTACTGCTTTGAAAAAAAGGGCGACCCGTTTTACGAATGGTATTTTAGCGAGTACTGTTTAAAGCAAAACAGCGTTATAGGTGGGTTTGACGGCGATAAATTAGCGTGCATGCTGCACTTGAACCCGTATGCAATTACGCTGCGCGGGCAAACACTGCGCCTGCCGTATATTGTAGGCGTGGCAACTGCGCCGGAATACCGCGGGCAGCACCTTACGCGCCCGCTGCTGGAAACGGCGTTTACCGTTTTGCGTGCGCAGGGAGCGGCTTTTGCGCTTTTAATGCCCATTAACCCGGCAATTTATAAGCCCTATGGGTTTGATTACTGCTATTACCGCCATTATTACCAAATGCCGCTGGCAGAATTGAAAAAACTGCCGCCGGTGCATAATATAAAAATAACCCGCTGTGCGGATATTACAGAAGGGTTGGATGAACTTACTGCTGTTTACGAAGCCTGCGGGCAGGAGTTAAACGGCATGGCAGTGCGCAGCAGGGCAAAATGGCAGGAGCTTTTAAACGGCTATAAAGCTGAAAAAGTAATGCTTGCCATAGCTTTTGAAGATGCCAGCCCTGCCGGTTATATGCTGTATTCGCTTGATGCAGGCAATTTTAAAGTGCAGGAGCTGCTTACGCTCGGCCATGAGGCACAAACGGCGCTTCTGCGTTATGCAGCCGGGCATTTAAGTGATGCCGCTAATTTTGAGTGGCTGGCAGAACCCGGCAACCTGGCGTATCTTGATTTTGCCGGAAGCACATACAGCGGCAGTTTAAAGCCGTTTATGATGGCGCGCTGCATTAATATCCGCAAAGCGCTGGAGCTTTTGCCGGTGCCGCAGAATGTGAGCGGCGAAGCGGTACTTTTAATTACCGACAAATTTTTGCCGCTGAATAACGGGCTTTTAAAAATAACTGCCCAAAACGGCGCGTTAACTCAGGCCAGCACCATTGAAAACGAAGAAATTACAATGGATAGCGCAGCCTTTACGCAGCTGTATTTCGGCACTTTCAGCTTTGAAGAGCTGGTGCGTGCCGGAAAAATTAAAGTTCATAATCCGCGCAAAAGCGGTTTTTTGCAGGCGTTGTTTACCAAATGCCGTAATTATATTAACGAGTACTATTGAAAATTGAGCAGGGAGGCTGATTTAATGGACGAAATCAGACGCATTTTTGTAGAAAAGAAAGAAGCTTTTGCCGTTGAAGCAAGAGGCCTTTTGGCTGATTTGCAAACCAACCTCGGTATGAAAGGCTTAACCGGTATCCGCGTTATTAACCGCTATGATGTTATGGGCGTAACGGATGAGGAATTTGCCGCAGCCAAAGCGCTGGTGCTTTCCGAACCGCCGGTTGATACCGTTGAAGAAGAACTGGAAGTACCTGCAGGCTGCCGTGCTTTTGCGGTAGAATTTTTGCCGGGCCAGTATAATCAGAGGGAAGACTTTGCTGCTCAGTGCATTCAGCTTATTACGCAGAAAGAACGCCCGCTGGTATCTTCTGCCAAAGTTTATATTTTGTCCGGCACAATCAGTGATGATGAGTTTGCTAAAATTAAGGCTTACTGCATTAACCCGATTGAAGCACGCGAAGCTGTCTGGGAAAAACCGCAGACTTTAGTGCAGGCCTGCGAAGAACCGCAGAAAATTAAAAGTGTGGAAGGCTTTTTAACCTTTACCAAAGAAGAAATGGAGGCTTACCGCACTGCCAACGGCTTTGCCATGAGCCTTGACGATTTGCTGTGGTGCCAGAAATATTTTAACGAAGAACACCGTGAACCGACCATTACCGAGATTAAAGTGCTCGATACTTACTGGTCTGACCACTGCCGCCATACCACTTTTATGACGCAGATTGAAGATGTGGAAATTGAGCCGGGGCTTTACACCCAGCCGGTACAGGCTGCCCTTGACAAATATATGGAAGCGCGCGACGAAGTATACGGCGCCGATACCAAACGCCCTGTTACCCTGATGGACATTGCCGTTATCGGCATGAAAAAACTGCGTGCCGAAGGCAAGCTGGATGATTTGGACGAATCGGAAGAAATTAACGCCTGCACCATTGTTGTGCCTATTGAAGTTGACGGCAAAACCGAAGAATGGCTGCTGCTGTTTAAAAACGAAACCCATAACCACCCGACGGAAATTGAACCGTTCGGCGGTGCGGCAACCTGCCTCGGCGGTGCTATCCGCGACCCGCTTTCCGGCCGTGCCTATGTATACCAGGCAATGCGCGTAACCGGCGCTGCCGACCCGCGCGTACCGGTGGAAGATACTCTGCCCGGTAAACTGCCGCAGCGCAAAATTACTATCGGCGCGGCAGCTGGCTACAGCTCTTACGGCAACCAGATTGGCCTGGCAACCGGCCATGTACAGGAATACTATCACGATAAATTCGTGGCAAAACGCATGGAAGTAGGCGCTGTTGTTGGCGCTGTTCCGCGTAACCTTGTAAAACGCGAAGTGCCTGAACCGGGCGACCTTTTAGTGCTGCTCGGCGGCAGAACCGGCCGTGACGGCTGCGGCGGCGCAACGGGTTCTTCCAAGGAACATACCGTTGATTCGCTGGCAAGCTGCGGTGCGGAAGTACAGAAAGGCAACCCGCCGACAGAACGCAAAATTCAGCGTTTGTTCCGCAACCCGGAAGTTACGCCGATGATTAAGCGCTGCAACGACTACGGCGCAGGCGGTGTATCCGTTGCCAACGGCGAACTTGCCGACGGTCTTGTAATTGACCTTGATAAAGTGCCGAAAAAATATGAAGGCCTTGACGGTACGGAACTTGCCATTTCCGAATCTCAGGAACGCATGGCGCTTGTTATTGCTCCCGAAAATATTAAGAAATTTATTGCCTTTGCCGATGAGGAAAACCTTGAAGCAACCGTTATCGGACAGGTTAGCGATAACAGAAGGCTTGTAATGTACTGGCGCGGCGATAAAATTGTTGACCTTTCCCGCGACTTTTTGAATACCAACGGCGTTGCCCAGCATGCAGATGTTAAAGTTTGCAATGTTGAAGGTGAATGCGTATTTGACAAACTTCCGGAAGAAGTTGCTGCGGCAGACGGTTTGAAAAACGCATGGCTTGCTAACCTCGGACGCCTCAATGTTTGCAGCCAGAAAGGGCTTTCCGAACGCTTTGACAGCACTATCGGCCGCGGCACCGTGCTGATGCCGTTTGGCGGCAAACGCCAGCTTACTCCGTCCGAAGGCATGGTTGGCAGACTGCCTGTGCTGCACGGCAAAACCACGGCGGCATCCGTTATGGCGTGCGGATACAACCCGGAGGTTGCCTGCTGGAGTCCGTTCCACGGCGCACTGTATGCGGTTGTGGAATCCGTAACACGTGCCGTTGCACTTGGTGCAGACCCGGCAAAACTGCGCCTTACCTGCCAGGAATACTTCCCCAAACTGCATAATACCGAACTTTGGGGCCAGCCCTTTGCAGCACTTTTGGGCGCATTTACCGCGCTGGACGCTTTGGAACTGCCTGCTATCGGCGGCAAAGACAGCATGAGCGGCACCTTTATGGATAAAACCGTTCCGCCGACGCTTGTTTCCTTCGCGGTTGACGTTATCGACGGCGACAAAGCCGTATCGGCAGAATTTAAAAATGCCGGCAGCAAGGTTGTATTCCTTTCCTGCCCGCGCGAAACTACGGAAGTACCGGATTTTGGCGCGCTGAAAGCAAATCTTACCGCAGTGCATAAAGCTATTCTGGCGGGCAAAATTACTGCTGCGGCAGCCGTTAAAGAAGGCGGCATTGCAGCGCTTGTAACAACAATGTGCCTTGGCAACAGCCTTGGTTTTGAATTTATTAAACCCTATAACGATACTGACGGACTGTTTACTTTGCAGCCCGGCGGCATGGTGCTCGAACTTGCAGAAGGCACAGAACCCGAAGACCTGTTTGAAGGGCTCGACTACATGTTGCTTGGCCATACCTCTGAAAAACAGGTTATCGCCATTAATGACGACGTTATCACAATGGACGAAGCAGAAAAGGCTTACAGCACTCCGCTGGAAGGCATTTTCCCGTCCAAAACCGATGAAAAAGACTATAAAGATATCGACATGCCGATTTATAAGGCAGAACTGCCTTTAACTGCACCGGTAACAATTGCCAGACCGCGCGTATTCATTCCGGTATTCCCGGGCATTAACTGCGAATATGACAGCGCCCGCGCGTTTGAAGACGCCGGTGCTGTGGCTGAAACCTTTATTGTGCGCAACCTTACCCCGCAGGCAGTAGAAGAATCCGTTGCCAAAATGGTTGAAATGATTGACAATGCCCAGATTGTAATGCTTCCGGGTGGTTTCAGTGCCGGTGACGAACCGGACGGCAGCGGCAAGTTTATTGCTACGATGCTGCGCAACCCGCGCATTAAAGAAGCTATCGGACGCCTGCTTAACGATCGCGACGGTTTGATGCTCGGCATCTGCAACGGCTTCCAGGCACTTGTTAAACTCGGCCTTGTGCCTTACGGCGAAATCCGCGAAATGTCTGCCGACAGCCCGACTCTTACCTTCAATAATATCGGCCGCCACGTTTCGCAGATTGTTAACACCCGCGTTGTTTCCAATAAATCTCCGTGGTTCAGTGCCGTTGAACCGGGCGAAATTCACTCCGTTGCCGTATCTCACGGTGAAGGCCGCTTCTATGCGCCGGAAGAAACAATTAAAGCATTGTTTGCCAACGGGCAGGTTGCAACGCAGTATGTTGATGAAAACGGCAAACCCACCATGGCAATGCCGTACAACCCCAACGGTTCGCTGTATGCTATTGAAGGCATTACCAGCCCCGACGGCAGAATTTTGGGTAAAATGGGCCATACCGAACGTTTTGTACCGGGCCTGTTTAAAAACATCAGCGGCAATAAAGACCAGAAAATCTTTATCAGCGGCGTAAATTATTTTAAATAAGCAATAAAATGTTTTACCGCCCTTGCTTAAACGGTGAGGGCGGTATTATTTTTATGTAAAGCTGAATACGCAATGAATAAATCTTTTCAAATTCAGCAAAATGCAACGGCTCCTACGTGCGTGAACACGGCTGCGCTGCGGTTCACGCATTTTTGTAAATACTTAAAATGAAGCCGCCGTTGTTTTGTCTTGAATTTTCAAAGGTTTACCCATTGCGTATTTATATTATAGTTGTATAAAATATAAAAGCAGTCAATTTTTATTTTAAAAGAGTTATGTAAATATGAGGCGAATGATTTATGCTGTTAAGTGAGAGCAAAAACTGCGGCGGCTGAAATTAAAATACATAAGTAAGAGAGGTCAGCCGCGCAGCCTGACCGGAATCGGAGGAGCCGCAGCATTTTTGCAGAACTGAAACAGCGTGAATCATTTGCTGTGAGTTTTAATAACAAAAATTTTACTTTGCAAGCGAAGGAACATTATGGATAAGTTACAAAATTTACAGCCCTGGCAGCAGGTGCAGGGCATTTACGTGCATATACCGTTTTGCAGGCAAAAATGCCTGTACTGCGATTTTAATTCGTACGCCGGTTTTGGGGCGGAGGCAATGGCAAAATATGCCGCGGCGGTATGCAGGGAAATTGCCGGGCGCAGAAAAGATGTGCTTTTAAACGCTAATGCTTCAATTTATTTTGGCGGCGGTACGCCAAGCCTTTTACCGGCTGAAGCTATAAAAGAAATTACGGACGCTTTAAAAAAGTACGGCTGGTGGCAAAATCCGTGCGAGGCTTCTATCGAAGCAAATCCCGGCACTGTTGATTTGCCGAAGCTGATAGCATTGCGGCAGTCAGGGTTTGACCGCATCAGCTTTGGCGTGCAGAGTTTAAACGATGCCGAATTAAAAGCAATAGGGCGCGTACACAATGCGGCACAGGCACTGGAAGCGATAGAGCTTGCCAAACAGGCTGGCTTTAAGCGCATTAATGCCGATGTTATTTACGGCCTGCCGGGGCAGACTATGGCAAGTTTAAAAGAAACGCTTACGCGGCTTTGCTGTACCGGCATTGAGCATTTATCCGTTTATGGGCTGATTGTTGAAGACGGCACGCCGCTGCAAAAAATGACAGAAGCAGGAAAGATAATTTTACCGGATGAGGACGAAGCTGCCGATATGTACGAATTTGTACAGGAGTTTTTAAAAACTCAGGGTTTTGAACGCTATGAAATATCAAACTATGCGCGCGGCAAAGCGTACAGCCGCCATAACCTTGTGTACTGGCATTATTACCCGTATGCAGCGTTTGGCGCGGGTGCCTGCGGTTTTAGCGGCAGCGCGCGTTTTACTGCCGCAGCTAAAGTACAAAACTACATACAGCTTATACAAAGCGGCGGGCAGCTTTATGATAAAGAAGAACTGCCTGTGCCGGTGCAGTTTGAAGAATTTATGTTTATGAACCTGCGCAAACAAAGCGGCGTAAGTTTAACCGAAGCAAAGCAGCGTTTCGGCATTGATGTTATGGAAAAATACGGAGCCGAGATGAAACCGTATATTGAGCATAATTTGCTTAGCTTTGATAAAGAGCGGCAGAAAATCTGCCTTACCGAAGCTGGTATGGAAGTTGGCAACCGTATTTTTGAAATTTTTGTGACGGATTAAATTTTATTTAAAAAATATATAAAAACTTATTGACAATATCTGAAGGCAGTGCTATTCTAATATCAAGATGTTAGCACTCTATTATAACGAGTGCTAACAATCCCTTCGGAGGTGGGGATATGTTAAATGAAAGAAAGAAGAAAATTCTGCAAATCATTATAGAAGATTACATTTCTACGGCAGAGCCGGTAGGTTCACGCACTATTGCGCGCAAACATGATTTGGGATTGAGCCCGGCCACCATCCGTAACGAAATGAGCGATTTGGAGCTTTTGGGTTATCTGGAGCAGCCCCACACTTCAGCCGGCCGTGTGCCTTCGGCACAGGCATACAGGTTTTATGTAGATTCCATGATTGAGCCGGATACGCTGGACGATAACGACCGTACATTAATTAATACCCTGTACCGCGAACGCCAGCGCAGCATTGACGATATTTTCCTGTCAACCGCAAAAATCCTTTCACAAATGACCCACAACGTGTCGATGGTGCTGGCAAACCAGCATTCCATCAGCCGTTTCTGTTATTTAAAGTTTTTGCCGCTTGATACGAATCATGCCATTTTGTGCATTGTTACCGATGACGGCAATGTAAATAACTGCGTGGTGGAAATTCCGGCAGGCATGTCTGCCAAAGAACTGGAATACATGGCCGGGCGCATTACAAGAATGCTGGAAGGCAAAGCCGTAACGGATATCGACAAGGCGTTGCTGGATGAAGTGCAGGCAGCGGTTAAAGATGACCGGCTGCTTTTAAGTTCGCTTTTGCATGTGCTGCGCCGCATGACGCGCCCCGAAAAGGAAACCTTCTTTATGGGCGGCACAAGGCAGCTGTTAAGCCAGCCTGAATTCCGCGACATGGAAAAAGTTAAAAACCTTTTGGGCGTGCTGGAAGAAGAAAAAGTTGTGCGCAACATTTTAAAATCCGGCGAAGAATCCGGGCTGCGCATAACGATAGGCAGCGAAAATAAATTTGAAGGCATTCAGGATTGCAGCATGGTGCAGGCAACCTACCGCTTAAACGGCAAAATAGTCGGTACAATGGCTGTTTTAGGGCCTACGCGCATGCAGTATGGCAAAGTAATTGCCGTAATGGATTATCTTCATAAATATTTAAAAACGATTTTAAACAGCTGAGGAGGGACAGTATGCAGGCAGAAGATATTAAAGATACTCAGAACCCTGCGGAAGGAGCAGCGGAAAATGCTGAAGCGCCCGCTGAAGAAAAGGTAAACGCCGGTGAAGCGGCTGCCGGAAATGCAGAAAACGCACAATCGGAAGAAGCAAAGCCGGAAGAACCCCAGAAAGATGAAAAAGATGCAAAAATCGAAGAACTGCAAAACCGCCTGATGCGTTTGCAGGCCGATTTTGAAAATTTCCGCAGACGCAATGCTGCCGAACGCGAACAGCTTTCAACCTTCGTTACGGCAGATGTTGTCGGCAAGTTTTTAAAAGTGCTCGATAACTTTGAAAGAGCCGAGCAAAGTGTAAAAACTACAAACGATATGTCTGCTATCGTAGCCGGCATGGAAAAAATCAAACGGCAGTTTGAACAGGCTTTTAAAGAGCTTGAGGTTGAAGAAATCCCCGCAGAGGGGCAGAAATTTAACCCGGAACTGCACGAAGCTGTAATGCGCGGGCAGAACCCGGATTTAGAGGATGAAAGCATTGAGCAGGTTTTTGAAAAAGGGTACAGGCTGCGCAATAAAATCATCCGCCACAGCAAAGTTAAAGTAATAAGCAACGATTAAGTTGCATTCTTTATACAGTGTAAATTTGAGGAGGAAAAAACATCATGTCTAAAGTAATTGGTATTGACTTAGGTACTACTAACTCTGTAGTAGCTGTTATGGAAGGCGGCGAACCGACCGTTATCACTAACCAGGAAGGCAGCAGGCTGACCCCGTCCGTTGTAGGTTTTTCCAAAAACGGCGAGCGTCTGGTAGGCCAGCTGGCAAAACGTCAGGCTGTTTCCAACCCGGACAGAACCATCAGCTCCATTAAACGCCACATGGGCACTAATTACAGAGTTGAAATTGACGACAAAAAATACTCTCCGGAAGAAATTTCCGCAATGATTCTGCAAAAATTAAAAGCTGACGCTGAAAAATATCTGGGCGAAAGCGTACATCAGGCCGTAATTACCGTTCCGGCTTACTTCTCCGACAGCCAGCGCCAGGCAACCAAGGACGCAGGCAAAATTGCAGGCCTTGAAGTTCTGCGTATTATCAACGAACCTACCGCAGCAGCACTTGCTTACGGCATTGATAAGAGCGAAGACCACACCGTTATGGTTTACGACCTTGGCGGCGGCACGTTCGATGTATCCATCCTTGATGTAGGCGACGGCGTATTTGAAGTTAAAGCAACCAACGGTGATACTCACCTCGGCGGCGATGACTTTGACCAGCGCATTATCGACTGGATGGTTGACGAATTCAAAAAAGCCGAAGGCATTGACCTTTCCAACGACCGCATGGCTATGCAGCGTCTGCGTGAAGCAGCAGAAAAAGCTAAAATCGAACTGTCCGGCGTAATGAGCACCAACATTAACCTGCCGTTTATTACAGCAGGCGCCGACGGCCCGAAACATCTTGACATGGATTTAACCCGTGCTAAATTTGAAGAAATGACTGCAGACCTTGTTGAACGCACTATGGGCCCGACCCGTCAGGCTATGGCCGATGCAGGCATGAGCGCAAGCGACATCAACAAAGTACTCTTGGTTGGCGGTTCCACCCGTATTCCGGCTGTACAGGAAGCCATTAAAAAATTCATGGGCAAAGAGCCGCACCGCGGCATTAACCCGGATGAATGCGTTGCAGTAGGCGCTGCTATTCAGGCAGGCGTACTGGCAGGCGAAGTTAAAGACGTACTGCTTCTGGACGTAACTCCGCTGTCCCTCGGCATTGAAACCGCCGGCGGCATTTTCACCAGAATGATTGACCGCAACACCACCATTCCTACTTCCAAATCTCAGATTTTCTCCACTTATTCCGATAACCAGCCTTCCGTTGATATCCATGTACTGCAGGGCGAACGCGACATGGCTGCCGACAACAAAACTCTGGGACGTTTTGAACTGTCCGGCATTCCGGCTGCACCGCGCGGAGTACCGAAAATTGAAGTTACCTTCGATATCGACGCTAACGGCATTGTAAACGTAAAAGCTAAAGACCTCGGCACCGGCAAAGAACAGAAGATTACCATTACTTCTTCCGGCACGCTTGATAAAGACGAAGTTGACCGTCTTGTAAAAGAAGCCGAAGCCAACGCCGAAGCAGATAAAAAACGCAAAGAAGCAGTTGAAGCACGCAACCAGGCCGACAGCCTCTGCTATCAGGCAGAAAAAACCATTAAAGACATGGAAGGCAAAGGCAGCGATGAACTGATTGCTAAAGTTAAAACCGCAATGGACGCCCTGAAAGAAAAAATGAAAGGCGACGACGTTGACGCAATTAAGAAAGCAACCGAAGAACTTACCAAACCGCTGTATGAACTGAGCGCTGAGCTTTACAAACAGACTGAAGCAGCCAAAGGTGCAGAAGCCGGTAATGCAGGTGCAGCAAACGCAGGCGGCGCTAAAAAAGCCGACGACGATGTAGTTGACGCAGAAGTTGTTGACGACGACAAGAAATAATCAGCTTAGGATGGTGTAAACCTTGGAAAAAAGAGATTACTATGACGTGCTGGGCGTTTCTAAAAGCGCAACGGCAGACGAGATAAAAAAAGCATATCGTAAACTGGCACGTCAGTATCATCCTGATGTCAACAAGGATAATCCTGATGCTGCAGAAAAGTTTAAAGAATGCTCCGAAGCATACAGTGTTTTGAGCGACGAAAAGAAACGTGCCCAGTATGACCAGTTTGGCCATGCAGCCTTTGACGGCGCTGCCGGAGCAGGCGGCGCGGGCGGTTTCGGCGGGTTTGATTTCAGCGGCTTCGGCGGCGCGGGCGGCGGTATGGAGGACATTTTTGATATGTTCTTTGGCGGCGGCGGGCGCTCCAGAGGCGGCCGTCAGTCAGGCCCGCAGCGCGGCAGCGATTTGCGCTTCGATATGGAAATTACCTTTGAAGAAGCGGCTTTCGGCGTAGAACGCGAAATTAACCTGACGCGTGACGAGCAATGCCCAAAATGTAAAGGCAGCGGCGCTGAACCGGGCAGCAAGGTGGAAACCTGCCCCGAATGCCACGGTACAGGCCAGGTAAGCTTTACGCAAAACACTATGTTCGGGCAGATGCGTAACGTACGCCCGTGCAGCAGATGCCACGGCGAAGGCAAAATTATTACCGAGCCGTGCAAAGAATGTAAGGGCAAAGGTACCGTGCGCAAAACCAAAAAGCTTAAAGTTAAAATTCCTGCCGGTGTTAACGACGGTTCGCGCCTGCGCGTAAGCGGAGAAGGCGAAGCAGGTATGCGCGGCGGACCGAGAGGCGACCTTTACGTATATCTGTATGTGAAGCCGCACAAGTTCTTTGAACGCGACGGCAACACTGTATTATGCGAAGTGCCTATTAACATTGTACAGGCAACTTTGGGCGATGAAATAAAAGTACCGACGCTGGACGGCCAGGTAACCATGAAGATTCCTGAAGGCACTCAGCCGGGTCAGGTGCTGCGCCTGAAAGGCAAAGGCATACCCAGCCTGCGCGGAGGCGGCCGCGGCGACCAGCTGGTACGCATAAAAGTTGTTGTGCCTAAAAAGCTGAGCGAAAAGCAAAAAGACGCGCTGCGTAAATTTGCCGATATCAGCAAGGACAACATTAACCCCGAAGAAAAAAGCTTCTTGAACAAAATTAAAGATTTGTTTAAATAACAAATAAAGCGCGTTTCCGTAAATTCGGAAGCGCGCTTTTAGTATCTTTACAGTTTTATATTTTTCTGTTACAAACGGTAACGACCGCCAAGAGCCTTGCAAACTTTGACGGTCGTTACTTTAGTTAACTGATTTTCAATTTTGCGGCTGACCGTCTATCGGCAGCCGTTTGTTTTTCTATAATTATTATAGCAAACAGGCACAAAAAGTCAAATATAGTAACGCTTAACATAAAACCAACCGCGGCGTGATAAATATAAATTGACTGATTTTATAATGTACATTTCGGCCTTGTTATGATAAGATAAAAGGCGGAAATTTATATCTTTTTACTATGAGTTTTTTGAGGAGTGAAACGTAATGCAGTGGACGGAAGTCAGCTTACAGACAACGCATGAACAGGCAGACACGATTGCCGATATTTTATACAGCGCCGGTGCGCAGGGTGTGGCTATGGAAGACCCGCTTTTAATTAATCAGCTGCGCGCAAGCGGGACATGGGAGCTGTGCGATATTCCCGAACAGCAGAATACCGAGGTCGTTACAGTAACTGCTTATTACCCGGACGACGAAAAACTTTCCGAACGTTTGGAGTTTATCTCGCGTGAGGTTAGAGCCGTTGAAGAACGTATCGGGCAAAAATGCGTTTTCCGCAATCCGCTGTTCCGTACACTGTGCGAGCAGGATTGGGCAAACGAATGGAAGCAGTATTTCCATGTAACCCATATCGGCAAACACCTTGTTATTAAGCCTTCGTGGGAAAAATACGACGCCAAGGCTGATGACCTTGTTATTGAAATTGACCCCGGCATGGCCTTTGGCACCGGCACGCACCATACAACAAGCATGTGCATGGAATACCTGGAAGAAATTATTACGCCGCAGGCGGAGGTGTTTGACGTTGGCACCGGCAGCGGTATTTTAAGCATTGCGGCTGCCAAACTGGGCGCCAAAAGCATTGTTGCCGTAGATATTGACGCCAACGCCGTGCGCATTGCCAAAGAAAACATTGCCGGAAACGGCCTGAGCGAAGTTATTGCAGTTAAAGAAGGCGACCTTCTGCACGGCACGGAAGGCAAGGCCGACGTGATTATTGCCAATATTATTGCCGATATTATTATTATGCTGCTGCCGGATGTTGCTCAAAAGCTTAAAGCGGACGGCAAGTTTCTTGCCAGCGGCATTATAGAAGAACGTGAAGACGATATTAAACAGGCTGCTGCAGCCAGCGGGCTGAAGATTATCAGCACGCGCCATAAAGGCGGCTGGGTTGCCATGCTGATGGCACTGGAGGATTAATGCACAGATTTTTTATTCCGCGCCCTTATGCGGAAAACATGATGATAGACGGCATTGACGCACGCCATATTTACACCGTGCTTAAAATGAAGCCGGGCGAAAAGGTGCAGATTGTGAGCGACGACGGCGTAACCGCCCTTGCAGAAATCACTGAAACTGCGCCCGGGCAGACGCTTGTAAAATGCCTTGAAGTTATTGCCGAAAGCCATGAGCCTGCGGTAAAGATTACACTGGCGCAGGGGCTTGTAAAAGGCGAAAAGATGGATTTTATCATTCAAAAGGCGGTGGAGCTCGGCGTAAGCCGCATTGTGCCTTTGGCAATGGAACATTCCGTTGTGCGTTATGACGGCGAGAAGGCTGCCAAAAAATGCCAGCGCTGGCAAAAAATCGCCGAAAGCGCAGCCAAGCAGAGCAAGCGCGACATTATTCCGCAAATTGCGGAGGTTGCAGCTATTGATAAACTGATGGCTGAATGTGACTGCACAACTAAAATAATTGCTTACGAATGTGAGGACAGGCAGGGTCTTAAACAGGTTCTGCAAAGCAATTTAAAGACAGACAGCATATTAATTATAATCGGCCCGGAAGGCGGCATCAGCGAAGCTGAGCTTGATAAAGCACGCAGCGGCGGAGCGGTGCCTGTGTCGCTTGGCAGGCGCATTTTGCGCGCCGAAACGGCCGGGCTTACAGCTTTAAGTGCCGTTTTATACGAATTTGACGAACTGGGAGGCTGAAAATGGCAAAAATTGCATTTTATACGCTTGGCTGCAAGGTTAACCAGGCCGATACGGCAAGCATGGAAAACCTGTTTTTGCGCAGCGGGCATCAGCTTGTCAGTTTCGATGGCGAAGCTGATGTATATATTATTAATACCTGCGTTGTTACCAATACCGGGCAGCGCAAATCGCGCCAGACCATTCACCGCGCCATCCGCAAGAACCCCAATGCGCTGATTGTGGTTACCGGCTGCTATCCGCAGACGGCGGCGGAAGAAGTAAAAGCTATTGCCGGTGTGGATATGATTATTGGCAACCAGGACCGCGCGCAGATTGTGCAGCTGGTGGAAGAACGCCTTGCGCACAGGCAGACCGATACGCTGGATGCCGTGCATAAATTAACTGCCAGCACTGCTTTTGAAGAAATGGCAGCAGGCGATATAACCGATAAAACGCGCGCCTTTTTAAAAATACAGGAAGGCTGCAACCAGTTCTGCACTTACTGCATTATTCCGTATGCACGCGGTCCGCTGCGTTCTCGCAGCCTTGAAAGCATCCGTACCGAAACGCAGCGCCTTATAAGCGCCGGGTTTAAGGAAATTGTGCTTATCGGCATTCACCTTGGCTGTTACGGCAAAGAAAACCCTGACGGCCCTACTTTGTATGACGCAGTTAAAACCGTTCTTGATGTGCCGGGCGTGCAGCGCCTGCGCCTCGGTTCGCTGGAATCTGTGGAGGTAGAGCCGCGCCTTTTAACGCTGATGCAGGAAGACGCACGTTTTTGCAGGCATTTGCACCTGCCTCTGCAATCGGGTTGCGATAAAGTTTTGCAGGCCATGCACAGGCCGTACACAACGGCTAAATTTAAAACGCTTCTGGCGGATATTAAAAACAGGGTGCCTGATATTGCCATAACTACGGATGTTATTGCAGGTTTTCCCGGCGAAACGGAAGCTGATTTTGAAACAACCTGCAAATTTGCCGAAAGCTGCGGCTTCAGCAAAATGCATATTTTCCCGTTTTCGGCGCGCAAAGGCACGCCTGCCGAAAAATTTGCGGGCGCTGTAATGGAAGCCGTTAAAAAAGAACGCGCCGATATTTTGGGCAAAATTGACGAAACCATGCACAAAACTTTTTTGCAGGCCATGGTTGGACAAAATGCGGAAGTTTTGTTTGAGCAGCCTGCCGGTGAAGATTATTTTGAAGGCTTAACCGGCAACTATCAGCGCGTTTTTGTAAAAAGCGGCGGCCATAATCTGGGCGGCGAAATACTGCCTGTAAAAATAACGGCCTTTGACGGTGAAAAACTGTTTGGCGAAATTATAAAAGACTGAAGAATTTAACATAATTTAAAAGGAATTTTATTATCTTTGGCGAATTTATAATAAGTTACCAATTAAATACAACCTTAAACAGCGAGGAGGTAAAAATATGAACGACTGCGTATTCTGCCGTATTATTTCCGGAGAGATTCCTGCCGAAAGAGTATATGAAGACGATAAAATGATTGTTATCCGCGACGCCGCACCGGCTGCGCCCGTACACGTACTGATGATTCCGAAGGAACATACGGAAAACATTGTTGCGGCAGACCCGGAACTTGTTAAGTACATGCTGGGCAAAGTAAAAATGCTCAGCGAAAAACTCGGCGTAAGCAAAAAAGGCTTCCGCATTGTTGTTAACACCGGCGACGAAGGCGGACAAACCGTGCACCATCTGCATATCCATCTTTTGGGCGGTAAAATGCTCGGCTGGCCTCCGTGCTGATTGACAAACTCCTTACAGTAATGTATAATTAGACGGTGAGATTATATGCTTCGGAGTATTCTCAAAGCATATAAATTGTATATACACTTCCCTAAGTGTGTGGAGGGAGGGAGATCAGATGGCAGAAATTAAAGTTGGCAAAAACGAAACTCTTGACAGCGCACTGCGCAGATTCAAAAGAGCTACCCAAAAAGCCGGCATCCTTTCTGAAGTAAGAAAACGCGAACACTATGAAAAACCGAGCGTTCAGCGCAAAAAGAAATCCGAAGCCGCAAGAAAACGTAAATCCAGATAATGGGGGCGCGTGCAGATGTCAATTAAAGATCAGCTGACAGAAGATATGAAGCAGGCCATGAAAGCCCACAACAAAGTGGCGCTGGAAACCATCCGCATGGCGCGTGCCAATATCAAAAATGTCGAGATCAATGACAAAAAAGAACTTACTGAAGACGAAGTAATTGCAGTTTTGATGAAAGAAGTTAAGATGCGTCAGGATTCTCTTGCTGAGTTTGAGAAAGCAGGACGCACCGATCTGATAGACCAGGCCAAAGCTGAGATTGAAGTGCTGCAAAAATATCTTCCGGCCGCAATGGAAGATGACGAGCTGCAAAGCCTTGTTAAGGAAGTAATTGCCGAAACAGGAGCAGCCAGCATGAAGGACATGGGCAAGGTAATGCCTAAGGTTATTGCCAAAGCCGGTGGCCGTGCCGATGGCAAACGCATTAATGCCATGGTAAAACAACTTTTACAGTAAGTATAAGCCAATGCTTAATAACAGAGCTTGCAGACGCAGGCTCTGTTATTTTTTTGAAAAAAGGGGAATGGTGATTAATACCACTCCCCTTTTTCATTTCATAAAAATGTCAATATTTATTTACTGTAAAAATAAATTACGGTAAAATATAAATAAGCCATTGCAAAGCAATGGCTTAAAGGCGGATTAACGGGATACCGCCGTACCCTACGGCATAAATAGCCTTATCTTAGAACTATTGTTGGATATTGATAAACTTACAAGTTTGCAATAAATGGTTTTCTGTTGGATATTGATAAACCTACACAACAGTAATTCTAATTTGTATTTATTTTAACATTGGTCAAGCTACGTGTCAATATAATATAATAAGGAGAATTGCTATGGAAAGAAAATATGGGATAGGTTTGGATATTGGTATTGGTTCAGTTGGTTATGCCGTTATTTCCAAAACAAATAATTTAGATGCGCGTATAGAAGATATAGGCGTAAGATTATTTAATTCCGGTGAAAATATCCGCCAAAAAGCAAGTAATGCGCAGGAAAGACGGGAATATAGAAGTACACGCCGTTTGCTTCGCAGAAGAAAACACCGTAAAGAACGTATAAAAAAATTCTTTTTAAAAATAAAATTAATGAATGAAGTACAATTGAAAGAATGGCAGGAACAAAATGGTAATCAAAATGTCCTGCAAACAAGAATAAAAGGTTTAAATGAAAAACTAACACCTGAAGAAATTTTGGATTGCATTATCCATATTTGTAACCGGCGTGGTTATCGTGAATTTTACGGTGACGATTCTAAAAAAGACAATGCCGATAAAGATGAACTGCAAAAAAATGAAGGCGGTTTGGCTAATTTTGATGAAATTTATCAATCCGGTGGGTATAAATCCGTTGCAGAAATGTTAATTAATGCCCCTGTTTTTAAAACAGAAACATCTTTTGCTGATTATCGCAACCATAAAAATGCAAAGCGTTATATTTTAATTAAAAGAGAATTTGTAAAAAAAGAACTGGAAGATATTTTAAATAAACAAAGTGAATATTATCCGCAGCTTACAGCAAATAATATTAGAATTATTTGCGATGATATGGTCTTTGCTCAAAGAGATTTTGAAACAGGACCTGGCAACGAAGACGATAAAACCAGAAGATTTATGGGCTTTATTGACAGTATTGGTCAGTGCATGTATTACAAAGATGAAAAAAGAGCTTATAGAAGTACTGTTATAGCTGATATTTATGCATTGGTAAATTGCTTGTCGCAGCTTTCGTTTGTAAATACGGAAACAGGGGAAATTTTATTACCTGAAAATGTTGCGAAAGAGATAATTAATACTTCTCTTACAAATGCTTCAATAACAGAAAATGATATAAAAAATATTTTAAAACCATATAAATTAGAAATGCGTAAACCAGGTAAACTTGAAGTTAAAGTACCTGACACAACTAAAACATTAAAACTGTTGAAGGCAATTTTAACTAATGCTGGTTATAAATATGAAGAATTAATAAAAGAAAATCAGTTTGATGTTAACAATCCTTCAAAATTACATCAATTATGTTTATTGTTGTCCGAAAATATTACACCGGCACGCAGAATAAGAGCGTTAAAAGCAAAAGGATGGAACGAAAAATTACAGAAAGAAGTTATCCGCAAAAAATTTGGTGGTACAGCAAGCGTATGCGAAAAGTATATGATTGAAGCAATCGAAGCCTTTAAGCGTGGAGAAACTTACGGTAATTTTCAGGCACGCATGCTGAAAGAAAGAGAAAATGCTTTGCCTGATATAGAAAAACAAAAATATCTTGCACCGTTTGATAAAAAAGTTGACGAAGAACTTGTAAAGAACGCAGTTATTTTTAAAGCTGTAAATGAAACACGTAAAATTTTAAATGAGCTTATTAGAAAGTATGGTTCGCCTGAATATATTAATATAGAGGTTGCCAATGATTTGGGACGCAGTTTTAAAGAACGTGCTAAAATTATCAAACGTATTAATGATAACAAAAAAGAAAAAGATAAAATTGCAAATAAGTTAATTGAACTCGGCCTGCGTAAAGAAGGAGAAGTAAAGCCTTTCGATATTGAAAGATACCGTTTATGGGAAGAACAGGAAGGCAAAGATTTATATACGGGTGATGTCATTCCTATAGAAAAAATATTAAGCGGTATTTATGATGTTGACCATATAGTGCCTTTTTCTCTTATTTTAGATGATACTTTACAAAATAAAGCGCTGGTTAATTTAGGCGTTAACAGGCAGCAAAAAGGGCAGCAGGTACCTTTGGGCTATTTAAGCAGTGCGGACAAAGAGGATTATTTAAAACGGGTTAATACTTTATTTAAGAAAAAGAAGATAAGCATTAAAAAATATAAATATTTAACCTTATCTAATTTATATGGCAACAGAGATTTGCTTTCAGAATGGAAATCCAGAAACATTAACGATACAAGGTATATTACAAGGTTTTTGGTAAATTATTTATCTGCTAATTTGTTGTTTAGCAGTGGTAAGGCAAAAAATGTGTTTGGTGTAAAAGGCATAATAACTTCAAGAATGAGAAGGTTATGGCTTAATAAAAAAACATGGGGTGATGAGCAGAAAAACAGGGATAATAATTTACATCACGCAGCAGACGCTATAGTAATTGCAAATTTAACACCTGCATATCTTGAGATTGCCAGTGATAAAATTAAGCTTGACCGAATTTATAAAGATTATCATAAGCGTATAAGCGAAGAGTATTTAACTTATTTAGGTAAAGCAGTCAATAAAATGGTTAAATATTACGGCTTTAATAAAGAATATGCCGAAAAGCTTTTGGCAACACCAAACAGCCGTGTACCTGCTATGATAAGAAATATAGCAGATGAAACTGATATACGTTTGTGGGACAACAGTCTTGAATGTTATAAGGATGTAAGTGAAGAACAGTTTTATAAAAATTTAAAGGCTTTTTATAAAGATGATGCAGTTTTTGCCGATACTATAAAACCGGTACTTGTTTCGTACAAGCAAAACAAAAAATATCAGGGTAAAGTAACAAAAGATAATCCACTGAGGAAAAACGAAACAGATGGTGCTTATATCAAAAAAATTGACAGTTTTGGAAATGCCAATATTTTGGACACAAAAGAATATTATTGTGCAGAACTGTATAAAAATAATAAAAATCAAACTATTTTACGGGGAATAAGATATGTTGATTTGAAAAAGAAAAATAAAAAATTACATCTTATAACTCCTTATCCGGAAGATTATCAGAAACATATTATGTATTTATTTGCTAATGATTATATTAAAATAATTGATAATGTTGGAGGCATTAAATTTAGCGGTTATTACAGAAGCATAAAAAGTGCTAAAGCAAATAGAATTTATTGCAAAAATAATAATAACAATTTAATTGAAGATAAAACAATTTCTAAAAAAGATATTATAAAAAAATATTACGTTGATATACTTGGTAAAATTGGCGGTGAAATTAAATGTTCCGTACCGTTTTTATCACTAAAGGACAATATTTAACGGTTAAAGATGAGTGGCTGCTTATTAATTATGGAGATACTGTTAAAAAAGTTCCTTTAAGTGATATTAAAAATCTTTTCATAGATAATGTGTATATTAATATATCGGCGTATGCCTTGCAAAAACTGGCAAAGTATGGCATTAATGCCATACTTTGCGATGATACACATTTGCCGTGTTCTAACCTTTTGCCAATAAATACGCATTATAAGCCTTATGGTGTATTAAAAAAGCAAATTGCTTTAACGGATGCATTTAAAAATTTACTGTGGCAGCGTATTGTTAAGGCAAAAATTATAAATCAGGGTACAGCGTTAAAAATGAGTGGTACAGGCACAAAGGTTTGCGAGCGTATGCAGCAATTAGCACAAGAAGTATTAAGCGGTGATACAGGTAACCGTGAGGGCATTGCTGCCAAAATGTTTTTTAGAAATTTTTATGGTTGTGATTTTATTAGGTTTGAAAACGACATAATCAATATAGCGCTTAATTATGGTTATGCGGTTATCCGTTCATCTGTGGCGCGCTCGCTGTGTGCTTATGGTTATAATTGTGCTTTGGGTATACATCATATTAGTGAAACCAATCCATTTAATCTTGCGGATGATTTAATGGAACCTTTACGTCCGTTAGCGGATATATGGGTTTGGCAAAATAATGAGGATTTAGTTGATACTTTGACAAAAAATAATAAAATAGGGCTTGCCAATATTATAAACGGAGATATAGCATGCGGTAATAAAATAATGAAAGTACATAATGCGGTTGATAAATATATAGCAAGTTTAACGACAGCCATTGATAATGCTGATGTTAATAAACTGATAATACCAATAATAGGAGAAAAATTTGTATAATAGGTTTATGCGTATTATAGTAATGTTTGATTTACCAACCGCAACTACAGAAGATAAAAGAGAATATCTGCATTTCCGTACAGGTTTAATAAAACTTGGGTTTGATATGCTGCAATTTTCTGTTTACAGCAGGATAACGCGCAATAACGATGATGCCAGAAAATATATAAACAAAGTTAAAGCAATTTTGCCGCCAGTAGGCTCGGTGCGTGTATTGCAGGTTACAGAAAAACAGTATGCCGGTATGATTATTATGCTTGGTGAAAAAACACCGACGGAAAATCTTTTAACAACTGAAGATTTAATTGAATTGTAACCTGATAGTGGTGTAAAATAAAGTTAAGGTTTTAGTACTCTGTTGGATATTGATAAACTTACACTGCAAATTGTTCTGGCATTCCACACCCTAGTTTTAGTACTCTGTTGGATATTGATAAACTTACACTAACCAATACACGCTCACCACTTATTACGTTT
This sequence comes from Phascolarctobacterium sp. ET69, assembly GCF_023336935.1. Taxonomy (GTDB): domain Bacteria; phylum Bacillota; class Negativicutes; order Acidaminococcales; family Acidaminococcaceae; genus Fusicatenibacter_A; species Fusicatenibacter_A intestinipullorum. The sequence goes on from NZ_JAMBLR010000001.1 coordinate 126,035, forward strand.
TAGTACTCTGTTGGATATTGATAAACTTACACGCTGTAAACAGGCGTACCGCCACGCCCTAAGTTTTAGTACTCTGTTGGATATTGATAAACTTACACGCCATGGCCGCAGAGTAAGGGCAATTTTCGGTTTTAGTACTCTGTTGGATATTGATAAACTTACACTGCCCAATGCTCATGCTCTGTGCCACACAAGTTTTAGTACTCTGTTGGATATTGATAAACTTACACGAGATGTCACAGAAAACTATGTAGTACGCTGTTTTAGTACTCTGTTGGATATTGATAAACTTACACCGGGCGGAGTAAATATTGCATTTTCTGGCAGTTTTAGTACTCTGTTGGATATTGATAAACTTACACCGGTATTTTTCGGATAAATGCCGGTAACACGGTTTTAGTACTCTGTTGGATATTGATAATGTTGTTATGATTACCGTGTATTTTTCTGTTTTTAAACTGCTTGCCACTTGTGATTTAAGGCAAATTTTGTTATAGTATATGTAAAGAGATTGGCAGAAGCCGGTCTTATAAATGGAGCAAATTCCCCTGCGGTGTTCGTTACATTGCCTTTTAGTTTTGAGCCAACACACTTACCTAGGGAGCCCGGAATTTGAGCTCCGCCTATTAAAAACAAGCCCTCTCGAGGGGACTTTTGCGGTAGGCGGGAGGGCACCCACCTGCACATGCAGGTTCAAAACATTGGGCAGGACGGCATTGCGGGGAAATTTTTTTGGAGGACTCATGGAGCTTTCACGTGTAGAAATGGTTATCGGCCCCAAGGCCGTTGAAAAATTAAATGCCGCCAGAGTTGCTGTTATAGGCCTTGGCGGCGTTGGTTCTTATGTGGCGGAGGCTTTGTGCCGCACCGGTGTCGGCAGTTTTGTAATTATGGATAATGATACCGTTGAAGCAAGCAATATTAACCGCCAGCTGCCTGCGCTTACAAGCACTATCGGCAAGTTTAAGGCCGATGTTATGGCCGCGCGCCTGCGCGATATTAACCCCTTGTGCCGCATAAGGGTTATTAAGGATTTTTACAGGCCTGGTGATTTTGAAACCCTTTTTGTGGACGGTTTTGATTTTATTGCCGACGCTATCGACAGCACGGAATCGAAAGCAGACCTTTTAATAGAGGCTTACAGGCATAATGTTCCCGTGGTATCGGCTATGGGCACGGGCAACAAGCTGCACCCGGAAATGCTGGAAATTACGGATATCAGCAAAACAAGCGTGTGCCCGCTGGCGCGCAGCATGCGCAAAAAACTGCGCGACGCCGGTATTACCGAAGGCATTACCGTTGTATATTCTCATGAAGAACCGCAGCGCTTTATTGAAGGCAGCGTGCCGGGCAGCCTGGTGTTTGTGCCTGCCTGCGCCGGTATGATGATGGCTGCGCATATTGTACAAAAAATAATTGCCGGGCAGGATTAAAATATGGACAGTTTATTTGCACAAACAATTACCAAACCGCTGGCAGACCGCATGCGCCCGCGGCGCTTAAGCGATTTTGCCGGACAGGAAAAAGCGCTTGGGCCGGGCAGCCCGCTGCGGCGGATGATTGAGCGCGACGCTTTGCAGCCGCTGTTGTTTTACGGGCCTCCGGGAACAGGCAAAACAACACTGGCACATATTATTGCCAATATGACGCAAAGCCGTTTTGTTGCGCTTAATGCAGTATCGAGCGGTGTGCCGGAGCTGCGCAGGCTGATTGGCGAAGCGCGTGACGCTTTGTACAGCGGCATGGGGCGCACGATAGTTTTTATCGACGAAATACACCGCTTTAACAAGGCTCAGCAGGATGTGCTTTTGCCGTATGTGGAAAACGGCACGGTTATTCTTATCGGCGCAACCACGGAAAACCCGTTTTTTGAAGTAAATGCGCCGCTTTTGTCGCGGATGAAAATTATCCGTCTGGAGCGGCTTGATAAAAACGCCGTTAAAAAGATTTTGCAAAAGGCGCTGACAGATAAGGAAAACGGCTACGGCAGGCAGGGGCTTGCCATGACGGACGAGGCACTGGAAGCGTTGGCTGATTTTTGCGGCGGCGACGCGCGCGTGGCGCTGAACCTTTTGGAACAGGCAGAATTTATGCTGCCGGACGGCGTAAAAACGATTGACGGCGCGGTGCTTAAAAGCGTAATGGGTGACGCTTTTAAGCGCTACGATAAAAAGGGCGACCGCCATTACGATACGGTATCGGCGTTTATAAAAAGCATGCGCGGCAGTGACGCTGATGCGGCGCTGCATTATCTGGCAGAGATGCTGGAAAGCGGCGAGGACGTGCGTTTTATCGCGCGGCGCATTGTTATCTGCGCAGCAGAAGATGTGGGCAATGCTGACCCGATGGCGCTGGTTGTGGCTAATTCCGCGGCGCAGGCTGCCCATTTTATAGGCCTGCCGGAAGCACAGCTGCCGTTGGCGCAGGCCGTGTGCTATATAGCAAACGCCCCAAAAAGCAACGCCTGCTGCACGGCAATTTTCAGTGCGCGTGAAGAAGCTCGTGCGGTGCAGAGCACGGTACCCAAACATCTGCGCGACGCGCATTACCCCGGTGCAGGTGCGCTGGGGCACGGAACGGGCTATAAATATCCGCACGATTACCCCGGCGGATGGGTACAGCAGCAGTATATGCCTGATGAACTTATCGGGCACAAATATTACTTCCCGAAGGACATTGGCGCGGAAAAAGCGCTGCATGACAAACAGAAAAATTAATTAATAACCCTGTATACTTTTAGCGTGCGTTGACTTTGCACGCTAATTTTTATATAATTTTCTTATGCGTTGTACCTATTTAAAAGGAGCGATTTTTGAATTATGAAGTACATGAGTGGTAATGAAATCCGTAAAAGATTTTTAAAGTTTTTTGAAGACAGAGGGCATCTTGTGCTGCCGAGCGCTTCGCTCATTCCGCAGGACGACCCGACTCTGCTTTTAATTGGTGCGGGCATGGCGCCTTTTAAACCGTTTTTTACCGGTAAAATGAAACCGCCTTCTCCGCGTATCACTACCTGCCAGAAATGCGTGCGCACCGGCGATATTGAAAACGTAGGCCGCACTGCGCGCCACCATACCTATTTTGAAATGCTGGGCGATTTTTCCTTCGGCGATTATTTCAAAAAAGAAATCATTCCCTGGAGCTGGGAATTTTTAACCAAAGAACTGGAGCTGCCTGCCGATAAACTGTGGGTAACCATCCATCCGACTGATGATGAAGCATACGAAATCTGGCACAATGTTGTAGGCGTGCCTGATGAACGCATTGTACGCCTTGAAGAAAACTTCTGGGAAACCGGCAGCGGCCCGTGCGGACCCGACAGCGAGCTGCACATTGATATGGGCGAAGAACGCGGCTGCGGCAGGCCGGACTGCAAACCCGGCTGCGATTGCGACCGTTTCCTTGAAATCTGGAACCTGGTATTTACCCAGTATGACCAGCATGAAGACGGCACTTACACCCCGCTCGCCAATAAAAACATTGATACCGGCGCAGGCCTTGAACGCCTTGCTTCCGTATTGCAGGGCAAGCCTTCCAACTTTGAAACTGACCTTATCTTCCCGATTATTGAATACGCAGCTAAGGTTGCCGGCGTAGAATACGGCAAGGATAAAAAGACCGACGTATCCTTAAAGGTTATTGCCGACCATGTCCGCAGCATTACCTTTATGATTGCCGACGGCGTGCTTCCTTCCAACGAAGGCCGCGGCTATGTACTGCGCCGCGTTCTGCGCCGTGCCGTACGCCATGCGCGCTTAATCGGCATTGAAGACAAGTTCCTTAACGGTGCGGTTGATGTTGTTATTGACATGTTTAAAGAACCGTATCCGTACCTTGTTGAAAAAACAAGCTTTATCCATAAAGTTATCGAGATGGAAGAAACCAGCTTCCTGCGCACTCTGCGCCAGGGCTGCGACCTTTTATATACTGAAATCGAAAGCCTCAAAAAAGAAAACAAAACCGTGCTGGACGGCGCAACTGCTTTCCGCCTGAGCGATACTTTCGGTTTCCCGCGTGAACTGACTGCCGAGATTCTGGAAGAAGAAGGCATGACGATGGACGATAAGGCCTTTAACGAGGCTTTGGAAGTTCAGCGCAAAATGGCACGCGACGCTCGCGATGACAAAACCGGACGCCCGGTAATTTACAACACCCGCAGCATTGACCTTGCTTCCTTAAAGGTTGATGAAGGCGCACAGTGCGGCAAAATTGTTGCCATGTATCCTGCTCATGACGCACAGCCGGTTGAGAGCATGGAGGACGGCAAAAAAGCCGCTGTTATTACCGACGTTACCGCATTCCACGCTGAAGGCGGCGGACAGCTTGGCGATACCGGCCGCATTATTGCCCCTGCCGGCGTAATGCAGGTTGAAATTACCAAAAAACTGCCGGACGGCGCAACCATTATGATTGGTACCGTAACCGAAGGCACCGTTGCCGTTGGCGACGAAGTTAAGTTTGAAATTGAACGCGGGCGCAAAAACGATATTGCCCGCAACCATACAGCAACCCACCTGCTGCATGCAGCTTTAAAACAGGTTTTGGGCGACCACGTAAACCAGGCAGGCAGCTATGTTGGCCCTGACCGTCTGCGTTTCGACTTCTCGCATTTCTCTCCCGTAACGGAAGAAGAACTGCGCAGGGTTGAAGAAATTGTAAACGACCAGATTCTGGCAGCAAAAGATGTAACTATTGAAGAACTGCCGATTGACGAAGCCAAAAAACGCGGTGCGGTTGCACTGTTCGGCGAAAAATACGGCAGCATTGTACGCGTTGTTACCGTGCCGGGCTTTTCCATGGAATTCTGCGGCGGCGTGCATGTTGGCAACACCGCGCAGATTGGCATGTTTAAAATCCTGTCCGAATCGAGCACAGGCGCAGGCGTACGCCGTATTGAAGCCGTAACCGGCCACGGCGCGCTGAATTATGTACGCGAGATGGAAGACATGGTTAAAACAGCAGCAACCGGCCTTAAATGCCGCAGCAATGACCTTTGTGCACGTATCTGCGCATTGCAGTCCGATTATAAAGCAGCGGAACAGAAAATCAGCGAGCTGGAAGGCCAGATTGCCAAAGCACAGGTAAGCGACGCTGCTTCCAGCGTTTGCGATATTAAAGGTGTTCCCGTACTTGTACAGAAAGTAAGTGCCGGTGACGTTGAAGCACTGCGCAGCCTCGGCGACCAGATGCGCGATAAAGTAGGCGGCGTTGTAGTGCTGGCTGACGTTATTGACAGCGGCAAAATCAATATTCTTGCCATGGCAGCCAAAGACGCTGTTGCCAAAGGCATTCATGCCGGGCAGATTGTTAAGGAAGTTGCCAGGGTTTGCGGCGGCGGCGGCGGCGGACGCCCCGATATGGCGCAGGCCGGCGGCAAAGATGCTTCCAAACTTGATGAAGCACTGAAAACCGCACTGACTGTTATTGAAGGACAGATTAAATAATTTCACAAAATAGTAACGGCTGGGTTTAAAGCTCAGCCGTTTCTTTCTATTATTTTGCGTTAAGGTATGTTAAAATAAATAAAAAACCTTTTTATTTTTAAAGGAGGAATAGTTATGAGCATTTCAAGCGAAACCATGATGTTTAAACGCACTGAAGATAAAAAAGACGTAGCCCAGACTATCCGTGAGGTTTATGCCGCGCTGGAGGAAAAAGGCTACAACCCGGTAGACCAGCTTGTGGGCTATCTTTTAAGCGGCGACCCCACTTACATTACCAGCCATAAAGATTCGCGCACCAAGCTGCGCCGTTTTGAACGATATGAGCTTTTGGAAGAGCTTGTAAAAAGTTATCTTTCCGCATCGGCTAAAAAGTAGGGCGGCGTTATGAAAAGAAGCATGGGGCTTGATATCGGCACGCGCACAATAGGCGTGGCAACGAGTGATTTGCTGGGCATGATTGCCGGCGGCGTGGAAACCATACGCCGTACAACGGAAGAACGCGATTTTGAGCGCATAGGCGAGCTGATTAAAGAGCATGAAGTGGATACGGTTGTTTTGGGCTACCCCAAAAATATGAACGGCACAATAGGCGAACGCGCACATGTAAGCGAGGCTTTTGCCGAAGAACTGAAAAAACGCTTTGAAGGCATTAAAGTTGTGCTGTGGGATGAAAGGCTTTCGACAGTAGCGGCGGAAAATGTGCTGATAGACGCGGATTTGAAGCGCAAGAAACGCCGTAAAATTATTGACATGATGGCGGCTGTGGTTATTTTGCAGAACTATTTGGACAGCCGGCGCTAAACAAACGGCAGCGGGGTGATTTTAATGTTACAGAGAAAACATAAAATAGCCGGCGGCGTAATAGCGGTGCTGATAATTCTCGGCACGCTGGCAGTGCATGTGGCAGGCAATAAAGCCGCAGGCTTTGTAAACGAAATGGCCGACAGGCAGACGGTGCTGCAGGGCAAGCTGCAAATAGGGCATTTCAGCGCCAGTGTATCGGGCAATGTTGTGTTTGAAAACGTAGTGTGGACTGCGCCTGACGGCAAAAAACTGGCCGAAGTACCGGAAATGAACGTTTCCGCCAACCTTTTTGATATCCTTAAGGGTTCTTTCGGCATTAACTCCATTAACAGCATTTCTATCGAAAAGCCGCAGTTTGCGGTAAATTACACCGATAAAGACGGGCTTGACATTATTAACTATATCAATTTTTCCGATAAGGATGATGAAACGCCGACAGAATTCCGCGGCATGGTGGAAATTACCGACGGCGCTCTGGCGCTTGACATGAACGGGCAGAAGCTTGATTTCAGCAATGTGGAAATGCAGGCTAATTTAAAAGAGTTCCCGGATATTAAATTTACTTTGCAGGGCAAAAACGGCGATGCTGATTTAATTGGCAGCATTGACAAGGTTTATGACGATGTAACAATCGGAGCCGAAGTTAAAAACCTGCAAATTACTGAGCTTATGAAGGTTCTGCCTTCGTTTGGTGAACTGAGCATTACCGGCGGCGTTATTAACGGCGCCAAACTTGCAGCTGGGCTGCACGATGCGAAGTGGAACCTTAACCTTGACGGCAGCCTGAGCGGCGTGGCAGGCAAGGCTTTGGGCTATAACATTACCGATGGCGGCGGCAGCTTTGCCATTGACAACAATGCAGCTTCGTTTACCGCCGTTAAAGGCAAAGTGGAAGGGCAGGATGTTAACATGGACGGCAAAATCCTGTTCCAGAAACAGGGTATGCCTACTTATGATTTGAACGTGGCAGCGCCTTCCTTCCGCGTGGACGCTGTAAGCCCCGGCCTGGGCATTACCGACAGCGTTAACATTAACGGCAAGGTAACAGGCCCGATTGACGCGCCTGTAATTAACGGCAGCTTTACCATGGATAAGCTGGAAGTTGCTCCGCTTGTGGCAACGGGCATTAACGGTAATTACAACTATACCAATGGCTTGGTAACGTTAAGCAACACTTACGCCAATGTTTACAGCGGTACTTTGGGCGTAAGCGGTACGGTAGAGGCAGCAACCAAAAACTTTGCGCTGCATCTTTCCGGCAGCGGTATGGACAGCACCGCGGTAACGGAAACGCAAATCAGCGGCCCGCTGAGCTTTGAAGCAGACGCCAGCGGCACCGGCAGTGCAGACAGCGCTGTTGCGGGCGGTACGTTTGTTATTGCGCCCGGTAATTTTGCAGGCGTTCCGTTTAACTCGCTTTCTGGTAATTTCAGCCGCGCCAACGGGCAGATGACCTTCTCCGGCATTACCATTGGCACACCGCTTGGCAGCTTTACCTCTAACGCCGTAATGAACTCTAATGGCAAAATTACTTTTGATAAAATGAGCGAATCAGGCTTTACCGCACCTACCAAAGAAGAAGTGCGCGAAAACGTGCGCCAGCAGGTTGGCGGAGCAGTAAAACAGGGCCTCGGCAAACTTTTCGGCAAGTAAAAATTAACGCAGCAGCGTCCGTATTTTCAGCGGGCGCTGTTTTTGTTTAAGTAAATTTCACTTATCCTTTTATTGACAGTTAGCGGTATGATACGATAAAATAAACCTAATTATACTTATGCTTTAAGAAAGAGGTACAAAATGGACGATAACAAAGAATTTGAGCTTGAGCATGACCATATCGACGAAGAAGAAATCGTAGTTATTACCGACGAGGACGGCAACGAAATGTATTTCCGTGAGGAAATGGTTATCCCCGTTGGTGAAAAGAGCTTTGCGGTTCTTTCCGCTTTGGACGCTGACGACTGCGGCTGCGAAGATGAAGAATGCCATTGCCATGATGAAGAAGACGATGACGATGACAATGTAATCATTGCCCGCATTGACTTTGACGAAGACGGCAACGAAATTTATCTTGGCCCTACCGACGAGGAGTTTGAAGAAGTTAAAGCGGCTTACGAAAAACTCGTTGCCGAATGGGACGAAGAATAATTAAACTGCCTGCCGGACCTCTGGTCCGGCATTTTTAAAGTACGAATGTTTAGGGGCGGCGTAGCATGAGAAAAATATTACCGTTTTTTATGAGCACTTTGCTGGTAATATTTGTAGCATCTTACTGGGTTTTAAATTATACGGGCAACAATGCCGATTTAGCCGACGGCAAAACCTACGTTATTACGGTAGAAAACGGCATGACGGCGGCAGACATTGCCAATATGCTGCATAAGCAGAAACTTATTAAACGCCCTGAAAGCTTCAGGCTGGAAGCGCGTTTTATGGGCTTGGAAGGCAAATTGCAGGCCGGAAGCTACGAAATTGAAGCAGGAAAATCAAACGGCGAAATTATAGATATTCTGGCGCGCGGGCAGGTTAAAACCGTAAGCTTTACCGTGCCTGAAGGCTACACGGTAGAAAAAACTGCGGCCAAACTGGCGGCGGAAGGGCTGGGCGATGCGGAAAAATTTAAAGAAGCCGCACGCAATTACACTCCGTATAAATATATGGAAACCAATAATGCCGATGTAAAATACAAGGCAGAAGGCTTTATTTTCCCTTCAACCTACCAGTTTAACGACAGCATGACGGAAAAAGACATGCTTGCCATGATGGTTAGGGAGTTTAACACGCAGATTAACCACGAAAAAATCGGCGAAGCGGCAGAAAAAACCAAAATGTCCATTCACGATATAGTAACCATTGCCTCAATGGTGGAACTGGAAGCCGTTTTTAAAGAAGAACAGCCGCGCATTGCCGGTGTTTTTCTGCGCCGCTTGCAAATTTATATGCCCATTCAGTCGGATACAACCATTCAATATATACTGGGCGGAGAACAGAAGGCCGAAATCACTATTGCCGATACGCGCATCGAAAATCCGTACAACACGTATGTTAACTCCGGTCTGCCGCCGGGACCGGTTGGCAGCCCCGGCATGGACGCCATTAAAGCCGTGCTGAACCCAGAAAATACGGATTATTTATACTTTGTGGCCGAAAAAGACGGGCACCACCGTTTTACGCGCACTTACGAAGAACATTTACAGGCGATAGAAGATATTCACGGCCCGCAGTAAGGAAGGAACATGACAAGAAAATTTGTTAAGCCGGAGCTTTTGGCACCGGCAGGAAATATGGAAAAGTGCAAAATGGCGCTGCGCTACGGTGCGGATGCCGTTTACCTGGGCGGCAAAATGTTTGGCCTGCGCGCTTTTGCCAATAATTTTGAAATTGACGAAATTAAAGAAGCGGCAGATTTTGCCCATTCTTTAGGCAAAAAAGTTTATGTAACCGTAAACATTTTTGCGCATAACAGCGATATTGAAAAACTGCCGGAATACTTGCAAGAACTGCAAAAAGCAGGCGCGGACGCGCTTTTGATAAGCGACCTTGGCGTATGGCAGACGGCGCGGCGCGTTGTGCCCGGCATGCCGCTGCACGTAAGCACGCAGGCTAACACCACCAACTGGGCAAGCGTACAGGCGTGGCATGATTTGGGCGCGGAACGCGTAGTGCTGGCGCGCGAACTTTCGCTGGAAGAAATTGCACAAATCGGCGCTAAAACTACTGTGGAACTGGAAGCCTTTGTACACGGCGCAATGTGCATATCCTACAGCGGACGCTGCCTTTTAAGCAGTTACCTTACTGGGCGCGACGGCAACCGCGGCGCATGTGCGCAGGCCTGCCGCTGGGAATACACCCTGCACGAAAAGAACCGCCCCGGCGAAAGCTACGATATTGAAGAAGACGAGCACGGTACCTATGTAATGAACAGCAAGGATTTATGCCTTATTGCGCGCATACCGCAGCTTGTTAAAGCAGGTATTTGCAGCTTGAAAATAGAAGGCCGCATGAAAAGCGTGCATTATGTGGCAACCGTGGTCAGCGTGTACCGCAAGGCAATTGACGCTTACATGAAAGACCCGGATGGCTACAAAGTGCTGCCTGAGTGGATTGAAGAACTGAACAAGGTATCGCACCGCCCTTATACCGAAGGCTTTGCCTTTGGCACGCCCGGCGCGGATGCGCAGGTTTATACCACCAGCAGCTACGAACAGACGCACGATTTTGTGGGCATTGTTTTAAGCTACGATAAAGCAAACAAAAAAGCGCTGATTGAACAGCGCAACAACGTAAAAAACGGCGAAAAGCTGGAACTTTTAATGACGGACGGCACCTTAATGCCGCTGGAACTTAAAAATATGCAGGACGAAGAAGGCACGCCCATCGAATGTGCGCCGCACGCACGCCAGCACTTTTGGATTGACTGCGCTGCGGAGCTTCTGCCCGATTCGCTGCTGCGGAGGAAATTTATATGAGCGACGACCGAAGTATTATCTATCTGCGCGTGGCGCCGGAACGCATTGCCGACGTAAACTGGATTATGGAAGGTTATGAACACCTGGCGCTTGTTACAACCGAAGACCCGCGTGAAGGCGTGGTTAAACTTTTGGGCACGCCCGATACCTACAACGACGTAATGGAAATAATTGAAAACATGCCCTTTACGGTAGAAATTCTGGAAGGCGAGCCGGTTTTATAGTGACAGCAGGCAGTATTTATGATAAAATATAATGGTATTATTGTTTAGGAAAGACTGGTGGAGTGGAAATGATGCAGCGTTTGGGCAGGTTTTTAAGCCTGATGGCCAAAAACGGGCTTGACTGCGTTATTGTGAAGGATATACCGACAATCCGCTATCTGTCAGGCTTCCGCGGCGACAGCAGCCTGCTTTATGTTGACGCCAAAAGCACGGTTTTAATAACCGACGGGCGCTACACTACGCAGGCAGAAGGCGAAGTGCAGCATTACTGCCGTGTATTTACCTACACCGGCGATATCTGGCAGGCAGCGGCGGATTTTGCCAAGGCGCATACCCAAATTGGTTTTGACGGCGCAGCTTACAGCTATAACGATTACCAGAGCCTTAAAGAGGCAGTAAGCGGCAAAGAGCTTTTAAACATTGATTTAAAGTATCTGCGCATGGTTAAAGACGAACGCGAACTGAACCTGATGTGGAAGGCCTTTAAAATTGCCGACCAGGCGTTTTTAAAACTGCTGCCGGAAATTAAACCCGGCATGACGGAAAAAGCGCTGGCTGCAAGGCTTGAATACTACATGAGCAGTATGGGCAGCGAAAAACCTTCGTTTGATACGATTATCGCCTCCGGCGCGCGCAGCGCTCTGCCGCACGGCATGGCAAGCGATAAACAGATTGAAATAGGTGATTTTATTACCTTCGACTTTGGTGCTGTGTACGACGGTTATCATTCCGACATGACAAGAACGGTTGTGCTCGGCATGGCCAATTCGTGGCACAAGGAAATTTACACCATAGTTGAAGAAGCCCAGTGGCGCGGTTTAAAAAGCGCAAAGCCCGGCATGACGGGCGCGGAGCTTGACGCGATTGTAAGAGAATACATTACCTCGCGCGGCTACGGCGAAAACTACGTGCACGGGCTGGGGCACGGCGTGGGCCTTGAAATTCACGAAATGCCCAATATCAACAAACGCGGTACTGATGTTGTGCTGGAGCCCGGCATGACATTCAGCATAGAACCAGGTATTTACATTCCCGGCAAGGGCGGTGTACGTATCGAAGACACGGTTGTATTGACGGATGACGGCGCTAAAGTGCTGTGCGGCGTTAAAAAGCAACTGATGGAAATTGTTTAATTTTAAATAAACAGGAGGAGCATTTATGATTTCAACCAACGAATTTAAAACCAACGTAACTGTTACCATCGATGGCGACGCATGGCAGGTTGTAGAATTCCAGCATGTAAAACCGGGCAAAGGCGCAGCTTTTGTACGTGCTAAAATGCGCAACATGTGCACCGGTGCCGTTGTAGAACGCACCTTCAACGCAGGCGAACGTCTGCCGAAAGCACATATCGACCGCCGCGCAATGCAGTATCTGTATGAATCCGACGGCAATTATGTATTCATGGACAACGAAACCTACGAACAGTCCGAACTTACCAAAGAACAGCTTGGCAATGCCATCAACTTCCTTAAAGAAAACATGGATGCCAAAATCATGATTTACAACGGCCGCGTTATCGGCGTTGACCTGCCGAACACCGTTGAACTGACTGTTGTTAAAACCGACCCGGGCATCCGCGGCGATACGGCTACCGGCGGCAGCAAACCCGCAACCATGGACACCGGCTATGTTGTTAAAGTACCTCTGTTCATTAACGAAGGCGACGTACTCAACATTGATACCCGTACCGGCGAATACATTTCCCGCGCATAACTTAACTGAGCGCCGATTATAAAATTTATAATTACGCAAAAGAGCTGAACTTTATGTTCGGCTCTTTTTTTGTACATACAGGAAACCACTGTTTATATTCAGCTTGGCAAAACGTCGCTCCTAATTGCGTACGCAAACACGGCTGCGCAGCGGTTTGCGCATGGAGGATACAACAGTGATTTAGCCGTCGCGATTTTGCTCTGCGCTTCATTTAAACAGTGGTTTCCTGTTCATAAAGCAAGTAAAAACAGTAACTGTAAAATTGCTTATAAGTTATAGTAATAAATTGCCGCTTATGCTATGATTAAATTATAAAAGGTTCGTTATGCCATAATTAAACGGGTGGTGGCGTGTTATGGAGAAAATTAAAAGCATACTGCGTTTTTTGCCGGTGTTTATATTTATTGTTGCTGTAATTGCACTTTTTAACAGCTACGGAGATATGCAGAAGGTGCGCCCGGCTGATGAGTATAAGGATATGGGCGTTTACACGTTTTACCCGCAAAGGGTAATGCCGCTGCAAAAAGAAACCAATTTTAGCGGCAAAATGAAAAGAAGAAACCCCACAACTACAGTTTATGCCGTAGATTACTGGACGGAAGAAAACAGGAAAAATAAACTGGCGGCAGCAGCCGAAAAGATGCCGGAGCCTGAAAACTGGCGTGAAAAAATTGAACAGGGCAAAAGGTTGAGAGGTAAGCTGCGTTTTGTGAACGAGTATAATTATATCCTTGAAAAAGGCGGCATTGAAAGCAGCGCCCAACAAATTGTTGATGAAGGAAAACCTGTTGAACGCCGCGTGCTTTATATACCGGAAGAAAAATCATATATTACTGTTGAAAAAGATATGACAGCAGAAGATTACGTAGACGAACAGATTGGTTACAACAAAAAAGTTGCTATGGCAGCACTTACCTGTATTGTGGCGTTTGCCGCATACTATGCCGTAAAATATTTTGCTAAGTCAAAATGATGCCATTAAAACGTTTTATAACTGCCGTTAAAACATAATTTTTATAAAAAACAACCGGAAGCATTATACTGTGCCGCCGGTTGTTTTTGCTTATATGTTTGTTTTATAAAGTTAAAAAGTATACGTTGCCTGTACGTTAAAGCTGCCGCCCTGGCGTTCGCCTGCGTAGCCGCGCATGTTAAGTTCAAGGGTCCACGGGCTGTCAGGCGTGGGCTGGTAGTTAAAGCCAACTTCTGCCATTACGCTGCTGCCCTGCAAGCTCTGTGTGGGCGCTTTAAGCCCCTGCGCCGTCATATCAGCATCGCCGTTAAACTCGTACTCATACGCTAAGCCATAGTAAGTGGTGAACTTGCTTTCCTTATTGCTGGTAATGCGTGCGCCTATGCGCAGGCGGTCGCTGTTAATGCTGTCAAACTCAAACTCGTCATTAGCAACCTTAAAGCTGTCGCCTTCGGTGTAGGTGTGGAAGAACTTACCGTAAATATCAAGGTCGCTGCTTTCGCTGAGGCTGATGATTTTACCAACGCCAATGTGCGCGCCGTAGTAAGCGCTTTCACTTTCATAGCCGTAAAAATTGCCTGCACCATCGCGCAAAGCGTTATCCATATCGCTCTTTAACATACCGGCGCGGAGGCTGCCTTCTGTATAAACGCCGTTTTTATTGGTGTAGCGTGCCGCAATGCCGCCGCCGTTGTAAACAAGGCTGCCGTCACCGCGGAAGAACTCGTTGTTGAACTCATTAAACGTTCTGTAATTGCCGCTGCCGTTTTCGTAGAACACGCCCCAGCTGAACTCGCTGCCGTTACCGAACTTATCGGCATTGCCAACGCCAACAATTGTGCTCCAGCCGTTAATTTTAATGTCGCTGTTCACATCATACTTGCTGCGGTTGCCGTGCACGGCGGCAAAGGTTTTAACGCCGTAATTGCTGTCGCGGCTTATGGTGTCCAGGCTGTCGCTGATTAAATCCGTGCCCTGGTTTATAAAGGCTGCCGCAACGGCGCGGTTTTCAGCAACCAAATTAACCTGATTGTTTTGTTTAACTTCGGTTAATGTGTATTTAACGCTGTTGCCGTTGTCCGCAACTTCAACCGCACCAGTACCAACCGTAGCAACGCCAGCGGTAAATTCATCGGCAACGATAACTTTTCCAGAATCAATTCCTAATTTTTCACCGTTAATAAAGGTCATGCTGTCGCCGGTAGTAAGTTCTGCACCGCCTTCAAAATTAAGCTTGTTAAGATTGATATTGGTATCAGCAAGCGCACTATCTTCGGTGTTATTAATAATGTTTAAAACTGTGCCGTCACTGTCCCAAGTGATGTTGTCAAAATTAATGTCACTGAAGTTGTAGACGCCTTTAACACTGCCGTTCCAATTATCAATTATAAGTTTATTCCCTTCTGTCTTTATATTAAAATCATTTGACGGTGTACCATCAATATAATAACCAAATAAATTAGATTCAGAAACATCTGCTCCTATACCTAAAGTAATTATATTATTTGAAAATGAACGGTCATTTTGGACTGAATCAATATAATGATATGCACCGTAGACATCATCATTTATTTTTGCACTGCTTATGTATATAGTACTTCCCTCTATACTATGTCCATTCATCGTCCATCCACCAACTACATTATTTGCAGTACCGCCAATAATATAGATATGGTTATTTTTTAAAGTATCAATTGTAGTATTAGCAGCATAATTATATCCGCCATAAACATCTTGTACATTGGCATTATCTTTAACTACAACAGTATTTTCGCTGCTGTTTCCACCAAAGACGCCGTAAATATCTCCATTTACAACAGCATTTCCGCTAATTTCTACATAGTTATTTAATCCACTGCCAGCAGGTGAATTTACATATACGCCATATACAAAATTTACATTAGCATTTTCGCCTATTAAAACTTTATTATTTTCTAATTTATTATTACCGCGTGCACCATAAATACTTCCACTATTTGCTTTTGCATTACCGATAATTTCTACAGTAGTACCGCTAATTATATTAGCATTATAGTTTTGTGCACCATATACACTATTAAACACAGAATCTCCGCTAATAGTTACAGTTGTACCAAGAAGATTAGTTTCTGCCAAAGTTCCTTCTGCACCATAAATACTTCCGTTAATTGTTCCTCCAGTCATAGTTACTGAAGCATTGTTAATAGGTTCACCGGAATTATTTTCAGGCTGACCGTATACATTATCATAAACATCACCAGAATTTATAGTTACCGAACCATTACCAATTAAATCTTCCGCCGCTGCCGTATTTACAAAGCCGTACACGCTTATACTGCCCGCTGCCAGCAGGCTTAATAAAATTTTGTACTGCAAATTTTTACCCATAATAAAATCTCCCATAATAAAAATTACGGGAGGAGATTCACGAGAGAAAATTAGCGTACGTAATTCCCCCCCGCGGACTCTTTTGTTTGCTTTAATTATACCATTGCCGGAGATGTTTGTATATAAAACAGATTGATTTGTGTAAAGTTTGAGGGCAATTTTACCTTAAAAGATTTTTTTAAGATGGTTTTGTGGTTTTGTAGTTATTATATTTTTATTCATGTTACTTTTAATTTTGTTATCGCCTTTGATTATAATTTATTATTTTTTATTTCTTTTTATTATTCATCTTCATTCTTTTGACTGAGCAAAAGAAATTTTGGATGGTAAATTTTACTTCCTGTTCGGTCGTAAAATTTGCCTGGCTTCACTGGCACAATTATAAACTTCGCTTAAAGCTCGTTTCTAATTGGCGATTCAGCCAAAGAAAACTCACGCGGCTGATAAAAATTTAAACGCGGCACGCAGAAAGCAATAAAATTTTCCACGGAACTCGCTTCGCTCAAACACCGGGAAAATTTTATTGCTTTTCAGTAAATACCGCCAAATTTTTAATGCCGCGATTTGATGTAATCCGTACTTTTAATATATTGAATTTAGGTGAGTTGATTTGCTTAAATTCATACTTTGGTAAATTTTTATAAAAAGCAGCAATGTTATCGCAGGTTGCATATATTTTTTATAATGAATAGTCATAAAATACGATTTAAGAGCATAATATCAAAAATCAAGCTATAAAAGTACGGGTTATGTCAAAAGGCGACTTTCAAAAAACAGGCGAAAGCTTAAAATAAAAAGGCACTTGCAGCATTTGCCGAAGGATGTTTGAGCGAAGCGAGTTTCCGCAGGCGCTGCAAGTGGCAAACTGATTTAATATTGAGCCGTTAAGTTTTTTGAGGAGCAAAACTTTCTTGCTTACTTCTTTAGTTATAAAGAAGTAAGATGAGTAAAAAAAGAAAATCGAAGTATAAAAACTACATACAAGGATGAAACGTAAATTAAAATGAACATGAATAAAAAAGAAAATTAAAACATAAAACCTACATACAAAGGATTAAAAGAAAATTAAAAGCAAAACCCAAAAAATAAAACTCAATCCCATCTTTTTGCAATTTGACATATTTAACGGTATAATATAAACTAACAAAGTATGTTTTAAAAGAGTGTTTTATATAAAGGAGTTTTTATGCAGGGATTAATAAGCAGCGTTAAACGCGGCAGCCTTGCCGATGCCTCAGGCATTAAAGCGGGCGAAAGCCTGCTGGCGGTTAATGGCAGCAGCGTGCGCGATATTATAGATTTAAGCTTTTTGCTGGCGGATGAGGAAGTGGAGCTTGCGCTTGTCGATGCCGCAGGCAATGAGCGCAAAGTGCAGATAACCAAAAACATAGATGAAGACCTGGGGCTGGAGTTTGAAAGCGCCGTATTTGACAAGGTAACAACCTGTTACAACAAATGCGTTTTCTGCTTTGTAGACCAGATGATACCCGGCATGCGCAAGGGGCTTTATGTGCGTGATGACGATTACCGCCTTTCGTTTTTGTACGGCAATTTTATAACCCTTACCAATATGAAGGACGAAGATTTTGACCGCATTATTAAAACGCATATGTCGCCGCTGTACGTTTCCGTACACGCTACCGACCCCGAAGTGCGCTGCGCAATGATGAAAAACCGCTTTGCGGGTGAGCTGATGGATAAGCTGCAACGCCTGTTTGAAGCCGGTATTACCGTGCATACGCAGATTGTGTGCTGCCCCGGCTATAATGACGGTGAGGTTTTAAAACGCACTTATGCCGATTTGCGCGCGCTGGCGCCGAATGTTGAAACTATGGCCGTGGTGCCTGTTGGGCTTACCAAAAACCGCGCGCATTTAACGCCGCTGCGACTGTTTACGCCGCAGGAAGCGCGTGAAATTGTAACCATGGTTACGGACTGGCAGAAGGAATGCCGCCAAAGCCTTGGCAAATCGTTTGTGTACCTTGGCGACGAGTTTTACATTCTGGCAGGCATGCCGCTGCCGGAAGCGGAGTGGTATGACGGTTTTCCGCAGCTGGAAAACGGCATCGGCCTGAGCCGCAATTTTTTGGAAGAATGGCAGGAGGCAGGCAAAATTGCCCCGGTTAAGGGCAGTACAAACAGCGTTATACCCGTTGGCACAAGCGCTTATAAGGTTTTGCAGCCGCTTATTGAGGAGTTTAACGCCAAAACCGGCATGCAGCACAAGCTGCTGGCGGTGGAAAACGAGTTTTTTGGCAATACGGTTAACGTAACCGGGCTTTTGTGCGGCAATGATATTTTAAACGCCGTTAAGGGCGCAGAGAGCGTTATTTTGCCGGAAGTTGTTTTAAACAGCGATGATTTGTTCCTTGACGATATGAGTTACGCAGAGTTTTGCGCCGCCTGCGGAGCGCCTGTGCACAGGGCTGCTTCGGCAGGGGATTTGTACAAGCTGCTGCAAAGATAAGGTGTTATTATGAAAGATTACGGTATTTTGCAGGTTTATACCGGCGGCGGCAAGGGCAAAACCAGTGCCGCGCTGGGGGTGGCGTTCCGTGCGTGCGCACGCGGTGCGCGTGTGTTAATGCTGGCCTTTTTAAAGGATGACCCCAATTACAGTGAGGCAATCGGCGCGCATCTTTTGCCGGGCTTTACTTTAAAGCAGGTGGGGCGCGATGCTTTTGTAAATTTTAAAAATCCGGCACAGGTAGACCTTGACCTGGCGCGCAGCGGCTGGGAAACAGCCAAAAAAGCAATTTTAAACCGCGAAGCCGATTTAATAATACTTGACGAGATTAACATTGTTTTACAGACGGGCATGCTGCCGGTGGACGAAGTGGTTGATTTTTTGAAGGCGCATAAGGGTTATGCCGAAATTATCTGCACCGGGCGCGGCGCACCGCAGAAGCTGTGTGATGCTGCCGGGCTGGTAACGGATATGCAGGAGGTTAAGCACTATTTCCATCTGGGGGTAAGTTCCCGGGCAGGCATAGATTTTTAGAGAGTGAGGTTAGTGGAGTGGGTAAACCGATAGTTGCCATTGTTGGCAGGCCTAATGTCGGCAAATCGACATTGTTTAATATTTTTGCAAACAGCCGCATTTCCATTGTTGAAGACACCCCGGGCGTAACGCGCGACCGCTTGTACGCCGAGGGCGACTGGCTGGACAACCAGTTTATGATGGTTGATACCGGCGGCATTGAGATTATGAACAGCGACGCGATTGCTGTTTCCATCCGCCAGCAGGCGGAAATTGCCATTAAAGAGGCAGACGTTATTTTGTTTGTGTGCGATGCGCGCAGCGGCATTGTGCAGGAGGACGCCGATGTTGCCAGAATTCTGCGCAAAAGCGGCAAGCCGATTGTGCTGGCTGTAAACAAGGCCGATTCGCCCAAGCAGGAGCTTAACGTTTATGAGTTTTACAATTTGGGCCTGGGTGAGCCGTTCCCGATTTCGGCGGCTAACCATTTGGGCATTGGCGACCTTTTGGACGCCGTTGTGGCAAAATTTCCGCAGAATAAGGCGGGCGTGTTTGACAATGACGAGGACCAGATTAAAGTTGCGCTTATCGGCCGCCCGAATGTAGGCAAGTCTTCCATTTTTAATTCGCTGGTAGGGCAGGAGCGCAGCATTGTAAGCGACGTTGCCGGTACTACGCGCGACGCTATTGACACGCCGGTTGTGCGCAACGGGCAGAAGTATTTGTTTATTGATACTGCCGGTATGCGCCGCAAGGGCAAAATTGACGAGCCGATTGAAAAGTACAGCATTATCCGCAGCCTGCGCGCCGTTGACCGCAGCGATGTGGTGCTGATGGTTATTGACGCTGTGGACGGCGTTACCGAGCAGGACAAAAAAATTGCCGGTTATGCGCACGAAGCGGGCAAGGGCATTGTAATTGTTGTTAACAAGTGGGACGCCTACGAAAAGGACGAAAACTCCACCCTGCGCTATACCGAAACACTGCGCAAAGAGCTGATTTTTATGCAGTATGCGCCTGTTGTGTATGTATCGGCGCTTACCAAGCAGCGTATTCACCGTCTGCCGGAGGTTATTAACTACGTTGCCGAACAGAACGCCATGCGCGTGGCAACCAGCGTGCTGAACCAGGTTATTGCCGACGCTGTGGCAATTAACCCGCCGCCGACGGAAAAAGGCCAGCGTTTGAAGATTTTGTATGCAACGCAGGTTAAAATTAAGCCGCCTACGTTTGTTATTTTTGTCAACGAGCCGGAAATCATGCATTTTTCGTACCAGCGTTATCTGGAAAACAAACTGCGTGAAGCGTTCGGTTTTGAAGGTACGCCGCTGTCAATGATTATCCGCGGCAAAAAAGAGGACGAATAGAGGCTGGATAAATGGATGTAATGATGTTTGTATTATGGTTTGCCGTTGGTTTTGTGTTTGGCTCCGTCCCTTCTGGGCTGTGGCTGGTTAAGGCAATTCACGGCATTGATATACGCGAGTACGGCAGCAAAAATATCGGTAGTACCAATGTTTTCCGTACTGTTGGCGGCAAAACCGCGGCGCTGGTGCTTTTGTGCGACGCGGGCAAGGGCATTATTGCCGTTATGATTGCCCAAAGTATGACCGGCGGCGATTTGTACGCCATGCTGTTTGCCGCTATCGGCGCGCTGCTGGGGCACAATTATTCTTTGTTTCTTGGCTTTAAAGGCGGCCGCGGCGTTGCAACCGGCCTGGGGCTTTTAATCTTTTTAATGCCTAAGGTAAGCGGCATTTGCTTTATTGTGTGGCTTGCCATTGTGCTGGCAACCCGCTATGTTTCGCTGGGCAGCTGCGTGGGTGCGTTCTGCGCGCCGTGCCTTGCGTGGTATTTCGGGTATCCGCTGCCGGTGTTTTTGTTTGCCGCCGTTGCGGCAGCGTTTGTAATTATCCGCCATAAGGATAATATCAAGCGCCTTTTAAACGGCACGGAAAGCAAAATCCGCCAGGGGCACGCTGAAGATTTAAAGAAATAATTTTACAAACACATTCTGTTTTATAAGCGGAATGTGTTTTATTTTTTAAATTGTAAGAATATTTCAGTAAATTCATAAAAACATATGGCTTTTACCACGAAACAGTGTTATAATATTCCTATGAGTAAGGTGTAAAAAAATTTTTTAGGAGATGATTACATGACAGAAAAATCTACGTTCTATCTTGTCAGAGAGGAAATTCTGCCTGAAGCAATCAAAAAAACCATTAAGGTAAAGGAAATTTTAAAACGCGGGGAAATCAGAACCATTAATGAGGCCGTTGAAAAAATGGGGCTGAGCCGCAGCGCTTATTACAAATATAAAGATTATGTATTTCCGTTTTATGAAGCAAGCAAGGAAAAAATCATTACCCTTTCTCTTTTGCTTGAACATAAACCGGGCGTGCTTTCGCGCGTGCTGAATACTGTTGCAGGTGATTCCGGCAGCATTATGACCATTAACCAGGGTATTCCTTTGCAGGGTGTTGCCAACACTACCATTTCCATCGAAACCAAAAACCTGACGGTTGATTTGGAAGCGCTTTTGGATAAGCTCCGCATGATTGACGGCGTTAAACGCCTGGAAGTTCTGGGGCAGGTTTAAGCCGCAGCCATTTATTTAATTACGGGGGGAACAAATGAAAGATTGTATTAATATCGGCCTTTTGGGCGTGGGAACCGTCGGCAGCGGCGTGCTGCACGTGCTTGAGCATAACGGCGGCGAAATTGCCAAAAAAGCAGGCTGCAAAATAGAAATAAAGAAAATATTGGTGCGCAATCCGCAGAAAGCGGCGGAGCTTGGCAAAAAATATGCCGTTACCGGTGATTTTGAGGACATTGTAAATGACCCGGATATTGATATTGTTGTTGAGCTGATTGGACGTGAGCATCCGGCGAAGGAATATATTGCTTCTGCGCTGGAGCACGGAAAAAATGTTGTTACGGCCAACAAGGATGTGCTGGCAAAATACGGCAGGGAGCTGTTTCCGCTGGCGGAGCTGCACAATGTTGATTTTATGTTTGAAGGCGCCGTGGGCGGCGGTATACCCATTATCCGCCCGCTTAAATCGTGCCTGGCTGCCAACCGCATTAAATCGGTGATGGGCATTGTTAACGGCACAACCAATTATATGCTTACCAAAATGTCGCAGGACCATATGGATTACGGCGAAGTTCTGCGCGAGGCGCAGGAAAAAGGCTATGCCGAATCGGACCCGACTGCCGATGTTGGCGGGCTGGACGCTGCACGCAAGCTGGTAATTTTGGCTTCCATTGCCTTTAATACACGCATCAGCCTTGATGATGTGCTGGTATCGGGCATTGAAAGTTTAAAGCTCTGCGATATTGAATACGCCAAAGAACTGGGCTATACCATTAAACTTCTGGCAGTTGCCAAACATGATGAAGAAAAAGGCATTACCGTTTGTGTAAGGCCTACCATGCTGCCTGCGGAGCATCCGCTGGCAGGCGTTAACGATGTGTTTAACGCTGTGTTTGTGGAAGGCGATGCCCTTGGCGAAGCAATGTTTATGGGCCGCGGGGCAGGCGGGCTGCCTACTGCAAGCGCTGTTTGCGGCGATATTATCGACGTGGCGCGCAATATGGTGCATGGTTCTACCGGGCGCATTAACTGCACCTGCTTTGACGAAAAGCACCTGTGCCGCCTTGAAGATATGCTTTCGCCGTTTTATATCCGCCTGCATGTTGTGGACAGGCCGGGCGTGCTGGCTGCGATTGCCGCCGCTTTTGCCGCACAGAATGTGGGCCTGAAAAAGGTTATTCAGAAACAGATGGTTGGCGACAAGCTGGCAGAACTTGTTGTTATTACCTACCATGTTTCCGAACTGGATATGCAGATGGCCGTGCAGACTTTGAAGGGCCTGCCGGTTATTAAGGAAGTATGCAGCGTCATCCATGTTGAAGATGACAACGTGGAGTGATGTTATGAAAAAAAGCGTAAGGGTTATTGTGCCCGCCACTTCGGCCAACTGCGGGCCGGGGTTTGATGTTTTGGGCGCTGCCTGTAATTTATACAACGAATTTACCTATGAGCTTACTGAGCGCGGCTTTGAACTTGAAGTTACCGGCGAGGGCAGCGGGCGTTTGCATGCCAGCGGCAAAAACCTGGCGTTTCTGGCGTTTTTCCGTTTGTGGAACGAGCTTACCGACCGCCGCTATACCGGGCTGAAAGTTACCATGCACAACCGCATACCGCTTTCGCGCGGGCTGGGCAGCAGCAGTACGGCCATTGTTGCCGGGCTGATGGCGGCCAATTATTTAACCGGCAGCACTTTAACTAGGCAGCAGCTTGTAGATTACGCTACCGAAATTGAAGGGCATCCGGATAATGTGGCACCGGCGCTTCTGGGCGGGTTTACGGTAAGTTATATGGCGCACGGCAAGGCTGCTTCGCTGCGCTTTGTGCCCAAAAAGCCGCTGAGCTTTATTGCCGCAGTACCGGCGGAGCCGCTTTCTACCGCAAGGGCAAGGCAGGCGATACCGGAAACGGTAAGCCATAAGGATGCGGTGTTTAACGCCGGGCGCAGTGCGCTTTTGGTAAGTGCGCTTTTAACGGGCGAATATAAATTTTTGCCCGACGCTTTGGAGGACAGGCTGCACCAGCCGTACCGCATGCCGCTTATTAACGGCACGCAGGCTGTGTTTAAGGCTGCTAAAAATGCCGGCGCTTACGGCGCTATTATCAGCGGCGCGGGTTCTACCTTAATGGCATACGCCGCGGCGGATGCAGACAGTGAAGCCATTGGGCGCGCCATGCAGCAGGCTTTTGAAAAAGCCGGGCAGCAGGCGGTGTACCATGTGCTGAAGCTTGACGAAGAAGGCGCACGCGTTATTGATAATTAATGCTTGACATTTGCATTTAGTTTGTTTATAATATTACTTGTGTTTCGGGGCGTGGCTCAGCTTGGTAGAGCGCTTCCTTGGGGTGGAAGAGGTCGTGGGTTCGAATCCCGCCGCTCCGACCATTCCGAAACAACTGCCTTTACGGGAAATCCCCGTGAAGGCTTTTTTTATAGCCTTGACAGAAAAGGAGTGCGTGCAATGATTCGCAGCGTAAGGCTTGTATGCGCCGAATGCGGCAGTGAGTTTGTGCCGGAAGGCGGCGTTTTGTATTATAAGGACAATTACATTAATAATACCGTAAAAGAGGCAAAGTTCATCTGCCCGGCGTGCATTAAAAAATGGCACGAAAAATGGCAGATTAAAAATGCCGAATTTAACGAAGTGGACTATGTGATGACCGTCACCATCGAACTGGAGGACGGCACGGTTTACGAAGATTTGGACTGCACGCCTATGGACGGCTATGTGGTTGCCGGTGTGGATATTCCGCCGGAGGCGCAGAAAAAATTGTATGAGTTTTACAACGAATGGGATTTAAAACGCAAGCATGATGTGCTGAAATACTGCACTTTTAAGGATGAGTTTATGCGTACCAGCTTCAGCTGCGAAACCTACGGCGGCGAAAAATATGAGGACGTTGCCTTCCGCGTGAACATTAAGGGTGTTATGGAAACGGCTGTGCCGGTGCCCGATTATATTTTGAAACAGATTATTGACGCTTACAGTATTTACGAATTGCAGAACAGGGAATAACGGGGGAAAACAATGCAGGAATTACTTGAAAAGATTGAAAAACGCCGCACTTTTGCCATTATATCGCATCCTGACGCCGGTAAAACGACGCTGACGGAAAAACTTTTGCTGTACGGCGGCGCAATTCACCTTGCCGGTACGGTTAAGGCGCGTAAATCCAACCGCCATGCCGTTTCGGACTGGATGGAAATTGAAAAGCAGCGCGGCATTTCCGTAACAAGCTCCGTTTTGCAGTTTGATTATGACGGCTACCGCGTAAACATTCTGGATACGCCGGGCCATCAGGACTTTTCGGAGGATACCTACCGCACTTTGATGGCGGCTGACAGCGCCGTAATGCTTATCGACTGCGCCAAGGGCGTGGAACCGCAGACGAAAAAGCTGTTCTGGGTTTGCCACCGCAGGCAGCTGCCGGTATTTACTTTTGTAAACAAGCTTGACCGTTACGGCCGCGACCCGTTTGATTTGATGGACGAAATCGAGCAGGTGCTGGGCATCCGCGCGTACCCGATTAACTGGCCTATCGGTATCGACGGCAATTATATCGGCGTTTATGACCGCGTTAAAAAACAGATTGAACTGTTTGAAAACGACAGCAGCCACGGCTCCAAAATTTTAAAATCCACCACTGGCAGCCTGGATGACCCGGAAATTATTAATGCCATCGGCGAAGATTTGTACCATAAATTATGCGACGATATTGAACTTTTGGACATGGCCGGCGACGAGTTCGACATGGCGAAGGTAAACAGCGGCGAACTGACTCCGATGTTCTTCGGCAGCGCCATGACAAACTTCGGCGTGCGCAGCTTTTTGGAGAAATTTTTGGAGCTTTCGCCGATGCCGCAGCCGCGTATTTTGCAGAACGGCGATTTGTTAAGCCCGGACAACGAACTGTTCAGTGCGTTTGTGTTTAAAATTCAGGCTAACATGAACCCGGCGCACCGCGACCGCATTGCTTTTATGCGTATTTGCAGCGGCGTGTTCAAAAAAGGCATGACGGTGTACCACATGCAGGGCGGCAAGCCGGTTAAGCTGGCGCAGCCGCAGCAGTTCCTCGCGCAGGAGCGCACCATTGTTGAAGAAGCGTACCCCGGCGATATTATCGGTATTTTCGACCCGGGCATTTTCGGTATCGGCGATTCGCTGAGCGACGAAAAGCTGAAAATTCAGTTTGAAGATTTCCCGGTTTTCCCGCCGGAAATTTTTGCCCGTGTGCAGCCTAAGGATTCCTTAAAACGCAAACAGTTTGAAAAAGGCATTGTGCAGCTGGCGCAGGAAGGCGCCATTCAGGTATTCCGCCAGAAGGATCTTGGCATTGAAAGCTTTATCGTCGGCGTGGTTGGTTCGCTGCAGCTTGAAGTTTTGGAATACCGCCTTTTAAACGAATACAGCGCGCAGCTTTTGATGAACCAGCTTGGTTACAGCGTGGCACGCTGGGTATATGCCGAAAACGAAAAGGATATCGAGAACTTAAAAGGCCTCGATAACGGCATGCTGGTTTATGATAAAAAAGACCGCCCGGTAATTTTGGTTAACAACGAATGGGCGCTGAACTGGATTCTGGACCGCAACCCCAATTTGCAGTTCTTAACTGTGCCTTCTGATGTGGCGAAGATTTAAAGGACAAAATTATGGAAAAAATAAAACCGTTTTATGTGCTTGATGTGCCGGTTTACCCATATACAATGGACGGCGCGGTTAACTTTTTAAATTCGCAGGTAAAAAATAAAAAGCAGACTTTCGTGGTTACCGCCAATGCGGAAATTATTATGATGTGCCAGAAAGATGCGGAATATAAAAAAATAGTCTGCCAAAATGCCGATTTGGTGCTGGCAGACGGCGCCGGTACCGTTTGGGCCGGGCGCAAGCTGGGGCATAATGTGCCGGAGCGTGTGGCAGGCTGCGATTTATTTGTGGAGCTGGCAAAGCTTTCGGCAAAAAAAGGCTATAAGGTATTTTTCTTCGGTGCTGCGCCGGGCATTGCCGAAGCCGCGCGCGACAAGCTTTTGCTGGTGGCGCCGGGGCTTAAAGTGGCAGGCTGCCGCAACGGTTATTTTACCGAAGCCGAAAATGAAGAAATTATTGCCGAAATTAACGCAAGTGGTGCGGACATGCTTTTTGCGGCACTGGGCGCACCTAAGCAGGAAAACTGGCTGGCGCGCTTCCGTAGCGAACTGAATCCGCAGGTTTTAATGGGCGTGGGCGGCAGCTTTGACGTGCTTGCAGGCAAGATGGACCGCGCGCCGCTGTGGATGCAGAAAGCATCGCTGGAATGGCTGTTCCGCCTTTACAAGCAGCCGAGCCGCATAGGGCGCATGATGGTGCTGCCGCAGTTTGTAATTAAAGTGTTACAAAGTAAATAATTTGGTAGACAAAAGGAAATACCTATACTATAATAATATGATGAATAAATGAGTTCATCATATTATTTTTTTGCAGATGAATAGAAAGGAGCAGCAATGACGATAGTAAAAGATGGTTACCCGTTCATACTCGGCAGCCTGGCAGTGGCGCTTGCGGTATGGTATGGCGCGGGCATCATTTGGTGCATTCCCTTCCTGGTTCTTACGGCATATTTTGCGTATTTTTTCCGCAATCCAAAACGCGTTACGGAGCAGGACACTTCGGTAATTTATTCTCCGGCAGACGGAACGGTAATGGGCGTGGAGGATTTTTACGACGAAGAATATCTTAATGAAGAAGCCGTTAAGGTAACGATTTTCCTTTCTGTTTTTAACGTACATGTTAACCGCAGCCCCGTCAGCGGCGAAATTAAATATCAGCGTTATACCTGCGGGCAGTTTGTGCCGGCATACGAAAAAAACGCTTCGTTTGAAAACGAACGCCATGCCATCGGCGTGGAAAACGATAAGATGAAAGTGCTTGTCATTCAGGTGGCAGGCCTGCTGGCACGCCGCATTGTGTCGTGGGTTACGCTGGGGCATAACCTTACGCAGGGCGAGTGCTACGGCATGATTAAATTTGGCTCCAGCACCGAGCTTGTGCTGCCCAAAAATGTAGAAATACTTGTAAAAAAAGGAGATGCCGTCACCGGCGGTAAATCCATAATCGGGAGGGTCATGGACTGATGGAATACCGTCGTATAATACCTAACAGTATCAGCGGTACTAACTTGATTTTAGGCGTTCTTTCTATTTTTGAATCTGTTGCCGGCAATTTTGAATGGGCGGCAATATACATTATTCTGGCTGTTGCCGTTGATGCCTGCGACGGGCGTGCGGCAAGGGCGCTCGGCGTGGCCGGCAAGTTCGGCGTCGAGATGGATTCTCTTTGCGACGTTTGTTCGTTTGGCGTTGCGCCTGCCGTAATGATGTACTACTACGGCATGACCGATTTCGGCATCTGGGGCCAGCTTATTGCTGCGCTGTTTCCGGTATGGGGCGCTTTGCGCCTGGCGCGTTTTAACATTAATGCCGATGTTATCCACGGTTATTTTCAGGGCATGCCTATTCCCGGCGGTGCCTGCGTTCTGGCTGCGTTCGTGCTTTCCGGCTACGACGTGCCGCAGAGCTATGTTGCCGTACTGACCTTTGTTATCGGCTGCATTTTGTACAGCACTATCCGTTATCCGGATTTTAAGGGCAAGGGCAACCCGCTCTTTAAAGTGCCCGTTATTATCGGGCTTGCCATTGGCGCGTACATTTTTTACCTGCGCCCGGAAGGCTGGCCGTTTGTAATTATGTTTACCTATACGCTTATCGGCATCATCAATGCGGTTTATGTTAAAGCACTGCATAAGCAGTGATTAGTGTGAAGCGAGGAGCCTTTTATGACAACGTATTTTGATATAATAATGATTCCTCTCCAGCTGTTAATCGTATTTTTTACCATTTATTATTTTACGCTTTCGTTCTTCGGGCTGGTTTACCGCAAAAAAGACAAAAAGGTTTATGAAGAAAAGCATACTTTTGCCATGGTTGTCTGCGCGCATAACGAAGAACGCGTTATCGGCGCTTTGGTAGAAAACCTGCATTTGCTGAATTACTCTGACAAACTGTATGATATTTTTGTTGTTGCCGACAACTGCACCGACAAAACTGCCGAAGTGGCACGCAAAGCCGGTGCGCAGGTGCATGAGCGTTTTAACGACACCGAAAAGGGTAAAGGCTATGCCATGGACTGGATGTTCAACCGTCTGTTCAAAATGGAACGCCAGTATGACGCCGTGTGCGTTTTTGACGCCGATAACCTCGTACACCCCGACTTTTTAAAGGAAATGAACAGCCGCCTCTGCAACGGTGAGCGCCTTATTCAGGGTTACCTTGATTCCAAAAATCCTAACGATACCTGGATTTCCGGTACTTTCTCGATTGCTTTCTGGGTTATTAACCATGTATACCATCTGGCAAAATACAATATCGGCTTGTCCAGCTGCCTCGGCGGTACGGGCATGTGCATTTCCACCGATATTCTGCGCCGCTATGGCTGGGGCGCAACCTGCCTGACGGAAGATATGGAATTTACCATGAAAGCGATTCTGGAGGGCATACCGACAACCTGGGCGCATGACGCTATTGTTTACGACGAAAAGCCGCTGACCTTCATGCAGTCTTGGAATCAGCGCAAACGCTGGGCGCAGGGTCAGTTTGACGTAGGCAGCCGCTATATCGGCAAGCTGTTTAAAAAAGGCATTAAAGAGCGAAACCCGATTATGCTGGACGGCATCCTGCATTTGTTCCAGCCGTACTTTTTGCTGCTTTCTACCTTTTATGTAATTTGCAGCTATATTTATATGTACTATCCGTTCTATACAAACGTGCTTTATTCCATTCTGCCGGTTGAGGTATGGACGCTGATTGGTATCGGACAGTATGTGTTCCCGGTAATTGTACTTTGGAAAATACGCGCTTCGTTTAAATCGTGGCTGTATCTTCTGCTGTACCCGCTGTTTATTTACAGCTGGATTCCCATTTCGTTTATCGGTTTCCTGCACAGGCATGACCACGAATGGAGCCATACGCTGCACACCCGCAACATCAAATTTGATGAAGTGCTGGTTCCTAAAAATGCAGAATTCGGACCTAAACAGGTGGTATTCCCAAAAAAGTAGTAAACGCCCCGCCTGAGGGCGTTAAAAAAGAATACGATACGCAAAACAAAAGCGACGGCTGATGCCGCCGCTTTTGTGCTTTATAGGGTAGTTTGGCAGTTAAATTAATGCTTACGCCTGTGTTTAACCGATACCCGCAGCACGGGTAAAAACGATTGGCATAAGCAAAATTTACATAAAATATATTTCTTTACAGTTTTATATTTATCTGTTAAAATAAGCAGGCAAATGTGCTGCCATAACGGTAGGCGGTTAGCCCTTCCCTGAAGGGACTGTGACCCTTCGTTGATATAGAAATCAATTTGTTTTTGCAGATTGAAATTTCCGGCGAAGGGAGGAGTAAACGTGGATATTCTGTCGTTTATAGCCATTGTAGGTTATACAATAGCAGTTTTTACCCTTGGATACTCCTTGGGAAAAGATTTCTCTAATAAACAGAAATAACCGCCCGCAGCCTGACAAACTTGGGCGATTATTTCTTTAATAATCTACTAATTTGCGGCTGACCGTCTATCGGCAGCCGTTTGTTTTTCTATAATTATTATAGCAAATATGGTGTTAAAGTCAAATAGCTGTAAGCAAAAATAAAAGTGTCAATGGTTATTGCTGTTCAGCAAGGTAAAATAAAAACGCAGGCTAACGTTGCGGTTAACCTGCGTTTTGTAATTATTAAAAGAAAACTTTAACTTTTATTAGTTTTTAAATATGATTCAAAAATCCTAAGCGGTCGAGAATTTTAAAGGTAACGCTGAGCAGGATTGCAACCAGTGTTGCCAAAACCATGCCCTGTACGCTGATGGTGCCGAAGGTAAGTTTGGCGCCGGACAGGCCGATAATCATAATAACGGCGGTCATAACAAGGTTGGAAGATTTGCTGTAATCAACCTTGCTTTCTACCAGTACGCGCAGGCCGCTGGCTGCAATAACGCCGAACAGCAGAATGCACACGCCGCCCATAACCGGTACGGGAATGCTGTGAATCAGCTCGGAGAGCTTGCCGATGAAGGAAAGCAGAATGGCAAATACTGCCGCACCGCCGATAACCCATACGCTGTAAACCTTGGTAATGGCCATAACGCCGATGTTTTCTCCGTAAGTGGTGTTAGGCGTTGCACCGAAGAAGCCGGATAAAATGTTGGAGCAGCCGTCTGCAAAGAGAGAACGGGAAAGGCCCGGGTCTTTAATGAGGTTGCGGTCAACAATATTGCCGGTAACAACCAGATGTCCGATATGCTCTGCCAGTACAACCAGTGCCGCAGGAGCGATAATCAAAATGGCATCCAGATTAAATACTGGGCTGTAAAAATGCGTAAGCTGGAACCACGGTGCGTTAATAACGGGGGTTAAATCAACAAGGCCCATGAACAGCGCCAGAATGTAGCCGCAGATAACGCCGAACAGTACCGGTATAATGGCAAGGAATCCGCGGAAAGCGACGGAACCGATAATGGTAACGCAAAGGGTAAACATAGAAACAATAATGTGGTTGGTATTAATGTTTTCGCCCGTCAGCCCGGCCATGGAAGCAGCGGTC
Organism: Phascolarctobacterium sp. ET69; assembly: GCF_023336935.1. GTDB lineage: Bacteria > Bacillota > Negativicutes > Acidaminococcales > Acidaminococcaceae > Fusicatenibacter_A > Fusicatenibacter_A intestinipullorum. The sequence continues at coordinate 157,230 of NZ_JAMBLR010000001.1, forward strand.
GGCGCAAGTTCAAGGCCGATAACTGCAATAATGGCGCCCATGCACGCGGGAGGGAAGATAACGTCAATCCAGCCGGTGCCGGTAGCTTTAATAAGTGCGGAAAACAAAATGAAAATAATGCCGAACACAATAAAGCCGGACTGCGCATCGTGGTAGCTGCTTGTTGCCATAATTGCGAGCACTGGGGAAATAAAAGCAAAGCTGGAACCGAGATAGGAAGGGATGCGGCCTTTGGTGATGAACAGGTACAGCAGCGTGCCGATACCGTTCATAAACAGGCAGGTTGTAGGGCTTACGTTAAACAAAAACGGAACGAGCACCGTTGAGCCGAACATGGCAAACAAGTGCTGTATGCTGAGCGGAATGTTCAGCGCAAGGGGCGGACGTTCTTCAACTTGGATAATTTTTCTTTCCATGCACATAACCTCTTTTCTATTTTATAGCCTGTAATATTTTAATGTATTTTGCGGCAAAGGGCAAGTTTGTAAAGCCTGTTTATGTACTGTGCGGCAGAAAAATTTCAGCTTTGCGAAAAAATTTAAAAATATATGCCGCGGGCATAGAATATAAACTTGCAGTTTGATATAATAACTAATGTAGCAGTATTTAAGAAATGGGTGATGTTTTTGCTGACTAATATTAACAGCCTCATCAAAACCATCGGCATCCTTGATGTTATAGATATTTTGGTGGTGGCGTATTTTCTTTTCAGAATATACTTAATGCTGAAGAACACAAGAGCCGCTGTGCTTGTAAAGGGCCTTTTAACTTTGGGCGCCATTATGTTTATAAGCCGCTGGCTTAATCTGCATGTTATCAGCTGGGTGCTGGAAAAAAGCATGACGGTGCTTATTGTTGCACTGCCGATAGTTTTTCAGCCGGAGCTGCGCCGCGCGCTGGAGCAGATTGGCCGCGGCAGGCTTTTCCGCAAGCACGGCGAGCTTGACGAGTACGAAGTGGACGAAATGGTTAACTCCATCACTTCGGCTGCCATTGTAATGGGACGTCGCAAAATAGGCGCGCTGATTGTTGTTGAACGCGAAATAGGGCTTGAAGAACGTATTGAAACCGGCGTTGCCATTGACGGCCTTATCAGCGACAGCCTGCTTTTAAATATTTTTGAAAAAGATACCCCGCTGCATGACGGCGCGGTAATTATCCGCGGCAACCGCATTGCCGCCGCAAGCTGCCTTTTGCCGCTGACGGAAATGCGCAACCTCAGCCAGGAGCTCGGCACGCGCCACAGGGCAGCGCTTGGCATATCCGAACAGTCCGACGCGGTAATTCTTGTTGTAAGTGAAGAAACAGGCACCATCTCGCTGGCGCGCAACGGCACTTTGCAGCGTTATTTAACTGCCGACGACGTAAAAGAGTTTTTAAAGGCTTCCATTACACGGCCCAAAGCCGATTTTAAACAGATGCTCCGTGAAAAAATCCGTGATTTAAGAGGTGACAAAAAGTGAAGCAGTTTTTTGAACGTGAGAATTTAATTCCGCGTATCGTCACCTTGATAGTGGCCTGCGGATTGTGGCTGTATGTTATGAGCGAGCAGAACCCGGTAATTGAGCGCGATTTTGTGGTTAAGCTGCAGCAACGCAACGTTGCCGAAAACATGGTTGTGCTTAATGCGCCTGATAACATTAAAGTTAAGGTAAGCGGCCAGCGCAGCCTTCTGGGCGGCGTAACGGAAAAAGAAGTTATTGCCTATATCGACTGCGACGGGCGCGACGTGGGGCAGCAGTATCTGCCGGTGCATGCCCAGTTCCCGGAAGGGCAGGTTGTAGAAGTTTACCCGAATAATATTTATGTTTATCTTGATAAAATAAGCGAACGCACCATGCCGGTTGAAACCGTTGTAATAGGTCTGCCTGCCAACGATTACGCACTCAGCAAGCAGGATGTTTCGCCGCAGACGGTGCAGGTACGCGGCGCAGGGCACCGCCTTGACGCTATGGTAAGGGTTGTTGCGCCTGTTGATGTAAGCGACAAACAGCGCGATTTTGAAATTGACAGCCATTTAGTAGCAATAAGCGATACCGGCGCTGAAATGCACGATTTGGCCATTGAGCCTGCCGATGCAAAAATTAAGGCAACGCTGGTGCGCCAGATGATAACGGCGCAGATACCTGTTATTGTAAGTACGAGCGGTGAATTTGCCGACGGCAAAAAGCTTGAAAAGGCTGAATGTGTGCCCGAGAAAGTTAATATTCTGGCAGAACCTTCGCTGGTACACAGCATTGTTGCGCTGCATACCAAAAATGTGGATTTAAGCCAGCTGCGCTCCGACAGTACGATTGATGTGGAACTGGAACTGCCGGAAAGGGTAATGTGCGAAACCAAAACAGTTACGGTAAGGTTTATAACCGAAGATTAACAGGAGAGGTAAATGCTTCTAAGAATAAATAATGTAAGAATTCCGCTTGTGAGCGAGGCTTCGCTGCGTGAGGCCTCTGCCCGCAGGCTTGGCGTAAAAAAACAGGATATAGGCAGCATAAGGGTACTGCGGCGGGCCGTTGACGCCCGCCGTAAAAGCAATATCGTTATAAATTACCACGTGCTGGCGGATATTGACGCACCGGCGCGCCTTGTAAACCGCCTTCTGCGCGATAAGGACGTAACACGATTTAAGGAAGAACCGGCACCGCTGCCGGTGTTCGGCACGGAAAAAATGCAGGAGCGCCCTGTCGTTATCGGCGCGGGCCCGGCGGGGCTTGTGGCTGCGCTTGAACTTGCGCGTTACGGTTACAGGCCGCTTTTACTGGAACGCGGCAAAAAAATAGCCGAACGTGTGGATGACGTTCAGCGTTTTTGGAAAAAGGGCGAGTTTGACCCCGACAGCAATGTGCAGTTTGGCGAAGGTGGCGCTGGTACGTTCAGCGACGGCAAGCTAACCACGCGCGTTAATGACCCAGTGATGAATGATATTTTAAAACTGTTTGTAGAGGCCGGTGCGCCGGAAGAAATACTGTGGGAGCAAAAGCCCCACGTCGGCACGGACAGGCTGCGCGCCATGGTTGCCGGTTTAAACAAAATGATAGCAGGCCTGGGCGGCGAAATACGCTTTAATACGCGCGCTGCCGGTTTTATTATTGAAGATAACGCCGTTAAAGGCGTGATAACGCAGACCGGTGAAAAAATTTACGCACCGGCAGTTATTTTGGCGTGCGGGCACAGCGCCCGTGACACTTATGCCATGCTGGCAGAAAATAAAATTGCTGCCGAAGCCAAGGCATTTGCCATCGGTGTGCGCATTGAACACCCGCAGGAACTGATTGACCGCGCGCAGTACGGTGAGTTTGCCGGGCATCCGAAGCTCGGCGCGGCAGATTATGCCGTTGTATGGCATAACCTTGAAAGCACGCGCACGGCGTATTCTTTTTGCATGTGCCCGGGCGGGCAGGTTGTTGGCGCGGCCAGCGAAACAGGCGGCGTTGTTGTTAACGGCATGAGTATGTACAAACGCGACAGCGGCATTGCCAACAGCGCGTTGGTGGTTAACGTAAGCCCGGAAGATTTTGGGCATAACCCGCTGGACGGCGTGGAGTTTCAGCGCAGGTGGGAACGCCTGGCGTTTAAATGCGGCGGCGAAAAGTTTTACGCACCGGCGCAGAATTTTAAAACGTTTTTAAGCGGTTCGGCGCCTTCGGCAGAGAGCCTTGTTAAAGCAAGCTGCCTGCCGGGTATAACGGCGTGCGATTTGAATATGGTGCTGCCTGATTACGTTACGGCTACGCTGCGCGGCGGCATTAAAGCCTTTGGGCAGCGCCTTGCCGGGTTCGACGACGGCGGCGCGCTTTTAACGGGCGTTGAAACAAGAACCAGCGCCCCGCTGCGCATTATCCGCGGCAGCGATAAGCAGTCGGTATCGCACAAAGGGCTGTACCCCTGCGGCGAAGGTGCGGGCTACGCCGGCGGCATTATGAGTGCCGCACTTGACGGCTATCACGTGGCGCGTGCCGTTATGGAGCGTTTTGCACCATTATAATTATTGCTTATTCAGGCAAAGCCTGCTATAATACATGCGGTGAAAAGAATTAAACTTTACATATAAATGGAGGTTTTAAAATGGCTCGTTTATTCGGTACTGACGGTGTACGCGGCATTGCCAACGTGGAACTTACACCGGAACTTGCTTTTAAACTTGGGCGCGCTGCTGCGTCTTACTTTGGCAGGGAAACACGCAACCCTAAAATCATTATCGGGCGCGACACACGCCTTTCCGGCACCATGCTGGAAGCTGCGCTTGCGGCAGGTATCTGCTCTGCGGGCGGCAACGCGCACCTTTTAGGTGTAATTCCTACGCCGGCTGTTTCGTATTTAACTTCCAAACTGCATGCCAATGCCGGTGCGGTAATTTCTGCTTCGCACAATCCGTTTGAAGACAACGGCATTAAGTTCTTCTCGCAAACCGGGCACAAGCTGCCCGACGCCGTGGAGGATGAAATTGAAGCCATGGTTGCCGCAGAACACGACAGCAGCAAAAACCCGAGCGGTTCTTCCGTTGGGCGCGTTATTAACGAAGAAGCCATGGATAAGCTTTATATCGACCATATCATCAGCACTGCGCCGACCAAATTAAACGGCTTAAAGGTTGTTATGGACTGCTCCAACGGTGCCAACAGCCTGATTGCGCCGGTAATTCTGCGTACTTTGGGCGCGCATGTTATTACCATTTTTAACCAGCCTAACGGCATTAACATTAATAATGGCTGCGGCAGTACGCATCTTGAGGCTTTGCAGGCCAAAGTGCTGGAAGAAGGCGCAGACGTGGGCATTGCCAACGACGGCGACGCCGACCGCTGCCTTGCCGTTGATGAAACAGGCAGACCGCTTGACGGCGACCAGATTATGCTTATCTGCGCATTGGAACTGATGAAAAAGAAAGAGCTGCACGATAATGTGCTTGTAACAACCGTTATGAGTAACGTTGGCCTGCACAAAGCAATGGCAGAACATGGCGGGCGCTGCGTAAAAACCAATGTAGGCGACCGTTATGTGCTTGAAGAAATGCTGAAAGAAGGCTATAACCTCGGCGGCGAACAGTCCGGGCATATTATTTTCAGCAAATTTGCCAAAACCGGCGACGGCATTTTAACAGCCGTACAGCTGCTTTCGGCAATGGTTAAAAACAACAAGCGACTTTCTGAACTCGGTGCGCTTATGACCAAATACCCGCAGATTCTTCTTAACGTACGCGTTAAAAACAAATACGGCTGGGAAGAAAACGAAGCCATTAAAGCCGTTATAAAAAAATATCAGGACGAACTGGGCGACAACGGGCAGGTACTCGTGCGTGCATCCGGCACCGAGCCGTTAATCCGCATTATGGCGGAAGGCCCCGTGCAGGAACGCCTGGAGAAAATTGCCGACAGCATCGGCGAAGTTGTTACGCGCGAGCTGGGCTGAATTTAGATTGACCGTATTGTAAAAATATAGTAAAATAAAGTAGCTGCAAAGGTGCCGCATGGGACAGCCAGGCCTGTGCGGCACAAAATGTATGTGCAGCAACCAAGCGCAAGTGCCGCTTTTAGCGGCAGACGAGGCGGAGGTTTATCGATTAGTCAGCGGGTGCCTCCCGGCCGGCTGCGGGCCGTAAGCAGACTGACAAAGCCCCATGGCAACGTGGGGGACAAAGCAGCTGCGGCAGAACTGGCAAATAACCTTTAGGAGGATTTTAATATGTGTGGTATTGTTGGTTACGTAGGCAATGCACAGGCTGCGCCGTTTTTGCTGGACGGAATGAGCAAGCTGGAATACCGCGGTTATGATTCCGCCGGTATTGCGGTTTACGAAAAAGGCAAAATCAGGGTTGAAAAATGCGTGGGCCGCCTTGACGCCCTGCGCCATAAGCTGGAAGGCAGAATGCCTGAAGGCAGCATGGGCATTGGCCATACACGCTGGGCAACTCACGGCAGGCCGTCCGACCGCAACTCCCATCCGCATACGGATGAAAGCGGTGATTTTGTTGTTGTACACAACGGCATTATCGAAAACTACCTGATGCTGAAAGAAAAACTCATTGCCAAAGGGCAGAAATTTTCTTCCGACACCGATACGGAAATTGTAGCGCATTTATTTGCCGATTTTTACGAAGGCGATATGGAAGAAGCCGTTAAAAAAGTTTTAAAAACCATTGAAGGCTCTTATTCTTTGGTATTTATGTGCGCGGCAGAGCCGGATAAACTCATCTGCACTAAGAAGGACAATCCGCTGATTATCGGCCTTGGCGAAGGAGAAAACTTTATTGCCTCCGATATTCCGGCGATTATTGCCAAAACCCGCCGCACCTACATTATGAGCGACGGCGAAATTGCCACCGTTACCAAGGACGGCGTTTGGGTGCAGGACATTAACGGCACGCCGATTACCAAAAAAGTTTTTGAAGTTAACTGGAATGCCGAAGCTGCTGAAAAAGGCGGTTTTGAGCATTTTATGCTGAAAGAAATTTACGAACAGCCAAAAGCAATTAAAGATACCATGCGCGGGCGTTTAGCCGAAAACGGCACGGAAATTAACTTTACCGAGCTTGGCTGGACTCCGGAAGACTTTACCGGCATCAGCAAAATCTTTATTGTTGCCTGCGGCACGGCTTATCATGCAGGCATTGTCGGCAAATACTATCTGGAAAATCTGGCGCGCATCCCTGTTGAAGTGGATATCGCCAGTGAATTCCGTTACCGTAACCCGCTGGTTGACGCCAACTGCCTGACTATTGTTATCAGCCAGAGCGGCGAAACCATTGATACCCTGGCAGCTTTGAAAGAAGCCAAACGTCTTGGCAGCCGTACTTTGGCAGTTACTAACGTTGTAGGTTCTTCCATTGCGCGTGAGGCAGACCAGGTTGTTTACACCTACGCAGGGCCGGAAATTGCCGTTGCTTCCACCAAAGCATACACTACCCAGCTTTTGGTAATGTTAATGCTTGCCGTTTACGTTGGCCGCCTGCGCGGAACCTTGGACGGCAATAAAGCGGACGCACTTGCAAAAGGTCTGCATAAGGTTCCGGAACAGCTGCACGACATGCTGGAAAATGTTGACCAGATTAAAGTTTTTGCACGCCACTACGGCAGCAGTCTGGACGCATTCTTCCTTGGCCGCAGCCTGGATTATGCTGTTGCCCTTGAAGGTGCGCTGAAACTGAAGGAAATCAGCTATATTCATGCTGAAGCATATGCTGCCGGTGAACTTAAACACGGCACTTTGGCACTTATTGTTGAAGGTGTGCCGGTAATTGTGCTGGCAACACAGGAAGATGTTTACGACAAGACCGTAAGCAATTTGCAGGAGGTTAAGGCGCGTGAAGCCATGGTTATTGCCATTGCCCTTGAAGGTGATGACAGCATTGCCAAATATGCAGACCATGTTATTTACATTCCGCGTGCGGATAAAGAGCTGGCGCCGATACTGGCCGTGCTGCCTTTGCAGCTTTTGGCTTACTATGCCGCCCTTACAAGAGGCTGCGATGTTGATAAACCGCGTAACCTTGCAAAATCGGTAACAGTAGAATAACAAGTTTAACCATAACCCTGCCTGTAAAAAGGGCAGGGTTATTTTGTAGTTGGGAAAATGTGTCAAAAATTTCACAAAAGGGGTTGCCAAAATCACGAAGTTAGCGTATACTAACTAAAGAGTTACGTAAGCGTAAACTGTTAAAAGAAATAACAGAGGAAACAAGGCAACTCGCGTTATAAAAAGCAGTTTGCAGTAGGCGTTCTCTAAAAAGTTTTTAGGAGGAACCCGCAATGAAAAAATCTTTAGTTTTAGCAATGGCAATGGCTCTTGGCGTTACCGCAAGCGCTTATGCCGCAAACCCTTTCAGTGATGTACCGGCAGGCCACTGGGCTTATGACGCAGTTAACAAACTGGCTGCAGAAGGTGTTGTAGACGGTTACCCCGATGGCACTTACGGCGGCGATAAGCTGATGACCCGCTACGAAATGGCACAGATTGTAGCAAAAGCAATGGCCAAAGGCGCTAATGTTGATAAACTGGCAGCAGAATTTGCTGATGAACTCGACAGCCTCGGCGTACGCGTTGCTAACCTTGAAAAGAAAGCAGACAACGTAAAAATTACCGGCGAAGTACGCGCGTCCTACCGTGATGTTGACACTGAGGCTGCTGGTCATGACGGACACGAAGGTCTTTTGCGTTCCCGTTTATGGGTAAACGGCCAGATTAATGAGGACTGGAGCTACACCGGTATGTTCGAAAACAATCAGGATTTTGGCAACAAAACCGGCGATGAAAAAATTGACTTTGCCCGCGCTTATGTAGAAGGCCGCGTTGGCGGACTTGACGTGGTTGCAGGCCGTTACAACGAAGTTACCTTCACCGGCAACATCCTTGATGCCAACATGGATATGGCAAAAGTATCCTACGGCGACAAAGTAAAAGTATCTGCACTGGCAGGTAAAGCTTATGATACTGCTGATAATGTTTTTGACGGCAACGGCAATAAAAAATACACTTTGCAAGACGATGATAGAATTTATATCGGCAGCATTGAAGCAGCACTGGGCGATGTTGATGCTTATGTTGCATACTTTAAAACCGATTCTTCGCTTGAAAAAGAAATCTGGAACGTTGGCGCAAGCTACGGCTTTGGCGATTTTACCCTGAGTGCTGAATATATGCGCGGCGACAAAGAACATTATGCAAATGCAGGTAAAGACGGCTGGTGGGCAGACCTTGCTTGGAAAGGCGCTGAAGCAGACCAGCCGGGCAGCTACGGTATTCATGCAGGCTACTATGACCAGAGCGTAAATGCTTACATTATGCCGACTACCGATGCCGAATATTTTGATGATGGCTATAAAGGCTGGAACGTAGGCGTAAGCTATACCTTTGCCAAAAACATTGTAGGCATGGTTAACTACTGGGATATGGAATCTCAGACCACTAACGAAGATGCACAAACCATCTTCTCCGAACTGTACTTCATGTTTTAATTAACAGATACAGCAAATAATTTTTTATTTCTCTCAAAAGGGAGCAGTTTCAGGGCTGCTCCCTTTTGCTGTTTGTAAGCAGCTTTAGAAATTCTGCTAGCGGCAGCAGGTGTTTTAAGTGATGCCTGCAAAGTTAACGGCAAAGCCCTGCTTACGGCACTATCTCAGTTTAGAGATAGTGCCCGTTTGCATAAAATTGTCAGGCAACACTGCTAACTTACTGCTGCTTTTCCTGCTCCCTTACTTTTTCACAAGACTGTCAGGTTTTACTGCTTACGTACGTTAGAATTTAGGGAACAAGGTAGATTATATATAATAATCTTTGAATTACTTAAGAACAAGGTAGGAACGTAATACGGCAAAGAAAAGAACAAGAGAAAAAACAGGCAAAAAAGAGAACAAGAAAAGAAACTCTCACCCACATAAACGGATTTTTAACCCCGAAAATTTACCTGCGGCGAAAAAATATTTAAAAAATTTTTGGCTATGGTAAATTTTTTTAGCTTTTATAGCGTTTATATGGCTGAGAGGAGTTGTTAAAGTGATTGTTGTAAATCCTGTTCAAATCGATTACCAAAAGCTGGCGGAGGTGGCAAAGCGCAGCCGCGGCAAAATAAACCGCATTTACCTGCACTGGACGGCGGGGCACTATGACGATGTTTATGACGATTACCACATCAACATCGGCGCAGGCGGCGAGCTGTACCTAACCTGCGAAGATTTTACGGAGCTTAAAGCGCATACCTGGCGGCGCAACACGGGCAGCATCGGCATAGCCATGTGCTGTGCGGCAGGCGCAACGGCTATCCGCGGAAGCGAAACAGATTTTGGCAAAGAACCGCCGACCCAGCAGCAGATTGAAGCAATGGCGAAAACTGTGGCGGTGCTAACGTATGTGCTGGGGCTTGAAATAAAGCTGCTGACGGTTACTACGCACTGCGAAGCTGCACTTTTTGACGGCTACGGCCCGCACAGCGGCGACCCGGATACCCGCTGGGATTTATGGTATCTGCCGGACAGGCCGCTTTACGGCGGGCTGGTGCCGGGCGGCAATGTTATCCGCGGCAAAGCGCTGTGGTACAGGCAGTTTATCGGCAGGCGCGATTATGTCTTAACGCAGGCGGCTAAATAGTGTATAATAAGGGCAGACTACTTTTGGGAGGATTTTATGAGCGAACCGAGTATAGAAGAAATCCGTGAGGCGCTGGACGGCTGGGAGTTTTTAAAAGAGCTGCCGGAAGAAATTAACGGCTTTACCCTGCATCAGGACCGAACGATTGACGGGCAGGTGCTGAATATTGCTTCATACCGCAATGACGCTGTGCGCTGCCGTCTGGATATAACTTATACATCCGAAACTTTTGACTATGTGCCCGTAAAAATTGCCGGGCTGCACCAGTGCCGCGATATACGTTATTTTTTCCGCAGCCGTGAGCGCTTTGCCGAACATGTGAAGGACAAACTGCCTGCGCTGGTGCATGATATAGACATCCGCACAAGGCACGATTTGGGCGTGATTATTAAAGAAACGGGCCTGCCTGAATGGACGTACGGCGAAAAGCTGCCGGAAAAGATAGGCCGCTTTGGGCTTTTTATACGCCCAGAAAACGCGATTGAATATATTAACGGCAGTATTATTTTTTTGGATTATACGGATTTTGCCACGGGCGACCAGCTGGTATTTTTGTATAACCGTTTCCGTGATGAATTTTTTGCCGAAACCAAGCATGCCCTGAAACCTGACAATATTACGGATTTTGATGCTAAAAGCCTGCCTCAGCTTGAGGCGCTGCTTGATGAAAAGCTGGAAGGTTTTTTACTTAATTTTAAATAATCTGTAATAAATTTAACTTAAAGGGTTGACAGTAGGCCGTAAATAACATATAATATCGAATGTAGCTTTTATGGCCCGGTGGTTCAGTTGGTTAGAATGCCGCCCTGTCACGGCGGAGGTCGTGGGTTCGAGTCCCATCCGGGTCGCCATTGCCTCGGTAGCTCAGTTGGTAGAGCAAAGGACTGAAAATCCTTGTGTCCACAGTTCGATTCTGTGCTGAGGCACCATTTGCGGAAATAGCTCAGTGGTAGAGCACCTCCTTGCCAAGGAGGGGGTCGCGAGTTCGAATCTCGTTTTCCGCTCCATTATTACGGCGACATAGCCAAGCGGTAAGGCAGAGGTCTGCAAAACCTTTATCCCCGGTTCGATTCCGGGTGTCGCCTCCATATTCATGCCGGAGTGGCGGAATTGGCAGACGCAAGGGACTTAAAATCCCTCGGGGAGTGATCCCCGTACCGGTTCAAGTCCGGTCTTCGGCACCAATGGTAAATACACAGCAGTACTCGAAAGAGTGCTGCTTTTTTGTATACAAAAAAGCCCATGAAATTTGCTCCATGGGCTTTTGCTTATGTTATGGGAAGTTTTATGTTGTAGAGTTAACAGGTTTTAACGGGACAACGGCAAGAGTTTTGCCGAGCGGAGCGAGCAGTTTTAAAATAGTTGCTATTTGCGGATTGGTAGTACCTTTTTCTATTCTGGCAATGACAGGCTGTTTGATACCTGTTATATTTTCCAATTCTTTTTGAGTAAGGCCTTTTTCACGGCGCGCTTTGATAAGTTCACCGATAATGGCGACACGTAAGTCACTGGCAGCAATTTCTTCGGGTGTAAAAAGTTCTTTTCGTGCTTCTTCCCAACTTATACCGACTGCTGGATTGTTTTTAAGTAAATCTTTTTCCATTATTCAAGCCCCCTTTGCCTGATTTCAGATAATTCCTTTTTAGCTTTTTCAATTTCTGCTTTTGGTGTTTTTTGAGTCTTTTTCATAAAAGTATGCAATAGTACAAAACTGTTATCAATCCAGGCGGCAAATAAAATTCTGTCGCGCAGTGGGCGGAGTTCCCAAATTTCACCTTCAAGATGTTTTAAATAAGGTTCGCCGATTTGTGTTCCGTAAACACTTAAAGCCTGAATATAATCATTTATTTTTGAAGATTTGATTCTGCTGTCTTTATCATTTTTTGTTTTTAGTTTTTTGATATAATCAAAAACAGGATAATTACCCTTGCGGTCTTTATAAAAATAGATTTTATACAAATTTGCAGCTCCTCTCGCAATTATTATAACTTAAAAGTTATAAGCAGTCAATAACTTTTAAGTTATTAAATATAACAGAGCAAAAAATAAGGCTTTACCGCCGGTATCGACAGTAAAACCTTATAACTGAAAATATTTGAGATTATTGAAATTTGTAAAAATACATGAAATTAATAATGTTTATAACGCACTTATCTGTCATGCGGGTCAAAATCCAAAAAGCTGTCGCCGCCGCAAATGGGGCAGACGGGGCTTTTAAAGAAAAAATAATAAATGGCGTAAAACAGCAGCCAGCTGCCGCCTGTAAAAAAATGTCAGCAAAAGCAAAATAAAGTAATTAACTTTCTTTTCGGGTTTTATCATGCGGTGGCAGTAGTTGCAGTATTTCAACGTAATCACCTCGTTTTATTCAGGGGTTATCCGGTTTATATTCTAACTTTATCTTACACTAAATTGATGTAAAAATAAATGACACAGCAAAATTTTTATAATGAGATTTGATTATTAGAATAAATTTTTATTTTACTGTTTACTGCGCTTTTACAGCTTCTTTACGGCGTTTTGTTGACATTGCTTTTTAAAAATAATATAATAGATTAGTCGCATAGGAAGCTGCGGCGTTATTATTTTTTAGCATTACCCTGCTGCCGTGAGCAGCCAGCAAGAGAGGAAGAAAGACTTTTATGATAAGAAACGATTTGCGTAATATTGCAATTATTGCCCACGTTGACCACGGCAAAACAACCCTTGTAGATGCCATGCTGAAACAGAGCGGCATTTTCAGGGCCAATGAACATGTTGAAGAACGCGTTATGGACTCTAACGCACTGGAACGTGAACGCGGCATTACTATTTTGGCAAAGAACACGGCTGTAATGCACAACGGCACTAAAATTAATATTCTCGATACCCCGGGCCATGCCGATTTCGGCGGCGAAGTAGAACGCGTGCTCACCATGGTTGACGGCGTGCTGCTGCTTGTAGATGCTTACGAAGGCCCTATGCCGCAGACCAAATATGTTCTGCGCAAAGCGCTTGAACGCAATTTGAAACCTATTGTTGTTATTAATAAAATCGACCGCCCCGACCAGCGCGTAAACGAAGTTATTGACGAAGTTCTTGATTTGTTCATTGAACTGAACGCCAACGACGACCAGCTGGAATTCCCGGTTGTTTTAACCTCTGCCCGCAACGGCATTGCCAAACTTTCCATGGAAGATGAAAGCGACAACCTGGAACCTTTGTTCCGCGTAATTTTAGAGAACATTCCCGCACCGGACGTTGATACCGAAGCTCCGCTGCAAATGCTTGTTAATACGCTTGACTACGACGATTATGTAGGCCGCATTGTTGTAGGCCGTGTTGTACGCGGTACCATTCACAACGGCGAAAACATTATGCTGATGGACAATAGCAGTAACCGCAAGGCTAAAATCGGCCGCCTGTATACCTATCAGGGCTTAAAGCGTGTTGAAGTTGACGAAGTTGCCGCAGGCGATATCGTTGCTTTAATCGGCCTTGCCGACGCTAATATCGGCGATACCATTGCCGACGCCGAAAACCCCGAAAAACTGGAAGGTATCAGCATTGACGAGCCTACTCTTTCCATGGTATTTTCCGTTAATACCAGCCCGTTTGCAGGCCGCGAGGGCGAATTTGTAACAAGCCGCCATCTGCGTGAGCGCCTGTTTAAAGAAGTTAAAACCAATGTTGCCATGAGGCTTGAAGAAACGGAAAGCCCGGATTCTTACATTGTTAAGGGCCGCGGCGAGCTGCACCTTTCCATTTTAATTGAAACCATGCGCCGCGAAGGCTACGAATTACAGGTTGGCAAACCGAAGGTTATTACCCACCGCGACGAAGAAGGCAATTTGCTTGAGCCTATGGAAGCGCTGACTATTGATGTGCCGCAGGACTTTATGGGCGCCGTTATGGAAGGCCTTGGCCTGCGTAAGGCAGAGCTCCAGAACATGACCGAAATGGCTGGCTACCTGCGTATGGAATTTTTAATTCCGGCGCGCGGCCTTATCGGCTTCCGCAACCAGTTCTTAACCGATACCAAAGGCAACGGCATTATGAACCACGTGTTTGCAGGCTATGCGCCTTATAAAGGCGATATTCCGGGCCGTACCCGCGGCAGCCTTGTTGCTTTTGAAGCCGGTGAAACCACTTCTTACGGCATCAGCAACGCACAGGAACGCGGCACCATGTTTATCGTGCCGGGCGAACAGGTTTACGAAGGCCAGATTATCGGCGAAAACAGCCGTGAAGATGATATGGACGTTAACCCCTGCAAGAAAAAACATGTCAGCAATATGCGTGCTTCCGGCAGTGATGAAGCAATCCGCCTGATTCCGCCCAAAACCTTCTCTCTGGAACAGGCTCTGGAACACATTAACGACGACGAACTTGTAGAAGTAACACCCAAAAGCATCCGTATGCGCAAGAAAATCCTCGACAGGGTTGAACGCGGCAGACTGCGTGCGCGCAATAAACAATAAATTTTTGCCAAAAGCAGGATTTAAAAATTTTTTGTAGAAGTATTAACAGCACATTAGCTGAAATATGAATTTGGATGGAGGCACAGGAGATGGATTTAAAAAACACTGCTTTAAAGTTTTGGCATACAGATACTGAAGAAGTTGGCTACGGCGGGCCTTGCCTTGTAAAATCCGGGCATATGGATATTCTGGTGCGTACCCCGCGCCAGTTCAGCGATGTGCGTGAATATGCAGATGCGCTGATGAGCGGCTCCACGCTGATGATTTCTTTTGAAGCTGTGGACTGCGTAATGCGCAACCGTATTTTCGATTACCTTAACGGTGTAAGCTATATTATCGGTGCGCGCGTATCCAAAGTGCAGGACGATATGCTTTTGTATGCTCCTTCTTCCGTAGAAATAAACAAAGAAGCAGGTAAAAAATCTTCCCGCTCCTGGCTTGGCAGATAATAAATAAAACTTTTAACGCCTGACGGTTAATGCCGCCAGGCGTTTTTATGTAGGCTTGTTTTTGTAAAGTTTGTAACTGTATGCGGCAGCTTTTGGCGGCGATATGCAAAAAAATTGCCGCTGTTTATGGCTGCGGCAGGTATTTTGCATAGTTTAAGCGAATAATATACTTTATAAGTTTATTTAAATTTTTGATGGGAGATGATGATATGCCGTATTTGCTTTTTACATTAATTATCAGTATTATTGTGGCGGTATTTGCAGTGCAGAACGCTGCTGATGTAACGGTTGGCTTTTTGATGTGGACGGTGCAGACCAGCCTTGTTGTGGTAATTTTGGGCGCTGCGCTTTTGGGCGCGCTGGCCATGGGCTTTTTTACGCTGATGCTGAAAGCCAAGCACTATTTGTATAACAAGAGCCTGAAATTTGAAATTGACCAGCTGAAAAAAGAAAATGCCAAATTAAAAGAAGAAAAAGAAATGCTTATGCACAGCCAGCGCAATAAAGAACTGGAAAAACCTGCGGAAGAAGCTGTTAGCAAAGCATGAAGAAACATAAAATATGGCAGTTTAACGAATTTAACAGGGAAGAAGCGGAAAAACTGGCGCAGCAGGCAGGCGTTTCGCCGCTGGTGGCAGGCATTTTGCTGAACCGCGGCATAAAAGATGCCAAAAGCGTGCGTGAGTTTTTATACGGCAGCGCCGAGCCTTACCACGACCCGTTTTTAATGAAGGATATGCCCAAAGCGGCAGAGCGTATCCTGCGCGGCATTGATGCCGGCGAACGCATTACGGTTTACGGCGATTATGATGTGGACGGCATCAGCGCAAGCTCGCTTTTATATTTGTTTTTAAAAGACTGCGGAGCAGATGTTAACACTTACATACCGGAGCGAAAAAGCGAAGGCTACGGGCTGAATATTGACGCGCTTAACCACCTGGCCGAAGCCGGGACGACGCTTGTTGTAACGGTGGACTGCGGCATCAGCGCGGTAAAGGAAATTGCAGGCGCGCCAAAAACGCTTGATATTGTGGTAACTGACCATCATACGCCGCCGGAGGTTTTGCCGGAGGCTTACGCGCTGGTAAATCCGCATCAGAAGGACTGCAATTACCCGTTTGAGCATCTTTCCGGCGTGGGCGTGGCCTTTAAGCTGTGCCAGGCGCTTTATAAAATGCGCTTTCCGGATGAGCCGTTGTGGGACGGCAACACCGAGTTTGTGGCTTTGGGCACGGTGGCCGACATTGTGCCGCTGTGGGGCGAAAACCGCGCGCTGGTTAAGCACGGGCTTAAAAAGATGGAAACAACGGAAAACATTGGGCTGAAGGCGCTGATAGAAAAGAGCCGCTGCCCGGTTAAGGATATAACTTCCGAAAATATCGGTTTTATACTGGCGCCGAGGCTTAACGCCGTTGGCAGGTTGGAGCACGCGCAGCTGGCGGTGGAGCTTTTAACGGCGCAGGATGAAGCGCGTGCGGCGGAAATTGCCGAAGCGCTGAACGAAGAAAACACGCTGAGGCAGAAAATAAGCCGTGAGATTTTTATGGATGCCGAAAAAATGCTGGCACAGTATGAACACATTGATACGGCGATTGTGCTGGCAAAGGAAGGCTGGCACGCAGGCGTTATCGGCATTGTGGCGTCGCGCCTGGTAGATAAGTACCATTTGCCGGTAATACTTATAAGCATCGATGGCGAGGTTGCCAAGGGCAGCTGCCGCAGCATACCGAGCCTTGATTTGTACCGTGCCATTGATGCGTGCAGCGGGCTTTTAGTACAGTTCGGCGGGCATCATCAGGCGGCGGGGCTGACGGTAAAAACGGCAAATATAGAGGAGTTTAAGCGGCAGTTTCGCGCAGAGGTGGCGCGTACCTTAAAGCCGGAAGATTACCTGCCTGTGCTTAACGTAGACCTTTTGGTAGATAAAGATTACGTGCTTGATGTGCCGCTTTTAAACGAACTTAAGCTGCTGGAGCCTTACGGCAGCAGCAACCCGGCGCCGCTGTTTGCGTTTAAGGGCGCTGCGGTGCGTTATGCCAAAATTTTCGGTGCGGAAAATACGCATCTGCGTTTTTCTGTTTTGTACGGCGGGCAGCCTTACCAGTGCCTGATGTGGGGCGGAGCGGAAAATTACCCCTGCATGTATAACGGCGCAGAGGCAGACCTTGTGTTTATGCCGAAAATTAATGTATGGCAGGATAAGGAAAACGTTAATTTGCAGGTTGTTGATTTTTCCCAGAAGCTGGCAATTTACGATTACCGGCACGAAGAAATTAACAAGCAGGCCTTTGTAAAAAAACTTTTGCAAACCGAAAGTGATATACTTATTTATGTTAACGATAAAAAAGCCTTTTTGGAAAATACGGATATAGATGCAGCGTTTGTAAGGGAATACGGCAGCAGCGATGCGGCGCGCACCGTGGTGCTGTATGATTTGCCGGAGTGCGATGTTGCCGGATTTGCAGCATCGTTAAAAAAAGGCAGCCTTGGTTGCAGTTTATTTCTGTTGTATAATAATGTTGATTACGATAATGCGGTTGAAGTGCTGTTCAGGCGCTGCCCCAACCGCCTGCATCTGGCGGAAGCCTATAAAAAAATGGCCTGCCGCCTGAAAAAAGAAGTAATTGCTGATGAAGCCGTGCTTATTGCCGAATGCGGCATGGAAGAAATTTATTTAACGGTGTTTGAAGAACTGAATTTCATCAGCCGCAGCGGCGGCAAAGTGAGCATGGCCGCCGTCAGAAAAAATAATCTGGAAAATTCTCCTGCCTTCAGGCAGGCTGAAGAAACCGGCCGTAGGATTTACAGGCAGTACCGTGCCAATATGCTTGCCTCTCCGCAGGTAATAGCGGGCGGGCACGGAATTTGATTGGGTAAGGATGTGGTTATATGCCGGAAACACATGTAATTAGCGTCGAAGAATTCTTCGAAATGATAAAAAAATATCTTAATGATAACCAGGTGGCATTTGTACATAAGGCCTATGACGTAGCTGCCAAAGCCCATGCCAATCAGCGCCGTAAATCGGGCGAGCCGTATATTATTCATCCGCTGGGCGTGGCCACGATACTGGCAGAGCTGCAAATGGACGAAACCACGCTTGCCGCTGCTTTTTTGCATGACGTTGTTGAAGATACCGAAACCACGCTTGACCAGTTAAAGGAAATGTTCGGCGTGAAGGTGGCAGACCTTGTAGACGGCGTTACCAAGCTCGGCAAAATCGAATACATCAGCAAAGAGGACCAGCAGATTGAAAACTACCGCAAAATGTTTCTGGCCATGGCCAAGGACATACGCGTTATTATGATTAAGCTGGCCGACCGCCTGCACAACATGCGCACCATGAAGTATATGCCGGTGCATAAGCAGCAGTCCATCTCGCGCGAAACAATGGAGGTTTACGCGCCGCTTGCACACCGTCTCGGCATTTACACCATTAAGTGGGAGCTTGAGGATTTGGCCTTCCGTTATATGGAGCCGGAAATTTACTATGACCTTGTAGAGCAGGTTAAAGTAAAGCGCCGCGAAAGAGAAGCCATGATTCACGAGGCAATGGCGGAAATTAAAGAGCATTTGGACGAGCAGCACATTAAGTGTGAAATTCAGGGACGCCCGAAGAATTTTTACAGCATTTACAAAAAAATGCAGCGCGACCATAAAGAACTCAGCGAAATTTATGATTTGCTGGCCATCCGTGTGCTGGTTGATACCGTTGCGGACTGCTATGGCACGCTGGGCGTTGTGCACAGCCTGTGGCGCCCGATTCCGGGGCGCGTAAAGGATTACATTGCCGTGCCGAAATCCAATATGTACCAGTCGCTGCACACCACCGTGCTGTACCATAACGGGCAGCCGCTGGAAATCCAAATCCGTACTTTTGAAATGCACCGCATTTCTGAGTTTGGTATTGCGGCGCACTGGCGTTATAAAGAAAGCGGCGGCAAGAGCAATATGCCGTCCGGCGGCGACAAGGACTTTGAAGCCAAACTTTCCTGGCTGCGCCAGCTTTTGGAATGGCACAAGGATATGAGCGATTCGCGCGACTTTGTAAACACGGTAAAAATGGATGTTTTTGCCGACGAAGTATTCGTGTTTACGCCGCGCGGCGATGTTATCGACCTGCCTGTCGGCAGTGTGCCGATTGACTTTGCTTACCGTATTCATACGGACGTAGGCAACCGCTGCGTTGGTGCGAAGGTTAACGGGCGCATTGTGCCGCTCGATTACAAATTAAGCAACGGCGATATCGTCGAAGTTATCACCTCCAAACAGGCCACCGGCCCGAGCCGCGACTGGATGAACATTGTCGGTTCTTCCGATACGCGCAACAAAATCCGTTCGTGGTTCAAAAAGGAGCGCCGCGAAGAAAATATCGCCAAAGGGCGCGAGATGCTTGAAAAAGAAACCAAGCGCCTCGGTTACGATATTAAAGTGCTGCTTAAGGCAGACAAGCTTAAAACAGTGGCAGCCTCGTTCCGCCTGGATGGCGAGGAAGCTCTGTATGCCAGCGTGGGCTACGGCGGCGTAACGCTTAACGGCGTTATGAGCAAGCTGGTTGAGCTTTATAAAAAAGAGCAGAAGCTTACAGTTACCAAGGACCTTTCGCAGCTTCTGGCAGAACTTAAGCCTCGCCGCAGCAAGGCCAAGGCCAGCCACGGCATTCTCGTTAAAGGCGAGGAGGGCATTATGGTTAAACTGGCGCGCTGCTGCAACCCGATTCCGGGCGACCCGGTTATAGGCTATATTACGCGCGGCAGCGGCATTTCCGTACACCGCACGGACTGCCCCAACGTGTTAAGCAACAATCCGGACGAGCAGCGCCGTTTGATTGAGGTATCGTGGGATATTACTACCGATGCCGTTTATAAAGTTAACATTGTTATCAACGCTTCCGACAGGCCCGGCATGATGGCAGACATTATGCAGGTTACAAGCGAAGCCAAGCTGAACATTAACGCGCTTAACTGCCGCACCGACAAGCATAAAAACGCTTACATCACCATGGGGCTGGATATAAGCAATCTGGAGCAGCTTGATAACATTATGAATAAAATAAAACGCATGAAGGGCGTTTACAGTGTTGAACGCCAGGTTTCTTCAAGCGTGCACCACCTTTAATAAACCGCTTTACAGGAGGATTTAGATGAAAATTATCGCAATGGAGGTTGGCTATATTGCCACCAACTGTTACATTGTAGTTAACGAAGAAACGCACCACGGCGTTATTATCGACCCGGGCGGAGATGCAGGCCGCATTATGGAAGCCGTGCAGAAAGAAAACCTTACCGTTGACGCCATATTTTTAACGCACGGCCACGGCGACCATATTATGGCGCTGGCAGAAGTTGCTGAAAAGACCGGCGCTCCGGTGTATATCAGTAAAGAAGATGCGCCGATGCTGACAGACCCTGTGGGCAGCCTTGCCGCTTATATCGGCGGGGGAGCGCTTAAAAAAGCAGCCGATAAGTTTTATGCCGATGGCGACGAAGTGGAAGCAGCCGGCATTAAGTTTAAAGTGCTGGCAACACCGGGGCATACTCCCGGCGGCGTATGCCTTTTAACCGGCGGCGTTGTGTTCTGCGGCGATACAGTTTTTGCCGAATCAATCGGCAGGACGGATTTTCCCGGCGGTTCATACAAACAGCTTTTACAGTCCATTAAAGAAAAAATTCTTCCGCTTGACGACGACGTTAAACTTTTGCCGGGCCACGGGCCTGCTACTACGGTAGGATGGGAGAGACGCAGAAATCCGTTTCTGCAGTAACAGATGATTAAAGATTTCAGCACATTACGCAACAGCACCGCTTTTAAAGTGGCTGTGGCGGCATTTATATCGTTTATATTTTACCTGTTGGGCAACTTTCTGCTGCCGATACTTTTGGCGGTGGGGCTGGCATTTTTGCTGCACCCCGTTACCAAACTGTTCGGCAAAATTACGCTCGGGCGCGGCACAATCCATCTTTCGCGCGTGGTAACAATTTTAATGGCGTTTGTGGCCTTCGGGGTTATTGTGTTCTGCGCCGTAACCTTTATTATTTTGCCGCTGTTCGGGCAGATTAACGCCCTTGTAGGCAAAATACCTGACTATACCACCAAAATGGATGCCGCAACTTTTGACTGGCTTTTGGAAGACCCTGCCAATTACCCGCGCCTGCCGCATAATATAGAAAGCCTTTTCGATTATATTACCAGCTGGCTGATGGGCTTTGTGGCAGCGGTTTTGCGCAACCTGTTAAAATCGACGCTTGATATTATTGCCAATCTTGTCGGGCTTATTGTAGTTCCTTTCCTGGCATTTTACTTTTTAAAAGACTGGCGCGACCTGCGCGCAATGCTGATTAACTTTTTCAGCTATGAAGCGCAGCCGCGTGTGGCGCATATTATTGATGAAATAGGCATAACCTTAAGCTGCTACATTCAGGGGCTGGCACGCCTGAGCCTTATTGCAGGCTTTTGCATAGCCGTTGGCACAACTATTTTGGGTATTCATTATCCGCTTGTTTTTGGCCTGCTTGCCATCCTTGCGGAAATGGTGCCGGTTGTAGGGCCGCTTATCGGCGCCGTGCCTGCGGTGTTTATAGCTTATTCGCAAAGTCCGCAGTCGGCCTTTTATGTGGCGCTGTTTTATCTGGTGTTCTACCAGTTTGATGCCAATGTTTTAATGCCGCGCATTATCGGCAGAAAGATTGATTTGCATCCGGTAATTTTAATTTTAAGCCTTTTAATCGGCGCCAAGCTGTACGGCATTTTGGGTATGCTGTTTGCCGTGCCTGTTGCCGCTGTGTACCGCGTTTTGTATAAAGAGCTGTGGCACAGCACTGACGAAGCACTGGAAGAAGCAACTCCCGCGCAGTTTGACGAAAGCCGCAAAAAATAAAATTACGGTCTTAACGGGCCGTATTTTTATTTTTAACCTTATTTTTACACCGCAAGCCAAAGTTTTTGCTGTTGGTGTTGAATAATGCGCCTTAATTGTGGTACAATATTTAAGTATGTAAACTTATGGATTTGCCGCAGAAGGCAGTGAGGAGGAATCAGCTTGCTTACTACTGCGCCAAGAGGCACAAAAGATATACTGCCGCAGGAAATTGAAAACTGGCGGTATGTAGAAGCCGTTATGCGCCGTATTTGCGCGCAATATGGCTATAAAGAAATAAGAACGCCGGTATTTGAGCATACCGAGCTGTTTAAACGCGGCATTGGCGATACCACCGATGTTGTTGAAAAAGAAATGTATACTTTTACCGACCGCGGCAACCGCAGCATTACACTGCGCCCGGAAAATACGGCGTCTGCCGTGCGCGCTTTCTGCGAACACAAGCTTTATGCAGAGCCTGCGCCGACCAAGCTGTATTATATCGGGCCGATGTTCCGCTACGACCGTCCGCAGGCAGGTCGTTACCGCCAGTTCCACCAGTTTGGCATTGAAGCGCTGGGGGTGGATACACCGGCGATTGACGCCGAGGCAATTTTACTTGCCGTTACCATTTTAAAGGAACTGGGCTTAAAGGATTTGCACTTGAAAATCAATTCCGTAGGCTGCCCCAAATGCCGCCCGCAGCACAGAGCCAAATTGCAGGATTATTTCCGCCCGCATCTGGAAGAATTGTGCGACGACTGCAAATCGCGCTTTGAGCGCAACCCGCTGCGCCTTTTGGACTGCAAAGTACCGCATGACCATGAACTTGCAGCCGGTGCGCCGAGCCTTGGTGACTGTCTGTGCGAAGAATGCCGCGAGCATTTTGAAGGCGTAAAAAAACTTTTAACTGCCGCAGGCATTGATTTTGAAGTGGACAACACACTGGTGCGCGGGCTTGATTATTACACCAAAACCGCGTTTGAAATTCAGTATGTGCCGCTGGGAGCGCAGAGCGCTGTATGCGGCGGCGGACGCTATGACGGCCTTGTTAAGGAAATCGGCGGTCAGGATGTTTCCGGTATCGGCTTTGCCATGGGCATGGAACGCATCCTTCTGGCGCTTGAAAGCCAGAACCTTTTGCCGGAGCATAAAGACGGCATCGACGCTTTTATCGTCTGCCCCAATCAGGATAATTTTGAACTGGCCTTTAAAACCGCTATCGCCTTAAGGCAGGCGGGGCTTAAAACCGAGTTTGACTTTATGGCGCGCAGCATGAAAGCGCAGATGAAGCAGGCCGGGCGCCTGAACGCCAAATTTGCCGTTATTTTTGGCGACGGCGAACTGGAACGCGGTACCGTAACCTTAAAGAATATGGCAAACAGTACACAAACAGAAATTCCTGTTGATGAAATAGTAACAATTTTACAAACAGAGGTGCAAAAGTATGAGTAATTTGAAACGCAATCATTATTGCGGCACGCTTGCCAAAGCCGACAACGAAAAAGAAGTTGTGCTTTGCGGCTGGGTTGCCAAAAGACGCGACCACGGCGGACTGATTTTTATTGACCTGCGCGACCGCAGCGGCATTGTGCAGGTAGTGGTTGACCCCGACCACGCCGGTGAAGATTTTGCCAAGGCAGAAGCTATCCGCAGCGAATACGTTATTAAAGTGCACGGCGTTGTACGCCTGCGCAGCGAAGAAACCATCAACCCCAACCTTGCTACCGGCGAAGTTGAAGTTGTAGCCAAAGAGCTGGAAGTTTTAAACAGCGCCAAAACTCCTCCGTTCTACATTCAGGACGGCATTGACGTTGACGAAAACCTGCGCCTTAAATACCGTTATCTGGACCTCCGCCGTCCGGAAATGCAGCGCAATTTAATGCTGCGCCATAAAGTTACCAAACTGATGCGCGATTATATGGACAATCATGATTTCTGCGAAATTGAAACTCCGATGCTGACCAAGAGCACTCCGGAAGGCGCACGCGATTACCTCGTACCGAGCCGCGTAAACCCCGGCAAGTTCTATGCTCTGCCGCAGTCCCCGCAGATTTTCAAACAGCTTTTGATGGTAGCAGGTATGGAACGCTACTTCCAGATTGTACGCTGCTTCCGCGATGAAGACCTGCGTGCCGACCGTCAGCCGGAATTTACCCAGCTTGATATTGAAATGAGCTTTGTTGACGCCGACGATATTATGGATATGACCGAAGGTTTAATCCGCCACGTATTCAAAGGCGCGCTTGGTGTTGACCTGCCGGAAAAATTCCAGCGCATGACCTGGGACGAAGCTATGGACAAATACGGCAGCGATAAACCTGACCTGCGTTTCGGCATGGAGCTTATCAATATGACCGAAGCCGTTAAAGGCAGCGAATTTAAAGTATTTAACGATATTATTGATAAAGGCGGCATTGTTAAAGCCATTAATGTTAAGGGCGATGCCGGTATTCCGCGCCGCGAACTGGACGGGCTGGTTAATTTTGTTGCCATTTACGGCGCCAAAGGCCTTGCCTGGATGCAGATTCAGCCGGACGGCAGCGTAAAATCCCCGATTGCCAAATTCTTCAGCGAAGAATACCTTGCAAACATTCTCAAAACCGCTGAAGCAGAACCGGGCGACCTGCTGCTCTTTGTTGCCGACAAGCCTTCTGTTGTTGCAGCTGCTCTCGGCGCACTGCGTATCGAAATGGCAAAACGCCGCGGCCTTATCGACGAAAACAAACTGGCCTTCACCTGGGTTGTTGATTTCCCGATGTTTGAATACAGCGAAGAAGAAAAACGCTATGTTGCAATGCACCATCCGTTCACCTCTCCGCGCGAAGAAGATATTCCTCTGCTTGCCAC
Organism: Phascolarctobacterium sp. ET69; assembly: GCF_023336935.1. GTDB lineage: Bacteria > Bacillota > Negativicutes > Acidaminococcales > Acidaminococcaceae > Fusicatenibacter_A > Fusicatenibacter_A intestinipullorum. The sequence continues at coordinate 181,925 of NZ_JAMBLR010000001.1, forward strand.
CGACCCCGGCAAAGTATATGCCAAAGCTTACGACATGGTACTTAACGGCACCGAAATCGGCGGCGGTTCCATCCGTATCCACAGACGCGATGTGCAGGACGCAGTATTCCATGCTATCGGCCTGAGCGAAGAACAAGCACAGGAAAAATTCGGCTTTATGATGGGCGCGTTTGAATACGGTGCTCCACCGCACGGAGGACTTGCTTTCGGCCTCGACCGTTTGGTAATGATTATGGCAAAACGCGATTCCATCCGCGACGTAATTGCTTTCCCGAAAACCCAGAGCGCAAGCGATTTGATGTGCCAGGCTCCGAACGACGTAGAAGAAAAACAGCTGCGCGAGCTGCACATCCGCACCGTGCTTGTAAAAAAATAAGCTGATTTGCTTTAAGCGTGCTGTAATTTATGGCAGCGCGCAGGCAAATTAAAAAATTAAAACAGCAAAACTAATAAATACCGGCTGCTTAACGGCGGCCGGTATTTTGCGTTGTAAGCATTTTTAAGTTATAATGAAGTTAATTATTGATAATAAAAAGGAGAACACTATGGTAAGCTGCGCATTGCTTTATAATTTTACCGGCAAAAAAGCCGAAATGACAAAAATGGTCTGCATGATGATGAACATCCGCTTTAAAAGCGTAGGGCAGGAGGATTACCACCAGCCGCTTGGCGCATTATTAGGCATGGAAGATGTTCCGCTGAAGGAAGCGAAAGCCGATAACGCGCCGATGGCGGAAGAAATGCTTTTACTGCACGGCTTTGGCGCGGACAAGCTGCAAAAGTTTTTAACGGCTTTGCAGCGCGTAGGCGTGGGGCGCATTGATTTAAAAGCCATGCTTACGGAAAATAACCGCACTTGGAGCGGCCTTGACTTGTACGAAGAACTGTGCAAGGAACGCGATGCTTTTAAGCAGATGGAAGAAGAAAAACGCAAACAAAAACAACAGGCCGAAGATAAAAAATAACAGCGTAAAAGCAAAAATCCCTGAAGTTCCAACGAATTTCAGGGATTTAGTATATTTATAAAGAATACTAATAAATTTTACACGCCGGTGCCGTCAAATTTGGGGATGAAATCTTCGCAGGCAGAATCGTCCTCCTGCACAAAGCCGTCCTCAATGCCGGTGTCGAACAGGTACTGCTCAACTTCTTTGTATTCTTCTTCCGTTACGCGGCGGTTAATTTCGGGGTAATCGGCGGCGCGCCCGCAGGGAATGTACTGGTGCATTAAACTGAACATTACTTCGCCGGGCTTAAAGGTTTTGGCAACCCAGTCGATAACTCCTTTGGTGTTTTCAACCATGCCGGGCATTAACAAATGGCGGATGATGACGCCGCTCTGCATAATGCCGTTACCGTCAAGCTTGTAGGGACCAACCTGCTTGTACATTTCTTTAATGGCGTCCGTGGCAATGCGGAAGTAGCTGGGCGCGTTGCTGTATTTTATGGCGGCAAGGTCGTCGCTGTATTTTAAATCGGGCAGCCAGATTTGTACTTTGCCTTTTAATTTGCGCAGTGTGTCCAGCGTTTCAAAGCCGCTGGTGTTGTACACAACCGGTACGGGCAGCGGTTCTTTAAGGCTTTCCAGCACGGCGTGGGTAAAATGGGTGGGCGTAACAAGGTTAATGTTGTTTGCGCCCTGGGCGATAAGTTCAAAATAAATTTCGCGCAGGCGTTCCACGGTAATTTCTTTGCCTTTGTTCATGCTGCTAATTTCGTAGTTCTGGCAAAATACGCAGTGCAGGTTGCAGCCGCTGAAAAACACGGTGCCGCTGCCTTTTTCGCCGCTGATGCAGGGTTCTTCCCAAAAGTGCAGGGCGGCGCGGGCAACAATGGGCTTAATGCCGCAGTGGCACGAGCCGAAAATTCCTTCCGCGTGCATATCGGCAGGGCGGTCAACACCGCAGCGGTGCGGGCAAACATAACATTCCATTTATAACACTTCCTTTTAATTGCTGCTTTTTTATATTGTACCACAGAATGAACGGGTTTGTATGTTTGTTTAACAGCGGTATAGACAAATCTGCGCCCATAAAAACTATACAGCAGTTTATTAACAAAGCTGACACTTGCAGCGCCTGCGGAACTCGCTGCGCTCAGACATCCTCGGCAAATGCCGCAAGTGTCACCAATTTTGTGACTGCCTGTTTTTATGATGTTGCAGTTTTGCCCATGCCGCTGTTTTTTATATCGAAAACGACGCATATTAAAGCTATACGTGAACGTGTATGTTTTTTTATGTTATGTAGTTTATAATTAAAATAATGTGGAGTAAGAATATGTTTTTGCAAGATAAAAATAAAGATTCGTTCTTAAAGAAAACTTCTGAACAAATTGAGGACAGCGTTGATGAAGCAATTTTTGAAGAAGCGTATGAAGAATATCTTAAAAATGGCAAAAAGAGCAGACCTGTTTCGGAACTTTGGAAAGAAGCAGGCGATTGATATAAAGTTTACAATTTGCAGCAGCTATAATTTGACAAAAAAGAACTGCAACTATATAATTTAAATATAAAGGCCATATAACTGACGGAAGTGGGTTAACCACATGGAGTATGGCCGGATTGAAGCCGACCGTCTGGGCAAACATAGTCCGGAAGTGCCGGCATTTTTAATTTACAGGGAGGAATTAACGTGAAGGAACTGCAATTAAAGTATGGCTGCAACCCTAACCAGAAAAAGGCACGTATTTTTATGAAAGACGGCGAGCTTCCTATTGAAGTATTAAACGGCCGCCCCGGATATATTAACTTTTTGGACGCATTCAACAGCTGGCAGCTTGTAAAAGAGCTGAAAGAGGCAACAGGCCTTCCCGCAGCGGCTTCTTTTAAACATGTAAGCCCCGCAGGCGCAGCAGTTGGCCTGCCTTTAAGCGATACCCTGAAAAAGATTTATTATGTTGACGACCTTGAACTCAGCCCGCTGGCAAACGCTTATGCCCGTGCGCGCGGTGCGGACAGAATGTCGAGCTACGGCGATTTTGTAGCACTCAGTGATGTTTGCGATGTGCAGACCGCCAAAATGCTGGCGCGCGAGGTTTCCGACGGCGTTATTGCTCCCGGTTATACCGACGAAGCACTGGAAGTTTTAAAAACCAAACGTAAAGGCACTTACAACATTATTAAAATTGACCCCGATTACAAACCGGCACTGACTGAAACCAAAGAAGTGTTTGGCATTACTTTCGAGCAGGACCGCAACGAAGCCAAAATTACGGCAGACCTGCTTGAAAACCGCCCGACCAAAAATAAAGAAATTCCCGAAAACGCTAAGCGCGACCTTTTAATTGCGCTTATTACCTTAAAATACACGCAGTCTAATTCCGTATGCTACGTTAAGGACGGACAGGCAATCGGCATTGGTGCAGGCCAGCAGTCCCGCGTACACTGCACGCGCCTTGCAGGCAACAAAGCCGATATCTGGTGGCTGCGCCAGAACCCTAAAGTTCTGGCACTGCCGTTTAAAGAAAACATTCGCCGCCCGGATCGCGACAACACCATTGACGTTTACATTTCCGACGACTATGAAGATGTGCTGGCAGACGGCGTATGGGAAAACTTCTTTACCGAAAAGCCGGAGCCTTTAACCCGCGAGGAGAAAAAAGCATGGATTGCCCAGCTTAAAGGCGTATCGCTCGGCAGCGACGCATTCTTCCCGTTTGGCGACAATATCGAACGCGCGCAGCGCAGCGGCGTTGAATATATCGCTCAGGCAGGCGGCAGCATCCGTGACGACAATGTTATTGAAACCTGCGATAAATACGGCATTGCCATGGCGTTTACCGGTCTCAGGCTGTTCCATCATTAATTTAAAGTTCAGCAAAAATTTAGATAACTTTGTTAAAAGTTGTTGAGCAAAAGCCGATTTTGTGGTACAATACTGAAAGTGTAATGTCAAAAAAAGCTACAGCTTTTAACATAAGGAGGACAAAATGGAATTTGCATTAACCGAAGAACAACTTGAACTGCAGGAAATGGTAAGGGAGTTTGTTGCCAAAGAAATTACCCCTTACGCTGCTGAAATGGACAGAGAAAACCATGCCAGAGAAGGACTGATGGAAAAAGCTGCCGATATGGGGCTTTTGAACGTAGTTGTTCCTGAAGAATATGGCGGAATGGGCCTTGACAGCGTTACTGTTGCCGTTATTTACGAAGAACTCGGCAAAGGCTGCGCAGGCGTTGCTACTTCTATCGCTGCAAATTCTCTTGCGTCCTATCCGATTCTGCTTGCAGGCACCGAAGAACAGAAAAAAGCTCACTGCGACCTTCTGAACGAAGGCAAGCTTGCTGCTTTTGCTCTTACCGAACCGGGCGCAGGCTCTGATGCAGGTGCGGTTTCCACTTCCGCGGTTAAAGACAAAGAAGCAGGCACCTACACCCTTAACGGCGCCAAAGCATTTATTACCAACGGCGGCATTGCCGATACTTACTTGGTATTTGCCAATACCCGCAAAACCGGCGGCATCCGCGGCTTAACCGCGTTTATCGTACCGAAAGGCACTCCGGGCTTTTCCGTTGGCAAAAAAGAAGACAAAATGGGCATCCGCCCGTCCAATACCTGCGAACTGATTCTGCAGGACGTTGTAATTCCCGAAGCTAACCGCGTAGGCCGCGAAGGCGAAGGCTTCCGCATTGCCATGAACACTCTTGACAATGCACGCCCGTTTGTTGGTGCTGTTTCCGTAGGTTTGGCACAGGCTGCACTTGACTGCGCAGTTAAATATGCCAAAGAACGCAAACAGTTCGGCCAGCCGATTGCTTCCTTCCAGATGATTCAGAACATGATTGCCGATATGGCAATGCGCATTGAAGCTGCCCGTATGCTGGTTTACAAAGCATGCTGGATGCGTGACCAGGGCATGGAATTCAGCAAGGAAGCTGCTATGGCAAAATGCTATGCAGCCGATACCGCTATGGAAGTAACCACCAACGCTGTACAGATTATGGGCGGTTACGGTTACAGCCGTGAATATCCGGTAGAAAAAATGATGCGCGACGCAAAAATTATGCAGATTTACGAAGGCACCAACCAGATTCAGCGCCTCGTTATCGCAAACAAAATTATATTCTGATTTTAAGCATACTGCCCGCTGCCGCTATGACAGCGGGCTTTTGTAATTTATGGCTGATTGAAAATAATTAAAGAGTAGTTTATAATAAGCATATAGCTTTATGTATAAATAAACAGTAAAGGTGAAACTATGTGGCTTTTTGTGCTGCCGCTTGCGGTAGTTATTTTAGACCAGTTTTCCAAATACATTGTAGTGGAAAACATGGCACTGGGAGAAAGCATTCCCATTATTGAAGAAGTTTTTCATTTAACGTATATTTTAAACCCCGGTGCGGCATTCGGAATGTTTGCCCATAACCGCCTGTTTTTTATTGCCATTGCCATCGTTGTAATTGGCATTATCATTTGGGCACGCAGGGAAATTTTAGCATCGCCGTGGGAGGTTAAAGCCGGCTGCGGCCTGTTTTTGGGCGGGGCAATAGGCAATTTAATTGACAGGGCGCGGCAGGGGCTGGTAATTGATTTTTTCGATTTCCGCATCTGGCCGGTGTTTAACATAGCAGATATTGCAATTTGTATTGGAGTTGGACTGATAATATGGAATTTACTGAAGACGGAATTGAAGCGGGATTAGAAACCGTAACGGCAGAAGCAGAAGACGCCGGTACAAGGGCTGACGTATTTCTGGCGGCAAAACTCGGCGTTTCGCGCAGCAATATGCAGAAGCTTTTGGAGGATGGGCGCGTAAAACGCGGCGAAAAAATTATAAAAGCCAATTACAAAGTACGCGCCGGTGAAATGTTTGTGGTGGATATTCCCGAACCGGAGCCGATTGAAGCCGTACCGGAAAACATTCCGCTGGATATAATTTACGAAGATGACGATGTGGTAGTGCTTAACAAGGCGCGCGGCATGGTTGTGCATCCTGCGCCGGGCAATTATACCGGTACGCTGGTAAACGCACTTTTGTATCATTGCAGCAACCTTTCGGGCATTAACAGCGCCATCCGCCCGGGCATTGTACACCGTTTGGATAAGGATACCAGTGGCATTATGATTGTAGCCAAAAACGATGCGGCGCATATTTCGCTTTCGCAGCAGATACAGAGCAAAACCGCTGTGCGCACTTACCTTGCCGTTGTACGCGGCAATATTAAAACCGACAGCGGCACGATAGAAACGCAGATTGCCCGCGATAAAACCGACCGCAAAAAAATGGCTGTGGTTAAAGAGGGCGGGCGTGACGCCATTACCGATTACGAAGTGCTGGAGCGCTTCGGCAAATACACGCTTGTGCGCTGCAAGCTGCGTACGGGGCGCACGCACCAAATCCGCGTGCACATGGAATATCTGGGCTATCCGCTTGTGGGCGACCCCAAGTATTCGCCCATGAAAACGCCGTTTGGCATAAAAGGGCAGGCGCTGCATTCGCACACGCTGGAATTTACGCACCCGCGCACCGGCGAACGCATGAAGTTTGAAGCGCCGCTGCCTGAGGACATGCATAAAATAATTACCCGTTTACATAACGGTCAATTTTAAATTTGGGGTGAAAACAATGAGCAATATTGTTAAGAAAAACGTTATTATGGACAGCGAAGCCATCAGAAGGGCGCTCGTCCGCATTGCGCACGAAATTATCGAGAAAAACAAAGGCGTTGAGGACGTTGTTATCGTCGGCATCCGCACACGCGGCGTACCTTTGGCGCAGCGCATTGCCGCCGAAATTAACGCTATTGAAAACTGCGAAATGACGGTAGGCATGCTTGACATTACCCTGTACCGTGATGACCTTTCCACGCTTGGTTACAATCCTGTGGTGCATGGCACCGATATTAACTTTGACTTAAGCGGCAAGCACGTTGTGCTGGTGGATGACGTTTTATATACAGGCCGTACAATCCGCGCTGCCCTTGATGCCGTTATCGACATGGGCAGGCCTAAAACAATTCAGCTTGCCGTGCTGGTAGACCGCGGTCATAAAGAGCTGCCCATCCGTGCGGATTATGTTGGCAAAAACGTGCCTACTTCGCAGAAGGAAACCATTGAAGTTGTGCTTAACGAGATTGACGGCACCGATGAAGTTTACATTGGTGAACGCGTAGATTAAAGGCAGTTAGTTACAGAGGAGGGGTAACTATGGCTAAAACACCGTTTGAACTTCGCAATGAAGTACTGGCACAGCGCGTTGTAAAAAATTTGCAGCGCCGTGCTTTTGACGCCTGCTACTGTGCAACAAAGGAAGAAGCACTTGAAAAGGCTTTAAGCCTGATTGACAAAGAGCAGTGTGTATCCTGGGGCGGCAGTATGACTTTGGAAGAAATGGGACTTTTGGAAACCTTGCGTACGCAGGGCTACAACATTATTGACCGCGATACCGCAAAAAGCCAGGAAGAACGCCTGGAGCTTCTGCGCAAGGCACTTACCTGCGATACCTATTTTATGAGCACCAACGCTATGAGCGAGGACGGCGTAATGGTGAATATCGACGGCACCGGCAACCGCGTGGCGGCAATGGTATTCGGCCCTAAAAGCGTAGTTGTTATTGCCGGCATCAACAAAGTGGTAAAAAGCTATGAGGACGCTGTGGCACGCGCACGCAACCTGGCAGCGCCGGTTAATGTACAGCGCTTTGCCAATTTTAACCCGCCGTGCAAAAATAACGGGCACTGCTTTAACTGCACCGCGCCCGACAGCATCTGCAACTTTATTTTAACCACCCGCAAAGGCAGCACCATGAACGCTCCTGCGCCGCGCATTAAAGTAATACTTGTCGGCGAAAGCCTTGGTTATTGATAAAAACAGCATAAGGCAAGTATAAAAATCCCTGCATGAAAGTGCGGGGATTTTTTACTGAAAAAAATTAAAAATTTTTGTAAAAAAGGCTTGCATTTTTGATAAAGCTGTATTATAATAACTCTTGTGTTCAGGAGAGCTGAGCACAAGGTAACTCCGGGATAGTGTAATGGTAGCACAAATGACTCTGGATCATTTTGTCTGGGTTCGAGTCCTAGTCCCGGAGCCATTTTTTTACGGCGCTATGGTCAAGAGGCTAAGACGTCGCCCTCTCAAGGCGAAATCACGGGTTCGATTCCCGTTAGCGCTACCAAATGGCTGACAATTTTTTTACGATAAATAAGCTCTGATATTTAAGTATCAGGGCTTTTGTTATTTTAGGCAAAAGTAAAAGCAGTGCCGCAATAACGGTACTGCTTTTAAAGTTTAGGCTTGTTTAAGTTAATGTATTTTTAATTCAGCGGTATTATATTTTATTTATTCCAGTTCCTTTAAGATATCGGGGAAGGGCTGGAGCGTGCGGCGCAGGATGCCGTTAATATAGGCAATGGCAATGCCGTAGTTGGTAATGGGCACGCCCTGGTTTTTGGCGCAGCTTATGCGGTGCTGCATTTCTTTTTCGTTAAGCATGCAGGCACCGCAGTGAATAATCATTTTGTACTTGGTTAAGTCTTCGGCGAAGGCAGTGCCGCTTGTCCATTCAAAGGCAGGTTCCGCACCGGTAAATTTCCTAATCCACGCCGGCAGTTTTACGGTGCCGATATCGTCGCACTGGCGGTGGTGCGTGCAGCCTTCGCTGATTAAAATGCGGTTGCCGTTTTTAATACGCTTCAGCATGTTTACGCCGCGCACTGCTTCTTTTAAATCGCCTTTGTAGCGTGCAAATAAAATGGAAAATGATGTCAGTAAAACATCATTTGGCACCGTTTTGGCAACAAAGCCGAAAACCTGGCTGTCGGTAATGATGATTTTCGGTTTTTCTTTCAGAGCGGCAAGGCAGCTTTCGAGCTGTTTGTCCTGCGTTACAAAAGCCGTTGCCCCAGCGTCCAAAAGCCCGCGTATAACCTGCTGCTGCGGCAGTATAAGCCTGCCTTTTGGGGCGGCGCTGTCTACCGGCACAACCAGTACGGCGGTATCGCCGGGGTTTACCAGGTCACCTACAAGCTGCTGCGTACTTTTTTTATCCGGCACAAGGGCGGCAAGGGAAAGGCGCAGTTCTGCAATATTTTGCCCGCTGACGGAACTTACGGCCATACATTTTACGCCGAGTATTTTTTCGTAATTTGTCAGGTCTGTTTCTTTTTCGGCTTTGGTAAAAACAGCTATAACCGGCAGCTTTTTTTCTGTAATGCGCGCAAGCAGCGCCGTATCTTCCTTATCAGGCCCAAGCGTGCTGTCGATAACGAGAATGGCAATATCGGTTTTGTTAAGTACCTGTACTGCTTTTTGTACACGCTGCGTGCCAAGCTCGCCTTCGTCGTCAATACCCGGGGTATCAATAATCATAACTGGCCCAAGCGGCAAAATTTCCATGGCCTTGTAAACGGGGTCGGTGGTAGTGCCTTTGGTGTCGGATACTATGGCGAGGTTTTGCCCTGTAATGGCGTTAATAAGGCTTGATTTGCCGGCGTTGCGTTTGCCGAAAATACCTATGTGGATGCGTTCCGAGGATGGGGTAGCGTTTAAATCCATAATAAAAGCCTTCTTTCTTATAAAAAAAGCACTGCATGGCGCAGTGCTTTGGTATTAGTCAACAAGTTCCAGGCGCGGATTCGGCAAATGCCTGCGTCCCTGTTTGGCACATTCTTTGCCGTCTACCATAACGATGTCGGCGGTAAAGTTGATGTTGCCGTCAAACAGGCTGCTGCCAACCGCATAAGTGTCAACCGGTACGCCGGCTGCTTCAAATTCGCGGATGCGTGCCGGGTTAAAGCCGCCGGAAACGATAATTTTTACATAGTCAAAGCCTTCGGCGTCAAGCGCGCGGCGTACGTTCCATACCAGTTCCTTGCATACGCCGGTTGGGTTAAACATGCCAAGCTGGCCAAGCAGGCTTTTGTCTACCATTGTTCCGCTGGTATCAAGGCGTACGCCTGCAAGATTTCTGCCAAGTTTGCGGGCAACGGCAAGAGCGGTGTTCACGCAGTCGTTGTCAAAATCTACCAGTGCAATGCGGGCAATTTTCGGGTCAACATATTTGTCAAAGGCTTCGGTTGCGGCAACGGTATTGCCGTTGTACGAAGCAATTAAAGCGTGGGGAATTGTGCCCAGACCTTTGCCGCCGCTGGCAAGAGCATTGGCGTCGGTGGAAAAGCCTTTAATGCCGCCGATTTTGGCTGCATAGCCGTCGCATTCCTGGGTCTGCCAGGTATCGTAGCGCGCGGGGAAGAACAGCACGGGTTTGCCGTTTGCAGCTTCTACCGTGCGGCGCACGTTGGTGGCAATGCGGCTCTGGCGTGCCAGAATGCCGAGGTAAACAGTTTCCAGATGGGCAAAGTCGGCAAGGTCGCCTTCAATGGTCATCAGGGTTTCCCATGGCTTAACCTCATCGCCGTCATGCAGGGCATGGATGGTGATGTTTTCGGGATTGTGTGCGCAGGTTTTAATCAGCGCTATTGTTTCGTCAATGCCGCATACAACGACATTTTCGCGGGTAAACACCTGCATCATAACGCGCGGGTGATGATTGTCGCCGTTTAAAATTTCTTCGGTACGCAGAAAATAGGCGTCCGAATAATAACCGGATTTAATTTTTTCAACGGGAAAATGAAAATGTTCAACAGGTAAACGTTTTTGCATAATAGCCTCCATATAAAATTACAAATATAAAATTATGGTTAATTTCTTTACTAATTGTTATTTATGATATATGATTTTGATAACAGGTTCAAGTTTTTTTACAAAATTTTTTCAAGAGGTTCGTTAAATGGCTGCATCAGCATGCAAATATACAATACTCCTGCTTTCGGCTCCGCTTGGCAGCGGCCATAAAATGGCGGCCGAAGCGCTGGAGGAGGCGTTTAAAAAACACGGCAACGTTAAAGTGGTCAACGGCAGTGCTTTTGATTTCTTCCCGAAGTGGCTGGGCAACATTATTTTGGGCGGCTACATCGGCATTTTAAAGCATATTCCGAAATTGTACGATATAGCGTACCACTGGAGCAACACCGGCAATAATTCTTTCTGGCTGCGCGATTTTTTAAACCTGCTGCTTTCTTATCTGGCGCAGGGGTTCATTAAAAAAACTTCGCCGGATGCGGTAATAGTAACGCATCCTACGCCGGCGGGGGTTATGGCACAGTACAAAAAACGCTGCGCGCCCGGGCTTTGGCTTGGTGCGGTAATAACCGATTTTAACTTTCACCACTGGTGGATTTACAAAGGGCTTGATGTTTATTTTACGGCGGACGAATCCATCCAGCCGCCGCCGGAACTCGGCATACCTGCCGTTGTAACCGGCATACCTGTGCGCAGTGCCTTCAGTGCGCCTTTTGAGCGCGAAAAGTGGCGCAGCAGGCTCGGCTATGCTGCCGATGATACCTTGTGCCTTGTAATGGGCGGGGGCGATGGCCTTTTGCCGATGCCGGAGCTTTTGCGCGCGCTTACGGAATGCCGCGATATTAAGGGCTTAAAAATAGCTGCCGTAACCGGGCATAACAGGAACTTAGCCGAAAAGCTGAAAAAAATGGCGCTGCCCGGCGTAATGGTGCTAGATTTTATTGCAGAACTGCCCCAGCTTCTGCGCAGCGCCGATATTGTAATAAGCAAGGCTGGCGGGCTTACCGCAGCAGAAACCCTTGCTATCGGCACCGAATTTATTTTATATGACCCATTGCCGGGGCAGGAGGTGCGCAACGCCGGTTACCTGTGCGAAAAATGCGAAGCAAAAATTGCCGCAACGCCGCAGGAGGTTTGCGGCTTTGTAAAAAAATATGCGGAGCTTGGCACGGAAGAAAAAAACGGCCTGCGGCGCAGGCGCAGGGCGGCTTACGGCAAACCTTACGCGGCAGACGCAGTGGCAGATTTTGTACTGAAAACGCTTGACGGGCTTGACCATAACTGATTTAGCAATTATAATGAAGTGAATTTGCGGATACAATACAGTATGGAGTGTGCTGCTTGGATAAATACTATTTTGCCGCGCTGTTTGCAGCCTTTGGCTCGCGCAGCGCAGAAATTGCAGAAGCGGCGGCGAAGTTTAAAAGCCCTGCCGAAGCATATATGGCTCCGCCGGAAGCATGGGCGGAAGCCGGAATTGATGAAAAAACCGTTAATAAATTTATTGCCAGAAGGGATTTTAATTATCCCGCCTGGCTGAAAGATTTTTGTTTGAATAACGGCGTAACAATTTTAACGCCGGAAGATGATGCTTACCCTTACAGCTTAAAGCAAATCGCATCGCCCCCGCAGGTGCTGTACGTTAAAGGCAGCCTGACCGATTTACGCGGCAGTATCGGCATTGTCGGTTCGCGCGAGGCTTCCGGCTATGGCCTTAAAGCTGCCGATGCCTTTGCGGCAGACCTTGCAGCGGCAGGCGTTGTTATTGTAAGCGGCGGCGCAAAAGGCATAGACACGGCTGCACACAGGGGTGCACTTGCGGCAGGCGGCATAACCGTTGCCGTTTTGGGCTGCGGAATTGACATTGCCTACCCGGCAGCCAATAAAAATTTATTTGCACAAATTTGTGAACGCGGCGCGCTTGTTACGGAATACCCTCCGGGAACACCGCCTGCTGCGTATAATTTTCCGGCGCGCAACCGCATAATTAATGGCATGACGCACGGCATACTCGTGGCAGAAGCCGCAAAAAAAAGCGGCGCCATGATTACCGCCGAATATGCGCTTGAAGAAGGGCATGAAGTTTACTGCGTGCCCGGCAGCATTTTTCTGCCAACGAGCATTGGCTGCCACAGCCTTATAAAAAGCGGTGCGCAGCTTGTAGACAGGCCGGAGGACATACTTGAAAGCCTCAAACTGGCAAGCTTCCCTCAGCAGCCGGCATTGTTCGCCAGCGGGAACGGGGAAGATGAACTTGATGATAACGCAAAAGCGGTTTTAAAAATTTTAAGTTTTGAACCGCTTTCGCTTGAAGAAATACTTGAAAAAAGCGGCCTTGGGCTGGCGGAAGCCGGCATGGGGCTTTTGGATTTGGAGATGCGCGGCAAGGTGGCGCAAACCGCCGCCCGCAGTTATTACCTGCTTTAGGAGGACGTTTAATGGCTAAAAACCTGGTTATTGTGGAATCTCCCGCCAAATCAAAAACAATAGAAAAATTTCTGGGGCGCAATTATACTGTGCGCGCTTCCATGGGGCATCTGCGCGATTTGCCGAAAAGCATTTTCGGCGTGGATGTAGAAAACGGATTTCAGCCCAAGTACATCAATATCCGCGGCAAGGGAGAACTGATTAAGGAATTGAAAACAGCAGCCAAAAAGGCTGATAAAGTTTATATCGCAACTGACCCTGACCGCGAAGGCGAAGCTATCGGCTGGCATCTGGCATATATTTTGGGGCTTGACCCTGAAAGCAGCTGCCGCATTGAGTTTCATGAAATTACGCCGGGCGCTGTAAAAGAAGCATTGAAGCACCCGCGCAAGATTGACCTTGACATGGTTGACGCCCAGCAGACGCGCCGCATTATCGACCGCATTGTGGGCTACCAGTTAAGCCCGCTTTTGTGGCGCAAAATACGCAAAGGGCTCAGTGCCGGGCGCGTGCAGACAGTAGCCGTAAAAATTATCTGCGACAGGGAAAAGGAAATTGCCAACTTTGTGCCGCAGGAATACTGGACTATTACGGCGCGCCTGCGCGAGAACGACAAAGCGCCCATTTTTGACGCCGACGTTATTAAATTTAACGGCAAGAAGCTTGAAATAAATAATGCGGAAGAAGCCGCCAAGGCAGAAGCTGCACTGAAAGAAGCCGCTTATATTGTTGAAAAGGCAGATAAAAAAGAACGCAAACGCAACCCGCTGCCGCCGTACACCACCAGCAGCCTGCAGCAGGATGCCGTAAAAAAACTGAACTTTTCTACCAAAAAAACCATGCTGCTGGCACAGCAGCTTTATGAAGGCGTAAATGTCGGCAAGGGCGGCGCCGTCGGCCTTATTACTTATATGAGAACCGACTCCGTGCGCCTTTCGGATGTGGCTACGGCCGAGCTGCGCAGCTTTATAGGCAGTACTTACGGCGCAGAATATGTACCGGCAGGCGTTAATGTTTACAGCAGCAAAAAGAACGCGCAGGACGCGCATGAAGCCATCCGCCCGACATCTGTGGAACGCACGCCGGAAGCTGTGGCGCAGTACCTTACCAAAGACCAGCTTAAGCTTTATACCTTAATCTGGAAACGCACCGTTGCCTGCCAGATGAAAGCCGCCGTGTACGATGTTACAACTCTTTTAATCGGCGCGGCAGGCTACCAGCTGCGTGCAGGCGGGGCAGTGCTTAAGTTTGACGGCTTTTTAAAATTAAGCGACAAAAAAGAACTGGCAGGCGAGAAGGAAAAAGAAGTTCCGTATCTGCCGGAACAAACGCCGCTTAAGCTGCATAAACTTATGCCGGCAGAGCAGCACTTTACCGAGCCGCCCCCGCATTTTACCGAAGCAACGCTTGTTAAGGAACTGGAAGAAAAGGGCATAGGCCGCCCGAGTACCTATTCGCCTACCATTCAAACCATCCTTGACCGCGGCTATATCGTTAAGGACGGCAAAAAGCTCGTTTCCACAGAGCTTGGCGAACTGATAGTCAACATGCTGACTACTTATTTTAAAGATATTATCAACATTCCGTTTACGGCAAACCTTGAAACCGAGCTTGACGAAATTGCCGAGCACGAAGCCAATAAGGAAACCGTGCTGGAAAACTTCTACGAGCCTTTTTCACATCTTCTGCAAAAGGCGGATAAAGAAATAGAAACCGTTGAAGCGCCGGTGGAAGTAAGCGACGTAAAATGCGAAAAATGCGGGCGCATGATGGTATATAAACAGGGCCGCTACGGTAAGTTCCTGGCGTGCCCCGGTTTTCCGGAATGCCGCAATACCAAGCCGATACTGAAAAAAATCGGCGTAAAATGCCCGGACTGCGGCGGCGATATTATCGAGCGCAAAACAAAAACTCGCAAGGTATTTTACGGCTGCTCCAACTATCCGGAGTGCAAGTTTACCTCCTGGGACAAGCCGACAGAGCAGCATTGCCCCAAATGCGGACATATTTTATATGAAAAAACAGACAGAAACGGCAACAAAAAGTTATTCTGCACAAACGAAAACTGTGAAGATGCCGTAAAAACTTATAAAGGAAAGGCGGCAGCCAATGCAAAAAGTAAATGAGCCGGTACACGTTATCGGCGCAGGGCTGGCGGGGTGCGAGGCTGCATGGCAGCTTGCGCGGCGCGGCGTGCCGGTTATACTGTACGAAAAAAGGCCGCTTAAATCGGACGCGGCACATAAAACCGATAAATTTGCGGAGCTTGTGTGCAGCAATTCGCTGCGCGCAGGCAATATAGAAAACGCCGTCGGGCTTTTAAAAGAAGAAATGCGCCGCCTTAATTCCGTTATCATGGCCTGCGCCGACGAACATAAAGTGCCGGCAGGTGGTGCTTTGGCGGTAGACCGTGAAGGTTTTGCGGAAGCCGTTACGCAGAAAATTAAAAACCATCCGTTAATTACGGTTAAAAACGAAGAAGTTACAAGCCTTGCGGCGCTTGAAGGCGTTGTAATTACCGCTACCGGCCCGCTGACGGACGGCGCGCTGGCAGAAGAAATTGCGCAGCTTGCCGGTGAAGATTACTTTCACTTTTTTGATGCGGCAGCGCCGATAGTAACAGCCGATTCCCTTGATTACAGCAAGGTTTACCGTGCTTCGCGCTATGATAAGGGCGACGCAGATTATTTAAACTGCCCCTTTGAAACCAAAGAGGAATATGTTGCCTTTTGGGAAGCGCTGCGTACGGCGGAGCTTGCCCCCGTAAAGGATTTTGAAAAAGAAGTGTTTTTTGAAGCCTGCATGCCCATTGAAGAAATGGCGCGCCGCGGGGAAGACACCATGCGCTTCGGGCCGTTAAAACCGGTTGGGCTGGTGGACAAGCGCACCGGCAAGGAGGCTTATGCCGTTGTGCAGCTGCGGCAGGATGACGTTGCGGCTTCGCTTTATAATATCGTCGGTTTCCAGACTCACCTTAAATGGGGCGAGCAGAAGCGTGTATTCGGTATGATTCCGGGGCTTGAAAATGCAGAGTTTGTGCGTTACGGCGTAATGCATAAAAATACCTATATCAATTCTCCCAAACTTTTAAATGCCGACTTCAGCCTGCGCATTCAGCCGCGTTTATTCTTCGCAGGTCAGTTCACCGGTGTGGAAGGCTATGTTGAATCGGCAGCGTCCGGGCTTATGGCAGGCATCCATGCCGCACGCAGGGTGCTGGGGCAGCCGTCGGTTGATTTTCCGCCGGAAACGGCACATGGGGCACTGGCGCATTACATCAGCAGCCCGGAAATTAAAAATTTCCAGCCGATGAATGTTAATTTTGGCTTAATTCCGCCGCTCGGCAAGCGCGTACGCGGCAAAAAGATAAAAAATGCAATGATTGCCGAAAGGGCGCTTGAAGCACTGGCAGAGGTGCAGAAACAATTAAATACCGGGCTTTAAAATGCGGTAAAATATGAGGCAGCGGCTTTAAAACCGCTGCTTTTTGCGTTTTTGGGCTTTGCAAAAAATAAAAACGCAGAAAATTTAAAAAATATGGATAGCAATTATTGAAATTGTTTAACAATTATGATACTATAATTTTACTTTAAAAGAGGGATATTTATGAAAGAAGCAGCAAACGCATATCCGGAAGTGCATAAATTTTTGCAGTACCTTGCAGTTGAAAAAAATACTTCTGCGCTTACGGTAAAAAATTATGCGGCAGATATAGACATATTTGCCGGATTTTTAAAAACACGTTATCCCGGCGGCTTTAACTGGCAGGAAATAAACGTGCTGGATATCCGTTCCTATCTGGCTGACATGAACGGCAAAAAATATGCGCGCACAACCATTGCCCGCAGAATATCTGCCCTGCGTTCTTTTTATAAATACCTGCAAAGAGAAAACAAAGTAAAGCAGAATCCTTTTGTAAAAGTGCGGACACCGAAACTTGAAAAGCACCTGCCCGTATTTTTGGAGGAGTTTGAAGTTAACGAGCTTTTGGAACTGCCCGATACAACAGGTGAACTGGGCCTGCGTGACCAGGCAGTGCTGGAACTTTTGTATGCCACCGGCTGCCGTGTTTCGGAGCTGGTAGGGCTTACGCTTGATACGATTGACCTTGGCAATATGTTTGTGCTGCTGCACGGCAAAGGCAATAAAGACAGGCTGGTGCCTATTGGCCATACCTGCCGCGAAGCTGTAGAAAAATACCTTAACGGGGCAAGGCAGGCCTTAATGGCACGCTATAACGCCGCACCGCACGATAAACTGCTGGTTAACCGCCTGGGCGGTCCGCTTACGGACCGCAGCGTACGCCGCATACTTGATAAATATATTAAAAAGCTGGCCTTAAGAAAAAATGTTTCGCCGCATACAATACGGCATACCTTTGCCACTCATTTGCTGGACCACGGTGCGGATTTGAGGGCGGTGCAGGAGCTTTTGGGCCATGCTAATCTGTCAACTACTCAGATTTATACGCATGTAACGACGGAGAGGATTACTTCTGTTTATGAGAAGAATTTCCCGCGCGCGTAGATTGGAGGGGCTATTGTGGAACTTTTAGAAAAAACAAGAAAAATCAACAAATTGCTTCAGCGCGGTGAGAAAGTGGAATTTAATGCCATTGCCCGCCTGCTGAAGGACGTTATAGTGGCTAATGTCTATATTGTCGGCCGTAAGGGCGGCATTAAAGGCTATGCGCTGCTTGACGATTTTGAATGTGATATTATGCGCGAGCAGGTGCTTGATGTAAAGCGTTTTCCTCCGTCTTACCTTAATTTTATAATGGAAACAAGGGAAACTGTTTCCAATATCGGCCATGTAAACGAGGAATGCTCCTTTTTAAAGGGCACCAAATGCTATTTTGGCGATAAGCGTACAACAATTGTGCCTATTTACGGCAACGGCGAGCGTATCGGCACTTTAATTGTTGCCAAGTATGACCGTGAATTTAATGACGAAGATTTGCTGCTGGCCGAATACGCGGCGGCTGTTATCGGCGTTGAAATTCTGCATGAGCGTGCAGCGCGCGTGGAAGAAGAAGCCCGCAAAAAAGCCATGGTGCAGATAGCCTTCTCCACACTTTCGTTTTCGGAGCTGGAGGCCATTAACAGCATTATGGAAGCGCTTAACGGCACGGAAGGGCTGCTGGTTGCTTCTAAAATTGCCGACAGCGTTGGCATTACGCGTTCCGTTATTGTAAACGCGTTAAGAAAGTTTGAAAGCGCCGGTTTGATAGAAACAAAATCCCTCGGCATGAAGGGGACTTATATACGCGTTAAAAACGAGTTTTTACTGGACGAACTGAAAAAAGAACATAAATAACAGCAGTGGTAGTATGCCAAAGGAGGCTGAAAATATGGAAGAAGCAGTTTTGTTTAGTGTTGAAAACCATGTAGCAACCATTACGCTGAACCGCCCGAAAAGCCTGAACTCCATGAATGACAAGCTTATTGACGGTTTGCACGAAGCTCTTGACAGGGCAGAGCAGGATGAAGAAATCCGCTGCGTAGTGCTTACCGGCAGCGGCAAGGCCTTTTGTGCAGGCGGCGACCTGCCGTTTTTGGAAGCATTGCCCGATGCCGGTGCCCGCCGTGCCTTTATTATTAAAGTGGGCGCGGTTGCCAAACGCATTACAACTATTGACAAACCGTTTATTGCCATGGTTAACGGAGTTGCGGCCGGTGCAGGCGTTAATTTGATGCTGGCCTGTGATTTGGTATATGCCGCTGATACTGCACGTTTTGCGCAGAGTTTTGCCAAGGTTGGCCTGATACCCGATTGCGGCGGCCTGTACTTTTTGCCGAAAGCAGTTGGCGTACACCGTGCCAAGGAACTGATGTTTACCGCCGATTTGATTGACGCCGCTGCGGCAGAACGCTTCGGCATGCTGAACCATGTATGCACTGCGGAAGAACTGCAGGGCGCAGTTTATAAAATGGCGGCAAGGCTTGCTGAATCGGCACCGCTTTCGCTGGCGCTGATTAAAAAGTACGTTAACAATACTGCCATGAGCCTTGACGATGTGCTTGATACGGAAGCCGTAGCCCAGACTCTCTGCATGGCAACGGAAGACTGCCGCGAAGGCATAGCCGCTTTTAAAGAAAAACGCGCACCGCGTTTTACCGGTAAATAAAATATTTGCAAAAAACGGGGCTGTCTGTTACAGTCCCGTTTTCTTTTTTATAAAAATACGTTATAATAATATTATTGTTTAGTTTGTTTTAGTGGAGGGTTTTATGTTTGATTTTAGTTCGATGATTTATACGGTACCGGCACTTTTAATTGCCATTACCATACATGAGTATGCCCATGCCCTTACGGCAGATGCCATGGGTGACCCTACGCCGCGTTATCTTGGGCGTTTAACCTTTAACCCTCTGGCGCATCTTGATATTTTGGGCGCAATAATGCTGGCCTTGTTCCATTTCGGCTGGGCAAAGCCGGTTGCCATTAACCCCAATAATTTCCGCAACAGGCGCGAAGGCATGATAAAAGTATCTCTGGCAGGGCCTGCTGCTAATTTGTTTTTATGTTTTCTTGCGGCTCTGATTATGGTTTCCATGCAGAGATTGCATGTTTTAACCCCCGGCGTCAGCGCGTTTTTGTTGTGGACTATGCAGTATAACGTATGGTTTGCCTTTTTTAACCTGCTGCCCATACCGCCGCTGGACGGTTCACGCCTGCTGGATGAATTTTTGCCGCCGCAGACTGCATACAAATATAACAGTTTTGTAGGGCGTTACGGTTTTTATATTCTTATAGCCCTTGTGGCAAGCGGGCTTATCAGCTATATTATTACGCCGTTTGCTTTGGCTTATTTAGAGCTCATCAACACTGTTTTAGGAATATTTTTCTGATATTAACGAAGGGATTGCCGCCATATTGGCAGGGCTTAAAGGCCGGGCAGTATAATTTATGGCAGATTTATCTTTAAAAGTCAGTGATTTTGAAGGCCCGCTGGACCTTTTAATGTACCTTATCGAAAGAGATAAAATAGATATTTACGATATTCCCATAGCGGAAATTACAGAGCAGTACATTGCTTATTTATCCGCCATGGCGGAATTTGACATGGAAATTGCCAGTGAGTTTCTGGTAATGGCGGCAACACTTCTGCAGATAAAATCGAGAATGCTTTTGCCGAAACCTGTGCCCGAAACCGACGAGGAAGAAGCAGACCCGCGCACCATGCTGGTGGAGATGCTGATTGAGTACAGGCGCATTAAAGCGTGTGCGGCAAAACTTACCGAAATGAAAACGGCGGCGGAGCGTTACGTTTACCGCAGGCCGCTGGCAGAAGGCAGGATAAACCGCAGCATTGCACAGTATCAGGCGGGCGATTTGGTAAAAAGCCTGTTGGCGCTTTTGGCTGCCGGGCACGAAACCACGGCTTTTATTGAGCGTCAGGAGTTCAGCGTGCAGGAAAAAATGGCAGAAATTGTCAGCCTGCTTAAGCGCCGTTTAAACGGTGTGGAATTTAAAGAAGTTTTCAGCAGCACTGGCTCGCGCAGTGAAAAAATAGCCGGATTTTTAGCGCTTTTGGAACTGCTGAAGCTGAACATTATAAATATAACGCAGACGGAGCCTTTTGCGCCGATATACATATTCCTGCACCGGGAGGGCGAAAACAATGTTTCATGAATATTTGCAGGGCTCTCTGGAGGCTTTGCTGTTTGCGGCAGGCGAGCCGCTTACGGTAGCACAGATTGCCGGTATTATGCAGCTTGACAAGCCGCAGGTGTGGGAACTTTTAACCATGCTTGAAGAAAGCTACAATGAAGAAAACCGCGGCTTATGCCTGCGCAAAGTGGCGGGCGGCTATCAGCTGTGCGCCAAGCCCCAGCATTATGCCCTTTTAAAACAGCTGGAGCGCGTGCAGGAAGTAAAATTATCGGCAGCGGCAATGGAAACTTTGGCCATTGTTGCGTTTAAGCAGCCGGTAACGCGCGGCGAAATGGAAGCTATCCGCGGTGTTAAGGTGGACGGCGTTGTAAATACGCTTCTGGAATACGGGCTTATCTGCGAAGCAGGGCGCAAGGAAGCGCTCGGACGCCCGATTCTTTACGCAACGACAGATAAATTTTTGCTTACTTTCGGGCTTAATTCACTGAAGGATTTGCCTGCTTTGCCGGATGAGGACAGCAGCGGGCCTGAACAGATTTCGCTTTTGGACAGTCTGAAAGATACAGACAGCAATATACAAAATGACGGAGTATAATACATGGAAGAACGATTGCAGAAAGTGCTGGCGGCAGCCGGCGTTGCTTCGCGGCGCGAAGCAGAAAAATATATACTTGGCGGCAGAGTGAAGGTTAACGGCAAAGTCGTTAAAGAACTCGGCACCAAGGTTGATGAAAAATGCTTTATTACCGTTGACGGCAAGCCCATTAAACGTGAGCGTAAGGCATATTATTTGTTTTACAAACCGCGCGGAGTGGTAACAACCATGAGCGACCCGCAGGGCAGGCGCACCGTGGCCGATTATGTTAAGGATCTGTCGCAGCGCGTGTTCCCCGTTGGCAGGCTTGACTATAACACGGAAGGGCTTTTGCTTTTAACAAATGACGGCGCGCTGGCGCAGGGGCTGATGCACCCGAGCCGTGAGGTAAACAAAACTTACCGCGTGGGCGTGCCGGGCATTGTGCCGCAGGAAAAGCTCGATTTGCTGCGCCTTGGCGTTAAACTTGATGACGGTGTGACGGCTCCTGCCGTTGTAACGCTTCTGGAATATGACCACGAAAGAAATATGACATATTTTGATATTACCATACATGAAGGGCGCAACCGCCAAATCCGCCGTATGTGCGATTATATCGGCTTTCCGGTGCGCAATCTTAAACGCATTAAGTTTGGCACGCTCAGCTTAAAGGGTTTAAGCAAGGGCAAAATGCGCGAACTTAACGAGGACGAGGCAGAAACTTTAAAAAAGGCGGCAAAGCTTAATGGCTAATGTACTTGTTATCGGCGGCGGGGCTGCGGGCCTTTTGGCAGGCATTGCCGCAGCACAGAGCGGCGCCCAAACCGTAATTTTAGAGAAAATGCGCCGCCCCGGCAAAAAAATACTTATTACCGGCAAGGGGCGCTGCAATATTACCAATAACTGCGATTTGCAGGAAATTATTAAAAACATACCCGGCAACGGCCGCTTTTTAAACAGTGCGCTGCGCCGCTTTACCAATCAGGATATTGTGCAGCTTCTGGAGGATAACGGCCTGCCTACCAAGGTTGAACGCGGCGGCAGGGTGTTTCCTGTAAGCGACAAGGCGGCTGACGTTGTTGATACTCTTGTTAAAATTTATAAAAACTATGGCGGCAGGCTGCTTACAGACTGCAAAGTAAAAAGCATTACGGCAGAATTCGGCAAAATAACGGGCGCTGTAACTGCCGACGGGCAGAAATTTGCGGCCGACGCCGTTATTCTGGCGGCAGGCGGGTCATCTTACCCGGGCACCGGCAGCGACGGCAGCGGCGTGAAACTTGCCAAAGCGTTGGGGCACACCATTGTACCGCTGGCGCCAAGCCTGGTTCCGCTTGAAAGCGATTCGCCCTACATTGCAGGATTGCAGGGCTTAAGCCTGCGCAATATAGAAGGCACCGTTTATGCGGACGGCAAAAAAATAGGCTCGGAGTTCGGTGAAATGCTCTTTACGCATTTCGGCGTATCGGGCCCGATAATACTTTCGCTGAGTAAATGCGTGGCGGAAGCCTTTGCCAAAGGCGCGCATGATGTTGAACTTGCTATTGATTTAAAGCCTGCGCTTGATAAAGACAAGCTGGACGCGCGTTTGCAGCGCGATTTTACGCAGTACAGCCGCAAGCAAATGCCCAACGGCATGAAGGATTTGTTGCCGCAGAGGCTTATTGCGCCGGTGCTTGACCAGGCGTTTATTGATGAAGAAAAATTTGTCAACCAGCTTTCGCGCGCAGAACGCCGCCGCCTTGTTGATGTTTTAAAAGCGTTTACAGTACCCATTACCGGCACAAGGCCGATAGCGGAAGCCATTGTAACGGCGGGCGGCGTAAGCCTGAAGGAAATAGACCCTAAAACAATGGAATCAAAATTAATAAAAGGGCTGTTTTTTGCGGGCGAAGTAATGGATATCGACGGTTATACGGGCGGCTATAATTTGCAGGCGGCGTTTTCTACTGGTTATGCCGCAGGCACCTTTGCCGCACAAATATAAAAACAGGTGGGGATAAAATGAATGCACAAAAACCGGTAATTGCCATCGACGGCCCGGCCGGTGCCGGAAAAAGCACCATAGCCAAACTGGTCGCAGGCAAACTTGGTTACATTTATATTGATACCGGGGCCATGTACCGCTCCGTTGCGTGGAAGTTTCTGCAAACGGAAAAACCGTTCAGCCCGGAGCTGGTAGAAAAACTGGCGCAGGAAATGGTAATTACTTTTAAGCCCGAAGCAAACGCCAACCGCGTTTTTGTTGACGGCACGGAAGTTACGGAAGCAATCCGTTCTCCGGAAGTAACGGCCGTTGTTTCCAAAGTATCCGCCGTGGGCGGCGTGCGTGCTGAAATGGTAAACCAGCAGCGCCGTATGGGCGAAGCCGGCGGCGTTGTTATGGACGGGCGTGACATTGGCACCGTGGTGTTTCCTCATGCACAGGTAAAAATATTTTTAACGGCCAGCGTTAAGGAACGCGCTATGCGTCGCTATAAAGAAATGCTTGCCAAAGGCGAAAAAGTTGATTTGGCAGAACTTGAGAAACAAATCGCTTTCCGCGACAAACAGGACAGCGAACGCGAAATTGCTCCGCTTAAACAGGCTGACGATGCTGAGTTTTTAGATACTTCCGATATGACGATAGACGAAGTGGCAGAGCATATTTTAAAAGCAGTACAGGAGAAATAAGATGCTGTATTCATTTTTGGATGTTGTACTGGGAATTTTGTTTAAAATTTTTCTGCGTCTTGAAGTACACGGCGCGGAAAATATTCCCAAAACAGGCCCGCTTGTTATAGCAAGCAACCATTTAAGCCTGCTCGACCCGCCGGTTATTGGCGTTGCGGCACCGCGAAAGGTGCATTTTATGGCCAAGCGCGAACTTTTCGTGCCGGTGCTCGGCTATATTTATAAAACTCTTGGCGCGTTTCCCGTTAACCGCGGCGGCGCGGACAGGGCGGCAATCAAGCACGGCATTGAAATTCTGCAAAGCGGCGAGGTGCTGGCGATATTCCCCGAAGGGACGCGCAGCAAAACCGGGCAGCTTGGCAAACTTGAACCCGGCGCACTGATGATGGCAGGCAAAACAAACGCCGTTATTGTGCCGACGGCAGTAAGCGGCACCGATATCAAGCGCTGCGGTAGGCTGTGGCCTAAGGTTGTTGTAAAATTCGGCACGCCGGTGCCTTTTCCGCCGGTTGGCTTAAATAAAGAAGTTTTGCAGGATTTGACAGATAAATTAACGGCAGACATAAAAGCTCTGCAGGGAGTGAAGTAACATGCAGGTGTTTGTGGCAGAGCCATGCGGCTTTTGCTATGGAGTTAAGCGCGCGGTGGATATGGCGCGCGGCGAATGCGGCAAAGAAACGCACGCGGCAACCTTGGGGCCGCTTATACATAATCCGCAGCTTACGGCGGAGCTGGCAGCAGGCGGAGTAAGCTGCTGTGACAGCCTTGACAGTTTTAAAAATGGTGATACGGTTATTTTCCGTTCGCACGGAGTTGGGCCTGAAGTTTACGCCGCTGCGGAAGAAAAAGGGCTGAATATTATTGATGCAACCTGCCCGCATGTGCGCGCAGCACAGTTAAAAGCAAAAAAATTGGCCGACGAAGGATATTTTGTTATAATTATCGGAGAAAAAAATCATCCTGAAGTAAAAAGTATCTCGGCATGGGCAGGAAAAAATGCTATAATAGTAGAATATAATAAAGATATTGCCGGTATACCCGTTGCAGATAAATATGGAGTTACGATTCAGACTACTTTTGAGCTGGCAAAATTTGAAGAACTGCTTGCCGGAATTCAAAAAGAAAGGCCGGGAGAGTACAAAATAGAAAAAACTATCTGTACGGCAACAAGCGAGCGTCAGAATGCTGCGGGGGAACTTGCGGAAAAAGTTGATGCATTTATTGTTATCGGCGGTAAAAACAGCGCCAACACAAGGCATTTATATGATATTGTGTCTGCACGCTGTAAAATTGCATACCACATCGAAACGGCTGCGGAATTAAAACCGGAAATGTTTCGTGGTTGCACCAAAATTGGCATAACGGCCGGTGCTTCGACGCCGGACCGATTAATCAAGGAGGCTTTATTTGTAATGGAAAACATGGAAAACATGGAATCTTTTGAAAGTATGCTGGAGCAGAGTTGGGAAAACAACGACATTTATCCCGGCAAAATCGTGAAGGCTACTGTTATTCAAAAAGATAAGGATGAAGTTTATGTAGACTTTGGCTATATGAAAGAAGGCGCCATTGCTTACAGCGAATGGGCTGCCGGAGATCCTGAAGAAGTAGCAAAAACAATTAATGTAGGCGACGAAGTTGAAGCAAAGGTTATTCCCGGCACTTCCAAAGATGATTTTGTACGCCTTTCCAAAATCCGTGCTGAGCAGGACGCAGCATGGAAAAACGTTCCCGAACTTGCTGAAGGCGAAAAACGCCCGGCAACCGTTAAAGTTCTGCGCGTAATTAAAAACCGCCAGAAAAACATTGTAGGCCTTGCAGTTGCAGTTGAAGGCGTTGAAGGCTTTATGCCCGCATCCCATGTTGAACTGAAACGCGTTGAGGACTTCACTCCGTATATCGGCCAGGAACTGGAAGCAGAAATTATTGAAGTTGACACTGCTAAAAAACGCCTGGTAGTTTCCCGCCGCGATTTGCTGCGCGCTGAACGCGAAGCAAAAGCACAGGCATGGCGCGAAGCTAAAGCTGCCAGAGCTGCAGAACGTGCAGCAGCACGCGAAGCTGCTGAAGAAGAAGCATACAACAGCGTTGAAGAAGGCCAGGTTGTACCGGGTAAAGTTCTGCGCATTGCTGATTTCGGCCTGTTTGTAGAAGTAGGCAAAGGCCTTGTTGGTCTTGTTCACAATACCGAACTTTCCTGGGACCGCAACGTAAAAGCAAGCGATTTCGAACCAGAAACCGAAGTTACCGTTCTCATTAAGAAAATTGACCGCGAAAACAAACGCGTTGCCCTCAGCATTAAAGCTACTCAGGAAGATCCCTGGGTAACCGAAGCAAACGCACTTCCGGAAGGCGCTATCGTTAAAGGCATTGTAACCCGTTTCCTGCCTTTCGGCGCTATCGTTAAAGTAACCGACAGGGTAGAAGGACTTGTACACGTATCCGAAATTGCCGATACCCGCGTTGAAAAACCGGAAGACGTTCTTGAAGCAGGCCAGGAAGTTGTTGTTAAAGTTATCAAAAAAGATATGGAACACAAAAAAATCGGCCTGAGCATTGCCAAAGCTGCCAAAGAAAAAGAAAAAGCAGAATACAGTGCTTACCTTAACAACAAACCGGAACTGACTCTTGACCTTTCCGAACAGCTTGAAACTTTAAAATAATTTTACGGTGGTAATTAATGTCGCGTGAACAGAGGAAACTTGACCATATCAAATATGCGCTGAAGCTTGGTGACGGACCGCTCACCAACGGTTTGGAGAATGTACATTTTGTACATAACTGCCTGCCGGAGCTTAACCCGCAGGATATAGTCCTTTCCTCACAGTTCGGCGGCATTTTCTTTTTATCTCCGTTTTTAATTAACGCCGTTACGGGCGGGGCAGACGCCGTTACGGAAATTAACAGGCGGCTTGCGCGTGCGGCCAAAAAAGCGGGTGCGGCAATAGCAGTAGGCTCGCAGTACGGTTCTGTTAAAAATAAAACCAACTACCAAAGCTACGAAGTTGTACGCGAGGAATACCCGGACGGCATTGTTTTTGCCAATACCAGCGCACTGGCTACGCCGGAAGAAGCGCTGGAGGCTGTGCGCATGCTTAACGCCGATGCCTTGCAGATACATTTAAACCCTGCACAGGAACTGATTATGCCCGAAGGCGACAGGGATTTTAAAGGCCTGTTTGCCAATATGCAGCGCATACTTGATAAATGCCCTGTGCCGGTAATAGTTAAGGAAACCGGCTGCGGCATGGCGGCGCGGCAGGTTAAGCAGCTTTTAAAAGCGGGCTTTACCTGTTTTGATGTCGGCGGCGCAGGCGGTACTAATTTTCCGGCTATTGAGGCGGAACGCTACGGCGGCACGGCGTTTTTAAACGGCTGGGGGCTTAATACGGCCCAATCGCTTTTGGAAGCGGGCGGTGTATGCGGCAACGAAGGTTATATTGCAGCCTGCGGCGGCATACGCAGCGGCTTGGACGCGGCAAAGGCACTGGCACTTGGCGCGGATATAGCCGGCATGGCCGGCAATGTGCTGGAAGCGGCTGTAAACAAAGGCGAGGACGCGGCGGCAGAAATAATTTTGCAGGCCGAAGAAGAACTGCGCATGCTGATGCTGTTAACGGGTTCTTCCGATATAAAAAGCCTGAGGGCAAAGCCGCTGTATTTTACAGGCAGCCTGCTTGATTTTATGCAGTGCCGAGGTTGGGAACCTGCGGAAGTTGCCCGCTCAAGAAGATAAAAAATAAAACGGTATAACATTTTGTTATACCGTTTTCTGTATTATAGTTTTATTTAAGATACTTTTATTAAAAATTAGATGTAGTTGCAGCATTTAGGTCCGTAAATTTTGCTCATTATTCAATCGCAAAATTTGCGTAGCTTCGCTGGCACAATTATTGCCATCGTTATTACTCGGCACTAATTGGCGCTCAGCCAATAAAAAAGAAGCCAAATACCAAGGTATCAGGCTTCTTTTATAATCCGTAACAATCAGATAGCGCGGTTAACTTTACCGGAACGCAAGCAACGGGTGCAAACGTTAATACGTTTTACAGAACCGTTTACAACGGCTCTTACTTGCTGAATGTTCGGTTTCCAAGCGCGTTTAGAATGTCTATTGGAATGGCTGACGTTACAACCAGCTTGAATACCTTTGCCGCAAACTTCGCAAATGGATGCCATGAGTCCCACCTCCTTAACGTAATTCCAGCATCAGTTACAAATTTAACAGAAGTATCATACCATAGAATGAAATTAAAAGCAAGTTATTTTTAGATTGGCAGTGTGATTTTATGTGGTGGCAGGAGCCAATTACAAAATTAAAGGGTATCGGGCCTAAAAAAGCGGCAGATTTTGCCAATTTAAACATTTTTACCATTGGCGATTTGCTGAACCGTTATCCCCGTACTTATGTAGACCAGAGCAAAGTTAAAACAATAGCGGAGCTTACAACAGACGGAGAAAAGCAGTTGTTTTGCGCTGAGGTTTACCGCGTGGCGGACAGAATATCGGCAAGGCGCATGCGTTATACGCTGGTAACGCTTAAAGACGCTACCGGCTTTGCGGAGCTGTATATGTTCTCGCATCAGCGCTTTCAAACGCGCAATTTTAAGCCGGGCACGCAGCTTTTGGTGGACGGCAAGGTGCAGCCGGGACGCGGGGCAAAAATGGTAACGGATGCTTACGTGCAGATTTTAAAAGACGGCGAAAGCGTTTCTGCACCCGGTATTTTGCCGGTGTATGCTTTAAGCGGCGCTCTGACGCAGCAGAATGTGCGTACAGCCGTTAAAACGGCTCTGGCCATGGCAGAAGACTACCTGCCGGAATCGCTGCCGCAGGAAATAATTGACGCCAAAAAACTGCCTCCGCGTTTTGAAGCCGTTAAAAACATTCATTTTCCCGTAAGTTTTGCGGAACTTACCCGGGCACGCAGCCGTTTTATTTTTGAAGAACTGTTTTTATTGCAGTGCGGGCTTTTGTATTACCGCAGCAGGGTAAAAAGCACGCGCAGCGGCATAAAAATGGCGCCTGACGGCACGCTTTTGCAAAAAGTGCTGGCGCAGCTGCCTTTTAAACTTACGGAAGCGCAGCAAAAGGCATGGCAGGATATAAGCCTTGACATGCAGGATAAAAAGCCCATGCACAGGCTTTTGCAGGGCGACGTTGGCAGCGGCAAAACCGTTGTATCGGCGCTGGCGCTTGCCAAGGCTGCGGAAAACGGGTATCAGGCCTGCATTATGGTGCCGACAGAAATTCTGGCCCAGCAGCATTACGAAACTTTGCAGGCGTTTCTGGAGCCTGCCGGTATCAGCTGCGGGCTGTTAACAAGCAGCGTTAAAGGCGTGCGCCGCCGCGAACTTTTGGAAAACCTTGCAGCAGGCAATTTGCAGGTGCTTGTAGGCACACATGCTTTAATACAGGATGACGTTATCTTCGATAAACTCGCGCTCGTCGTTACGGATGAACAGCACCGCTTCGGCGTTGAGCAGCGCGCCAAACTGGCAAATAAATCGGCTTACGAGCCGGATGTTCTGGTTATGACGGCAACGCCGATACCGCGCACGCTGGCGCTGACGGTGTACGGTGATTTGGATGTTTCGGTAATGAAGGGAATGCCGCCGGGAAGAAAGAGCATAAAAACGCTGTGCTACACCGGCGACAAGCGGCGCGAGGTTTACGCAGGCATGGTGCGGCAGATTAAAGCCGGGCACCAGGCATATATCGTCTGCACGGTGATAGAGCCGGGTGAAATGCTAGGCGTGCGTGCGGCAGCGGAAGTTTATGAAGAATTGCAGCGTACTTTTTTAAAGGATATACCCTGTGCACTGCTGCACGGCAAAATGAAGCCTGCCGAGAAGGAAGCAGTGATGGAAGATTTTGCCGCCGGTAAAATGAAGGCGCTTATCAGCACTACGGTTATAGAAGTTGGCGTTAACGTGCCAAATGCCACACTGATGATTATTGAAAACGCCGACCGTTTCGGCCTTGCCCAGCTGCACCAGCTGCGCGGGCGCGTAGGGCGCGGCGAGGCACAGTCTTTCTGCGTGCTGCTTACTGATTCTGACAGCCAGGAAACACTGGCGCGCCTTAACGTTCTGCATACATCAAACGACGGTTTTTACCTTGCCGAGCAGGATTTAAAACTGCGCGGCGCGGGCCAGCTTTTTGGCCTGCGGCAGCATGGCTTGCCTGATTTATATATTGCTGATATACTTCAAGATACAGATGTTTTGATAGAAGCGCGAGCCCTTGCCAAAAAAACGCTGGCAGACGCAGGACAGACGGCAGAAATTACCAAAGTTCTGGATGCGCAGTTTGACGAACGTTTTAAACGTATATTCAATTCGTAACGGAGGCCCCAATGGCGGAAGAAAAATGGTATCAAAACCCGGAAAAAGCATCACAGGCGGCTGCGGTAATTATTTTAGCCCTGGCCGCTTTGTTAACGTGGCTGTTTGCCGGTGAAGAAGTAAAAAAAATGTTTGCCCTGGCCGTCAGCGGCGATGTGGAAGCGCTGGCAGCGTATTTCCGCTCTTTTGGGGCGTGGGCAATGCTTATCAGCTTCCTGCTTGATGTATTAATCAATGCTGGCAGCATTTTCCCGTCCATCTTTATTTCTACCGCCAACGGGCTTATTTTCGGTTTGCCGCTGGGCATTTTAATTTCGTGGCTGGCAGAAACAACCGGCGTTGTTATCAGCTTCTGGCTGATGCGTTATCTGTTCCGCGGCGCTGCCGAGAAGATGATTGCCAAAAGCCCGATGCTGATGAAGATTGACGATTTGAGCGGGCGCAAAGGGCTGCAATGGATGGCGGCGGCAAGAATGCTGCCGTATTTTCCGTCCGGAATTTTGACGGCGATTGGCGCGGTAAGCAAAATTTCCACGCGCGATTACATTATTGCCAACCTTATAGGCAAGTTCCCTTCAACGGCGCTGGAAGTTGTTATAGGGCACGACATTGTTAATTTTCAGCAGCACAGCGAACGCCTTGCCGTGCTGGTAACGGTGGCAATACTTATTTTTGCCGCTTACAAATATTACTACAAAAAATAATTGTTTTCTTTTAGCACTCTGTTGTGTTTTCTTTGGCTGTAAGGTATAATTAAAGCAGCAGTTATTTTAAAGAAGATTCAAAAGGAGGCAGCTATGAGCAAACACCAATTTACGGATATCCGCGTTGCCATCGAGCCGGATAATCCTTCCATCCAGCGTCTGGAGTTTAAGTGCATTAAATGCGGAAACTGCAAAACCGTCTGCACCGATTATATCGGCGTATGCGGAACTTATGACCTTAAGGCAACGGGTGATAAGCCTATCTGTATTAACTGCGGGCAGTGCGCCAATGTTTGCCCGGCAGACAGCATTACCGAAAAAATAGAAGCGTATCAGGTAATGGCGGAAATCCGTGATGAGGATAAAATTGTTATTTTCAGCACTTCGCCTTCCGTGCGTATTGCTTTGGGCGAAGAATTCGGCATGCCCGACGGCAGCTTTGTTGAAGGCAAAATGGTTGCGCTTTTGCGCAGGCTTGGCGCAGATTATGTGCTTGATACCAATTTTGCCGCCGATATGACGATTGTGGAAGAAGCAAGCGAGCTTTTACAGCGTATTACCGAAGGCAATAAGCCGCTGCCGCAGTTTACCAGCTGCTGCCCGGCGTGGGTTAAATTTGCCGAAACGTATTATCCAGAAATGCTGCCGCATATTTCCAGTGCCAAAAGCCCTATCGGCATGCAGGGACCAACCATTAAAACCTATTTTGCCCAAAAAATGGGCATTGACCCGCGTAAAATTGTCAACGTGGCAGTTACGCCCTGCACTGCCAAAAAGTTTGAAATCCGCCGCGGCGAGATGAATGCGGCCGGGCGTTACCTTGGCATTGAAGATATGCGCGATATGGACTACGTTATTACCACGCGCGAACTGGCAATGCTGGCCAAAGACGAAGGTATTGATTTTGCCGCGCTGGAGGATTCTGCCTATGATGATTTAATGGGGCAGGCGAGCGGCGCAGGCGTTATTTTCGGCAACACCGGCGGCGTTATGGAAGCGGCAATCCGTACTGCTTACTGCTACGCAACCGGCAAGGACGCACCGCAGGCTTTGTACGATTTGCAGCCCGTACGCGGTATGGACGGCATCCGCGAGGCGGAGGTTGACATTGAAGGCACCAAGGTTAAAGTGGCCGTTGTTTACGGCACTGCCAACGCCCGCAAACTGATTGAAAAAATTAAAGCAGGCGAAGCAGAGTACCACTTTGTGGAAGTTATGGCATGCCCGGGCGGCTGCATCGGCGGCGGCGGACAGCCAAAAGACAAGGAATATAAGGGCGACGCTCTGCGTGCGGCACGCATTGAAGGTCTTTATAAGCGTGACAGCAGCATGAAGCTGCGTTTAAGCCACGAAAACCCGGAAATTAAAGCTTTGTATGCAGATTTTTACGGCAGGCCGCTGAGCGAACTGGCGGAACAGATGCTGCATACCGTATATTTTGACCGCAGTGTGGATTTGGGCGGCGTATATATCGCGCCCGGCGCGGAAAAACAGCCTGCGGCAGAAGTAGCTGCACCGCAGCAGGATATTGGCACGCATAAATGGCGCTGCAAGGTTTGCGGCTATATATATGAAGGCGAAACTTTACCGGAGGATTATAAATGCCCTCTGTGCGGTATGGGCGCCAATATGTTTGAAAAAATAGAATAGTTTTGCCAAAGCCTCTGCCGTAAAAACGGGCAGGGGCTTTTTGCTGCATAAAAAAAGCAAAAAAATTAAAAAATTTTGTAAAAAATAGTGAAGGAAAATAAAAAATGTTGTAGAATATATGGCAGGTAAACCAAAAATGAGAGAAAATTAGGAGGACAAAAAATGCATAGTTACAGCATTGAGCTTGGCGGCAGAACGCTGACGATGGAAATCGGCAAAATTGCCAAGCAGGCCAACGGCGCAGTATTGGTGCGCTATGGCGACACTGCGGTAGTAGTTGCTGCTACCGGTACAAAAACACCGCGTGAAGGTGTAGACTTTTTCCCTTTGACTGTTGATTTTGAAGAAAAAATGTACGCTGTGGGTAAAATCCCCGGCGGCTTTATTAAACGTGAAGGACGCCCGGCTGAAACCGCTATTTTAACCAGCCGCCTTATCGACCGCCCGATCCGCCCGATGTTCCCGGAAGGCTACCACAACGACGTGCAGATTGTTGCAACCGCCGTTTCCGTAGACCCGGACAACGCACCGGATATTCCGGCAATGATTGGCGCTTCCTGCGCACTTTCCATTTCCGATATTCCGTTTGAAGGCCCTATCGCCGGTGTGCGCGTAGGCATGATTGACGGCCAATACATTATTAACCCGACCATTGAACAGGCTAAAGTAAGCCGCCTGAACCTTGCTGTTGCAGGCACCAAAGACGCTATTTTGATGGTTGAAGCAGGTGCCAAGGAAATCAGCGAAGACGAAATGCTGGACGCTATCTGGTTTGGCCACGAAGAAATTAAAAAGCTGGTTGAATGGCAGGAAAAAATTATGGCAGAAGTTGGCAAACCCAAAATGGAAGTGCCTGTTTACGAACCTCCTGCCGAACTTGCCGCAGAAATTGAAGCTTACGGCGCTGAACAGCTGAAAGCAGCCCTGATGGACGCCAACAAGCTGGAACGCGAAGAAAACGTTGCCCGCATTAAAGCTGAAATCGCTGACGCATTTATGGAAAAATATCCTGACAATGCCAAAGACGTTGCTTATATTACCCAGAAACTCGTTAAAAAGATTGTACGCCGCACCATTTCCGTGGATAAAATCCGCCCGGACGGACGTGCGCTTGACGAAGTACGCCCTGTAACCTGCGAAGTAGGCCTCTTAGCCCGCCCGCACGGCAGCGCACTGTTTACCCGCGGCCAGACTCAGATTTTAAACGTGCTGGCACTGGCTCCGCTCAGCGAAGCACAGACTTTGGACGGACTTGGCGTAGAACTTACCAAACGTTATATCCATCACTATAACTTCCCGCCGTACAGCGTTGGCGAAACCAAACCGCTGCGCAGCCCGGGCCGCCGCGAAATCGGCCATGGCGCGCTGGCAGAACGTGCACTTTTGCCGGTAATTCCTTCCGAAGAAGAATTCCCGTATGCAATCCGCCTGGTTTCCGAAACTCTGGAATCCAACGGTTCTTCCTCCATGGGCAGCGTTTGCGCAAGCACCCTTTCTCTTATGGATGCAGGCGTGCCTATTAAAGCACCGGTTGCCGGCGTAGCAATGGGCCTTGTTAAAGACGGTGATTATTTCACCATCCTTACTGATATTCAGGGCCTTGAAGATGCTCTCGGCGATATGGACTTTAAAGTTGCCGGTACCAAAAACGGTATTACCGCCATCCAGATGGATATTAAGATTGACGGCATCAACAAGGAAATTTTCAAACAGGCTCTGGCACAGGCTAAACGCGGCCGCGAACACATCATGGGCATTATGCTTGACTGCATTGCCGAACCGCGCAAAGAGCTGTCCAAATACGCTCCGAAGATTACCACCATCCATATTGACCCCGAAAAAATCAGCAAGGTTATCGGCCCCGGCGGCAAAACCATCAAAAAGATTGTTGACGAAACCGGCGCCAAAATTGATATTGAAGAAGACGGCCGCGTATATATTGCCGCAGTTAACAGCGAAGAAGCTGCAAAAGCAATTGATATGATTAACGGCATTACCGCCGAAGCGGAAGTTGGCAAAGTTTATACCGGCAAAGTTACCCGCCTGATGGCGTTTGGTGCTTTTGTTGAAATTCTGCCGGGCAAAGAAGGTTTGGTTCATATTTCCCAGCTTTCTACCGAGCGCGTAAATAAAGTTGAAGACGTTGTTTCCGTAGGCGACGAAATCGTTGTAAAGGTTACGGAAATCGACCAGAAGGGCCGCATTAACCTGTCCCGCAAAGCAGTGCTGGCAGGCGGCTTAAGCAAATAATTTAAGTAAAAACTAAATCCCGCTGAATTAGTTTCGGCGGGATTTTTTATAGTGAGGTGTACTATGAAATTACGTGGTTTTGAAAAAATTGCTTCTTTTAAAGAAGTTGAGTTCCCCATGCCGGAACGCAAAACAAAAATGGCGGCGGGGTACGATATCTGCCTGCCGCAGGATGTTACAATTAAGGCGCATACGTTGCAAATGGTAGCGACCGGCGTGAAAGCCTACATGCAGGACGATGAGTTTTTGGGCGTGCATATACGCAGCAGTATGGCGGTAAAAAAAGGCCTGGCGCTGGTGAACAACGTTGGCATTATCGACGCCGATTATTACAATAACGAGGATAACGAAGGGCATATTATGCTGGGTTTGTATAACACAACGGACAGCGATGTTACCATGGCAAAGGGCGAGCGCGTAGCACAGGGCATTTTTTACAAATACCTTACGGCTGACGGCGACAGCGCCGACACAACCCGCAGCGGCGGCTTCGGCAGCACGGGCGATAAATAAACTGTACCCTTAAAAATTAAATAATACTAAAATTTAAATTACAGGTTTTAAAAGACTGCTTGTAAGTGCAAACGCGCTTGCAGACAGTCTTTTTTTCGTAAAAACAGAGTTAAGTTAAAAGGCAAGAGTAGAGATTTTATTTTAAAAGTGATATAATACATAATAATTGATTGCAAAATAAAGTTATAGATAAGTTTTAAATAAAAATTAAACTCAGGGTGAGAAAACGTGGCAGAAAATCTGCAAAAAATAAATAAGTATACCAATATTATTCTACCGTTTGTATTAATATGTGTTGATTACATTGCTATAGTATGTGCAGAAGAACTTGCCTTTAACTTTCGTAACTTCTATACCGGTAATCACAGCCTGCATATCTCCTGGCTCAACTTTTGGGTAGTATTTCCGTTGCTTTATTTAATCTTCTTAAATATTGAACAGCTCTATAACCGCCGAGCTCAGTTCTGGCAGATAATTCAAAAGCTCTTTATTACCAGCTGCTACGCTGTTACAAGCATTATCATATTACTCTATATAGCGCGTATTGCAGGTTCAACTTCAAGAATGTTTATTGCAGTTTTCTGGATATTGAGCTTTATACTGCTTGTAGTATTTCGTTATATCGTTAAAAAGATACTTGAAAAATATCAGCTATTACAAATACCTGTACTCATCATCGGCGCAGGCAAAACAGCAGAACTACTTGTACAAGGCATTAAAAACGATGCCGGTATGGGCTATAAAATAATCGGTTTACTTGAAGACGACAAAGTAGAAAAAGGAATATTAGAAAACTACCCTGTACTTGGTAAATTCAGTGATGCAGAACAAGTAATAACAAAATACAATATTAACCATGTGTTTATAGCAGCACCGGGGTTAGAACAAGGTAAACTTACAAAGTTAATCTATAAAGTGCAGCCTTTAGTAAAAAGTATGGGCGTAATACCAAACCTTGTAGGTGTACCAATGGGCGGCATAGAAGCAGAAAGCCTATTTAATGAAAAACTAATGCTTTTGCGCTTAAAAAATAATCTTGCACGCCCGGTTAATAGATGGATAAAAACAATCTTTGACTACGTGCTTACCATAACCGGCACAATCGTTATCAGTCCGATACTTATAGTAATAGCCTTATGGATATATAAAGACTCACCTGGGCCGGTAATCTTCAAGCACAGGCGTATAGGCAAAAACGGCAAAGAATTTAACTGCTATAAATTCCGCAGCATGTGCGTAGACGCCAAAGAAAAGCTGGAGCAGCTTTTAAAAAATGACGCCGAAGCCAGAGCAGAATGGGAAAAAGACTTTAAGCTAAAAAACGACCCGCGCATAACAAAAAGCGGAGCGTTTTTACGTAAAACAAGCCTGGACGAACTGCCGCAGATATTCAACGTACTGAAAGGCGAAATGAGCCTTGTAGGTCCGCGCCCGATAATAAGGGATGAAATGCAAAGGTACGGAGAATACATCGACGACTACCTGATGGTAAAACCAGGCATAACCGGCATGTGGCAGGTAAGCGGCAGGAGCGATATCGATTACGCAGAGCGTGTACTTTTAGACAGTTGGTACACAAGAAACTGGAGTGTGTGGCTAGATTTAATGCTACTGTTTAAAACATTTAAAGTAGTATTACTAAGAAAAGGTGCGTATTGATGAATATACCTATAAGTATAATAATACCTACTTATAATGCTGGAAAAGAATTTGAAAAACTTGCTTTAATGATAAAAAAGCAAACAGCAAATATTAGGCAGGTATTAGTAATTGACAGCAGTTCAATGGATGAAACCGTAAGTATAGCTGATAAATATAATTTTACAGTAGAAATTATACCAAAATCAGAATTCGGGCACGGTAAAACACGTCAATATGCATTAGAGAAAATCAATACTGAAATAGCAGTATTTTTAACGCAAGATGCTTTATTGTATGATGAATTTTCCGTTGAAAAATTAGTTCAGTGTTTAATAAGTGATGAAAAAATTGCCGCAGTTTATGGCAGACAAATGCCTTATGAAAATACCGGTATTTTAGGTAGATTTGCACGTTTATATAATTATCCGCCAATATCTAAAATCAATAATTTTTATGATAAAAAAGAGAAAGGAATAAAAACAGCTTTTTTATCAGATTCTTTTAGCGCTTATAAAAAAACGCTATTAAATAAAATAGGTGGCTTTCCTGATGTAAATTTTGGCGAAGATACTTATGTTGCTGCTAAATTATTGATGAATGGTTATAAAACAGCTTACTGTGCTGATGCTAAAGTATATCATTCACATGATTATAGTTTATATCAGGAATATGTTCGTAATAGAGAAATTGGCAAATTTCACAGGCAAGAAAAATGGCTTTTAGAAACTTTTGGTAAAGCAGAAAGTGAAGGATTCAAATTTGTAGTTAATGAAGCCAAATATCTTGTTAAAAATGGTAAGTTTTATTATTTGCCAATAGCATTTTTGCATAATGCAGTTAAATATTTGGGATATAGATTTTAAAAGAAATGAGATTTTTATGAAAAAAACACTTGTTTTGTCAGGAATAAATTTAGTTGATGGAGGTACCCTATCTGTATATCAAGATTGTATTAAGTCATTGATAGAGTACGGATATACAGATAAATACAACATAATTGCTTTAGTTGGTAAGAAAAAGTTGTTTGATAATTATGAAAGTTATTTAAAAATTATTGAATTTCCAGATTCTAAAAAAAGTTGGTTTAAAAGATTATATTATGAATATTTTTATTTCAAAAAATTATCTTATAAATTAAATCCTGAAATATGGATTTCAATGCATGATATGACACCTAACATAAAACCATGTAAACAATATGTTTATTGTCATAATTCTAGTCAGTTTAGTGATATGAAATTTACTGAAATAAAATATGGCTATAAATATTATTTGTTTTCCAAATTTTATAAATATTTATATGCAATAAATATAAAACGTAATACAGCTGTAATTGTCCAGCAAGAATGGATTCGTAAAGCTTTTAAAAGTACATATAAAATAGAAAATATTATTGTGGCGAGACCATCAATACCTAATATTGATAAAATAACTAATAAAAAGACGAATGAAAATATATTTATATATCCATCTTATCCAAGGTATTTTAAAAATTTTCAAGTTGTTTGTAAAGCTGCTGAATTACTTTCAAAAACAAGTAATGAAAAATTTAAAGTATATATAACTATTGATGGAAGTGAAAATATATATGCAAAAGAATTAGTAGAAAAATATGGAAATTGTGAAAATATAGTTTTTTGTGGTTTATTAACACGAGAAAATCTATATGAAATATATGCGAAAGCAAAATGTCTAATATTTATGTCAAAATTAGAAACATTTGGTATGCCAATTCTAGAATTTAAGCAAACTAATAAACCTATAATTTTAGCAGATTTAGCTTATGCACATGAAACAATAGGAAATTATGATAAAGTTTGTTTTGTAGAACAAGATGATTTTGAAGAACTAAGTAAGAAAATGTTTGAGGTTATTAATACAAATACAGTAAAAGGGTATTCTAAAAGTATTAATTATGAAATACCTTTTGCAAATAATTGGAAAGAATTGTTTGAATTGATTTTACAGTAAAAATTATAAAAAGAAAGAGTAATATTCAATGTATAAGAATAAATTAATTGGCGTTGTAATTTTAAATTATAAAGATGCAAATACAACAATAAAATTGTCTAATATAATAAAAAATTACAATGTTATAGATAAAATTGTCATTGTTGATAATTTATCGCCAGACGATTCATATTATAAATTATCTAAAAATAAAACTGATAAAATTGATGTCATTCAGACTGATAAAAATGGTGGTTATTCTTATGGTAATAATTTTGGAGCGTTTTATCTAGTAAATAAATATAATATTGATATTTTGTTTATAGCTAATCCTGATGTTGAATTTAGTGAACAATTTATTATAAAATGTTCAGATTATATTGATAAGAAAATACTGCAAGCTATTAGTGGAATCATGTTATTGCCAAACGGTCATAAAAGTATTTGGAATGGAAAAATTAATAACTTTTATGAAGATGTAATGGATTGCACAATTTTTTTAAAACACTTTTTTAAAAATTATACGTTTGACTATACTTCTGTAAAAAACGAATTAATTTATGTTGATTTTTTACCTGGTTCTTTATTTGCTATTGATAGCAGTGCTTTTATTAAGATTAAAGGATTTGATGATAAAGTATTTTTATATTGTGAAGAAAGTATTATTAGTATGAAGCTTAAGGAATTTGGTTATAGGCTTGCTATATGCAAAAATATTAGTTTTAAACATATGCATTCTGAATCAATTAATAAATCTATAACTAAAATAAATCAATTGAAATTATTATATAAATCAAAATTATATTTTCACAAAAATTATTTAAGTTCAACAAAATTACAAATCTTTATTCTTAAGATTTTTATGTATTATGGTATTTTTGCGAGAAAAATACTTTATAAATTTTTTTATTAGTGGGAGGATTGAAATGAAAGGTATAATTTTAGCAGGTGGCAGCGGCACACGTCTTTATCCGCTTACTATGGTTACAAGTAAACAATTATTACCAATATATAACAAACCGATGATTTACTATCCGTTATCTACGCTTATGCTTGCAGGTATTAGGGAGATTTTAATAATTTCTACGCCGCATGATTTACCAAATTTTGAAAAATTGTTAGGTACAGGCGAGAGATACGGGCTTAAATTAAGTTATAAAGTACAGCCTTCACCAGATGGTTTGGCACAAGCCTTTATTTTGGGCGAAGAATTTGTAGGCAATGATAGCTGTGCTTTAATTTTAGGTGATAATATTTTTTACGGTGCAGGTTTAAGCAAACATTTAAAACAAGCAGCTGCTAATAAAACCGGTGCAACGGTATTTGGTTATTATGTAGATGACCCGGAGCGATTTGGCGTTGTTGAATTTGATGCTGACGGTAAAGCAGTATCTATCGAAGAAAAACCTGCGCAGCCTAAAAGTAACTATGCAGTAACCGGCTTGTATTTTTACGATAACAATGTTTGCAAATATGCCAAAACACTTAAGCCATCCGCCCGCGGCGAATTGGAAATTACTGATTTAAACAAAATTTATCTGCAAAACGACAAGTTAAACGTAATTACCTTGGGTCGCGGTTATGCCTGGCTTGATACTGGCACGGTTGATAGCTTAAATGAAGCGGCAGAATTTGTAAAAGCTGTTGAAACAAGAACCGGTATACCCATTGCTGTGCTTGAAGAAATTGCCTACAACAACGGCTGGATAACAAAAGAGCAGCTTTTAGAAAGCGCTGAAAAATATGGAAAAGCTCCTTATGGACAATACTTAAAAAAGGTAGCAGAAGGCAAAATAAAATATTAAGAAGGTAACATAAAATGAAAATAGCTAAAACAAAACTTGAAGGTGTGGTAATAATAGAACCTGAAGTATTTGGCGACAACCGCGGCTTTTTTATGGAAAGCTGGAACAAAAAGAAAATGGCTGAAGCAGGTTTAGATTATGATTTTGTGCAGGATAATCATTCTAAAAGCACGGTAAAAGGTACGTTGCGTGGTATTCACTTTCAAAAAGGCGATAAAGCACAGGCAAAACTGGTACGCTGCGTAAAAGGAGCTGTGCTTGATGTTGCGGTAGATTTGCGTAAAAACAGCCCAACATTTAAACAATGGGTTGGTGTAGAACTTAGTGAAGAAAATAAAAAGCAACTTTTGATTCCGCGTGGTTTTGGGCATGGATTTGTAACATTAACTGACGATGTAGAATTTTTGTACAAAGCGGATAACTATTATGCACCGGAAGCTGATGCCGGAATACGCTGGAACGACCCGGACATAGGTGTAGAGTGGGGTATAGAAAATCCGATTTTATCTGAAAAAGATAAAAAGAATCCATTTTTGAAAGATTGTAGAGAATTGTTTTAGCAGTAAATAGACCCACGGTTTAGAAGGCCGTTGCTCTAGCTCAAGTTTATTATATAGGTGATTTGATAGTGAAAGTTTTAGTAACTGGTGCTAATGGTCAGCTTGGCTACGATGTTGTAAAAGAATTGCAAAAACAAAATATAGAATGTTACGGTGCAGTGCGTAAAGATTTTGATATTGTTGATTTTGAAG
Source organism: Phascolarctobacterium sp. ET69 (assembly GCF_023336935.1). Classification (GTDB taxonomy): domain Bacteria; phylum Bacillota; class Negativicutes; order Acidaminococcales; family Acidaminococcaceae; genus Fusicatenibacter_A; species Fusicatenibacter_A intestinipullorum. The sequence goes on from NZ_JAMBLR010000001.1 coordinate 223,411, forward strand.
CTACGGAAAAATTTATTACAAATTATAAGCCGGACGTTGTGATTCATTGTGCAGCATATACCTCTGTTGATAAAGCAGAAGACGAACAAGGATTATGCTATTTAGTTAATGCTTCTGCAACAGAAAATATTGCTGGAATTTGCAAAAAAATAAATGCCAAAATGCTTTATATCAGTACGGACTATGTTTTTGACGGAACAAAAAACGGTTTTTATGAAGTCGATGATAAACCGAACCCGATAAATGTTTACGGTAAAACAAAACTGCTTGGAGAGCAGGCAGTACAAAAAATATTAGATAAATATTTTATTGTGCGTATATCCTGGGTATTTGGTGAGCATGGCAATAATTTTGTAAAAACAATGCTGCGTTTAGGCAAAGAACGTAAAGAAATAAATGTAGTTGCCGACCAATATGGCAGCCCAACATATACAGCAGATTTAGCGCCGTTATTGGTGGAGATGATACAAACAGATAAATACGGCATTTATTATGCAACAAACAAAGGTGTATGTACATGGGCAGAATTTGCCGAAGAAATTTTTAAAATTGTTGGTATGGATGTTAAAGTGAACCATATAACGACTGCTGAATATCCAACAAGAGCCCAAAGACCGATGAATAGTAGGTTGAGTAAGAAAAGTTTGCAAATAAATAATTTTAAATATTTAAAATTATGGAATGACGCATTGAGACAATTTTTAAATAGGTAATTTACATGAAAAATAAATATGATGTATCAATTATTGTCGCGACATATAATCCGGATTTAAATAAGTTAATGAGTACATTGTTATCAATAATAATACAAAAAGGTATTAAGTTTGAAATAATAGTTACCGACGATGGATCTCAAAAGGATTATTTTAAAGAAGTTATAGTATTTTTTGAAAGAAATAATTTTAAAAATTATAAACTTATAAAAAATGAGATTAATATTGGTACAGTTAATAATTTTTATAATGCTTTAATTATAAGCAAAGGAAAATATGTATTTGGTATTTCACCAGGCGACATGATATATGATGAAAATAGTTTATTTTCTATATTTGATTTTGCGGAGAAAAATAAAGTCAAAGTTTGTTTTGGAGATGCTGTATATTATTCTAATTTTAATAATCATTTAAAAATATATGAAGAAGTTAATAATGCGCCTTTAAAAAGTGCAATTTATGATGATGATATTCCATTTAATACGCAAAAAATAGGATTTTTATGGGGAAATTATATTTTGGGTGTTTCTTTTTTTAGAAATAGAGAACTTGCTATTAAATATATTGGCAAAATAAAAGATTATTGTAGGTATGTTGAAGATAACACTTCAACTGCGTTTATTTTGGCGGATAATATAAGAATTCATCATTTAAAAAAACATATAGTTTGGTATGAATATGGAACCGGTGTATCTACGAGCAAAAGTGAAAAATGGAGTAAGTTATTAGAACAAGATTTTAATAATTGTTATGAGAAATTGTATAATTCATACATTAAAGATAATATTATTAGCGCTTTTTATCATACGAGTAAAATGAATAAAAAGTTGTCAAAAACTATATGTATGGTGTTAAATCATCCAATGATTTTATTTACAATTTTAAAGATAAGGCTAATGCCAAAATCCATAGGTTTGCAACATCCAATTAATAAAAAAATTTTAGAAAATTACTTAAAAATGGGAAGTGAGTATTAATGCAGGTAATTAAATATGTTTTTCAGCCACATGGTGATGAACGAGGGCAACTTGTGGCATTAGAGGAGTTTAAAGATATACCTTTTAAAATTAAGCGTGTTTATTATATGTATGATACCGCTAAAGGCGTAGTGCGTGGTCATCATGCACATAAATCTTTAGAACAAATTTTAGTTTGCATACATGGAAGCTGCAAAATACTTTTAGATAATGGACAAGAAAAGAAAATTATACCTTTAGAAAAGCCTTATGAAGGACTGTATGTAGCTAATAATATGTGGCGTGAAATGTATGATTTTTCTACTGATGCTGTTTTAATGGTTTTGGCGTCCGAGTTATATGACGAAAATGATTATATAAGAAACTATGATGACTTTTTAAATTTTCTTAAGGTAAATAAAGGAGAATAACAATGAAAGTACTATTTGCAACTTTTTTGCCAATGCATAATGAAATTAGACAGGAATTAGATTCTGCATATAACCGCGTTTTGGATAAAAGTTATTTTATACAGGGGGATGAATGTAGAAAATTTGAAGAAGAATTTGCTGAATACTGTGGAGTAAAGTATTGCGTTGGTGTAGCGACTGGATTAGATGCACTATTTTTAATCTTAAAAGCTATGAATATAGGTAATGGTGATGAAGTTATAGTACCGTCAAATACTTACATTGCTACTGCATTAGCAGTTTCATATACTGGAGCAAAACCTATATTTGTAGAACCTGAAATAGAAACGTTTAATATAAATCCAAGTAGAATAGAAGAAAAAATAACATCTAACACCAAAGCAATTATAACGGTACATTTGCAAGGGCGGACTGCGAATATGGAAGCAATTAATGTTATCGCTAAAAAGCATAATTTAAAAGTTATAGAAGACGCAGCACAAGCTCATGGAGCAAAATACAAAGGTAAAAAAGCTGGTTCTTTAGGTGACGCTGCCGGATTTAGTTTTTATCCCGGTAAAAATTTAGGAGCGCTTGGAGACGGCGGTTGTGTGACTACTAATGATAAAGCATTGGCTGATAAAGTCAGAGCTTTAGGAAATTATGGCTCTGATTATAAATATCATCATATTTATAAAGGAGTTAACAGCAGATTAGATGAAATTCAGGCAGCATTTTTAAGAGTAAAATTACCTAATCTGGATAGATGGAATGAAGACAGGCGTGCAACAGCTAAAAAGTATTTTGAGGGTATAAAAATCCTTTAATAAAACTTCCTCTAAAATCTACTGATGAATTTGAGCATATTTATCATGTTTTTGTTATCCGTTGTGATAAACGTGATGAATTAGAAAAATATTTAAATGATAATGGGATTGGGACGCTGAAACATTATCCTATACCTATGCATGAACAGGAATGTTATAAAGATTTAGGAATTAAACATGGCGAATTGCCAATTGCTGAGGAAATTAGTAGAACAGTTTTAAGTATACCAATGTATTATGGTATGACAGATGAAGAGATTAACTATGTTATTGAAGTAATAAATAAATTTAATTAATTATAATATTAACTATGCAGGCATTAACTTATAACAAACGAGAAACTAATATTGAATTATTACGTATATTATGTATTTGTGGCGTAATTTTATTACATTACTGCAATATTGAAATTGGAAAGGGTTTACTTTATGTGGATACAGATAGTTTAAACTATTATTGTATGCACTTTATTATTAGTTTAGCTATTTGTGCTGTAAATCTTTTTATTTTAATAAGTGGGTATTTTATGGTGAACAATGAGAAACGTTCATTAATGAAACCATTAAAATTAATAGTTCAGGTTATATTAGTACAATTATTTTTATACTTAGCGAATGTTTTTTTTGTTTGAGAAAACATTCGCTATTAAAGCAATATTACGAGCATTAATTCCGGCTAATTATTTTGTAATATTATATATTGCAGTGTATATAACTTCTCCATATATTAATAAATTAATGGCAATGTTGTCATTAAAACAAAATAAACGCTTTATTTTAATAATATTTTTAATTTTTTCGGTATGGCCAACTATTGTAGATTTAATAGAAGAAGCTGTTGGACATAAATTAATGGGGTTAAGTAGTATAGGTATGTATGGCAGTCAATATGGGTATAGTTATATAAATTTTTTATTAATGTATTGTATTGGTGCATTTTTAAAGAGATATGATTTTAGTAGTATAGATAATAAACGTTTATATGTGTCTTTTGTTTTAAATAATTTATTGATAAATATTTGGTCACAAATAAATATTACTACGGCATGGGAATACTGTAATCCATTAATAGTATTAGAAACTATTTTAGTATTTTTAATATTTAACAAAATAAAACTACAAAATGAAAAAATAAATTTTTTAGCAAAAAGTGTATTTTCTGTTTTTCTACTTCATTTTAGTTTTATTAATAAATTAAATATTTCTTATTTTGTTAACAGTAATTTAGCCGTAATGATATTACATATGATGTTTTCGTGTATTGGTATATATTTAGTGTGTTTTATATTTGATATTTTCTACAAAAAATTTGAAAATTTTATTTTTAAATTAAAGATTTGTAGATGTAGTTTTCTATCAGAAAATTTTACTTTATTACAAGATAAATAATATAATGAGCAAATTTAAACTTTTTATTGAAAATTTTTTAGTATATGGATTAGGTGGCATATTAAACAGAATAGTACCGTTTTTAATGTTGCCTATTATAACAAGATTAATGCCAAATACAAAGTATTTTGGCTTAAATGATTTATCTAATACAATAGTTCAATTCGGTACTGCTATAGCAATTATGGGAATGTATGATGCAGTATTTAGGTTATTTTTTGATAAAGATGATTTTACTTATCAAAGGAAAATTTGTTCAACTGCGTTAATTTTTGTTTTTTGTATAGGTACTATAATTTCTTTAATATTATATTTATTTGATTTACAGGTTACGTTATGGATTTTTGGAAGTGAAGAATATAAAATTCTTTTGCATTTAACGTGTATTAGTATATTTGTAGGAGCAACGAATAGTATTATTGCTTTACCAACCAGAGCACAAAATAAAAGAAAAATATTTATAAGCATTGGTTTGGTATCATCTATACTATCATATTCAATTTCAGTTCCTTTGTTATTAATAGGTGAATTTTTAATAGCTTTACCTTTAGCTGGAATTATTACAGCTTTAATAACTGAAATTAGTTTTTATATAATAAACAGAAAATGGTTTTCGTATAGATTATTTGATATTCAAATTTTACAAAATTTATTAAGAATAGCTTTGCCTTTGTTGCCGACATTTTTAATTTATTGGATTTTTACTTCAAGTGACCGTCTTATAATTGCAAAATTATTAAATAATGAAGCTGTTGGTTTATATGCGGTTGGTGCTAAAATTGCTAGTGCAAGTCAACTGATTTATACAGCTTTTGCTGGTGGATGGCAATATTTTGCTTTTTCAACAATGCGTGAAGAAAATCAGGTGAAAAATAATTCTTTAGTTTTTGAATATTTAGGAATAATTTCTTTTATAAGCGGATTGTTTGCTTGCGCATGGAGTAAAAGTTTTTTTGAAATATTTTTTACTGGTGATTATGTAAATGGTTACATAGTAATGCCATATTTGTTTTTAGGACCATTACTTTTAATGCTTTATCAGGTATTAGGAAATCAGTTCTTAGTTATAAAAAAAACATGGCCTGGAATGCTTATTTTGTTATTTGGAGCTATTTTAAATTTATTACTTAATTTGTGTTTAATACCTGTGTTAGGTATTGAAGGAGCAGCTATAGCAACATTAATTGGTTACACAGTTTCAGTAATAATATGTGGTATTGTTTTAAGAAAAATGAGTTTGGTAGATATTGAACGGCGTTTTATATATTTATCATTATTAATGCTTTTCTTTATGTTTTTATGGAGAGTGTATTTTATAAATTATTTGTTGATAAGCACAATGATGGCAATAATATTTGCAATATGTTGCGCACTATTTTATAAAAGAGAAATTTATATTTTATTAAATAAAAAGTAGAAAGGAAAATTTTATGGCAAGAAATATTGTACTTGAAGGTAAATATGTACGTTTAGAAGAAATTTCTCCTAAATATTTTCAAAAAGTAGTTGAATGGCGTAATAATCCAGAAAATAATAAATTTTTAAACCAGCCTTTTAAATTAACAATTGATTTAGAGAAGCAATGGTATGAAAATAAATATCTTAATGATATGACACAGGGCTTGTTCATTATGGTTGATAAAAAAAATAATATACCGTTTGGAACCATTGGATGGACAGATTATGATAAAAATAAACAATTATGCATATCTGGACGAGTATTAGTTGGAGAATATAAGTACAGAGGGAGAAAAGAATTTTTAGAAGCCACTTTATTGTACAATGATTATTTATATTATGATTTAAATATAAAAATTATGTATGCGCATATCTTTTGCGAAAATAAAGATTCAATTTCTTGGTCAAAAAATTGGGGATTTAAACTAAATAATTCTTCTATTGAATTTCCCAAAGAACTTGTAGTGAACGGTAAGAGACAGAATGAATATATACGTACTTTAAAAGATTATGATTTAGTAAAAAATAAAATAAAAAAATATTTTGATTTTAAAAAGGAGAAGTGATAGTTATGAAAAAAGAAGAAATTAAAATTGCTCTTTTAAATATGATAAATGAAATAAAATGCGAGAAGGGTGATGATAAAATTAAAGATTTAGATGATTCATTATTATTACGCAATGATCTTAATTTAGATTCTTTTGATTTAGCAATATTAACAGCGAAAATAGAAGATAAATATAATATTGATGTTTTTGAAGATAGAATTGTTAAAACTGTTGGTGAAATTATTATTAAGTTGGAGAAATAGTTATGAATTTTTTCATAGATGAAGCAAATAAAATAAAAATAAGTTATAACGATTTAGTTGCAAGAATGAATTCCAAGAAAGAAATTAAGAAGTATATATATTCTTCTAATATAGAAGATGTTGTAACTAATTTTGTTGCTTCATTATATTATGGATATGATGTAGTTTTATTGGATGGTGATTTTAGTTCAAAAGAGCTGACTCTTTTAAATGTTACTGAAGAAGATTTAAAATCAAAAGAACTTTTAAAAAATGATAAAAAGATTAAAAGTATTGATGAAGTAATAGAGAAAATAAAAGATAATATCAATGCTGTGCAGATAGCAATTTATACATCAGGTACTACTGGGGCACCTAAAAAATTTATACATCCATTATCTCTGCTTATGCGTAATATAAAAATATCCGAGAAACATAGTAGTGATATATGGGGATTTGCTTATAATATAACGCATTTTGCAGGAGTCCAAGTTTTTTTACAAGCATTGATGAATAAGAATCCTATTATCAATTTATTTAATAAAAATTTTGATAATGCTGATATGCTGTTAAAAAAATATAAATGTACCTGTATTTCTGCTACTCCAACATTTTATAGAAATTTTATATTTGTGCATAATGAAGAAAATGTAAATATAAAATATGCAACATTTGGTGGGGAGAAATTTGACAATGCATTAATAATTAAGGCTAAAAATAAATTCCCTAATGCAAAAATCAGAAATATCTATGCTTCTACCGAAGTCGGTAGCTTATTATCGGGTCTAAACGATTCTTTTAAAATACCGGAAAAGTTAAAAAGTCTTATAAAAATATCTTCTGAAAACCATTTATTGATACATAGTTCATTGTTAGAAAAAAACAAAATTATTGATGATTGGTATGATACTAATGATATTGTAGCAATGAATGAGGATGGGACTTTTAAAATATTAAGCAGGGATAGTGATTTTATAAATGTTGGTGGATATAAAGTTAACCCGGAAGAAGTAGAAAGTTGTATTTTGCAAATTAATGGAGTTTTAGATGTAGCGGTTATAGGAAGGGCAAATAGTGTATTAGGTAATATTTTAATTGCAAATATTAGAAAAGATGAAAAATATGCTGATACTGAATTAAAAAAGAAGATACTTGACACATTAAAAAGTGAACTGCAATATTTTAAAATTCCTCGGATAATTAATTTTGTCAGTAATATTGAAAGAAATAGAAGTGGCAAGAAGGTGAGAAAATGAAATGGATTATAGTTACAGGAGATAGCGGTGGGTTAGGTTCTGCTATTGTCAAAAATATATTAAATGATGGCAAGTATGGTGTCATTGGTATAAGCAGAAGCTTAAATGAAAATATAATGAATTTAATGAAAGATAATCAAAATTATGTACATATTAATTTTGATTTAGAAAATTCATTAGAAATAAGAGAATTGTATAAAAATAAAATAAAAACATTAGGTGAAATTGTTGGATTAGTAAATAATTCAGCAATGGCATATGATGATATTATAACAAATGCCAATGTTAATAGAATTGAAAAAATGTTTAGTATTAATGTCTATTCTCCTATGATTTTAACTAAATATGTTATAAGAGATATGCTTCTTCATAATAATAAGGGTAGCATTGTTCACATTTCATCGGTTTCAGCCCATACAGGTTATAAAGGATTAAGTATGTATGCAGCTACTAAAGGGGCACTTGAAGCATTTTCAAAAAATGTAGCCAGAGAATGGGGGGTTAAGGGCATAAGGTCTAATTGTGTGGCTCCTGGATTTATGGAAACTACCATTAGTTCATCACTTACGAATGAACAAAGACAAAAAATTTATCAACGTACTTCATTGAAAATGGCTACTGACATAGAAAGTGTTGCTTCAATGGTAGTATTTTTATTAAGTGAAGAAGCAAAGTCGATAACAGGTAGTATAATAAACATTGATAGTGGAACAATATGAGGATTTAAATAATGAAACTCATCATTACCGGCGGAGCCGGGTTTATTGGAAGCAATTTTATATATTATCAGCTTAAGCATCATCCGGAAGATGAATTTGTTTGCTTGGATAAGCTGACGTATGCAGGTAATTTAAGCAGTTTAAAAGGTGTGATGGAGCAGCCAAACTTTAAGTTTGTGCGCGGCGATATTGCTGACCGTGATTTTGTTTGTAGCTTGTTTAAAAGAGAAAAGCCAGACATTATAGTAAACTTTGCGGCAGAAAGCCATGTTGACCGCAGTATTTTAGAGCCGGAGTTGTTTTTAAAGACTAACGTTATTGGTACTGGCGTGCTGATGGATGCCTGCCGTAAGTACGGCATAAAGCGTTATCATCAGGTAAGTACGGATGAAGTGTACGGCGATTTGCCTTTAGATAGGCCGGATTTGTTCTTTACGGAAACAACGCCGCTGCATACCTCAAGCCCGTATTCTGCATCTAAGGCAAGTGCTGATTTACTTGTTTTGGCATACCACAGAACGTATGGTTTGCCGGTAACGATTTCCCGTTGCAGCAATAACTATGGCCCATATCACTTTCCGGAAAAATTAATTCCTTTAATGATTATCAATGCTCTGCACGACAAAGCTTTGCCTGTTTACGGAGATGGTGTTAACGTGCGCGACTGGTTATATGTAGAAGACCATTGCAGTGCGATTGATTTAATCATCCGCGAGGGACATGAGGGTGAAGTTTACAACGTTGGCGGGCATAACGAAAAGAGTAATTTGGATGTAGTAAAGATTATTTTAAAGGCACTTGGCAAAAGCGAAGATTTAATTACTTTTGTTAAAGACCGTCCTGGTCACGACAGGCGTTATGCCATCGACCCGACCAAAATACACAATGAACTTGGCTGGCTGCCGCAAACGAAGTTTGTGAACGGCATAGCAAAAACCATTGAGTGGTATTTAGATAATAAAGACTGGTGGCAGGAAATCATCAGCGGAGAATACCAGAAGTATTACGAAAAAATGTATAAAAACAGAATATAAATTAAAAGCGCCGGTTAAGCGAACTGCACCTCAAAAGTTAAGCTTTTGGGGTGCAATTCATATACGGGTAGTATTGATGGTGTTTTTGACACCTTATTTTATTAATGCGAAAGCGGTTTTGGCAGCAACAATTTATTTTAAATTCTGAGCTGTAAAAATAAAATACAATTGCAGTATTTGTGTTATAATAAACAGTAAACATCTATTGGAGGTTAATCTTGAGGCTAAAAAAATGTTTTCAAACTCTGGCAATTAGTTGTATGGCATTTTTGCCTTTAAACGCTTTTGCTTCTGATGAACTTATTACAGGGCGCGGTTTGCCTGAAACTTATACAGAAGTAACTGCGCAGAAAACTACTTCCGGTTCAACGCTGATTTTTTCTGACAGCCCGGAAATGGTTTACAGAAACGGCGTTTTATACCGTGATACCGTAAGCGGTGATGTAAGGATTTTCTTTCATCATGTAAATGCAATGGAAACCAATAAAAAACTCGCCGTTATACTCAGCAATGAACAAATGCGCCCGGTTAAATACAGCGTTGCCAACAACAGCATTGGCAATGCGGGCTGGCATTATTTAAAGGTTGGCAAGGAAACACAGCAAAAATATTTTTCCGGCGTTCATAATAAAACGGAAGGAAACCTTGGCTTTGGCAATAACACAGAGCTTTTAACCGGCCGCGGCTATGTGCTTGAACCGGCGCAGCTTTTGGTGGGCACTATTGATTTGCACACCGATAGACCGGTGCAGGTAAGCGTTATTATGTGCGACGAAAAAACAGATTTGGATTTATATAATGAATACGCACCTGTTCAGCCTATGGACGAGCATCCGTTAAGGGGTACTTTTGACGATGCGGACTGGAATTACACTGTATCTGCGCCGCTGAATACTGATAACAACAAGGTGTATATGCTTGAACTGGCCTCCGAAGAACAGGGCTTTGCGCGCGGCAAGGACGGCACAACAGGCAAAGATGCTGTAAATTACGGCAATTACGGCATTGTATATTCTGTTAATTTTACAATCAGCGGCAATAAACCGGCGGCAATGTATTTAAATCCGCTGGGCGGTTTGTTTGCCGGTTACGGAGTGCTGAAAAAAGCCGGTGAAGAAAAAATTCTGCCTTTGCCGCAGGATAAAGTGGCAATAGGCGACAGTTATGACGATTTGCTTAAGCTTGGAGTTTTGGAACCGGGAACATACAGCTTTATCTGGTCGCCGCCGGGTGCTTCCAACCTGCCTGTAAGGCTGTATTGGATGCAGGACGGCAGTTTATAATAAAAATCAGGGGCAGAAATGACTAAACAACAACCACCATTTAAATTAAACGACATAATTGAAGTAAATATAACAGGGCTTGGCAGCAGCGGCGAAGGCGTGGGCAAGGCTGATGGATTTACGGTTTTTGTACACGGCGCCCTGCCGGGAGAAAAAGTATCCGTAAAATTATTTCAGGTAAAAAAATCCTATGCTTCCGGCAGAATTTTAAACATTTGGGAAGAATCTCCGCAGCGCGTTAAACCGCAATGTATTTTTTATGAAAAATGCGGAGGCTGCCAATTGCAGCATTTAAACTACGAATGGCAGTTAAGCGTTAAAAGGCAGCAGGTTAAAGATGCCATTGAGCGCATTGGGCATATTACCGGCTGCGAAGTACTGCCGGTGCTGGGCATGGAAAATCCATGGCATTACCGCAATAAAATGCAGTTCCCGGCAGCTAAAACAGAAGGAAAAATTCAAATTGGCTGCTATGCGACTTTAACCCATAACGTTATAAATATTGATGACTGCCTTATCCAAAAGCAGGCTAACAACAAAATTATGCAGGTTGTGCGCCAATGGATGCAGCAGTTTAATATTTCTGCTTATGACGAAACTACCGGCAAAGGCGTTGTGCGCCATGTTATGGGGCGTGCAGGGGCTAAAACCGGCGAAGTTATGGCTGTAATTGTTACAGCCTGCTATGATATTCCGCATGCAGGCGAGCTTGTAACAATGCTTAAAACTGAAGTGGACGGTTTAAAAAGTATTGTGCAGAACATTAACAAAAAGCGTACCAACATAATTATGGGCGCTAAAAACCGTGTTCTGTATGGCAAAAGTACAATTAAAGACAGGCTTGGCAATTTAAAATTTAATATTTCGCCGTTGTCTTTCTTTCAGGTAAACAGCGCGCAGACCGAAAAGCTTTACGCCACGGCGCTGGATTTTGCTGCGCTGAGCGGCAAAGAAACGGTTATTGACTGTTACTGTGGTACAGGTACTATTTCGCTGTATCTGGCGCAAAAGGCACGCAAAGTGTACGGAATAGAAATTGTTGAGCCTGCCATTAAAGACGCCAACGAAAACGCCAAAGCGAATAATATTGCAAATGCAGAGTTTATTTGCGGCGACGCTGCCGTGGAAATGCCGGCGTTGTTAAAAAGTGGCGTAAAGCCGGATACAGTGCTGCTTGACCCTCCGCGCGCAGGTTGTGATAAAAAGGTTTTGGCAGCCATTGCCGGAGTAAAACCTGAAAAAATTGTTTATGTATCATGCAATCCGGCTTCATTAGCGCGTGATATGGCTTTTTTAACGGAAAACGGCTATAAAGCAGTAAAAGCACAGCCGGTGGATATGTTTCCGATGACGGTGCATATTGAAACAGTGGCTTTGCTGATATTGGAAAAATAAAAGTTAAAACAGGCATTATACTTTTGTATAATGCCTGTTTTGCATAAAAAGAGCGGCAAGCCGCTCTTTTTTTATAACATTTTTAGTTGTTATCATCAAAAATACTGCCGCTTTCCAGCAATTTGCTATTGTAAATTGCCGGTGATTCGCCGGGGTTTGTTAAATGCGGCGTTAAAATCATAATAACTTCGGTTTTTGTTTTGCTGGTGGTGCGGTTTTTAAACAGTTCGCCTAAAAGCGGAATGTTTGATAAGAACGGTACTTTTTGCAGCCGTTTTTGTTCTTCTTCATTGATTAAACCGCCTATTACAAGAGTTTCACCGTCGCGCATTCTTACGGTAGTGGTGGCACTTCGGCTGGTTATTTTGTAATTTTTCAGTTCGGAAATAAGTGTGGGGGTACTGACTTCCGTATGTACAACCGAAGTTATCATACCGTCGCTGCTTACTATCGGCGTGTATTGCAGTTTAATACCGGCGTCAACGTAATCAGTGGTGTTGGTTGTAACGGAATTTTCAATTTTTTCCGTTGTAACAGGAATGTGATCGCCTATAAATATACTTGCTTCACGCCCAGGTATGGTTATTATGCGCGGTGTTGCCAGGATTTTGGCTTTGCCTTTGGCAAAAAGGGCGTTTAAAGCAGCGTTAAAACGGAATTCATAATTAGCACCAAAATGTACTACGCCGCCAAAATTTTCGTTATCAGAATCATCGTTATCGTCATCATTGCCGTAGTAATTGCTGTTTTGTGGTATTTTATCCCAGTTCCAGCTGATGCCGAGGTTCTCGCTGTCTTCGCGGTTTACCGCAATTATTTTGGCTTCAAGCGTTACCTGCTGCGTGGCAGTATCAAGTGCGGCAACTGCACTGCGCAGGCGCATTTCGTCGGTGGGGGTGCCGGTAAAAATAATGCTGTTGGTAACAGTATCGGTGCTTATTTTGCTGTTGGTGCCAATAAGCGGTGCCAGTGCTGTTTTAAGTTCTTCCGCTTTGGCATAGTTAAGTTTAATAATACTGGCCGTATCGTTAAATTTTTCCATACCTGCGGCAGAGCTAACCAGTATAACATCGCCGGTAAGGCGGTAACTTAAGCCTTTGGCAGCAGTAATTATACGCAGTGCGGTTTCAAAAGGCACGTCTTTAAGGTTAAGCGTAACCGTACCTTGTACGGAACTGTCGGCAACAATGCTTTTGCCGGAAAGTGCTGCAATGGAAGCGAGCACATCACGTACCTGGCCGTCGCGCACGTTAAGCGTAATACCGTTTGCATAAGCCAAAGGCGAAGCCGCAAGTAACAAAGCAGTTAAAAGAGCAGTAAAAACTTTAGTCATGGGCTGTTCCTCCTGCTTTTAACATAAGCGTTTGGGAATCTTTTTTGAGCAGTACGCTGTTTGGGGTGATACTGCGTACTATAAAACCATTAATTTTGCTGCCCGGCTGATAGTAATTGCTTTGCCCTGCAAATTCTATAATCGCCATGATGGTGCTGCCGTTTTGCACTGTTCCTTTTAAAACGGGGGTTAAAGCGGCAGTTTGGTGTTTAATATCCGGCGCGGCCGGAGCCAGAAATGGGTTGCGCTGCGGTTTGATGCTTTTTGCAGCCGGCGGCAGTTGAATGGGGGTATAAACTGCATGGCTGTTTACCGGCGCATGTTTTTGCGCAGTGCCTGCAAGCGTAAACTGCAAAGCGCTTAAAATCAGCATTGTGCCTGCCGTTAAACATAAAACAAGCGGCGGGCGTTGTAATTTAATGTGTTCCAGAAGCTGTTCCTCCAATAAACCTCCGGTATCCGCAATTTCGGTTCAATATTATACCATAAAAATTTACTTGAAGATATTATTTTTGCTGGTTATAATAATAAAGCTGCAAATTTTTGTAATGGAGAGAAAAAGTTGATAATACAAACCGAACGGACATTGTTTAAAAAAGATGAAAACGCTGATGCCGTAAAGGCGGCTGACGGCCTTATTGCCAAAGCCGCTGTATCCGGCGCAAGCGATATACATATAGAACCGGGAGAAAACAATGCGTGTGTGCGTATGCGTATCGACGGCGTTCTTTATAAAGAAGCCGAAATGAATAAAACGCTTATGCAGGCTGTTGTTTCGCGCGTAAAGGTGCTGGCTGGCATGGATATTGCCGAAAAACGCCTGCCGCAGGATGGCAGCATTAAGCTTGAACTTGACAGACGCAATATTGATTTGCGTATTTCTTCGCTGCCGACTATTTTAGGAGAAAAAATAGTTATACGTATTTTAGACAGGGAAAAGTTTGCCCTGAATTTGGATGAACTTAATTTTACGCCGGAAAATTTAGCGCTTTACCGCAGGCTTTATAATTATGGTAGCGGCATAGTGCTGCTGACAGGGCCGACCGGCAGCGGCAAAACCACAACGCTTTATGCCACGCTGGCAGAGCTTAACAGCAGCGAACGCAATATTGTAACCATAGAAGACCCTGTGGAATACCGCATTAATGGCATAAGCCAGGTTGCTGTAAACGAAAAGGCCGGGCTGACTTTTGCAAGCGGACTGCGCAGCATTTTGCGGCAGGACCCGGATATTATTATGCTTGGTGAAATACGCAGCCTTGATACGGCGGCAACTGCCATACGTGCAGCGCTTACCGGGCATTTGGTGTTCAGCACGCTGCATACCAATAATGCCGCGGGAGCTGCGGTGCGGCTTGTCGATATGGGTATAGAGCCGTTTTTGGTTGCATCTGCCCTGCGCGGAGTTGTTGCGCAAAGGTTAGTGCGGCGCATTTGCCCGCATTGCAAAACTGCTTATGCCGCAAACGCGGAAGAAAAGGCTTATTTAAACATTAACGGCGGCGACGGTTTAACGCTTTATAAAGGCAGCGGCTGTGAAAAATGCCGCGGAACGGGTTATTTAGGGCGTATGGCTTTGCAGGAGGTAATGCCTGTTGTGCCGGAACTGAAAAAATTTATTTTGGGCAAGGCGCAGGAAGAAACGCTTTTTGCGGAAGCAGAAAAATTTGGTGCGGTAAGTATGCGCAGCGACGGAGTGCAAAAAGTATTAAAAGGGCACACTTCTTTAGAGGAAGTTTTACAGGCCGTGCATTAAGGAGTAAAAATGCTGGAACATATTTTAAAGGAAGCCGTGCTCCAAAACGCTTCGGACGTGCATATAAAAGCAGGCGGAGTGCCGGTATTCAGAATTAACGGCGTTTTAAACAGGCAGAATTTACCTGCTGTAAGTGAAAATGCAATTACATCTTTTATTGAGCAGTACAGTGCTTGTGCCGTTAACGAAACAGAAGCGGATTTTTGCTGCCGTATTGCTGGCGCAGGAAGCTTTAGGGTGCACGGATATTTACAGAATGGCTTTCCGGCACTTGCCGTAAGAATAATAAAAAGTACAGTACCGTCGTTATCAGACTTGAACGCTCCGCCTGTTTTGGAGAAGCTTGCCATGCAGCGCAGCGGGCTTATTCTGGTAACCGGCCCGGCCGGAAGCGGCAAAAGCACAACGCTTGCGGCTATGGTTGATTTTATTAACCGTAATAAAAGTGCGCATATTGTTACTTTGGAAGACCCGCCGGAATACAGGTTTACGGAAGATAAAAGCATTATCAGCCAGCGGCAGGTTGGCAGTGATACCGCCAGTTTTGCACTTGGCCTGCGTGCGGCACTACGACAGGACCCTGACGTTATTATGATTGGAGAGCTGCGTGATGCACAAACTGTTGCCGGTGCAGTTTCCGCTGCCGAAACAGGGAATTTGGTGCTTGCAACGCTGCATACGCGCAGTGCTGTTTTGGCAGTATCGCGGATGCTGGATTTTTTTGCGCCGGAAAAACAGCAGCAAATGCGTGCGCAGCTTGCAGAAAATTTACAGGCTGTTATAGCGCAGCAGCTTGTTCTGGGCTGCCATGGCGGAAGAACGGCAGCTTTTGAAGTTTTAACCTTTACGCAGGCCGTGCGCAGCCTTTTGCGTGACGGAAAGGCTCATCAGCTAGCAAGCTACATGCAAAACGGCAGGCAGCAGGGAATGCAGTGCATGGATTACGCACTGGCATATTTGGCAAAAACAGGGGAGATAACAAAACAGACAGCACAAGAATATGCTTTTGATATTGACTTGCTAAATAAATATTTATTGCAGTAAAAAACTGCACCGTTAAAGTTATTGAACATATCATAGCTTTGGGTGCAGTTTTTGTTTAATTTATTAATTTGTTTATTGTTTCTTCTTCTGGCGTTACATAATACGTTGTCTGGTTAGTGTAAATAACAAAGCCGGGTTTGGCACCGCTCGGTTTTTTTACAAATTTTCGCAGGGTACAGTCAACAGGTATTTTACTGCCGCCGCGGGCTTTGCTGAAATATCCTGCCAGCGTTGCCGCAGTTTGAATGTCTTTTTCATCTGCCTGCGGCAGAGTTGTTTTTAAAATAACGTGCGAACCGGGAATGTTTTTGGTATGGAACCATAAATCATTGCCGCTGCCGATTGAAAAAGTAACGTAATCGTTCTGTTTGTTGTTTTTGCCGATATATAAAGCTGTATCTTCCGAAAGTTCAATAATTGTTGGTGTTGATTTTGCCTGCGGCATTTTATTTTTGGTATTTTTTACGGTTATAAAGCCTGCGGCAGCAAGTTCTGCCTTAATTTCAGCAACTTCGGCCCTTGTTTGTACAAGTTTAAGGGCAATGTCGATGCTGGCAAGGTATTCAACGGCTTCTTCCGTAAGTTTCAGCTGTTCTTTAATTTCTGCCTGCGCACGTTTTAATTTATTATAGCGCTTATAATATTTTTGTGCGTTTTCGCTGGCAGTTAAATCGGGCGCAAGTTTTATGGTAAGCGGCATGCCGTCATAAATATTTTCCAGTGTACATTCACTGCTGCCTTTGGCAATGCGGTACAAATTTGCCATTAAGGTATCGGCAATAATGCGCTGCTGTTCGGCATCTTCCGCCGCGGTAAGTTCCTCTTTTAAAAGCAGTATTTTCTTCTGCAGCTTTTCGGTTTCCGCATTTACTGTTTTGTTTAAAACCTCCTGTTCCGGCAAAAGAACGGGCGTAAGGTTTTGCGCAAAAGCAACGGCGCTGTTAAGCGAGGCAAACTCTTTTACGGTTTCGCCGCCTGTAAGCTGCAAAGGTTTAAACGGAAGTATTGTTTTAACTGTATTGGTGCGGGTAATAATTGCGTATACAGGTGCAGTACCGATTTTGGCAGCGTTAATATTTTTTTGCAAAGTGCCAATGGCATCTGCCAGTGCGGCAGCATTTTCGTTTGAAATACCGCCTTCGGCAGTTATGCCGGCAAATTTTAAAAGCTGGCCTGCCGTATACTGACCAATGCCGGTTGTAGCGGCAATAAGTGCTTTTTGCGGCGGCAGGGGCAGGTTTTGTGCCGCTGCGGCAATATCCAACGGGGCGGATGTTAAAATATCCAGCCCGTCCTGCGGCGGTGGGGCAATGTAGGCAAGCCCCGGCAGAATCTGACGGTAACTGCTTAACGCTTTGCCGATGTGTTTCAGGCTGTCTAAAATTACGCCTTCGCTTACAAAAATAATATTGGCGTTTTTTCCGGTTAGTTCAAAAATAAGCTGTTTGCTGATAATTTGCCTTGCGCTGCCTATGCTGCTTATTTCCATTGTAACAACGCGGTCCAAACCGCTTTGCGTTATTTTGGTAATGCGCCCTTCTTCCAGATGCTTGCGCAGAAGCATACAGAAAGCAGGCGGGGTTTCAGGGCGTTCCGGCGTTTTATCAGGCATATATAAATAGGGCGAAGCACCGGAAAAATCGGCAGCTAAAGGTATAACGGCGTTTTCTGTTTTAACAAGCAGCAGAAGGCTGCTTTTGTTAGGCATAAAAACTTTGTATATTTTGCCGCCGAGCAGCTTTTGCTGCAGCCGGCTTGTGAGAATATTTATTGTAATACCTTCCAAATTCATGGAAATTCTCCTTTTTTCTTTAAAAATTTGCGTTTTTCGTTTGCTTATGAAGTCATAATAGGGTATAATATTATTTCAAGAATAAGTATACAACAATTTTACTAATTTAGAAATGCGGCGGGAGGTTTTATTTTGCTTAAAAGTATGACTGGTTTTGGCCGCGGCGAATATGAGGATGAAAAGTTTTCGGCAACGGTAGAAATGAAAACGGTAAATCACCGTTACAATGAAGTGGCTATCCGTTTGCCGCGCTTTTTAAATCCCCTGGAGGACAGGATAC
Organism: Phascolarctobacterium sp. ET69; assembly: GCF_023336935.1. Classification (GTDB taxonomy): domain Bacteria; phylum Bacillota; class Negativicutes; order Acidaminococcales; family Acidaminococcaceae; genus Fusicatenibacter_A; species Fusicatenibacter_A intestinipullorum. The sequence goes on from NZ_JAMBLR010000001.1 coordinate 241,845, forward strand.
GCAAAACTATTTTGCGCAGTATTAACCGTGGGCGCATAGATGTATTTATCACAGCAGATTATGTAAATGACGGGCTCTGCACCGTTAAAGTGGACAGGCCTTTGGCAGCGGCGTACCATAACGCTTTGCAGGAAGTTGCCGAAGCTGCCGGTATCGGCGGCTGCAAGCTGGCCGAGCAGGCAGAAGTATTGTACCTTGCGCGCTGCCCGGACGTTATCAGCGTTAAAGAGGGCTTTTTTGACGTGGAAACCATTTGGCCGCAGCTTGAACAGGCTTTGCAGCAGGCTGTTAACAACCTTGTTGCCATGCGCGAAACGGAAGGCGGCAATATTTACGGCGATTTTATCAAGCGCGCCGCGCTGATTGAAGAAAAACTTTTGCAGATAGAAGCACGTTCGCCGCAGGTTGTGGAAGAATACCAGGAACGTTTGAGCGAACGCATTAACGACCTGCTTGAAAAATATAACCAGACTGTAGAGCCGGAACGTTTATTGCAGGAAGTTGCCATTTTTGCCGACCGTACAAGCATTACGGAAGAAATTGTAAGGCTGAAAAGCCACATCAAACAATTCCGCGAAATTATTAACCTTAATCAGCCGGTGGGCAGAAAGCTTGATTTTCTGGTGCAGGAATTTAACCGTGAAGCCAACACCATTGCTTCCAAGGCCAATGATTACACCATTGCCCAGCTGGTGGTAGACATTAAGGCAGAAATTGAAAAAATCAGGGAACAGATACAGAATATCGAATAAAAGGAGGCTGCTTTATGGATATTAAGCTTATTAACATAGGCTTTGGCAATATAGTTGCTGCCAACAGGATTATTTCTATTATCAGCCCGGAATCTGCGCCGATAAAAAGAATTATTCAGGAAGCGCGCGATAACGGCACGCTTATTGACGCAACTTACGGGCGCAGAACACGTGCGGTAATTGTTACTGACAGCGGCCACATTATTTTGTCGGCCGTACAGCCGGAAACCGTTGCCAACAGGCTTGTACAGAGCGATGACGAAGATGAAGAATAACGGCTGAGCAGGGGAGGGCTTATTTTGAAACCAAAAGGATTGCTGCTGGTTTTGTCGGGTCCGTCCGGCGCCGGTAAAGGTACAATCTGCCAGATGCTGCGTGAAAAGCTGCCGGATATTGGTTATTCGGTATCTGTAACAACCCGCGCTCCGCGCGAGGGCGAAGTTGACGGCGTAAGTTATTTTTTTAAAACTGTTGAAGAAGTTAAAGCCATGATTGCCGAGGGCGGCCTTCTGGAGTATGCCGAAGTATACGGCAACTATTACGGCACGCCGCGCGATTATGTTATGGATTTGCTTAATCAGGGCAAAGATGTAATTTTGGAAATTGATATTCAGGGCGCTTTGCAGATTAAAAAGCGTTTCCCGGACGGTGTGTTTGTGTTTATTGTTCCGCCTTCTCTGGATGAGCTTTCTTCGCGTATTTACAAACGCGGCACAGACAGCGAGGAGGTTATCAAAAAACGCCTTGCATCCGCCACGGGCGAGCTTGCTTACGCCAGTGAATATGACTATATTATAGTTAATGACATTGCCGAAAGGGCCACGCAGAAAGTTTTGACCGTTATGGAAGCAGAACGTTACCGCGCCGCCCGTACATATTTTATTATTGACGAAATTTGCCATTGCAGAAAAGAGGAGTGATTTTAATGTCTATGGTAGATCCTTCCATCGATTATTTAACAGAAAAAGTTGACAGCAAATATACTCTGGCCATGCTGGCTGCCAAACGCGCACGCGAACTGACTGTGCCCGGGCAGAACCTTCCGGAAAAGGAAGTAAGCATTGCCTTGAAGGAAATTGCAAACGATACCATTACTTATGAGCGCAATCAGGGTAAATAAGGGAGGCGCCGGCCTTGTTGAAGGGTAAGAAAATTGTTTTAGGTGTAACAGGCGGCATTGCCGTTTATAAAGCCGTTGACCTGGTGAGCAAACTGCGCAAACAGGGTGCAGAAGTGCGTGTCGTTATGACGGAACATGCCCAGCAGTTTGTAACTCCGCTGACTTTTAAGGAAATCAGCGGCAATAAAGTTGCTGTTTCCATGTGGAATGCCAATCAGGAATTTAACGTTGAACATATTGCCCTTGCCGATTGGGCCGACCTGTTTATGGTTGTGCCGGCAACGGCCAACATCATTGCCAAAATGGCATACGGCATTGCCGATGATTTGCTTTCGACAACGCTGCTTGCGGCACATTCACCGGTTATTGTGTGCCCTGCCATGAATACGCATATGTATGAAAGTCCTGCCACGCAGGAAAATATTGCCAAAATTAAAAGCCGCGGCATTGTGGTGATGCCTCCGGCAAGCGGCGTACTGGCCTGCGGTGCCGTTGGTGCAGGGCGTTTGCCTGAACCTGCGGATATAGTTAATTTTGTGAAGGACTTTTTTGCAAAAACGGAAGGCGATATGCGCGGCCTTAAAGTTTTGGTAACTGCAGCCGGTACGCGTGAACCCATTGACCCGGTGCGTTATGTGGGCAACCGCAGCAGCGGCAAAATGGGTTATTCCATTGCACAGGCAGCGGCAGAACGCGGCGCAGAAGTAACCCTTGTTACAGGCCCCAGCGCGCTTACACCGCCGCCGAACATTAAAGTTGTAAATGTAGAAACAACGCAGCAGATGATGGATGCGTGCCTTGCCGTTTACGACGGATGCGACATTGTTATCAAGGCGGCGGCCGTTGCCGATTACCGCCCGCATGATGTGGCAGCGCAGAAAATTAAAAAGAAAACCGATGATGCTTTAACGGTTGTAATGGATAAGAACCCGGATATTTTAAAAACGCTGGGTGAACGCAAAAAAGGGCAGTTTCTTGTTGGTTTTGCAGCAGAAACCCAGAACCTTATTGATAATGCCAAAGAAAAAGTTACCAAGAAAAACCTTGATATGATTGTTGCCAACGATGTAACAATGCAGGGAGCAGGCTTTGGCAGCGAAACCAATATCGTAAAACTGATTTTCCCGGACGGCAGCATTAAAGAACTGCCGCAGATGAGCAAGTACGACGTTGCGGAAGAACTTTTGAACACCGTTCTGCGCTTAAGGAAATAATTGTTGCCTTTTTTACATAAATTGGATATAATATCATAGTAACTTAATATTACTCATCAAGAGCTGGTGGAGGGATTGGCCCAATGAAACCGCAGCAACCATTGCATTAATGCAAACGGTGCTAAGTCCTGCGAGTTAATCGAGAGATGAGAATGTCGGTACAATCAGCGGCGCTCTCACAGAGGGCGCTTTTTTATTTACATAAGGAGGAACAGAATGAGAAAATTATTTACTTCCGAATCTGTTACGGAAGGGCATCCTGATAAAATTGCCGATCAGATTTCTGATGCTGTGCTTGATGCTATTCTGGCAGAGGACCCGCATGGCCGTGTTGCCTGCGAAACCGTAGTTGCAACCGGGCAGATTCATGTTGTCGGCGAAATTTCTACGAGCTGCTATGTTGATATTCCTAAAATCGCGCGCGAAACCGTTATCAATATCGGTTATGACCGTGCTAAATATGGCTTTGACGGCAACACCTGCGGCGTTTTGATTTCCATTGACGAACAGTCGCCGGATATTGCGCTTGGCGTTGATAAATCTCTGGAAGCAAAAGAAGGCAAGGCCGATGAAAACGAAGTAGGCGCCGGTGACCAGGGCATGATGTTCGGTTATGCCACTAACGAAACCCCGGAATACATGCCGCTGCCTGTTTCTTTGGCACATAAACTTTCCCGCCGCCTTGCAGAAGTGCGCAAAACCGGCGTTCTGCCTTACCTGCGCCCGGACGGAAAAACCCAGGTAACCGTTGAATATGACGACGGCAAACCTGTACGCATTGATACGATTGTTATTTCCACGCAGCATGCTCCGGAAATTGCTCTGGAACAAATCCGCCGCGATATTATGGAATTTGTTGTAAAACCGGTTGTACCGGCAGAAATGCTTGATGACGAAACCAAATATTACATCAACCCGACCGGCCGTTTCGTTATCGGCGGCCCGCAGGGCGACAGCGGCCTTACCGGACGTAAAATTATAGTTGATACTTACGGCGGCATGGCCCGTCACGGCGGCGGTGCTTTCTCCGGCAAAGACCCCACGAAAGTAGACCGCAGCGCAGCTTACGCAGCACGTTATGTAGCTAAAAACGTTGTTGCCGCAGGCCTTGCCGATAAATGCGAAATTCAGCTTGCTTATGCAATTGGCGTTGCACAGCCTGTTTCCGTTTTGGTAGATACTTTCGGCACCGGCAAAATTGACGACGACAAAATTGCCGAACTTATTAAAAAGAACTTCTCTCTCAGCCCGTCCGGCATTATTAAAACGCTGGATTTGCTGCGCCCGATTTACAAGCAGACTGCTGCTTACGGGCATTTTGGCCGTACCGATGTAGACCTGCCGTGGGAGCATACCGATAAGGCAGAAACTTTAAGAAAACAGGTCGGACTGTAAAATTTAAAATTTTAAACTGTTTTGAACTGCACCCCAAAAGTTAGACTTTAGGAGGTGCAGTTTTTTTATTAAAGTATTTGTCAGGATATGGTAAAATAAATAGGTAAAGTTTTAGTTGGAGTTTTGTATGAGATACGTTAACGTAGCAATAAATTTACCTGTTAAAAATTTGTTTAAGCAGTTTACCTACGCTTTGCCGGCGCAGTTTGGCTATATAGGCGCAGGCTGGCGTGTAATTGTGCCTTTTGCGCGGCAGACAACGGAAGGCTTTGTTGTTGGCGAAGCGGGCAGCGATTTGCCGGAGCCTGAAAAATATAAAGAGGTTCAGGCCGTTATAGGCACTGAGCCGTGGTTTGACGGTGAAATGCTGGAAGCAGCCCGCTGGCTTGCAGAATATTATATGTGCCCGCTGGCAGAAGCAATGCGCCTTTTTATTCCCGGCAAAAGCAGTATAAAGCGCCATGCTGTTTATGATGAAAACGGCAGGCTTTTATATTACGAACTGGAAAACCGCCTGAAAGAAAAAATGCAGTATTGTTATGCCATAACGGAAAGCGGCAGTGTGGCGCTGGCGGAAGGCTGCAGCCGCGCTAAGGCGCAGATGGCGGCGCTGCAAATTATGGCGCAGGCAGAACGTGAGCTGAGTGCAAAGGAGCTGGAAGCAGCAGGTGTAAGTGCTGCTGTTTTGCGTACCCTGCTGCAAAAGGAGTGGTGCAGCCGCAGAGAGCAGCGCGTTTTGCGCAACAGCTATGCCGGTAATAACACTTTAAAACAAAGTTTTGATTTAACGGAAGAACAGGTACAGGCTGTTAATGCCGTAAGCAAAGCAATTACAGAAAAACGGCAGGAAACTTTTTTATTGCAGGGCGTAACAGGCAGCGGCAAAACGGAAGTATACCTTAATTTAACGGCGAAAGCGCTTGCAAAAGGACGCCAGGTACTGGTACTTGTGCCGGAAATTGCCCTTACGGCGCAGATAGTAAAGCGTTTTCAAAGCTGGTTTAAAGGCTGCATTGCCGTTGTGCACAGCAAACTATCGGCAAGTGAAAGGGCAGACGTTTTTTATAAAATACGCAATAATGAAGCGCAGATTTTAATTGGCGTGCGTTCGGCTGTTTTTGCGCCTTTTACAAATTTAGGCCTTGTTATTATTGACGAAGAACACGACCAGAGCTACAAACAGGAAGAAAGACCATGCTATCATGCCCGTGAAGTAGCACTGCACAGGGCGGAATATTTTGATATACCGGTAGTTTTAGGCAGCGCAACGCCGTCGATAGAGAGTTATTATGACGCCATAATGAAGCGGTTTAAACATCTGCGTTTAACTGGCCGCCCAAACGGCCAGCCGCTGCCAAAGGTACAAATTGTTGATATGCGCAAAGAATTGCAGAAAAGAAATTTTTCGGTGCTGTCACGCGCTTTGCAGCAGGAGCTTGTGCGTACTGCTGCGGCAGGAGAGCAGGCAATCGTGCTTTTAAACCGCCGCGGTTATTCAACTTTTGTTATGTGCCGTGACTGCGGTGAAACCATTATGTGCCCGCATTGCGCCGTGGCTTTGGTTTACCATGAAGAAGGAAAAGCCATGCGCTGCCATTACTGCGGCAACACCATGCCTGTGCCGGAAGAATGCCCCAGATGCCACAGCAGGCGCATAAAATTCTTCGGCACCGGCACGCAAAAAGCAGAGGCACAGATTGCGGCGCTTCCGGAAGTAAAAGTTTTGCGTATGGACCAGGATTCCACGCTGCGCAAATTTGCACATGAAGAAATTTTAAACGCTTTTTCAAGCGGCAGGTATAATGTGCTGATTGGTACGCAGATGGTTGCCAAAGGGCACGACATACCCAATGTTACGCTTGTCGGCGTGCTTTCGGCAGATTCCATGCTGAACATGCCGGATTTCCGTGCTTACGAAAGAGCGTTTTCGCTGCTTACACAGGCCGCAGGGCGTGCTGGGCGCGGCGATAAGCCGGGGCATGTAATTTTGCAGGTGTACGATGCGGATAACCGGACTGTCCATCTTGCGGCGGCACAGGATTACGATACCTTTGCGGAAGAAGAACTGCTGCGGCGTAAGGAACTTAACTATCCGCCTTATGCGGCGTTTTTAAAGATAACCGTATGGGATAAAAAGGAAGAACGCGCCAACGGAACGGCTAAGGAAATAGCTGATTTTCTGGAGCGGCAGGCAAAAAATACGGATGCGGAAGTATTCGGCCCGTTTGCCGGCATTATTGGCAAGGTGCGCGATTTATACCGAGTTAACGTGCTGGTAAAAAGCACACAGATAAATATATTTAAAACAGCATTATGGCAGTCGCCGTACCGTGACATGAAAAATGTTTATTTTGACGTTGACCCGTTTAATGTGCTGTAAAATTGCCTGTATAACATTTTTTGTGATATAATAATTATTATGAGAGCGAATTTTAGGAGGATAATGTGAGTAAATTAAAAATACTTGTTGCCGGAGACCCTGTGCTGCGCCAGAAAGCACAGGAAGTTGAACGCATGGATAAAAAAACTCTGCGTCTTTTGGACGATATGGCAGAAACCATGTATGCCGCTAACGGTGTCGGGCTTGCGGCGCCGCAGATTGGCGTTTTAAAACGCATTGTTGTTATTGACGTCGGTGAAGGGCTGATTGAGCTTATTAACCCTGTTATTACTTACCGTGAAGGTTCTGCCGTTGGACCAGAAGGCTGTCTCTCCGTGCCTGATTACGAAGGCGAAGTGGAACGTGCGGAAATTGTGCATTGCGAATATTATGACCGTAAAGGGCGTAAAATACTTATTAAGGCAGACGGGCTTCTGGCAGTTTGCATTCAGCACGAACTCGACCATTTGGACGGAGTGCTGTTTATAGACAAGGCTAAAGTGCTGATGCCGAAGGATTTTGACGGGGAGCAGTAATGATGCGTATTGTATTTATGGGAACCCCTGATTTTGCCGTTGCCAGTTTAAAGGCACTGGCAGAGCAGGGTACAGATGAAATAGTTGGTGTATTTACACAGCCTGACAGGCCCAAAGGACGCGGGCAGAAAATGCTTATGACGCCGGTAAAAGAATATGCGCTTGAACGTGGTTACGAAGTTTACCAGCCTCAGCGCGTAAAAACGCCGGAAGTTATTGAACTTTTACGCGGCCTTGCGCCTGACTTAATTGTAGTAGCTGCCTTTGGCCAGTTTTTGCCGAAAGAAATTCTGGAAATGCCGAAGTACGGCTGTATAAACGTGCATGCTTCGCTTTTGCCTAAATACCGCGGGGCTGCACCGATACATTATGTAATTTTAAACGGCGAAACCAAAAGCGGCGTAACAATTATGCAGATGGATATCGGTATGGATACCGGCGATATGCTTGCAAAAGCGGAAGTTGAAATTACGCCGGAAATGACCATGGGTGAACTGCATGACAGTTTAAGGGAAATTGGCGGCAAACTGCTGCTTGAAACCGTTGAAAAAATAAAACGCGGCGAAATTACGCCCGTTAAGCAAAATGATGCTGAAGCAACTTACGCGCATTTGCTTACGCGAGATATGGAAGCCATTGACTGGAACCTGCCTGCGGCGGAGATTCATAATAAAATACGTGCCTTTAATCCTGCGCCGGGTGCGTTTACGAATTTGCCCGGCGGCAAAAAACTTAAAATATGGCGTGCGGAAGTTGCCAGTGGCAGCGGCAGCAAAGCAGGTGAAGTTACCGAAGTTTTAAAGAACGGGTTTAAAGTTGCCTGCGGCAGCGGCGTTCTTCTTGTTACCGAAGTACAGCCGGAATCGAAAAAACGTATGCCTGCTGCGGTGTTCTGCAATGGCCGCGGCATTAATAAAGGTGATATTTTAGGTTGAGGTAAGTAAAGCAATGGAAAGTGTTTTGAAACCGAAAAAACGCATATTTGTTTCGCTGACATTGGCCAGTGCTTTTTTGGGAGCGGTTTTTATTTACTTATGCTGGCGCGTGGCCTTGCCGGGGCTTGCACAAATCAGTTCCACACTGCCGGTGCTTTTTGGCAGCGTTGGCATTGTGGTTGCAATAGCACTTTTGGCAGCTGTCAGCGCCATTGTGCTTGCAATTTTAGGCTTTCCAATCATCAAAACATTTTATTTTTGGGCATGGAAGGCCGTTAATATGCTGTTTCCCTTTGCCGTTGGGCTGGGACGCATTTTTAACATACCTCGCCAGAGAATAGAACAGTCTTTTATTGAAGTAAGCAATCATCTGGTACGCCAGCATAAAATAAAAGTGCCGGCTTCAAGAATTATGATTTTAACGCCGCACTGCATTCAGCTTGATACCTGCGCCCATAAAATTACGCGCAATATCGAAAACTGCCGTCAGTGCGGACGCTGCTGTGTCGGCGGAATGCTTGGGCTGGCACATAAATACGGAATTCACATGGGCGTGGCAACAGGCGGCACTTTGGCAAGGCAGATGGTAAAAGAAATTCGCCCGAAAGCAATAATTGCCGTTGCCTGCGAGCGCGATTTAACCAGCGGCATACAGGATGTTTTTCCGCTGCCGGTTATAGGCGTTTTAAACGAAAGGCCGTTTGGCCCATGTTTTAATACACGGGTTGATATTAAGAAAGTAGAAGCAGCTATTTTAGACTTTTTAGATACAGAGGAAGCAGATGACAGAAAAAAGACAGGCAAATAAAAAAATAAAAAAAGATACTGCAAGGCAGATTGCGCTAGAAGTAATTTGTGCCGTTATTGATGGCGGCGCTTATGCCAATATTGCCCTTAACAAAACCCTGCGCACGAAAAAAACAGACGACAGGGACCGCAGGTTCATTACGGAGCTGGTCTATGGTACCATAAAAGCAAAAGGTACTTTGGACTGGCTTTTGTCGCAGTTATCGGCAAGGCCTCTGGCAAAAATTGACAAGGTAATTTTAAATATTTTGCGCATGGGGCTCTATCAGATTTTTTATCTTGATAAAGTACCGGCTTCGGCAGCATGCAATGAAAGTACGGAACTTGCCAAGGCCGCAAGCCATGCCGGTGCGGCAAAATTCGTAAATGGCATTCTGCGTTCTGCCGTGCGCGGCAGGGAAGCAGGAACTTTGCTGTTTCCTGATAAATCTGCCGATGCAGCTTTAAACCTTGCCTTAACAAAACTGCATCCGCTGTGGCTTGTTAAGCACTGGTTAAAGCAGTTTGGCGAAGAAGAAACAGGAAAATTACTGGATTACAATAATTTGCCGCCTGTTTTAAGCCTGCGAACCAATACGCTTAAAACAACACGCAGCAATCTTTTGGAAGTTTTAAAAGAAGCTGGTTTTGAAGCAGCTCCTTCCAAATGGTGCGAGGAAGGCATAATCTGCACCAAAACCGCAGGGCTTAATGCTTTAATGGAAAAAGCACCTGGTGCTTTTTATATGCAGGATGAAAGCTCCATGCTTGTTGCGCATGCAGTATGCCCGCAGCCGGGGATGACAGTGCTTGATTTGTGCGCTGCGCCGGGCGGAAAAACAACTCACCTTGCTCAGCTTATGCAAAATAAGGGCAGAATTTATGCCTGCGACATTCATCCGCATAAAATGGAGTTAATTAAAGAAAATGCCGTAAGGCTTGGCATAGATATTATAGAACCCGTACTGATGGATGCTTCTGTATTTAAACCGGAATGGGCAGGCGCTGCGGATTGTGTCCTTGTGGATGCGCCTTGCAGCGGTTTTGGCGTATTAAGGCGCAGGGCAGAAGCACGCTGGCGCAAAAGCAAAAAAGATTTGAAAGTATTTCCGCCGCTGCAAAAAGCCATTCTGCAAAATACAGCACGTTACGTAAAACCAGGCGGAAGGCTTGTTTACAGTACCTGTACTTTGGAGCAGGCAGAAAATAACCTGCTTGTCAGTGAGTTTTTAAATGCCAATACGGAATTTGAATATGCCGGGTTCAGGCATCCGCTGACCGGTGAAACAATTAATGAGCTGCAGCTTCTGCCGCAGCGTGATAATGTTGACGGCTTTTATATCTGCGTAATGCGCCGCAAGGAGCTGTGATTATGAAAAAAGAAATTTTTGGCTTAACGCCGGAAGAATTGCAGCAGGAGTTTGTGGCAGCAGGGTTGAAAAAATTCCGTGCTTCGCAGGTTTACCAGTGGCTTTATAAAAAATGTGTTTTTAAATTTGAGGAGATGCACAATCTCTCCAAGGCAGATATTACCGTTTTAAATGAAAAATTTACGGTTATGCCTGCCAATATAAACATTTTAACGCGATGGAAATCGTCGGACGGGCTTACGGAAAAGCTGCTGCTTGAATTGCAGGACGGTAATTCTTTGGAAACTGTTTTAATGCACCACGATTACGGTTACAGCGTTTGCGTGTCGAGCCAGGTTGGTTGTGCCATGGCCTGTGCTTTCTGCGCCAGCGGTTTAAACGGCTGCGTGCGTAATTTAACGAGTGCGGAAATTATCATGCAGGTTTATTTGTTTAACTCTATGATAGCTCCGCAGCAGGTAAGCCGCGTTGTAGTAATGGGCAGCGGCGAGCCGATGCTTAACTACGATGAGGTTACGGGTGCTTTAAAATTCCTGCACCGTGAGGATACGGCTTTTATGAGTTACCGTAATATGACGGTTTCTACCTGCGGAATTATACCGGGCATTGAACGGCTGGCGGAAGAAAATATACCAATTAATCTTGCTGTTTCGCTGCATGCCGTAAAAGATGATGTGCGTACTCAGCTGATGCCTGTTAATAAAGGCTTTCCGTTTCCTTCCGTTATTGCCGCCGCCGAAAAATACGCGCGCGCAAGCGGCAGGCAGGTAACTTATGAATATATTTTAATAAAAGATAAAAATGACAGCCCGGAGGATGCGCAGCTTTTAAGTAATTATTTAAAATTTAAGCACGCATCGGTAAATTTAATTCCGGCCAATCCGGTACCGGAAAAAGGTTTTGAACGCCCTCCGGCAAAACGTATTGAAGGATTTTTAAGAATTTTACAGAAAAATAAAATTAATGCCACCATCCGCAAGGAGATGGGCAAAGATATTAATGCAGCCTGCGGACAGCTGCGGGCGAAGTTTAACGATAACAAGTGATTTATTCAGGGGGCGCTGTATGATAGCGGTCAGTAAAACAAATACCGGCCTTGTGCGTACTGTTAATGAGGATGCCTTATTAACGGACGGACCGGAACTGTTTGCCATCGCTGATGGCATGGGCGGTTATGCCGGCGGTGAAATTGCCAGCGTAGAAACAATTAAAGTTTTAAAAGAAGAAAAAAAGAATTTTGCCGGGCTTACCGGAGAAGCTCTGTGTACGGCTTTAAAAGAAGCTGCTTCCAAAGCTAACAGTCATCTGCGCAGCCTGGTATGCAAAATGCCTGATTACGAAGGCATGGGTACAACTCTGGTTGCCGTGTATCTGGCAAAGGACAAAAAGGCCTATGCTTTAAATATTGGCGACAGCCGCCTCTATTTATGGCGCAATGGCCTGCTTAAGCAGATAACTCAGGACCATTCTTATGTGGCTGAACTTTTAAGCAAGGGAGATATAACAACTGATGAAGCACGCCGCCACCCGCAGCGCAATGTAATTTTAAGGGCTGTCGGTGCGGATGAAGGGCTTGATTCAGACGTTTTCAGCTTTGAAACAGAGCCGGGCGACAGACTGCTTTTGTGCAGCGACGGCCTTTCGGATATGGCTGCCGATGATGAAATTGCTGCCGTTTTGAAGGAAGAAAATACGGAAAAAGCGGCGGATGCTTTAATTGAACTTGCGCTTAATAATGGCGGGCGCGATAATGTTTCGGTTATTTTGATAGACTTTTGTGCGGAGGAGATATAAATGAACAACGGAACAATTTTAAAACAACGTTATAAAATCCTGCGTCACATTGGTTCAGGCGGAATGGCCGAAGTTTATCTGGCGGAAGATTTGCTGCTTAACAGGCAGGTAGCCATAAAAATACTGCGCGATCAGTTTAATGACGACAAAACGCTTCTTAACCAGTTTAAGCATGAGGCACAGTCTGCTGCACGGCTTTCCAGCCCTTCTATCATAAATATTTTTGATGTTTGCGAAGAAGAAGGCAAGTCTTTTATAGTTATGGAATATGTGGAAGGCAAAACCTTAAAAGACCTGCTGGAAGAAAAAGGAAGGCTTTCGCCTTATAAGGCTGTTTGCATTGCCGAAGATATTGCAGCGGGATTAAGCCATGCGCACAGGCGCAATATTATTCACTGCGATATTAAGCCGCACAATATTTTAATAACAGAAAACATGCATCCCAAAATTGCTGATTTTGGCATTGCCAGAATGATAAGCAATATGACGATGGTGTATACTAATTCGGTAATTGGCTCGGTGCATTATTTATCTCCGGAGCAGGCAAGCGGAAAGCCCGTAACTGCCCAGAGCGATATTTATTCCTTGGGTATTGTGCTTTACGAAATGCTTACTGGTCATGTGCCGTTTGACGGCAATACGGCAGTTGCCGTAGCCATGATGCATGTTGAAAAAACGCCGCCGCCGCTCAGTACTTACGTTGAAGGGCTGCCGGTATGTTTGCAGCATGTGATAGATAAAGCGCTTGCCAAAGATTTAACCAAGCGTTACGCCAGTGCGGAAGAAATGCGCCAGGACTTAAATTCCATTAAAAATAAAATGGAGAAAAACGGCGAAGCGGAGGATTACACCGAAGCAGACAGCTTTGCTGACGAAGTTAATGAAAAATCTGCACTGGTGACAGATGAAACGGAAGTTCCGGAAGAAACCATTGTAATGACAGTTCCTGCCGCTCCTGCAAAACCGAAAGCTAAAAAAAGCTGGCTGCAAAAAATGAAAGAAACCCAGCTTACACGGCATCAGCAAATTATGCTTGCAGCTGTGGTAGTGGTTTTATCGGCAGTATTTCTGCTTATAGGCAACGTGTTCAGCCGTGAAACTGTAAAAGTGCCGGATGTAACTGGCAAAACTGTTGTTGAAGCGCAGCAGATACTGGAAAATGCAGGTTTCAGCATAACCCTGAAAGAAGCCTACGACGACAAAGTAACACCGGGGCTTGTGCTTGAGCAGGACCCTGTCGGAAATGAAATGCGCAAGGAAGGCAGCGCCGTTTATTTAACTGTGAGCAAAGGCATTGAAATGGTGGAAGTGCCAAACCTTGCAGGTAAAAATCTTGCCGACGCACGCAAGATGATAGAACGCAAAAAACTTGCGCTTGGCAAAGTAGAAACCGTTTTCCGCGAAGACGGCAGCGGGCTTGTTATTGAACAAACCCCTAAAGCTAACGAAAAAATACGCCATGGCGAAAAAGTAAATCTTGTAATTTCCGAAAAACCGAAAGAAGTTACCATTCCTTCCGTAGTTGGCAAAGCATCAGGCGAAGCCATGACGGCGCTTGAAAAACTCGGTTTTAAAAATATTACCGCACAAAGCGTGGGCAGCAAAAAAGTTGCCGGTACTGTTTTGAGCATTACGCCTAAAGAAGGCAGCAAAGTTTTGAACAGTACTGATGTTGTGCTGCGTGTTTCTGACGGCGTCGGTACGGCATCTCAGAATAAATATGCCGAATTTGTAGTGCCTGACGGAGCGAAAAAACAAAAAGTAAAAATTGTTGTGGTTGACGACGACGGCGAAAAAGTAGTTTACGAAGGTACCAAGCGTGAAGGCGTGCGCATACGCCAGAAAGTTGAAGTAAGCGGCAGTGCCGTGGCCAGATTCTACTGTGACAATAAACTTATAGAGGAGAAACAGCTTTGACAGCAGGCCGCATTATAAAAAATTTTAACGGGTATTATTATGTGGAAACGCCTGATAAAGAAATTGTTACCTGTAAAATAAAGGGTAAAATGAAACAGGTGCGTTTTTCCGCCGTTACGGGAGATATGGTTGAGTTTGAGAAAAATCCTGACGGCGAAAGCATGATTAAAACCATTTTGCCGCGCCGCAATTTTATGGAACGGCCGGCAATGGCTAACCTTGACTGCATTGTAATTGCTTTTGCCTGCGCAGACCCGGATTTCAGCTACCTGCTGGCAGATAAAATGCTGGCGTTTGCCGAACGTGCTGGTATTGAAGCTGTTTTATGCCTTAATAAAACAGACCTTGTAAGTGAAGCGCAGCTTGAAGAAATTGCCGGAGTTTATCGTAAGGCAGGCTATACTGTTTTTACTGTGTCAACTTTTAACGGAACAGGGCTTGAAGCACTGAAAGAATATTTAAACGGTAAAATCAGCGCATTTGCCGGGCCTTCCGGTGTCGGTAAATCATCCATGCTTAATGCCTTGCAGCCCGGCATAGCATTGCAGACAGGCAAGGTAAGTGAAAAAATCGGGCGCGGGCGGCATACAACTCGTTATGCCCAGCTTCTGCCTTTTAACGGCGGCTATCTTGCCGATACACCCGGTTTTGGCAATTTGCTGGCCGAAAATATCGACGCGCGCGAGCTTTATAAGTATTTCCGTGAATTTAAGCATTTTGAGCACGGCTGCAAATTTGTTCCGTGCACGCATACGCATGAACCGGTCTGCGGCGTAAAAAATGCGGTAGAAGAAGGTAAAATTGCCGCAAGCCGTTATGAATCTTATCTTGCAATTTTAGACGAAATAAAATTACTGAAAGAAAAGAGTGGTAAAAGATGATTAAAATAGCACCATCTATCTTATCTGCTGATTTTGCCTTTTTGGCGGACGAAATTAAAAAAATCGAAAAAGCCGGTGCAGATTGGGTTCATATCGACGTTATGGACGGCAACTTTGTGCCTAACCTTACTTTTGGTGCTCCTGTTGTAACCAAAATCCGTAAGGTAACGGATATGTTTTTTGACTGCCACTTAATGGTAGAACACCCTGAAACATATATTGATGATTTTGCCAAAGCAGGTGCGGATATGATTGTTGTTCATGCAGAAGCAACCAAACATTTGCACCGCTGCCTGCAATATATTGAAAGCAAGGGCGTAAAGGCCGGTGTGGCACTTAACCCTGCAACACCGCTCTGCATGGTGCAGGAGGTTTTGGGCGATGCCGATATGGTGCTTTTAATGACGGTAAACCCCGGCTTTGGCGGGCAGAAATTTATAGAAAGCGTTGTGCCAAAAATTGCAGCACTGCGTAAGATGATTGACGAAAAAGGCCTGGCCTGCGATATACAGGTTGACGGCGGCATTAATTCCGAAACCAGCAAAATTGTACGCGAAGCCGGTGCCAATATTCTTGTTGCAGGCAGCTACGTGTACGGTGCGGAAGATACTGCCGCAGCAATTGCAAGCTTGAAAGCATAAAATATTTTAAATTCAGATATATTCAGATTAGAGGAGGAATAAAGAATGCTCGAAGCAGGAATGAAAGCGCCTGATTTTACTTTAGAAGATAAAGACGGCAATTTGGTATCGCTGCACGACTTTGCAGGCAAAAAAGTAGTTGTATATTTTTACCCGAAAGATTCTACGCCGGGCTGTACTCGCCAGGCCTGCGCTTTCCGCAATAATTACGGCGAATATAAAAATCTTGGCGTGGAAGTTATCGGCATCAGCAAAGACAGCGTAAAATCGCACAGCAATTTTGCAGCCAAACAGGAACTGCCTTTTATTTTGTTAAGCGACCCGGAACGTAAAGCCATTGAGGCTTTCGGCGTATGGCAGGAAAAGAAAATGTACGGCAAAGTAAGCATGGGCGTTGTGCGCAGCACTTTTGTAATTGATGAAAACGGTGTTGTTGAAAAAGTTTATCCGAAAGCAAAGCCCGATACCAATGCCGAAGAAATTCTGGCATATTTAAAAGGCTGATTTGTTAATTTTAATGTTTAAAATGATACAAATAACTTGTCTTTAAAGGCATATAATGGTATAATATATTAAGAAAAATTATGACTTCTTTTGAGAGAGTGGGTATTTTACCCGCTCTTTCCTCTTATTAGGGTTAAGAAAAAGCGGAGGTGAATTATGCAGAGTGCAGAGATTGAAAAACTGGTAAGCGGCATGGCCGAAGAAATTTTGCAGGGAACAGATATTTCGCTGGTTGATGTTGAATATGTGCGTGAAAAAGATTGGTATCTGCGTATTTATATTGATAAACCGGGCGGCATCGAGATTGATGACTGCCAGATGGTAAGTGAAAAGCTGACGGAAATTTTGGACGCGCGTGACCCTATCAGGGATAAATATTATCTGGAAGTTTCTTCACCGGGTATTGACCGTCCGCTTAAAAAAGACAAGGATTTTGAAAGTTTCTACGGTAAAAAAGTGGATATTAAATTTTTTGCGCCTTGGGAAAAGAACAAAGAAATAGTTGCAGTTCTGACAGCGCATGATGAAAATACCATCAGCGCCAAACCTGTTCTTAAAGGACGCGAAAGCAAGAATCCGGTTGTATTTGAAAGAAAAACGATTGCCATGATCAGGCCGCACATAGATTTTTAAGGTTTAGGGGGAGTAAGAAAAGTGAACGCAGATTTTATTATGGCCGTGCAGGAATTAGGCAAGGAAAAAGGTATTGAGCCTTCTATTTTGTTTGAAGCTGTTGAAGAAGCATTGGTAACTGCTTATAAAAAGAATTTTGGCAGCAATCAGAATGTACGTGTTGATTTAAACAGAACCAGCGGCGAGCTGCATGTATATGCACAAAAGCATGTTGTTGAAACCGCTGAAGACAGTGCTAATGAAATTACTTTGGAAGATGCACGTAAAATTGACCCGCGCTATGAACTTGACGATATTGTGGAAATCGAAGTAACGCCGAAAAACTTTGGCCGCATTGCCGCACAGAATGCAAAACAGGTTGTTGTTCAGCGTATCCGCGAAGCAGAGCGCGGCATGGTGTTTGAAAAATATTATAACCGCGAAAACGACATTGTTACCGGCGTTATTCAGCGTATGGAAAACAGAAATGTTTACATTGATTTGGGCAAAGCAGAGGCTGTTTTAACGGTTGGCGAGCAGATTCCCGGTGAAATTTACGAATACCATGACAGAATGAAAACCTATATTTTAGAGGTACGCAAAACAAGCAAGGGCCCGCAGATTATGGTTTCCAGAACTCATCCCGGCCTTTTGAAACGTTTGTTTGAACTGGAAGTACCGGAAATTCATGACGGTTTGGTGGAAATTAAATCTGTTGCACGCGAACCGGGCATGCGCTCTAAAATTGCAGTTTACACCAAAGATGAAAACATTGACCCGGTAGGCGCCTGTGTAGGCCAGAAAGGCATGCGCGTACAGGCTATTGTAAACGAGCTGCGCGGCGAAAAGATTGATATTGTAAAATACAGCGATGACCCCGCTCAGTATGTTGCCAACGCATTATCTCCTGCCAAGGTTGTAAGCACCGAGATTTTGGAAAGTGAAAAAATCTGCCGTGTAGTTGTGCCCGATTACCAGCTTTCTCTTGCTATTGGCAAAGAAGGGCAGAATGCACGCCTGGCAGCAAAGCTTACCGGCTGGAAAATTGATATAAAGAGCGAAACCCAGAGCAAGGAAGAGCCTTTTGAAAGCGCTGGGGGTGAAGCTGATGAAACAGCAGAAGATTAAAAAAGTGCCGCAGCGCAAATGTGTCGGCTGTGGTGAAATGAAAGATAAAAAGTCACTGCTGCGTATTGTACGTTCTCCGGAAGGTGAAATATCGCTTGATTTAACAGGCAAAAAATCCGGGCGCGGAGCTTATGTCTGCCGCAGCCGGGAATGCATAAAAAAAGCCGTTAAGGAAAAACGCCTGGAACGTGCTTTGGAAAAACCCGTAACGGAAGAAGTTTATGCAAAACTGCTGGAGGATTTGCCAGATGGACAATAGACAGGTAGCTTTTGCATTGGGGCTGGCGCAAAAGGCAGGTAAAGTTGCAGCGGGTGATTTTGCGGTACGCAGCGCTTTAAACGGCGGCAAGGCAAAACTGATGCTGATTGCTTCTGATGCGGCAGAAACATCCCGTAAGGAACTGGAATACCTTGCAAAGTCGGCCGGTGTTAATATTATTACAGGGCCTTCGCGTGCGGAAATAGGTTCGGCTATAGGTAAATCCCCGCGTACGGCCGTTGTAATTACGGATAATAATTTTGCAGCAATGATACAGAAAAAGTGCCACGATTAAGTTTGGAGGTGGATGAATGGGTAAGCATAGAATATATGAAATAGCTAAAGAATTGGGAAAAAGCAACCAGGAAGTAATTGATGTACTGGCAAAAAATAACATTCAGGTTAAAAGTTTGAGTACGGTGGATGACGCTGCCAAAGAAATGGTAGTGCGCGCATTTGCCAAAAAGCCGGTTCAGCCGGAGAAAAAGCCTGCGCCTCAGCAGCAAAAAGCACAAAACAATGCTCCGAAGGCAGTGCCGGCAAAAAATGACGCTAATAAAGCCAGTGCCCAGAAACAGGTTAAAGTACAGGTACAGAATCAGCCTAAACCGGTTGAAAAAAATAAACTCCAGCAGGATAACAGGCCGAAAAATGCCGGTAATAAACCTGCTCCTGCGCATAACGAACAGCGCAATCAAAATCAGGTTAAAAACAATAATAACCAGAATAACCAAAACCATAAAAAGAACAATCAGCCGATGCAGCAGCATGGCAAGGGTAATTTGCAGCAGGGCCAGCAGGGCAAAAACAATAAGCAGAACCGTCCTCAGCGCCCGCAGGGAGGTATTTTTATCGGACCGAAAGGACAGCAGTCCGGGCAGGGTTCCCAGCAGAACCGCAGTGCCGCAGGACAGCAGCAAAGCCGTTTTGAAAACCAGAACCGCGGCAGCCAGCAGGGCGGCAAACAGCAGTTTAACAAAAAACGTAATGAAAAACCGCAGATTAAAGGCCAGTATGCAAGCCGCGACAGCCGCAACATGCACAGCCGCGACCATATGATGAAAAAACGCCCCGGCAGCAGCAAACCTCAGCAGCCGGCAGTACAGGCACCGGTTGTAAGGCCGTCACGTGTTGAAGTTGGCGAAAGCATTAACGTTAAAGACTTTGCAAATCTCATTAAACGCGAAGTTAATGAAGTTATCAAAGCCTTGTTTATGCTTGGCGTAATGGTTACCATTAATCAGGATATTGATTTTGAAACAGCAGAGCTTGTAGGCACGGAATTTGATGTGGAAGTAGTTCCGCTGCCGCCGGAGGAAGACCCGACCGAAATTCCGGAAGTTGAAGATGACCCGGCAAAACGTGTGCCGCGCCCACCTGTAATTACGGTTATGGGCCATGTTGACCACGGTAAAACCTCATTGCTTGACGCTATCCGCAAATCCAATGTAACAAGCCGCGAAGCAGGCGGTATTACCCAGCACATTGGTGCTTATCAGGTTAACTATCAGGGCAAAAAGATTGTATTCCTTGATACCCCGGGCCACGAAGCATTTACGGCAATGCGTGCCCGCGGGGCGCAGGTAACCGACGTTGCGATTTTGGTTGTAGCTGCCGATGACGGTGTTATGCCGCAGACTATTGAAGCTATTAACCATGCCAAAGCAGCCAAGGTTCCTATCATTGTAGCCATTAATAAAATGGACCGCCCGGGAGCTAACCCCGACCATGTTAAACAGCAGCTTGCAGAACATGA
Organism: Phascolarctobacterium sp. ET69; assembly: GCF_023336935.1. Classification (GTDB taxonomy): domain Bacteria; phylum Bacillota; class Negativicutes; order Acidaminococcales; family Acidaminococcaceae; genus Fusicatenibacter_A; species Fusicatenibacter_A intestinipullorum. Next base: position 261,825 of record NZ_JAMBLR010000001.1, read on the forward strand.
ACTCATTCCTGAAGACTGGGGCGGCGATACCATTATGGTTCCGGTTTCCGCACATCAGAAAACCGGTATTCCTGAACTTCTGGAAATGATTCTTCTCGTTGCGGAAATGCAGGAATTAAAAGCAAACCCGAACCTTCCTGCACACGGTACCATTATCGAAGCGCAGCTTGATAAAGGCCGCGGACCTGTGGCAACCGTTTTGGTTCAGCGCGGTACTTTAAGCATCGGCGATACGATTATTGCAGGTACAGCTTACGGCAAAGTACGTGCAATGATTAATGACCGCGGCGAAAAAGTTAAAAAAGCGCTGCCTTCAACACCGGTTGAAGTGCTTGGCCTGAACGAAGTGCCGATGGCTGGCGATATTTTGGACAGCACTGACGAAAAAACCGCCAGAAGCGTTGCCGAAAAACGCCTTGCAAAACGCCGCAGCGAAGAAATGCAGCAAAACGCCAAAGTATCACTGGATGATATTTTCCAGCGTATTCAGGAAGGCGAGCTGAAAGAACTGAATATTGTTGTTAAAGCTGATGTTCAGGGCACGATTGAAGCACTTAAATCGTCGCTTTCCAATATTAAAAATGACGAAGTAAAAGTAGTAGTAGTTCATTCCGGCGTTGGTTCCATTACCGAATCCGACGTAATGCTGGCATCTGCTGCCAATGCGCTTATCATTGGCTTTAATGTCCGCCCGGATGCGAATGCCCGCAAGGCTGCCGAAACCGAAAAGGTTGACGTACGCACTTACAGGGTAATTTATGATGCGATTAACGACGTTGAAGCAGCCATTAAAGGCATGCTCGCGCCGAAATTTAAAGAAGTTATTCAGGGGCGCGTGGAAGTACGCCAGCTGATTACAATTTCCAAACTGCTTATTGCAGGCTGCTATGTACTGGAAGGCAAAGTTACCAATTCTTCCAAAGTACGTGTAGTACGCGACGGTATTGTAGTACATGAAGGCGAAATTGATTCCCTGCGCAGATTTAAAGATGACGTTAAAGAAGTTGTGGCAGGCTTTGAATGTGGCATAACACTTGATAAATTCCGCGATATTAAAGAAGGGGATATTTTTGAAGTTTATTCCATGGAAGAAGTTGCCGTTGACTAATAGGTACTTGTTATGGCAAGATTAAGAGTTGAAAAATTACAGGAAGCAATTAAGCAGGAACTCAGCAAAATTTTGCTGCAGGATATTAAAGACCCGCGCATTAAATTTGTTACCGTAACCGGCGTTGAACTGACCGACGATATAAGCCAGGCCAAAGTTTATGTAAGCCTGTACGGAACGGAAAAAGACCAGGAAGAAGCATGGCAGGGGCTTAATAAAGCCGTGGGCTACATGCGTACGGAAATTGCCAAAAGAATCAGGCTGCGTTTTGCACCGGCACTGATTTTTGCCAAGGATACTTCCATGGAATACAGCGCGCATATTGAAGAACTGCTGAGAAAAATTAAACAAGAGGAAACCCCGCATGAGTAAAAATTGTACGCTTGAAGAAATTGCCGGGCTGCTTTTAAAAAACGAAAGTTTTGTATTGTGCCCGCATGTTAGCCCTGACGGTGATGCTTTGGGGTCAACGCTGGCGCTGAAAATGGCACTGGAAAAAGCCGGCAAGCAAGTTACAGTTATGGTAGATGATGATGTGCCCAAGGCATTTGGCTTTTTGCCGCAGCTTGACAGTTTTGTAAAACCGGATGTAAATAATCCTGTTGCTGCAGACCTTTTGGTTGTGCTTGATGCAAGTTCACTGGACAGAATCGGCAAAGTTGCACAGGCTGTTAAGTATAATGCCATGGTTAATATTGACCACCATATTTCCAACACGCAGTATGCTGATTATTTATACCTTAATACGGAAGCCGCAGCTACCGGCGAAATTTTGTGCGCACTGGTGGAAAAGCTGGATGTTACGCCGGATAAAGATTTGGCAACCTGCCTTTATACGGCTATTTATACGGACTGCGGTTCTTTCCGCTTTGCCAATACAACGCCGGCAACCATGCGTGCGGCAGCAAAACTGTTGGAATATGGCGCACGCCCGAATGAAATTTCGGACGCGCTCGGAACGCATACCAGAGCCAATATAGAAATGCTTGGCAAGGTACTGCAAACCTTAAGCTTTTATAATGACGGTGCGGTAAGCACTATTGAAATTAACAGCGATTTATACGATAAAGAAGTTAACACCGACAATTTTATTTCGTTTGCGCGTTATATTGAAGGTGTTGATGTAGCAGTATTGTTTAAAGCTGTGGAACCGTCTGTTACGCGTGTAAGCATGCGTTCACAAAAAACTGACGTGGCTGAAATAGCGCTTTCCTTCGGAGGCGGCGGCCATATCAGGGCTGCCGGCTGCACGGTTGAACTGCCTTTGGCAGAAGCCAGGCAAAAAGTGCTTGAAGCTATCGGTAAAGCCTTATGACGGACGGAATTATTAATGTATTAAAGCCCTGCGGCATGACAAGCCATGATGTTATCGGCTTTTTGCGCAGGGTGCTGAACACTAAAAAAATCGGGCATTCCGGCACGCTTGACCCTGATGCTGCCGGGGTGCTGTCTGTTTTTGCTGGTTCGGCAACGCGCCTTTTGGAATACGCTGCGGAGGACCGCAAAAGTTACCGCGCCGAAATTACCTTCGGTGTAAAAACCGATACCGGTGATGACAGCGGAACAGTTACAGAACGCAGCAGCCTGCCTGCATGCAGCAAAGAAGATTTTTCGGCGCTGCTGGCAGAATTTACCGGCAGGCAGAAACAGCTGCCGCCAATGTATTCGGCCTTAAAACTTAACGGGCAGCCTCTTTACAAGCTGGCACGCAAGGGTATAAGCGTTGAAAGGCAGGAGCGCGAAATTTTTATTTACCGTTTGCAGCTGCTTTCTTTTTCTCAGCAAAAAGCCTTGCTTGATGTTGAATGTTCCAAAGGTACATACATCAGAACGCTTTTGGAAGATATATGCGCAAAACTTGGCGTTTGCGGCACAATGAGTTTTTTGCTGCGTACTTCGGCAGGCGGATTTAAAATAGAAGATGCCGTTACTTTGCAGGAACTGGAAAACGGCGGTGAAAAATATCTGCTGCCTGAAGAAACAGCTGTTATGCATTTGCAGGAGCTTGTTTTAACGGACAGGCAGGCCTGGCGCATTACGCAGGGCGTAGCAACCAGCATGGCAGAAGCTGCTGACGGCCTTTACAGGCTGAAAGGGCGCAGCGGAGAGTTTTTCGGTATCGGCAAAGCCTCCGGCGGAATAGTGAAAGGCGTAAAAATACTGCATCACGCAGAAAAACCACAGGAACTTATTTGAGGTTGTTCATGGAAATAATTACATCTCTGGATGCTGAATTAAAAAATAAATATCCTGCAACGGTTATTGCACTCGGCACGTTCGACGGCCTGCATCTTGGTCATACTGATGTAATAAATACGGCCAGAGATTACGCAGAACGAAACAGGCTTAAGCTGGCAGTTTTTACCTTCAGCAACCATCCGCTGGCATTAATCCGTCCCGATTTGGTTCCGGTAAGAATTATTTCTGCGGAAGAAAAAATAAAACTTCTTGAAAGTTTTGGCGTGGATTATTTAATTAATATACCGTTTACGGAAGATTTTGCCGCCTTGTCGCCGGATGAATTCTTGGATAGGCTGGCCTGCTTTAATTACCGCTGTTTGGTAGTTGGTGAGAATTTTACTTACGGATTTTTGGGCAGCGGCAAAACGGAAACACTGGAACGCAGCGGCAGAAAAAACGGCTTTGATGTTATTGTAAGGCCGCTTGTAAAAATGAACGGAAACGTTGTCAGCAGCACCGGCATCCGTAACCTTATACAGGCAGGGCATATAGAATATGCTAACCGTATGCTGGGGCGTGCTTATGCTATTACCGGCAAAATTGTGCATGGCGAGCAGCGCGGACGCAAACTTGGTTTCCCGACTGCCAATATTGAACTTCTGCACGGCGAAATGGCTGTGCCTGCGCCGGGCGTATATGCGGTAACGGCTTCTATCGAAGGCAGCATTTACGAAGGCATGGGCAATATAGGCAATAACCCGACTTTTAACGACGTTGAACACGCAAGGCTGGAGGTTAATTTATTTAACTGCAGCGGAGATTTATACGGAAAAACAATGTCGGTACAGTTTTATAAATATATCCGGGCCGAAAAGAAGTTCAGCGGAGTGGAAGAACTTTGCCGGCAGATTGAAGAAGACAAAAAAGCAATAAAAACTTACTTTTTAAATAAAAAACAGTTGCCTGATACATAAAACTGTGATATACTTTTATAGTATTATTTTGAACCATTGCTTGGAGATACGCTGCTCCGGCGGTTTCTATGCACTGGCGATTACAGAAAAATGGAGGAATTACAATGTTAACACCTGAAAGAAAACAAGAAATTATTCTTGCAAATGCAAGACACGAAGGCGATACCGGTTCTCCGGAAGTACAAATCGCAGTATTGACTGAACGCATTAAATATCTTACCGAACATCTGAAAGAACACAAAAAAGACCATCATTCCCGCCGTGGCCTGCTCAAAATGGTAGGTCAGCGCCGTGGTTTATTAAATTATCTTATGGCTAAGGATATCGAGCGTTATCGTGCAATCCTTGCAAAGCTCGGCCTGCGTAAATAATTGGCAAATAAAGGCCTGCTTCATTGCGAAGCAGGCTTTTTTACCAGATACAGAAGATTTTATTGTAACGCAAGTTGTGTTATGATAAAATAAAAGGGTAATTTAGTTATAGGAGGAAGCCAAGTTGATTACAGCGTTAAGTGTATTGGACGTTATTGTCAGCATAGCATTAATTGGCTCTGTGCTTATGCAGTCCGGCAAGGGTTCTGGCCTGTCTGACGCTTTTGGCGGCGGTGGCGGTTATTTTGGTAAAGGCAATGATATGGACACAATGATGGCTAAAGCTACCATTGTTTTGGGCATTTTGTTTGCCGTTATTACACTTGTAATTGCCAAATTAAGCATGTAATTTTATTTTTATAAAATAATAAGCAAAGCTTTTGTAAAATCCTGCATCCTTTCAGATGTAGGATTTTTTTGTATATGCTATAATAGATATGTATATATCAGGAGGTTTAAACGTGGCTAAACTTGGCGCAAAACCGTTCTTTTTTAAGGGCGGCAGCGAAGGCGTGCTTTTAATACATGGTTATACCGGCGCACCGGGAGAAATGCGCCTGCTGGGTGAATTTTTGCACAGCAGGGGTTATACTGTGCTTGGCGTTTTGCTGCCCGGGCATTGTGAACCGGCATCCGTTCTGGCAAAAAAGACTTTTGCCGACTGGTATGACGAAGTTAAGCGCGGGTTTATGCGTTTAAAAACCATTTGCAGCAAAGTTTATATTGCCGGGCTTTCTATGGGCGGGCTGTTAACTTTAAAAGCCGCGGCAGAACTTGCTCCTGATAAAATTGTGGTTATGGCAGCGCCCATATATGTTTTTGACAAAAGACAGATTCTGCTTCCGTTTTTGCATTTCTTAATCCGTTATGTAAAAAAACATCAGCGTGAATTTGATGTTCCGGAAGAATATTGCGTACACAGCGAGGTAATGCCGACAAAGCCGCTTTTAAGCATGTTTAAATTTATAAAAAAATGTAAAACCGGCTTTTTAAAGAACATTACTGTTCCGTGCCTTGTTATGCAGAGTAAAATAGAACATACCGTACGCTGGCAGAGTGCGCAGTTTATTTATGATAATATCGCATCAGAAAAGAAAAAATTAATATGGTTTGAGCATTGCGGCCATATTTTAACTTTAGATAAAGAAAGGGAAGCAGTATTTAATGAAGTACTTGCTTTTTTTAAGGAAAGATAAATGTTTGAAGACAAGGAATATCCAATGTGTTTTGCCTGCGGCAAAAAGAACCCTATCGGTTTGAAAATGACTTTTAAAATGGATGAAAAAGAATGTGTATCTTATTTTACCCCGAAGGAAGAACATCAAAGCTATAACGGCATGATGCACGGGGGGTTAATAAGCGTTTTGCTTGATGAAATTATGGGGCACTATTTGTTTTGTATGGAAGGCAAACCTGCTTACACGGCAAAAATGGAGCTGCGTTACCGCCAGCCTTTAAAAATAGGTGAGGAGGTTAAGTGCGTGGGAACGCGCGTTAAGCAGAAAGGCCGTTTGGTTGAAATGCATGGCGAAATTATAACAAAAAAAGGTGTTGTGGCGGCAGAAGCTACTGCCAAGATGATGCTGGAGGATTAAAATGAAAAAAGGAAAAGAACAGATTTTGGAGTTTATGAGGCGCAGCAGTTATGCGCCGTTGACTGCCGAAGATTTAATTGAAGAAATACCCATAACAGGCAATTTAAACAATTTTTGGCAGGATTTAAAAGAATTGCAGGAAAACGGAGAAATTATAAAGACCCGTTTCGGTACATTCGGCTTACCGGAACGTATGGGGCTTGTAGTTGGGCGCTTTCAGCTTACAAGCAAGGGCTTTGGCTTTGTTATTCCCGATAACAAAGGTGAGCGGCCTGATGTGTTTATTCCGCCGCGCCTGCTTAACGGAGCCATGAATAACGACCGTGTTATGGCGCGCGTAGAAAAGGGCGGAGGCAACAAAAATAAGCCCGAAGGCGAAATTATCCGCATTATTACCCATGCAAACAATAAAATTGTCGGCACTTTTAAAGCCAGCCGCGATTACGGCTTTGTAGTTCCGGATGATAAACGCATAGGGCAGGATGTATATGTTTTAAAACGCAATTTTGGCGAAGCCAAAAACAACCAGAAGGTTGTTGTAGAAATTACGGAGTGGGCTCCGGACAGCCGCCGCAATATCGAAGGAAAAATTGTGGAAGTGCTTGGCAATACAGGCGATGTAGGCATGGAGCTTTTGTCGCTGATAAAGCAGTATGATTTGCCGCTGGAATTTCCGGAACAGGTTATTGGAGCCTCCAAACGCGTGCCGAAAACCATTAAAGCCGCAGAACTGGAAGGCAGGCACGATTTGCGTGACAGATTAATTGTTACCATTGACGGCGACGATGCCAAAGACCTTGACGATGCCGTATATGTAGAGCCGCAGGAAAACGGCGACTTTACGCTGGGCGTTTATATTGCGGATGTAAGCTATTACGTACACGAAAATACTATTTTGGACCGCGAAGCACAGGAGCGCGGCACCAGTGTTTACCTTGTAGACAGAGTGCTGCCGATGCTGCCGGAACGCCTTTCCAACGGTATTTGCAGCCTTAACGCAGGAGAAGACAGGCTGGTAATGTGCTGCGAAATGCTGATAGATAAAAAAGGCCGCATTAAAAGCTACGATATTTTCCCCGGCGTTATTAACGTGCGTTACCGTTTAAGCTACCGCATTGTGCGTGAAATTTTGGTCAATAAAAATGCCGAATTAACGGAAAAATATAAAGACGCGCTGCCGATGCTGGAAGAAATGGAGAAACTGTGCGTTATTCTGCACAAAAAACGCGTAACGCGCGGCGCAATAGATTTTGACCTGCCGGAACAGAAAGTAATTCTGGACGAACAGGGCAGGCCTTTGAAAATAGTACAGCGTGAGCATGGGCTTGCCGAATCAATCATTGAGGAGTTTATGCTGGCAGCCAACGAAACGGTTGCGCGCCATATGGCCCTGCAAAAATGGCCTTTTGTTTACCGCGTGCATGATAAGCCCAATGAAGAAAAAATGCGCGATTTATCGCTGTTACTAAGCCGTTTTAATGTAAAGATGCCGGTGGCGGCAGATATTAAGCCGCTGGCGCTTCAAAAAGCGTTAATCGCCATGGAAGGCCGCCCGGAAGAACGCATGGTTTCCACGGTTGCACTGCGCTCTTTAAAACAGGCCGTTTACCAAACGGATAATATCGGGCATTTTGGCCTTGCTGCGGAATATTACACGCATTTTACATCGCCAATACGCCGCTATCCGGATTTGATTGTACACCGCTTGCTGCATAAATGGCTGGCTGACCCATACATGAAAGAAAAAACAAAGGACGAATATATTAACAAGCTTGACCATATTGCCGAACATTCATCAATACGCGAGCGCACAGCTGCCGAAGCTGAACGTGCAACCGTCGATTTGAAAAAGGCTGAATATATGGCAGGGCATATCGGCGAAGAATATGACGGCATAATATCTGGCGTTACTGCCTTTGGCATGTTTGTTGAGCTGGAAAACGGCGTGGAAGGCCTTGTGCATATTTCCAGCCTGCTGGATGATTATTACGAATTTATTGAAGAAAATTATGCTTTGATGGGTACTCATACGCGCAAATGCTACCGCTTGGGCGACCCGGTGCGCATTGAGGTTTTTCAGGTTAATATTGCCGAACGCAATATAGATTTTATACTTGCCGGTGAAGATGAAAGCGTACGCGAACGCATTAAAATGCAGCTTGCCGAACAGCGTAAATCCGTAAGTTACCGCAGCGATGTGCCTGATAAAAAAGGCAAAAAGAAAAAGGGCGGTAAGGATAAATTTGCCAAACGCGGCAAGGGCGGCATTGGCGGCAATAAATATTTAAAAGACAGTAAGAACAAGCACGGCAAAAGAAAGAAAAAACAGAGGAATAAATAGTGGAAAAGAAAATAAAAATTGTTGCAGAAAACAGAAAAGCGCGCCATGATTTTACTATTCACGAAACTTACGAGGCAGGCATTGCCTTGACGGGTACGGAAGTAAAATCGCTGCGCGCGGGCAAAGCCAACATGAAGGACAGCTATGCCCAGATAACAAAAAGTGCGGAAGTAATTGTCTGCAATTTGCATATCAGCCCTTATGACCAGGGCAACCGGTTTAACCACGAGCCGCTGCGCGACCGTAAACTTTTGCTGCATAAGGCAGAAATCCGCCGCCTTATCGGTAAAGTAAAAGAAAAAGGCTATACGCTGGTGCCTTTAAAAATGTATTTTTCGCATGGGCTGATTAAAATAGAAATTGCCCTTGCCACCGGTAAAAAACTGTATGACAAGCGCCAGGATATGGCAAAGCGCGATGCCAAACGCGAAGTGGAACGCGCCTTGAAGGAGCGGAACAGGTAGCAGTAAAATTTAAATAAAGGAGCTGGTCTACTATGAAAAAATTTTTAATGTTAGTATTTGCCGCCGTGCTTGCGGTATCTGCCGTATGCTTTGCAGAAGCGCCCAAGGCAGCTGAAGGCACTCAAACGGTGCAAACGCAAACTGCCGCAGCTTATAAAACGCTTACGCCGCAGCAGGCAAAGCAGCGCATGGAACAGAATGATAAAATTGTTGTTCTGGATGTGCGCACGCAGGAAGAATTTGCAGCAGGGCATATTCCAGGTGCAGTTTTGCTGCCGGTTGATTTAATTGAAGCTAAATCCGAAGAAGTTGCCAAAGTTCTTCCGGATAAAGATGCCGAAATTTTGGTTTACTGCCGCAGTGGTAAACGCGCACACCGTGCATCGCAGGCATTGGCAGACATGGGCTATACAAATATTGAACATATCGGCGGCATTATGGACTGGCCGTATGAAATAGTAAAATAAATAATACAAATAAAAAAGTGCCTATACTAATTAAAAGTGTAGGCACTTTACTTATAATATTACAACATCATTCAAATGTAGTGTTTTACATAAAATAGTTCTTGGTATTCTGCATTTGATTAATGTATATCCGTAAGAGTGGTGGAGATGAGGGGAGTCGAACCCCTGTCCGAAAATATTGCAATATGACTTTCTCCGAGCGCAGGCGTCATTTTATTATTCGCTTCCGTGCCGCCTGACGGCGGGCTGCCCGGTTGCTATCCCAAAAGGTTTCCCTTAAAGGCTCAGGGAAAAGCCCTTAAAGTATCCTGCTGTTGGCGTCCAGAGCATTTCCGCAGGAAAGAAACGCAAGGACGTAGCATTAAGCTGCTAAAGCGTAATCGTTTTTAGCGTTTATTTTTAAACGTCCGCCGTTTAACGTGCTGACGGAAACACGGCTCGCTTATCATACCACACCTATCCCCGTCGAAACCAGTACATCCCCGTGATAAGTGTAATTTATTAAAATATTATAGCATATCTGTTACAAAATGTACAACTAAAATTATAAAATAATCTTTCATTAAAACAATTTGCCCTTTGCCTTTCATTTTTATATGCAGAAGTGTATAATATAATCATATAACTACTATTAAAAAAGGAGAATGAACAATGAAGGAATACACTCTCCCGTATGGCAGCGGCTGCCAGAAGGTAATGCTGCCGGAAGAACATATATTGTACGACATTCATGGCAATAAGGCGTCCGTTGCCGGTGATATTAAAGAGGCTACGCTTAATGCGCTGCGCAGCCCGGTTGAGAGCGCTCCGCTGAAGGACGTTGTGCAAAAAGGCGATAAGGTTGCCGTTATTGTAAGCGATATTACGCGCCTTGTGCGTACTGCCGATTTTCTGCCTGTTGTTATTGATGAAATTAATGCAGGCGGCGTGCCTGATGAAGATATCACCATTGTTGTTGCAACAGGTACGCACCGTGCCCATACGACGGAAGAAGATGTGCTGGTTTGCGGGCAGGAAATTGTAAACCGCATTAAAATTCATCAGCATGACTGCCGCAATAACGCAGAACTGGTTGACCTTGGCGTTACCAGCCGCGGCACACCAATTTTAATTGATAAAACCGTGGCAGAAGCCGATAAAATTATTATTACTGGCGCCGTGTCGCTGCACCCGATGGCAGGCTTTGGCGGCGGACGCAAAGCTGTTATGCCGGGCGTAAGCGGCCACGCTACCATTATGCACAACCATGCTATGGCACTGGCAGATGAAGTTGGTGCAGGCTGCAATCCGCTGTGCGAAACCGGCGTTTTGGAAAATAACCCGCTGCACGAGGATATGACGGAAGTATGTGCAAAAATTAATCCTGCGTTTTTGGTAAACATGGTGTTCAGCCCCGAAGGCGACCTGCATGAAGTTGTTGCCGGGCACTGGTATAAAGCATGGGAAAAAGGCTGCCATGACCTTTTGGCAATGGCTGGCGTGCATATTAAAGAGCAGGCAGATGTCGTTATCGCTTCGGCAGGCGGCAGCCCGAAAGATATAAACCTGTACCAGAGCTGCAAAGCCCATATGAACGCTGTTTTTGCGGTAAAACCCGGCGGCTATTTAATTTTAACGCTGGATTGCCCCGATATTAAAGAACCTGCTATTTTTACAGACTGGTTCTCCAAATCCGATATTCTCAGCTTTGAAAAAGAAGTACGTGCCGATTTTTCCATTCCGGCATTTGTGGCGTTTAAAACAAGATGCATTGTAAATTCGCTGCATACTTATCTTGTAACAAGGCCGGAAAACTTTGAATTTGTACGTGCTACCGGGCAGATTCCCGTGGCTTCGCTTGAAGAAGCGTGGAATATGGTGCAGGCTGACCTTGCTGAAAAAAATAAAAAAGACTATACAATTACCGTTATGGGGCATGCCTCGGCAACGCTCCCTATTTTGGACAAGTGAGGAAGCATGAAGGAATATAAGCTGAAATACGGCAAAGGCGAGCAAAGCGTAATGCTTGATGAAAGCAAAGTTTTGCAGATTATCGACGCCGTGCCGGGTGAAAAAATAACCGATTTAAAAAAGGCTGTGCTGGATGCCGTCCGCAATCCTGTCGGTTCTGCGCCGCTGCGCGAAGTAGTAAAGCAGGGCGATAAGGTAGTAATTCTGGTAAGCGACATAACGCGCGCGTGGACGAGAACGAGCGAGTATCTGCCTATTGTAGTGGAAGAACTTAACAACAGCGGCATACCGGATGCGGATATTTCCGTTATTGTTGCGGCAGGAACGCACAGGGCCAATACAGACGAAGAAAAGAAAATTATTGTTGGCGAAGATTTGTATAACCGCTTGAAAATTTATGACCATGATGCTTACGATATGGATAAAAACGTGTATCTTGGCACAACAAGGCGCGGTACGCCGGTGTACCTTGACAAGCGCGCCGTTGAGGCAGACAAGGTAATTTTAACAGGCGGAATTACACCGCATTTGTTTGCCGGTTTCGGCGGCGGGCGCAAAAGCGTGCTGCCTGGCATTGCAGCTGCCGAAACAATTAACCATAACCATGTTATGGCATTAAGCGATACGATTGGCGGCGGCATAAACCCGGATACCTGCCTTGCCAAAACATGGGATAACCGCGTAAGCGACGATATGTGCGATGCGACGGCGCTTTTGAATCCCTGTTTTCTGGTAAATGCCATTATGGATGCTGACGGCGATTTTTACGCTGTTGCTGCCGGCCACTGGCATGAAGCATGGCTGGAAGGCACACGCATTGTAACTAAACAGCAGGGCGTAAAAGCCAAAGCCAAGGCTGATATTGCAATCAGCAGCGGCGGCGGTTTTCCGCGTGACATGAACCTTTATCAGGGAATGAAGGCTTATGTGCCTGCGGCTATGGCGTTAAAAGAAGGCGGCGTTATTATTGCGGTGCTGGAATGTGAGGATATTGCCGAACCGCCGGTATTTTTCAACTGCTTCCATTATGACGATTTGAAACAGATGGAGCAGGATGTGCGTGACGGTTTCAGCATTCCATTTTATGTAGCCTTTTATACCTGCTGCCTTGCAGAACGTTTTACCATAATTTTGGTAACCAGGCCGGAAAACTTTGAAAAAGCACGCAAAACGCGCGCCGTACCGGTAGCAACCTTGCAGGAAGCAATGGCAATGGCTGAAAAAATTGTCGGCAGGGAAGATTATACCGTCAATATTATTCCGCACGGCATGGCAACCATTCCGTTTTTTGATTAATGTTTGCAAATTTTTTAATATAAATGCTTTTTAGGGGAAAGGAAGATGATTATGGCATTAAAAAATTTTAAATTTGGTTTTGGTGATGGCTTTCAGGAAGTTGCATTGCCGGAAGAACACATTTTGCAGGTAATTGAAGGCAACGAAAGCGAAAAAATTACTGATGTAAAAGCAGCAGTTTTAAAAGCAATGCGCGAGCCTATTAACAGCAAGCCTTTGCAGCAGTGCGTTAACAAGGGCGAAAAAGTGGCAATTGTAGTCAGTGATATTACCCGCCTTGTTCATACCGACCAAATCCTTATTCATATTGTTAACGAACTTAATCTTGCAGGCATTCCCGATGAAGATATCAGCATCGTGGTTGCGCAGGGCACGCACCGTCCGCAAACACATGAAGAAGATGTAATTGTCTGCGGGCAGGAAGTAGTAGACCGCATTAAAATTTATCAGCACAGCAGCAAAGAATCTGTATGCGTGCATGTAGGCGATACTCCGCGCGGCGTGCCTGTATGGATTGACAAGCATGTAACCGACGCCGATAAAGTAATTTTAACCGGCGGTATTACCGTACATCTGCTTGCAGGTTACGGCGGCGGCCGCAAAAGCATTCTTCCGGGCGTTGCCAGTGAAGAAACCATTCAAAAACACCATTCTCTGGCACTTGCCGATGAATTTGGCGGCGGCGTGTATCCCGGCGTTTGCACTGCTAATATCGAAGGCAACCGTTTCCACGAAGAACTTTGTGCTGCCTGCGAATTTATCAACCCGTGCTTTTTGGTAAACAACGTGCTTGATAATGACGGTGATTTTGCCAAAATAGTTGGCGGCCACTGGTATGATGCATGGCTGGAAGGCACTAAAGAAGTATTAAAAATTCAGGGCGTTAAAGCCAAAGGAAAAGCAGATGTGGTAATTGCTTCTCCGGGCGGTTTCCCGAAAGACATTAACCTGTATCAGGGCAGCAAAACTTATGATACCTCCGCACTTGCACTTAAAAAAGGCGGCATTTTAATTGCTGCGCTTGAAGCACGTGAAATTAATGACCCGCCTGCATATATGGAAAGCTTCCGCTTTGATAATTTAACGGATATGGAAAAAGCCTTGCGTGAAGAATTTTCCATTCCTTTCTATGTTGCTTTTGTACTGGCAAGCCTGTGCCACGAAAATACGGTTTACCTTGTAACCAAACCCGAAAACTTTGAAGCTGCAAGAAAAACAGGGCAGATTCCGGTTACAACCATTGAAGAAGCATGGCAGCTGGCACAGGAAAAATTAAAAGCCGAAGGCAAAACCGATTACACCATTAATGTAATGCAGCATGCGGCCAACACCGTGCCTATGATTGAAGAATAAAACATATATCATTTACAAAATTTAGTTACAAAACTTAGTTACAAAACCGTCGTACAAATGTGTATGGCGGTTTTTGTTTTATAATTTTCAAAATAAAAAATTCCTAATGCAAGCCTTAAAAACTTACATTAGGAATTGACAGTTATTATAATCAGTTAAAACCGAGCATCAAACCAATATGGTAAACTGTAAAGGCTGCCAGCCAGGCAACGCATATTTCGTAAGCCATAATGGCAATAGTGGCAATGCCGGAGTTCATTTCACGCTTTATTGCAGCAAGCGCTGCCACGCAGGGTGGATAGAGCAGGGCAAAGGTTAAAAAGCTGAGCGCCGTAAGCGGGGAGAAAAGGTTCTGCAATGCGCTGCCGGTAAGCTCATCGCCGCTGCCGGTAAGAACGGAAAGCGTGCTTATAACAACTTCTTTGGCCGTAATGCCGGTAATTAATGCCGTTGCCGCACGCCAGTCGCCAAAGCCAAGCGGAGCAAACACAGGCGCTATAAAAGAACCGATTTGTGCAAGCATGCTGTTGGCGGGGTTTTCTACCATGTAAAAGCGTGTGTCAAAACTTTGCAGCAGCCAGATAACAATGCTTGCAAGGAAGATAATGGTAAAAGCCCTGTGCAGGAAGTCTTTGGCTTTGCTCCACATGTGCAGGCCTATGCTTCTTGCGGTAGGCAGGCGGTAAGCAGGAAGTTCCATTACAAACGGAACAGGCTGGCCGTTAAATACAAAGGCTTTTAAAAGCAGGCCAGATAAAATAGCAATTAAAATGCCTGTCAGGTACAGGTACATCATTACCTGTGCACGGTTTTCTGCAAAGAAAGCCGCGATAAAAACGCCGTAAACCGGAAGTTTGGCGCTGCACGACATGAAAGGCGTTAAAATAATTGTTATTTTGCGGTCGCGCTCACTGGCAAGAGTGCGTGTTGCCATAATTGCAGGTACGCTGCAGCCAAAGCCGATAAGCATCGGTACAAAAGATGAACCGGAAAGCCCGATTTTACGAAGCAGCATATCCATTACAAAGGCAATGCGCGCCATATAACCTGTATCTTCCAAAAGAGAAAGGAAGAAGAAAAGCGTTACGATAGTTGGCAAAAAGGAAAGCACGCTGCCAACGCCGGTAAATACGCCGTCGATAATAAGCGAGTGAATAGGCGCGCTGACGTTGGCTGCTGTTAAACCTGCATCAGCCGCATCTGTTACGGCGGCAATGCCAAGCTCCAGCAAATTGCTTAATTTTGCGCCTATAACGTCAAAGGTAAGCCAGAACACCGTAAACATTGTTAAAAGGAAAATAGGTATGGCCAGGTATTTATTTGTTAAATAGCGGTCCATTTTTACAGAACGCTTCTGGGCAACGCTTTCATCTGGCTTATGCACGGTCTGGCTGCACAGTTCTTCAATATAGGTGTAGCGCATGTCTGCCAAAGCGGCTTCTTTATCCGTATCTGCTGCGGATTCAAGCTCTGTAACAAAGTGGCCTATAATATCCTGTTCGTTTTCCGTTAATTCCAGTTCTTTGGTTAACAGATCATCGCCTTCAATGAGTTTTGTTGCCGAAAAACGCAGCGGCAAGCCTTTTTTGCGTACTTTAGGTTCAATTAAATGGGCGATGGAATGAATTGCCACATGCGCCGGGCCGGAACAAAAGTCAAGGCGCTCAGGCAGCTGATGAGCTTCAGCGGCGTTTTTGGCGCGGCGGATAAGTTCATCAACACCCGCACCTGAATTGGCCGTTATTGGAATTACCGGTATGGTGAGCTTTTTCTCAAGCGTTTTAATATCAATACTGCCGCCGCTTGCCTGCAATTCGTCCATCATATTAAGGGCAATTACCATTGGCGTATTAAGCTCTATAAGCTGCAGTGATAAATACAGGCTGCGTTCAATATTGGTAGCATCAAGAACGTTTACAATAACATCCGGCTTGTTGCGCAAAAGCAAATCGCGTGTAACAATTTCCTCGGAGGTATAAGGCGAAAGGGAATAAATACCGGGAAGGTCAATAACGGTAATGTCCTTATCTTTCAGCAAAATGCCTTCCTTTTTCTGTACCGTTACGCCGGGAAAATTGCCAACATGCTGGTTGCTGCCGGTAAGATAGTTAAAAAGCGTGCTTTTGCCGCAGTTCTGGTTTCCTACAAGTGCAAATGTAAGTTTCATGCTTCCTCCGGCTGCACGGTAATTTTTTTAGCGTCATCCAGCCTCAGGGTCAGCTCGTAGCCGCGCAGAAAAATTTCAATAGGGTCGCCTAAAGGCGCTCTTTTACGCACCATAACCCTTGTTTTGGGGGTCAGCCCCATATCTAAAAAGCGGCGTCGCAAAATGCCTTCACCGCCAACTGTAATAATCGTGGCCTTTTGCCCGATAGCCAGATTATTTAAAGTAATAGCTTCCATATTTAATTTTCTCCTTTGATTACTTATGACTAACTGCAAATTTATTATATCACTACCAAAACTCATTAGCAATCAAATAAAAGTTTTTAAAATTTTTAAATAACTAAAACTGATAAACGAAAAACATTATTTATTAAAAACACACGTGAATGATAAGCAGGCGCTTACTGAAAAATGCTGTAATTTTAAAGGAAAAAACGCTCATACGTGAAAAAATAGTAAACTTGCTTGACAAGATTTCTTTTGGGTATATAATTGTAATTGAGAATAAGTTTTGTTAGAAGGGAGAGGCAGAATGAAACGTAATACTATTCAAAGACAGCTTGTTATTGCTGCAGTACGCTTCCTGGCGGACCATCCCACGGCTGACGAGGTTTATGAACGCATAACCATGGAATATCCCGATATCAGTAAGGGAACGGTGTACCGCAACCTTAACTCGCTTGTGGAAAGCGGGCTTTTAAACAAGGTTTCCGTACCCAGCGGCGCAGACAGGTTTGACCATATGCTTACTAAGCATTACCACATTAAATGTTCCCATTGCGGGAAATTTATGAATGTAGAGAATATGGATTACATGGAAGACCTTGACGAAAAGGTCGCCGCAGTAACCGGCTTCAAAATGCAGAGCCATGATATTGTCTTTAATGGATTGTGCCCCGATTGCCAGAAGCTTGAGGCAAAAGAAGCACAATAAGTGCAGCAGCACAAATAAAATTTATTTTATGGAGGTATGAACAATGGAATTTAAAGGAAGCAGAACTGAAGCAAATTTGCAGGCAGCATTTGCCGGTGAATCTCAGGCAAGAAACAAATATACCTATTATGCAGGTATTGCAAAAAAAGAAGGCTACAACCAGATTGCCAATATTTTTGAAGAAACCGCAGGCAACGAAAAAGAACATGCTAAAATCTGGTTTAAACTTTTAACCAGCGGCGGCGTAGCACACAGCAGCCTGCCCGATACTTTAACCAACCTTAAAGACGCAGCAGCAGGCGAAAACTATGAATGGACCGAAATGTATGCCGAATTTGCCAAAGTAGCAAAAGAAGAAGGCTTTGATTATATTGCCATGCTGTTTGAAGAAGTTGGCAAAATTGAAAAAGAACACGAAGAACGCTACAATGCACTGGTTGCCAACATTGAAAATGACCGTGTATTTAAACGCGAAGAAAAACAGGTTTGGATTTGCGGCAACTGCGGCCATATTGTAATTGCTGAAAAAGCTCCGGAAGTTTGCCCTGTTTGCGACCATCCGAAAGCATATTTTGAACTGCGCAAAGTAAACTACTAATATCTAAACGGTAAATAACCAGTCCCCGGTGGGAAAATCCTGCCGGGGATTTTTGTATTCTTTTAAAAACTTAACTTGCAAAGTGTTTTTTATAATGCTATGATGAAAATGATTTGTTTAAGGAGGCAGTTTATGCAAATAAGCCATATTACTTTTATTGTACACGATATTGAACGTACAACAGTTATGTTGCAGCAGCTGCTTAATGGCAAAATTATTTACGACAGCGGTAAGAACACTTTTTCGCTGTCGCAGGAAAGATTTTTTGATATTGATGGTTTGTGGCTGGTGATTATGCAGGGTGAATCTTTAAAGGAAACAACCTATAACCACATAGCTTTTAAAATTGATGAAAAGGAATATGATGAATATAAAAAACGTATTGAAACTCTTGGCTTAACCTTTAGGGAAGGGCGCAGCCGTATAGAGGGAGAAGGGCGTTCTTTATATTTTTATGATTATGACAATCATCTTTTTGAACTGCATACAGGTACGTTGTCAGAGCGTTTAAAAAGTTATGATGAATATAATAAACAGCACGGAAGGGTATAAAAATGATTTTAATTGCTTGCGTTGATGATAATTTAGGCATGTTGTTCAATTCACGCCGCCAGAGCATGGACAGGATTTTGCGTGCGCGGCTGCTGAAGCTTTGCGGCACGCATAAACTGTGGATGAACGCATACAGCCGCGGACAGTTTGATAAGACTGCTGAAGGCATAACCGTTGACGAGGATTTTATGGCAAAAGCAGGCAGTGATGATTATTGTTTTGCCGAAAACATCAGCGTTAAGCCGTATGAAAAAGAAGTGCAGAAAATTATTTTGTACAGGTGGAACCGCGTTTACCCGGCGGATTTATATTTTGACATTGATTTAAAAAACTGGCATCTTAAAGAGAGCAATGATTTTGCCGGTTCATCCCACGATAAAATTACGGAGGAAGTTTACGTAAAATGAGAAAAATATTTGCTGTAATTTGTTCTTTAATATTGGCTGTAAGCCTTGTTTTAAGCGGCTGCGGGCAAAAAGGCAGCAATGCCGCCGCACCGGCAGGCAGTTCCGTTAACGCCGCCGGTATTGCTTCTGCACCTGCGTACAGCGGCAAGCCCTTTATTGCAATTAACGGCAATAAACCAAATTTTACCGAGGCTGATTTAACCGAGAAATCATTTGAAAAATACAGCCCGCTGGATAGTTTAAAACGCTGCGGCACGGCGTTTGCCAATGTATCAAAAGAAACTATGCCTAAAGAAAAGCGCGGCAGTATTGGCCAGGTTAAGCCGAGCGGCTGGCAGACGGCAAAATACGATTTTGTCGACGGCAAGTATCTTTATAACCGCTGCCATTTAATCGGCTATCAGCTTACGGCTGAAAATGCAAACGAACGCAATTTAATAACCGGAACGCGCTATATGAATGTGGACGGCATGCTGCCGTTTGAAAATATGGTGGCCGACTATATTAAAGAAACAGGCAACCACGTTTTATACCGTGTAACGCCGGTGTTTAACGGCAATAACCTTGTGGCCTCAGGCGTACAGATGGAGGCAATGTCCGTAGAGGATAAGGGTGCAGGCATAAGCTTTAATGTTTTCTGTTATAATGTACAGCCGGGCGTGGAAATTAATTATGCAGACGGCAAAAGCAAACTGGCAGAAGGCCAGCAAACGGCAAAAACTGCCGGCAATAAGCCAAAAGTATGCCCAACTGCCGATGATTATGCAGTACAAAGCTATGTGTTAAATAACGGCAGCAAAAAATTCCATAAACCTGATTGCAGCGGCGCAGAAAAAATAAGCGCTAAAAATAAGGAAAACTTTAAAGGGCGGCGTGCCGAATTAATCAGCAAAGGCTACAGCCCATGCGGAATTTGCAAGCCTTAACCGGAGGTTAATTAATGGGATTAGTAGATGATTATTTATCGGCCTATAAAGTAGGCAAAAAAGAGCAGATGGCTGCGCGCATGGCCTTTTTTATCAGCGGGTTTGCGGTTGCCACCTGGGCTCCAATGATACCGGCAGTTAAAGATAAATTGCAAATTGGCGCCGATGTATTAGGCATGCTGTTATTAAGCATCGGCATCAGTGCGTTTATTTTTATGCCGCTGGCAGGCATGTTAAGCCGCAGTTACGGCTGCAAAAAAGTTTTGCGCACAGCTATCGCCGTTATGGCAGCGGATTTGATAATTTTATCGCTGCTTGGCAATATTTGGGGCTTTTTGGTTTTTCTTGCGGTTTTTGGCGCAGCAATGGGCTGCATAGATGTTAATATGAACCTTAATGCCGTTATTGTAGAAAATGCTTCTAAAAAGCGTATGATGAGCGGCATGCACGCTTTATGGAGCGTTGGCTGCTTTGCCGGTGCAGGTTTATTCAGCCTTTTGGCCAAAGCAGGGCTTGGCATAACAGTTATCGCCGCCATACACAGCCTTATAGTAATGGTGTTTACAGTAATTTACAGCCGCCACTTTTTAAACTTTAAAGGTGCTGGCAACGAAAAACCAATCGCTGTTCCCAAAGGCATAGTAGTGTTTTTCGGCGTGCTAGCGTGCATAACATTTTTGGGCGAAGGTGCAGTTATGGACTGGAGCGGCGTTTTGCTTACAGAAGTAAAAAATACCGAGCTTTCGCTTGCAGGCGTAGGCTATGCCGTTTTTTCGGTAGCAATGCTGTGTATGCGCCTTTTGGGCGATAAAATAGTAGCCGTGCTTGGCGAAGAAGAAACATTGGTTTTTGGCAGTATTATCGGCGCCATTGGCTTTTTAAGCGTTATCTTTTTGGAAAACTTTTATGCCATTCAGCTGGGGTTTGTACTTATGGGATTAGGGCTAGCCAACATAGTGCCCACAATTTATTCGCTTACAAAATACCAGAAAGTTATGCCCATTAACGCAGCTGTGACGGCAATAACCAGCATGGGTTATACCGGCGTAATTTTAGGGCCGGCAGTTTTAGGTTTTGTTGCACACGGTTTCGGCATAACGCAGGTATTTTACCTGCTTGCAGTTTTGCTTGCCGCTCAGGGCGTGGCCGTTAAATATTACTTTGCCAAAATGGGTTAGAACATTGTTTAAAACTTTAAAGTTTAGTATAATTAAATAAAGTATAACCGGGAGCGGCAAAGATTATGGGCTGTGTAATCATCAGACAGGCAATCAGGCAGGCGAAGCGGCGTTATAACTTAAGGCCGGCACTTTGTTATGTAATAAATATTAACAATAAAATTAACGGACGCTTTGCTGTTTACGCTTAACGCAGACAGCAGGGCGTCCTTTTGTATTTTGGCGCAGGCTGTTTGAAAGGGGAAGGCTTTATGAACGATTTACTTAAAAAGATTGTGGAGTGGAATGAAGCAAATGAATATCAAAAATGTGTTGATGCCATTGAAGCCATACCGGAAGAAGAACGCGGCTATGAACTGACCGTGCTTTTGGGCAGGGCTTACAGCAATTTGGGAGTGTTTGGCGATAATAATTCCAAAGCAAACGAGGACGGCGTGGATATATTTTTGCTGGAAAAAGCCGTAAATATTTTTGAAAGCGTGCGCCTGCAAGGGCTGGATGACTGGTATTGGAATTGCCGTATGGCTTACGCTCTGTGGATGACATCCGGGCGCGAGCTGGAAGCACTGGCCTATGCACGCAAATGGCAGCAGTTAAAGCCTGATGACGAAGACGCGGCAAATTTAATTAAAACCATCGAAGAATATATTGAAGAAAATTACCGCGAACCGGAAGTTTACAGTTTTGAAGAAATGCAGAGCGTTGGAAACCATATTGAAAAATATTTCGGCAAGTACGGCCGCGTAATGCATGAATTGGCATCGCCTGATATTCACGTGGATATTTATGTTATCCCGCCACGGGCGGAACATGAATATTATACGCTGGTAACCTGCGGCATGGGTGCGCATAAAATGGAAGTGCCTGATGAGCTGAAAAACGAACAATTGGAACGTGCCGAACTTTTAATTAACCTGCCGGCCGGTTGGCAGCTTGACGAAGAATCACTAAAGGACGAAAAGTGGTACTGGCCTATACGATTTTTGAAATTTATGGCGCGCAGCCCTGTTAATAACGGAATGTATTATGACTGGGGCTCAACGCTTGAATTTGACGATATTACCAGCTTTGATGAGAGTACAAAGCTGTGTTCGGCTGTTGTTTTAAGCCCCGGTGTTTTTGGCGAAGTAAGTTATGCCTGCACGCTTCCAAATGGCGATGCAGTAAATTTTTATCAGGCAATACCGCTTTATAAAGAAGAACTTGATTATAAAGTGGAAAACGGGATGGATAAATTATTGCAAAAATGCCCGGATGAAATTTTGGAAGTCATCAATCCCAACCGTTTAAACGCTGTTACTGATGCAGAAATATTAAATTATGATGACCGCGAAATGGACTGTGCCGCAGAGCATTTAAAACTGATACAGGAACATAATCTTTCGGTTGATGAACTGGCAGTATACAGCCATATGGCGGCATACCTGCGCTGGTGCATAAACCATAATTTAATGGGCGACGTTTTTTTACAGCAGCACGGTGACGTGGCTATAAATGTAAAAAGCGGCAGCCTTAATGATTTGCGTGCTTTTGTGCGTGATGAACTTGGCGGCAGGCTTATGATAATTGATTACAACTATAAAGGGGTATGCTTTGCCAACTGGTACAACACCGGCAACCGCAGCATGCCCTACGCCTTTATTAAAGATTTAAAAGCATACGCAAGAGAATATTTTAAAGGGCAAATGCCTTGCGCAGAAGAAGCGGCATACCTGCTTTTGCCCTGGGGTGACGAATATTGCCGGGCTGTTGAAAAAATTATTGAAGGACGTTTTGCCGAATGGCAAAAACTGTGCGGAGAAGAAAATGCTGTGCAGCCGTTTATTGATGAAAGCAATTTTAAAGAACTGCTGCCAGACTGGCAGGGAGCACGGCATTGCCGCATAAGTAAACGGATTATAAAAGACGGCTGTACGGTAGGCTTTTGCTGCCGGGAGGAACCTGACAGCGATGATACAGGCTGGGACAGCGGCTGGTACTTTGAAGCTGGCGACGAGGATGAAGTTTATGCCGGTGAAGATGCAGAGTATGGCATTTACGATTTAAATACTATCTGCAATTTGTATCCGGAGCTTTTGCCTTTGTTAAACAGCCCTTATGGTACTGCTTTTGAGCGCAATAAAAAGGGCAGACTGGTACAGATAAAGGACGAAGAGGAATAAAATGGATAAGGCTTTGACGGATTTTATAACCGAATACCGTGATTACATAACACTTTTTACAGGCATTGTGCTTGTTGTTGGAGCAGTAAAAAACTGGAACTGGCTGTGTAACCCGGTCGGTAAGCCGGACGCACAGCTTTTAAGCCGCGGCATGTACCGGCTTATCTTTGGCGCGCTTGGTTTAATACTTATTGTTTGCAGCTTAACGCTGATGTTTTAAAAGGAGGTCTTTTTATGGAACCTACTAAAGAATGGCTTGCTTTATATGAAAAAGTAAAAGAAAAAACTAAAAGTGCGGTAGATTTTAATAAGTATTTTGAGGAAAAAGAAATTGCCGGAATGGCTTTGGATGTTATGAATATTGGTTTATGCGATTTGCCAAGCGGCAAAGTAATAGTTGCCGACCCTTTGGTTTACCTTGATAAAAATTGTACTCCGTATTTAGTGCAGGCTCCTGCCGGAAGTTATCAAACGGAAGTTTGCGTTGTTAAACAGCATGATGGTGATTGCGCGCGTTATGCTGCTGTGCGCCTGCGTTTTAACCAAAACCGCGCTGTAAAATTTTATGAGGCGCTTATTGGCAGTGAAGATTTGGAAAACTTTGAAGAAGGAGAATATTTTGGCTTTAATGTAGATGCCGGTTTGGGATGTATCTGCGATGCCGGAATAAATAAAATTATTGCCGAATGGCAGGAAAAATGGGAAAAGGAAAATCCTGACGGCGAGATTTATAACGATTATTTTTATGGTTTTTTTAAAGAAAGTTACAAACAAAATCCGCAGTATCAGCGTGATGGCGGAGACTGGATTAACTGGCAGGTTCCCGGTACGGATTATCACGTTCCGTTTCTTCAATCTGGCTTTGGCGACGGAACATACCCGGTTTACTGGGGATTTGATGAAAACGGCAAGGTTTGCCAGCTGATAGTGCAGTTTATTGATATAGAACTTGCTTACAATGATGAAGATGAGGAGGAATAGCTATGAATATGGAACAAATGCAGGCGGCAAAAGCAGCAATGGCAGAATGGCTGGCGCACCCGCAGGAGCTTGGGCACGAACCGGCAGAAATTGAATGTGCCGGCACTTTTGAGCTGCATGAAATGACTTATTATTTGTTTAAATACCGTGCCGAAGCAGGCGGCGCGTGGCTGCTTGGCGTATGCGGCGGTTATGAAGGCGATGGGCTCGAACATTGCGGGCATGTGTTCAGCGAAATGGAAGAATATGACCCCGCAACAGCCGAAGAAAAAGCTGCGGCAATGGTAGAAATGGTGCGCACTTATTGGATGGAACAGGCTAAAGAGATTGAAGCACGCAAAAACAGGGCAGGCAGTTTTGCAGGCTTTGTGCTGATGGCAGAAAATAAATGGGATAAAGGTCAGCTCATCCGCAATTTAAAAGAAGAATGGGGCATTGAAGTCGTTGAAGACAGCGACGAAAAACGGGAAGACGCTTTGGTATTTGATGTTGGCAATATGATTGCCGCTGTAAGTTTGATGCCTGCGCCGATACCTAACGGCGAAGCGGAAGCCAATGCTGCAAACAACTATATGTGGCCGGAAGCTGTGGAAGCAGCCAAAGCGCATAAAGCGCACATTATGGTGGCAATTATCGGCAAAGAAGAAAACCTACTGGAACGTGGCAAACTGTTTACCAAAATTTTGGCTTGCTGCTGCGCTCAGCCCGGCGCTTTGGGCGTGTATACCAGCGGCGTAGTGTTTGCGCCGTGGTTTTATGCTAAATTTGCCAACATTATGAAAGAAGGCGGCCTGCCGGTTTACAACTGGATTTGGATAGGGCTGTACCGCAGTGAAAAAGGCATTTGCGGCTATACCTATGGCATGGTGGAATTCGGCAAGGACGAAATGGAAGTTTTGGATGCCGATGCCGACCCCAACGATTTGCGTGACTTTATCTACAGCTTAGCAGGCTATGTGCTGGAGTATGATGTAACCCTTAACAACGGTGAAACTATCGGCTTCAGCGCCGAGGACAAACACGCCATAACTTACAGTGAAGGCGTTGCTTTGCCGGGCATGACGCTGAAAATTGAATATTAAGGGAGGAATTGTTATGAAAAAGTTTAATCCCGATTATGTACTGCTTGAAGAAATGTATCAGGACGAATATTACCCTGATTTTTTAGTTGATAAAGTAAAAGCGGAAATAACAAAAGTGATAGAACTTTTGGAAAGCGGCGAAAGCGATGTTGAAATTATCCAAGGCAAACTTGATGAAATAACATGTGCCATTAATGATTTGCAGGAAGAATTTTGGGACAATGACAGCGAAATTGAAACCGTTGCAAGAGATTGTATAGGCGAAACGATATATTACATTTTAAACTGGTTTGATGTACCTATTGATGAAGAAGAAGCCATCCGCGAACGCGATTGGTAAGAAAGGAGTAAATTATGAGCTATGATTTGATGGTTTTTGAAATAACCAAAGCACCAAAAACTAAAAAAGAATTTATGGCATGGTACGATAAAATAACGGAATGGGAAGAAGAGCACGATTATGAAACAGTCAGCGTAACTTCGCCCGCTTTGCAAAACTGGTTTATGGAAATGAAAGAAACCTTCCCGCCGATGAACGGCGAGTTTGCGCCTGACGACGAGGCGATTAAAAATGATGAAGATTTGGAAAGCCGTTTAACGGATTACAGCATAAGCTATGACTCTGTTTACGCTGCTTTTAGTTGGTCTCTTGCCGAAGAAGCATACGAAACAATGCGCAGGCTTGCGCAAAAACACGGCGTTGGCTTTTTTGATGCCAGCGGCGACGGCGATATTATTTTGCCGGACGGTATGATGATAGAGTAATGTTCATGGTTTTTATGTGAATGATAAATGAAAGAAAATGATTTTATGTTAAAAATAATTTTTATGACATTACTTTTGTGCTTTAGTTTGATAAATTATGATTTCTCTTATGTTAATGCTGCCGAAAATAAAAATGTACAATATTCTGCAACAACGATTTTAAATACTAAAATATTTTCTAATGATGAATTTGGGATAACATTAGAAATCCCCGAAGAATTTGAAAAGGTTAAAAGAGATTTAAAAGAGGGAGAACTTTTATTGGCTAAAAGTAATTTTGATGCGTCATTATTAAGCATAGACGCTTTCAAAATGAATGGTCTTTATTATGTATTTGATAATGAAGAAGGAGAAAATCAGAAGAAAGAAGATATTTTAAAACAATTTTCTGATTTAGCTAAAAAAGAACGTGTTAATAAAGATGAAAAAATTTTAGAAAATAGCATTATAAATATTAACGATCAAAAAGTGTTTCATTTTGTATATGCAAAGAAAGTACCTTATAAAAATAAGTTTATAACATATATTGAGGTAATACTTTTATGACAGGAGTCATTTTAGAAAAGTTGGGTGATAATCCTAAGCATTCGTATTATCCAAATTCATTAACTAATTTAAATTCAGAAGAAAAACAGATAATTTTAGAAAATCTTATGTTAGAATCGAAAGACATAAGTAAATATGCGAAAAATGTTAAAATATCCTTTATTGAAGTAAATAAAATGGATTCTGTTCTATTAGAATTTGATGATTCAACAAGTCATTCTTTAAGTTATATATTTATAAAAGATGGTAATTATATAGCTTTTGATTATATTTATAATGCTGCAAGCGAAAAAGAAGTAAGACCTTTAGTTGAAAAATCTGTTCAAAGTATTAAGTTATAATACTATATAAGCAACGATTTATATTTTTAAAAAGGATGATTTATTATGACTAATGAATTAAGAACTTACCTTACTGAACAGGTTAACGCTTTAAAAAACGCACCTTCCTGCTGTGCAGAAGCCAAAGCAGTTTGCGCTGAATGGCTGGAAGCAGCCGGTACTGATAAAGAAGCAGAAATGACCAAAAAGCTTATTGCCGAAGTTGAAGCGGACATTATGCCTGTTGACGGTTTAATTGCTTTTGCAGGCAGCGAAACAGGCGTTAAAGTTTTTGGCGAAGAAATGGCTAAAAACGTACTTGCCCATGCCGAAGAAATTAAAAAGAACGGCGCAAAATTCTGCGATTGCCCGGCCTGCACTGCCTGTGCTGCCATTATCGCCAAAAAAGCTGAACTGTAATTTAACAGCGTAAATAGTAAAACAGCACTCCGAAAGTAAAATTACTTTTGAAGTGCTGTTTGCGTTTACGTTGGTTTATTTTTATTTTACGCTTTCGGCTCTTTCCAAAAAGCCGCGGATAATATCGCAGGATTTGGCGAATTTTTCTTTTTCGCTTTCGTCAAGTTCTACTTCTAAAATTTGTTCAAGGCCGTTTTTGCCGATAACGCAGGGCACGCCTGCGGCAACATCTTTTTGCCCGTATTCACCGTTAAGTGCTGTGGAGCAGGGCCAGATGAGTTTCTGGTCATGGAAAATTGCTTTTATGAGCATTACGGCAACATTGGCAATGCCAAATTCGGTGCAGCCCTTGCCGTCAACTTCAATATCACCGGCGCGTTTAACCTGTTCCTGCAAATCATCAAGGTTAAGTGCGGCAAGCCTTGGGGTATTTTCTCGCATCTGCAAAAACGGAGTGCCGTTAATAAATATGCGCGACCACACAATAAAGCTGCTGTTGCCGTGTTCGCCCATGCACATTGCCTGAATGGAGCGGCGGCTGTAACCGGTAGCGGCAGAAAGCACGCGCAGCAGGCGATAGGTTTCCAGGCTGGTGCCGGTGCAGAAGCAGCGGTTTGTCTGCCAGTTCATCTGGCGGCGGATGTATTCACAGATAATATCGGCAGGGTTGGAAATACTAATCATAATACCTTTAAAATCAACCTGTTTTAAATGGCCGATTACTTCGTTTGCCATGCGGATGGTATCGTCGAACATGTCAAGGCGTGTTTCGCCGGGTTTGCGGCTGCGCCCAAACGCAACAACCATAATATCGGCATCGTTAAGTTCCTCGTATTCACCGGCGCGTATAACGGCGTCATGTCCGCATAAAGCTCCGCTTACGCAGTCGTCAAGGTCCAATGCCTGTGCGGCTGCTTTTTCTTTTAAAATATCAATTAAAACAATGTCATCGGCTTCGCCGGATTGAATAAGGCCCAGTGCTACATGAGAGCCTACATGCCCGGCACCGATAATGACAACCTTTCTTGTTTTCATATACTATACCTTCTTTTTACGTATTACAGCGTCAGCTGCATTTACATAATACTATAAATTTTTAAAAAGTGAAAGTTAATTATTATTTTGCCAGATTCAAACCGTGGACGCGGCGCTTTATGTTTCAGATATTACAATTAGCTGCTAAAATAAGCAGCAAAGGAAATTTTAATTGTAAATTGTTTGTAAGGTTTATTGCTTATTATTGTTATGTTTTTGTATAATTATTATAGATGGTATATTGTTTAATTTTAAGGAGTGAGGGATGATGAAAAAGGTATTGTGTACATTATTGATGGCAGCATTTATCAGCCCGTTATGGGCAGCGGAAACGGAAGCTGCTCCTGAACAAAAATTAATGCCTGCTATTACCGCAGATACGGGCGGCAATGAGCTTGGCGTTGTAAACGATATTCTGCGCGCGGCAAGCGGCAAGGACAGCCCTTTTGACCATGATAACGGCAGAGGCAATGACGATAAATGGCGTCACGATAATGGACGCCGCGGCAATTACAAAAAAGACCGTGACAGATGGGAACGTGAAGAACGCCGTGACAGGCATGACGATGACCGCTGGGAAGACGACGATGATGACAGATGGGACGACGACCGTTGGGATGATGACGATGATGACAGGTGGGACGACGACCGCTGGGAAGACGACGATGATGACAGGTGGGACGATGACCGCTGGGAAGATGACGACGACAGGTGGGATGACGACCGTTGGGAACACGATGACGATGACAGATGGGATGATGACCGCTACGAAGATTAATTAAAATATGAAAAGAAAAACTCCTGCCCGGCAGTTAAGTTTGCCAAACAGGAGTTTTATTTTGTTTTAGCGCATATGCTTCATAAAATACATAATATTGTCGATTGTCAGCCGCAGATCATCTTTCGCTCTTAATTTAATCTGCTCATAGGGGAGGGCAACGCGGTTAATGCTGAAAATTCCGGTAACGCCTTCCTCATAGGCTTTTTGAATATCGCTGCCGATATCGCCGACAACGGCAATAAGCGGTACGGATGATTTTTTAGCGCGGCGTGCAACGCCAATAACTACTTTACCGCGCAGGGACTGGGTATCAATTTTGCCTTCGCCTGAAATAATAAGGTCTGCACCTTCAAGCAGGTTATTAAAATGAACGGTATCAAGCACCGTTTCTATGCCCGGCTGTAAAGTGCTGTTAAAAAATGCCGCCATACCGCCGCCCATGCCGCCTGCTGCGCCTGAGCCCGGCAGGTTCAGCACATCTTTATCCAAATCGCGTTTAATGATTTCGGACATGTGATAAAGACCTGCATCAAGCATTTTTATACAACCTTCGTCAGCGCCCTTTTGCGGACCGAAAACAGCTGAAGCCCCATGCGGCCCGCAGAGCGGGTTATCAATATCGCACATGGTAACAATAGGAACTTCGCGCAGAAGTGGATTAATGCCGCTTGCGTCGATAGCGGCAATATCCTTTAAGGTTTCACCGACAGGGACAAAACTTTCATTTTTACTGTTGATAAAGCGTACGCCCAGAGCTGCTGCCGCACCGCAGCCGCCTTCGTTGGTTGCGCTGCCGCCAAGGCCTACAATAAGTTTTTTGCATTTGTTGCGCAAAGCGTCATCGATAAGCTGGCCTACGCCGTAAGTGGTGGTTTTTTCTGCGCGGCGGTTTTCGCCTACCAGAGGCAGCCCTGCAGCTGCTGCCATTTCAATTACAGCAGTGCCATCGGGTAAAATTCCGTAAAAAGAATTTATTTCGCGGCCGTAAGGGTCCTGTGCTTTAACGCTTACTTTTTCGCCGCCCAGTGCTTCCAAAAAGGCGTCAACGCTTCCTTCGCCGCCGTCAGCAACCGGAATGCTTACAACTTCTGCTTCCGGATAGTGATGGTGTATGCTTTCTTCCATAATGGAGCAGATTTCCATGGAAGACATCGTGCCTTTAAAAGAATCGGGTATTAAAAGGATTTTTTTCATAAATTACTCCTTAAATCAGCAGAACAGGGACAAGAGCCAGATGCCAAGCATGGAAGATACGCCAAGCACCAAAGTGCAGACGGTCTGGGTTTTGTAGCCCTGGTCAGGAGTCATTTCGCCGAAGTTGGTAACAACCCAGAAGTAAGAGTCATTAGCGTGCGATACTACCATAGCGCCTGCGCCGATTGCCATAACGGTAAGGGTGGTAAGCATCGGGGTATCAAGGCCGAGTACGCCCAGGAGCGGTGCAACAATGCCTGCGGTTGTTGTAAGGGCAACGGTGGAAGAACCCTGAGCCGTTTTAAGAATTGCAGAAAGAAGGAACGGGAAGAAAATACCGATAGTTTCCAAAATGCCTGCGTTGGCGGTAATGTACTGTACCATACCGGAAACAGCAATAACTTTGCCGAGTACGCCGCCGGCAGCGGTTACAAACAAAATAGGGCCGGAAACTTTTAAGGTTTCATTGGTAAGTTCGTAAAATTCACCGGTTTTGCCGGAGCTGATAAGCTGGGCAACAGCAAAGATAACGCCTACTGCCAGTGCAATTACAGGTGTGCCGAGGAAAACACATACATCGGCGAAGAAGCCGGTCCATTTAGCCATGTTGGAAATGGAACCCAAAGCCATTAACAAAATAGGAATGATAATAGGAGCGAGGGACATGAACGCGCCCGGAATATTTTTGTGGGAAGCCATAATTTCTTCATAAGTTTTTACAACTTCGCCGTCGTTAATGTCTTCCGGAGTTTTAACTTTCGGGCCGATATATTTGACGAAAGCATAGCCTGCAATAAGCGGGAAAATGGAAACTACCATGCCCATGCCGATAACCAGCAGCAGATTATTGCCAATGCCCAAAGTATTTGCCGCAGCAATAGGGCCCGGTGTAGGGGGAATAAATACATGGGAGATGTAAAGGCCGGCGCTTAAAGCTACCGACATGCCAACGCTTGGCGCAAGAGTACGTTTAACCAGCGCTTTGCGGATAGGGTTCAAAATTACAAAACCGGAATCGCAGAATACAGGAATGGAAACAACCCAGCCCATAAGTTCAATGGCGAGTTCCGGGTTCTTTTTGCCAACCAGTTTAATAATAAGGTCTGCCAGTTTAAAGGCTGCACCGGTAATTTCCAAAATGCCGCCGATAAGGGCGCCTAAAATAATAACGATACCGATACTTGTAAATGTGCCGGAGAAACCGGAACCGATAACAGTGGCAATGCCCTGAACCGTTTTGCCGTCAACTTTGGTGTCCACCAGAGGAATACCGGCAACGAGGCCAAGAACAAGAGATACGGTCATAATAGACAAAAACGGATGAATCTTGTACTTGGAGATAGCGACAATCATGACGATGATAGCGATAACAAACGCTATCATTAAACCTAAACCTGACATAATAAAAATTCCCCCTTAATTTAATAGGTATTTTAAAATTCTTATATAGAATACTACATTTTTAAGAAAATGTAAATTATTCTTAACAAAATTTAACATAAAGTTAACGTTAAAACTTTAAATAGCGTATACTATTATAAGTTTTTGGATAAGGCAGTTTTTGTGGTAAAATATAAGAAAAACTATCGGAGAAATATTTATGAATAAACTTTACTATGTCCCCTTGGGGTGCAGTGTCAGAGGATATTTTATTAATGAAATAGCAGAGAATGGCTGGGAAAATTCGCTTTTGGTTCTGCCCAGCGGCGTGCTGCAAAGCCGTGCTTTTAAAGAGGGAGCAGTTCGCGTAAAAAATTTTGACGATGTTGCAACCGGTCTGCTTAACGCTAACGGCTATGCAGGTTTACAGCGCATTTCACGCCGCACGCAGGAGCTTATTGTCGAAGAAATTCTGCAAAAATATGCCCACGATAATAAACTTGATTATTTTAACATTCTGGTTGAAAAGAAAGGCTTTGTTAAAGCGGTCACATCGCTTATTGGGCAGTTATCGCGCAGCGGCGCCAAAATGGAAGAAATTTACGAAGCGCTTAACGGATGGGACAGGCCGGGAAAACTTGGGCTTAAAGACCGCGAAATTGCCGCCGTTTATACGGCTTACCGCCAGAAATTAAAAAAAGAAGACTGGTTTGACGTTGAAGGCTTGTACCGCCTTGCTGTTTATGTGCTGCAAAAAGATAACCCTGTTGTTCCGTGGGAAAATTTATATTTCAGCGAGTTTTACCGTTTTGACGGATTGCAGATAGAACTGCTGCGCGAACTGAAAAAACATTGCAATATAAATGTTGGCTTAATGTATGACCCCAAGCGCCCGGAAATTTTTGCGGCAACAGAACATGCCTTTGCCGATTTAAGCCATTTTTTGGATATGGAAAAATTATTGCCGGAACTGCCTGAACGCGAAAGCAGTTTGAAAATATTGGCGGAGTATCTTGGTGAAGAAAGCAGTGCCGTATATTCCGGCGGCATAAAGCTGCTGGAGGCTACAAGCCGTGAGCAGGAAATACGTACGGTGCTGCGCAGCGTTAAAAAGCTTTTGCAGAAGGGTATAAAAAGCAGTGAAATTATTATTTTGCTGAGGGATTTTTCGTTTTATGCAGGTTTGCGCAATTTAAGTGATGAATATGGCATTCCCGTTTCTTTGCCGCTGACGGCAAAACTGAATAATGAGCCTTTAACGGAGTTTATGTATCTGCTTGTTAAAACCGCCGCTTATTCTGCACCTGCCGCTGCGGTTAGCAATTTATGCACGCTTATGGGCTGTCAGGCAGTAAAAATGCTGTTTGAATTTGACACGGAGCTGCTTTTGCGTTTGAAAACAGAAAAACTCTATCAATCGGCAGACAGTTTTGTTGCTGACGACATGGAAGTGTTAAAAGATGAAGAACAGCAGGAATTAAACCGTTTGCTGGATTTAATAAAAACCGTTCCCGAAAATGCCTGCATCAGTGAATATTGCACGGCGGCAGATAATATTCTGGAAAAGCTGGACATTGCTTCCAAGTTTGGCAGCGCCTATAAAAACGGCAGTGCCGGTTATGACGCAATAAAGAATTATATTCTTGCTGCAGATAAATTAAAAGATATTTTATCGCTCCTGCAAAGTGACTACGCCGCCGGAGGCATGCTTAACAAAAAAATAACGGCGCAGGATTTTGCCGATATTTTATATGAAGCGGTACAAGGGGTTGAGCTTGTTCTGCAAAAAGGCGATATGAACGGCGTGCTTATTACAGAGGCTGCTAATATACAGGGCGTTTATTATCCTTATGTTTTTCTGCTTGGCGTGCGCGAAGGTGAATTCCCGTCAGTAAAAACAGAAAACTGGATTTATAACGATTATGAGCGTGCGGCAATGGAAGCGCTTGGTATAGATTTGCCTGGTACTATTGCCGGTTTAAACGAGGATAAATACTTTTTTGCCGCTGCGGCAGCAGCAGCCCTGCAAAGCCTTACCGTAAGCTGGTACAGTGATGATTCCGGCGGCGCATCCGCATATGTGGAAATGCTGCAAAATACTTTTGCGGATAATTCTCTTGAAGTAGAAAAATGCGCGCCGGTTAATATTGACGCTTCCTTGTCGGACAATGAGCTGCTTGAAAATCTTGCTTTTGCAAACAGAAATAATAAACTGCTTGCAGAAGCTGTTGAGAACTGGGCTGAACGCAGCAGCATTGAATATATAAGAGAAAGCTGTTTTAACCGTTACAGCGGCATACTGAAAAACAGAGAGCTGCTGTCTGAACTCCCACGGAAAATTGGCAGCAGCTTCAGTGCTTCAAGGCTTGAAACTTATGCGGATTGCCCGTTTAAATTTATGGTAAGTTATTTGTGGCGGCAGGAAGAATATGCCGAAATGGATGAAGGTATAAATGCTGCGGACGAAGGAAGCCTTATGCACGCCGCAGCTGCACAGTTTATAGGCTTGTATTTAAATAAAAGCCTTGCAGAGTATCCGCTGGAAACTTTATGTGAAGAAATGCGGCGCATTTTTGATGCTTTAAGCAGGGAATACGAACAAAGCGGCAAATTGAAAGACACCGTATTTTTAACTTATCAGAAAGAAAATATTTTAAAACGTCTGCTAAAATTTGTTAAAGCAGAATACAATTATGCAAAAGCATGGTACGCATATAAGCCTTTAAATGTGGAAATGTCTTTTGGACCGGGCACATCGCTGCCGCTTAATTTAAGTGATGAAGACGGAGCGGTTTATAATTTTAAAGGGCGTATTGACCGCATTGACGCTGACGGCGAAAGAATATTTGTTACCGATTACAAGCGCAGCAAAATACCGGACCCCAAAGATATAAAGGATGGTTTGGATTTGCAGATGCCGCTTTATTTACTGGCAGCTGAACAACTGACAAAAGATAAAACGGTTTTGGGCGGCGATTATTTTTCTTTTAAAAGTTCCGAACGTGATAAAGGAATAGTTTTTGACGCTAAGAATAAGCCGCCGTTCTTTACAGCAAAATCCGTAGGTGAATGGGATAGTTTTGTTGAAGAAACAAAGCAGTTTATTACCGGTTACATAAAAGCCATGCGCAGCGGCAATTTTAAGCCGTCTGCAAAAAGAATATGCTCAAATTATTGCCCGGCACGTGAAATTTGCAGGCGTTTCAACGAAAAAAACAACGGAGGTGCAGACGGAGATGTTTAATTTTACAGAAAATCAGGCAGCGGCCATTAATACTCTTAACTGCAACGTCTCCGTATCTGCCGGTGCGGGCAGCGGCAAAACAAGAGTGCTCGTTGAGCGTTTCATCAATATTCTTGCCCAGGGCATAAAAAATCCGCAGCAGGCTGTGCAGCCAAAAGAAATACTGGCAATAACTTTTACGCGCAAAGCTGCGGCAGAAATGAAGGAACGCATACGCAAACGCCTGTATGAACTTGAAAAAGAAGATGCCGTAAATAAAGAGTTCTGGCATAACCACAGGCAGCATTTTGACCAGGCCCGTATCAGCACAATTCATGGTTTCTGCAACGGCATATTAAAAGAAAACCCGGTAGAAACAGGGCTGGACCCTTCTTTTAATGTTGCGGAAGAAAATGATATGCAGGAATTTTTGGAAGCTAATATCACTGGTTTTATAAAAAAAGCGATTGCAGAAAATGATATCGGTATGGAAGAACTTATCCGCAATTACGGAATTGACGGCGTTAAAGAACAGCTGCTCAGCATTTATGGCATTGCGGATGAGGTTTTGAAACTTGAAAATCCGGCAGAGCCGTATAAAAAAAGTGCGGATTGTGCGCCGGAATTGCAGGCAGAGCTTACTGCACTTGTTGATGAGCTTATTGCAGGTATGGACAGTGTTGTCAAGAAAACAACCAAGCAGTATCCTAAATTGCAGAATTTAAAGGAAAACCGGCATTTGGTTATTGAGGCAATTCAGAAATATGAAACTGAAGAAAGCCGGACGGTATTTGATAAATATATTGGCGTGCTTACCATGCAAGCTAAAGATAAAGCAGTTGTTGCCGAAGCTAGAGAAACACTGAAAAAACTATACCAGGCTGCCATTGATGCCCGTGCAGCAGAACTGGTTACCGTATGGCATAATGTTTTGCGCAGCTGCCGTAAATTTGTGCTGGCAAAGCAGGAAGAACTTAATTTAATCGGTTTTGATGATTTGGAAAGCCTTGCCTTGAAGCTTTTGCACGATTCACAGGAAATACGGCATAAATACCAGCAGAATTTTAAATACATAATGGTTGATGAATTTCAGGATACCAATGAGAGCCAGCGCGAGATTATATACCTTTTATGCGGCGACGATAAGGACAGCCTGAACGGCAATAAGCTGTTCGTTGTTGGCGACCCCAAGCAATCAATTTACCGTTTCCGCGGTGCCGATGTTAATGTTTTTGCACGTGTGCGCAGAGATATTGCCGCTAAAAAAGGTAAAAACATTGTTCTGGATGACAATTTCCGCACGGTGGATAAAATTCTTGATTTCTGTAATGCAACCTTCCCGGATTTGTTGGGGCTTGACGAAACGCAGGATGTGTTTTTTGAAGCGCTGCGGGCCAACCGTTCAGGCACGCTTTTGCCGGAACTTATTGTAATAAA
The DNA here is from genome assembly GCF_023336935.1 of Phascolarctobacterium sp. ET69. Classification (GTDB taxonomy): domain Bacteria; phylum Bacillota; class Negativicutes; order Acidaminococcales; family Acidaminococcaceae; genus Fusicatenibacter_A; species Fusicatenibacter_A intestinipullorum. The sequence goes on from NZ_JAMBLR010000001.1 coordinate 298,012, forward strand.
CCATGATGAGCAGACGGCGCAGATGGATGCACGCGAAGCGGAAGCCGCATTTATTGCGCAGAAAATAAAAACCCTGCATGATGAAGAAGGCGTTTTATACAGCGATATTGTTATTTTGCTGCGTGCCATGACAAAGGTTGATTATTACGAAAATGCACTGAACTGCTGCGGAATACCTTGCAATGTTGTTGACGGCAAAGGTTTTTATGGAAGACAGGAAATCATTGATTTTATCAATTTGCTGACAGTTTGTGCCGACAGCAGGCGTAATTTGGAGCTGGCAGGTGTTTTGCGTTCGCCATATTTTGCAGTTGATGACGAAACGCTTACTGCTTTGTTCTTTGAATTACAGGATAATGCAAATAAATATGAAAGTTTATGGCAGGTTCTGCAAAACGGAACATATCCGGAATATTTAGCCGAAACGGAAAAAAGCAAATTAAACTGTTGCAGCGGCGTTTTAAAACAAATTTATGATGCTTCCATGTCATTGCCGCTTACGGATTTATTCAGCTTTATCGAACAGATTATTAATCTTAATGCTGTTACTGCCGCACAGCCTAGTGGAGAAGAAAAAAACGCCAATTTAAAAAAGTTATTTGCTCTTGCCGCTGAATTTTGCCTGCACAGGCAGGGTGGGCTGCGTGAATACCTTGATAACATAAAACGTCTGCGTGCGCTTAATGCGCGTGAAGCGGCAGCTGTTGCCGGTAATGCACAGGAAGCCGTAAAAATTATGACTATCCATAAATCAAAAGGGCTTGAGTTTCCAACCGTTATTTTGCCGGCACTTGATACAGGTGTTGGCGGCGGCAGCACACAAATAAATTTTAATAAAAACACAGGGCTTGGCATTAAAGTTGATGTTAACGGAAACTTGCAGGAAAGCAGTGTTTTTAAAGAAATAAAAGCCTTAAACAGTGAACTTGACAAGGCAGAAAAGGAACGCCAGTTTTATGTGGCGGCAACGCGTGCAAAAGACAGGCTGATTTTATCAGGCGTTACAAAAACCAAAGGTGATAAAGGCACATGGTTTAAAAATCTGAAAAATATATTAAGCGGCTATGAAGGCATGATTTTTACCGATGTTGACGCGGCGGAAATATTACCACAGGAAATGCAGGCGGAAGAAGATACCAGAAGTTTTATCGTGGAAGATGTAATTGCCAATACTCTGCCGCTGCCGGAATACGGAAAAGCCTGGCAGCAGAGTTTTTCGGCTTCATCTTTACAGCAGTATAATATCTGCCAGCGCAGTTTTTATTACCATTATATTTTGCAAATGCCGCCTGTTGAGCCTCAGCTGAACGGTGAAAACGCAATTGATGCCAGAACTTTTGGTACTTTGGTGCATGAAGCACTGGAAAAATATGCCGGTAATGTAAAAAAAGCCTTAATGCAGGCTGCTTATGATAAGAATTTACAGAATTATGACCTTGGCGAAGCAGAAAAAATGCTGGAAAAATATCTGCAAAGCAATTTATATCCGGGCTTGGAGGCTAAACAGCTGCACGAAACCGGCTTTACGCTGCCGGTACTTGCAAAATACGGCATAAATGCGCAGTGCTACGGTTTTATAGATAACATTATTTATAATTCTGACGGCAGTTTAAGCATTATTGATTATAAAACAGGGCATGTTCCTGATGCGCTACCCAAAGGATATAAATATCAGCTGGCCTTATATAAGCTGGCGGCAGAAAAAATGTTTAACCTGCCTGTTAAAAGTGCGGAGCTGCACTTTCTGCGCGGTTGTGTAAGTTTTGAACTTCCGGCAGACTTTAACCCGGAAGAAATTGCCGCCGAACTGCAAAGCATTTTTGCCAAAACAGATGGGCTGGAATTTACATGCAGCACAGCTTATTGCCACAGCTGCCCGTATGCGTATTTCTGCAAAAAAATTTAAGGCGGGCGCGCATATAGTAAAATTTGCTTTAGTATAGTATAATGTATACAAAAAAGAATAAGAGGTGTTTACATAATGAAAACAAAAATTACCGAACTTTTAGGCATTAAATATCCTGTTATCCAGGGCGGCATGGCGTGGACTTCCGATGCTAACCTTGCAGCAGCTGTTTCCAATGCTGGCGGCGCAGGCATTATTGCTACCGGCGGCCGTACCACCGAATGGACCAAAGCAGAAATTCAAAAATGCAAAACCTTAACCGATAAACCTTTTGGCGTAAACTTAATGCTGATGGCACCGAATGTTAACGAAATTATTGAAGTTGTATGCGAAGAAAGAGTTGCTTTTGTAACTCTCGGCGCAGGCAACCCGGTTCCTCATATTGAAAAACTGCACAGTGCAGGCATTAAGGTTATTCCGGTTGTGCCGAACGTAAAACTTGCAAAACGCGTGGAAGCAGCAGGCGTAGACGCAATGGTTATTGAAGGCATGGAAGGCGGCGGACATATCGGCCAGCAGACCACCATGGCGCTGATGACCAACGTACTGCCTCTGGTTAAAAACGTACCTGTTCTGGTTGCAGGCGGTATTGCCGACGGCCGCGGCATTGCAGCAGCACTTTTAATGGGTGCAGACGGTGTACAGATGGGCTCCCGTTTTATTCTTACCACCGAATGCCCGACTCATCCGCGTGCTAAACAGGCAATTATTGATGCTACCGACACCGATTCAGCTGTTACCGGCTTCAGCCGCAACAACGCAGTACGCTGTCTGAAAAACGAATTTACCAAAGAATATCTTGCAAAAGAAGTTGCAGGCGCTCCGCAGCAGGAGCTTAACGATTTTGCAACCGGCACCAACCGTATGGGCGCAGTAGACGGCGACATTGAACATGGCGCAGTGCTTGTAGGCCAGAGCCTGAACGCTCTTAACGAAATTCTGCCCTGCAAGGAAGTTATGGAAAAACTGATTGCCGAAGCAAGAGAAACCCTTGCCAACGCTAAAAATATTGAACTGTAATTGTAATTAAGTGAGAAAAACGCATTACACTTTTTAAAGTGTAATGCGTTTTTTAGCTATTCTTCAAAATCAGAAGTTTTTACCAAACCTTTGTCCAAAAGGAAACTGCGTGCTACTTCGGCGCGGTCGCGGCCTTTTTCTACAACTTCATAGTTAAGGCTTTGCATTGTGCTGTCATTAATAGCGTTGTCCAAAACTTTAAGAGCTTCAATAAGTTCCGGATATTCTTCTGCGGTTTCGCCGTTTATAAACGGGCACATATAGTAGGGCGGGAAAAAGTTTTTGTCATCTTCCAGCAATACCAAATCATATTTCTGCAAAAGCCCGTCCGTGGAAAACGCCGTAATAACATCAACATTATTACTGGTAATGGCAGTATACATAAGCGTTCCGCTGAAATTATTGACAGATTTGAATTTTATGCCGTAAGTTTTTTCAATACCGGGCAAACCGTCTTCACGTGCCGCAAATTCAGGCGAGCATCCGAAACGCAGGTTGTGGCTTACACGGGTTAAATCCGTTACCGTTTTTAAATGGTATTTTTCGGCAGTTTCTTTGGTAACTGCCAATACATATGTGTTATTAAAACCTAAACTGCCGAGCAGTTCAATGTTGTGGTCGCGCCGCATCTGCTTTTCAACCATATCATACATTTCTTCCGGCGTAAAACCGGGGCGCAGTTTATTTTTTAATATAGTGCTGTAACCTGTGCCGGTATATTCAGGGTACAAATCAATTTCACCGCTGCGCAGTGCTTCAAAGGCAATCATTGTGCCGCCAAGCGCAAGGCGCCGCTCAACCTTGATATCGGTTTTGGCTTCAATTAAATCAGCAAGCATATTGCCGATAATCACGCTTTCGGTTGCATCCTTGGAGCCGATGCGGATATCCGGACGGTTTACAAGTTCGCGCCCGAGCAAAAATCCGCCGCTGATAAGAATGATGCATGCGGCAACGGCCAGAGTTTTTTTGCGCTGGCTTTTAATTTGCTCAATAGTTTTGGTTGACATTTTTTTGGAAGCGGGCTGTAATGAAACAGGCGTAACTGCTGTTTCGATTTTGCTCATCACAAAATCCATTAAAAGCGCAAGGCAGCAGGCAGGTATTGCACCGGCCAGAATCATGGCGGAATTATCGGTTTGGATACCGCTTAAAACAAGCGTGCCAAGCCCTCCGGCGCCTATGTAGGCGGCTATTGTCATCAGCCCTACAGCGTTAACGCTTGAAATGCGTATACCGGCCATAATTACCGGCAGCGACAGGGGCAGGCGCACTTTAAATAAAATCTGCATGTCTGTCATGCCGATACCTTTTGCTGCTTCCAAAGTTTCGGAACTGATGTTGCGCAGCCCTGTACAGGTATTTTTTAAAATCGGCAATAGTGAATAAAGCACAACCATGGATACGGCGGTAATAGAGCCGATACCCATATAAGGAACGAGAAAACCTAGGAGTGCAAGGCTCGGTAATGCCTGGGCAAGATTGGCAAACCCCATAACCGGCTTCATAATTTTATCGCGCCCGGAGATATAAACGCCGAGCGGTATGCCAAGGCAAACAGCTATTGACACAGAAAGCAAAGTAAGCTGTATATGCCCTAAAAGCAGTTCAAAAATATATTGGTGCTGTTCAAGCAGAAAGGTGAGAAAAGCAGTCATGCTCCGGCACCTCCTTTAACACCAATAAACTGGTGGCTCATTGTTGTTACAAGGCTTGAGTTTGTTATAAGCCCTGCAAGCCGGTTATCTCTGTCTGTAACGGGAATATTTGAGATATTAAGCCCGTTGATTTTTTCTAAAAGGGAAACTATATTTTCTTCCGTATCGGCGGTTACACGTGCGGGAGTCATAACTGTTTCGACCGGCAGGCTTTTGTCGGCCGAATTCAGAATGCTTCTGGCACGTACAATTCCGAGCAGGTGATTATCTTCATCAATGACGATAAGGCTGTCGACCTTATCAATACGCATTTTTTCAAGCCCTTTAAACATTGGTACATAAGGGTATGTTGTTTTGGGCGAGGTTATCATAATATCTTTGGCGCATATTAACTGCGGGCTGCTCCAGATACGTTTGCTGCCAACAAATTCACTTACAAAACCGTGGGCAGGATTTTTAAGGATGTTTTCCGGTGTATCGTACTGCAGAATGCGCCCGCCTTGTAAAATGCAGATGCGGTCTGCAATTTTTACGGCTTCGTCCATATCGTGCGTAACAAAAACTATTGTTTTATGCAGCTTTGACTGCAAACTTACGAGTTCGTCCTGCAGCTGGCTGCGGGTAAGAGGGTCCAGCGCAGAAAACGGCTCGTCCATTAAAATAATATCGGGGTTCATGGCAAAAGCGCGGGCAACGCCTACACGCTGCTGCTGTCCGCCGCTTAAATGATTGGGGTAGCGGTCTAAAAATTCTTCGGGTAAACCGACCGTTTCCATTAATTTTACTGTACGGTCAACAATTTCGGAAACCGGCATTTTGGCAAGCCGGGGAATTATTTCGATATTTTCCCGTACTGTCATGTGTATAAATAAGCCTGTCTGCTGAATAACGTAACCAATATTGCGGCGTAGTTCGATAGGGTCTTGTGCTTCAATATCGGTACCGTTAATTTTAATCTGGCCATCACTTGGTTCGATAAGGCGGTTAATCATTTTTAAAATAGTTGTTTTGCCGCAGCCGGAGGGGCCTATTAAAACAACCAGTTCGCCTTTGTTTATTTCCAGATTGATGTTTTCAATAACATTGTGTTCTTTATAAGCCTTGCTTACATTGATGAATTGAATCATGAGGTCACTTCCTTTTTTGTTTTTCTAAGTTTTGAAATTTTGAATGGCTTTTAAACATACATCCATAATATCAGCCTCCTCTCTATAAAAAATAGATAACAATTTATAATTCGTGATAATTTATAAAAAATCCTGTTTTGTTTTATTAACTAAAAAATTAAATTTTTGTAAAAACACAAAATCTTTTAACGTTTTCAGAAAACAGTACATAATTAATGAAAATGCTTTAAAAAATTTGACTTCCAATGCCCGGAAGTGTTACAATAATAACAACATAAAACTTACCTTTAAATCGGTCCTGTGAGACTGTAAGGTAGACTTTTAGGTAACTTGTACTACAAGCCTTCCTATCCTCATGGGGACCGGAAGGCTTTTATTTTTATAAGTAAGCGGCTTTAGCCCGCAAGTTATGCTTAAATTAACAAACAGGAGGTTTCTGCAATGGCAAAAGCAACAGTTTCTCTCGGCGGCAGGGATATACTGGATTTGGATTCGCTTTCCGTTGAGGAATACGAACTCATTCTTAAAACCGCAGCCGAGATGAAAAGAATTATGAAGCGTGATATTAAAAAGGTTCCTTCGCTGCGTGGCAAATCTATCATCAACTTGTTCTATGAACCAAGTACGAGAACCCGCACTTCTTTTGAACTGGCAGGAAAATATCTTGGCGCTGATGTTGTAAACATTACTACTTCAAGCTCCAGTGTTGTAAAGGGTGAATGCCTGCGCGACACAATTCTTACCGTACAGTCCATGGCTTGTGATGCTATTGTAATGCGCCATCCTATCGAAGGTGCCGCAGCCTATGCTGCCGATGTTTCCAAAGCTGTCATCATCAACGCTGGTGACGGTGCCCATGCACATCCTTCTCAGGGACTGCTTGATATGTTTACCATCCGCGAGCAGGGCAAAGATTTTAAAGGCCTTAAAATGGCAATTGTCGGCGATATTTTATACAGCCGTGTTGCACGCACCAACATTGCTGCCTGGACGAAACTGGGCGCGGAAGTGCATGTTGCAGGCCCGATGACTTTAATTCCGCACGATATTGAAGCACTTGGTGTAAAAGTACATAAACGTGTTGAAGATGCTATTGAAGGCGCTGATGTTATCGACATTCTGCGTATTCAGCTTGAACGCCAGCAGAAAGGTTTGTTCCCGTCTGCACGCGAATATGCAAGAATTTTTGGCATTAACGAAAAACGCCTGGCACTGGCCAAACCTGATGTAACCGTGCTGCATCCGGGCCCGATGAACCGCGGCCTTGAAATTTCCTGGGATGTTGGTTACTGCGACAACGCCAAAATCAGGGACGAAGTACAAAACGGTGTTGCCGTGCGTATGGCATTGCTGTTCTTAACGCTGACAGGAGGGAAACAAATTGAAAACATTAATTAAAAACGGACGTGTGGTTGACCCTTCGCAAAATCTTGATGCAGTAATGGACGTGCTTATTGAAGACGGCGTTGTTGCTGCAATTGATAAAAATATCGAAGCAGCTGCCGATGAAGTTTATGATGCTTCCGGCCTTGTGGTTGCTCCTGGGCTTGTTGATGTACATACGCATCTGCGTGAGCCGGGCCTTGAAGCAAAAGAAGATATTGTTACCGGCACCATGGCAGCAGCAGCAGGCGGCGTAACAACCATTGCCTGCATGCCTAACACCAAACCGGTTGTAGATAACAGCATTATCGTCAGCGGCATTAAAGAACGCGCTGCCCGCGAAGGTTATGTAAATGTAGAAGTTATCGGCGCCATCAGCAAGGGCGAACAGGGCAAGGAACTGGCAGAACTTGGTGATATGGCAGAAAAAGGTGCTATGGCTTTCAGCGACGATGGCCATTATGTAGAAAGCAGCCGCCTGTTTTTACTGGCTGCAAGATATGTAAGCGCTTTTGATAAAGTTTTGATTTCCCATTCTATCGAAGAAGAACTTAACCACGAAGGCTATATGCATGAAGGCGCTGTTTCCGCACGCATCGGCGTGCCCGGCATTCCGTATATCTCCGAAGATATTGCTGTAGCGCGTGACTGCATTATTTCCGAATATACCGGTGCGCATGTACATATTGCACATGTTGCTTCCAAAGGCGCGCTTGATATTATCCGCCGCGCCAAGGCAAGGGGAGTAAATGTAACCTGCGAGGTTACCGTTCACCACCTGACTTTAACGGATGAAGCATGCAGCACATACAGCACGGCTACAAGAGTTTCTCCGCCGCTGCGCAGCATGGACCACGTGGAAGCATGCCGCCAGGCATTGAAAGACGGTACTGCGGACGCTATCGTTACGGACCACGCTCCGCACGCACCGGAAGAAAAAGACGTTGAGTTCCGTTATGCACCGAACGGTTTTACCGGCCTTGAAACTTCTCTGGGTGTAATTTTAACCGAACTTTATCATACTGGGCTCTTCACAATTAATGAAATTATTGATAAAATGAGTACAGCGCCTGCGCATATTTTTGCATTAAATGCTGGAAGTTTAAAAGTTGGCTCTCCGGCAGATGTAACTGTTATCGACCTTAACAAGGAATGGACAGTTGATAATACGAAATTTTATACACGCGGCAACGTAACACCTTTCAATGGCAAACATTGCAAAGGCAAAGCCGTTGCCACTATGGTAGCAGGTAAATTTGTTATGAGAGATGGTGTAGTATGCGGCAAATAGGCAGAAAGGGTAAACTTGTTTTAAAAGACGGCAGCGTTTACAGAGGTACTTTGTACGGCAAACGCAATGCTGTCGGCGAAGTTGTTTTTACAACGGGCATGAGCGGTTATCAGGAAACTTTGACTGACCCCTCGTTTTGCGACCAGATTGTTGTAATGACTTATCCTTTGGTAGGCAATTACGGCATCAATAAAGATTTTAACCAGGGCAGAAGGTGCTTCTTCCAGGGTTATGTTATCAGCGAGCTGTGCGACCATCCGAGCAACTGGAAAAACGAAAAATCTCTGGAAGATTTTCTTGACGAACAGGATGTTCCGGTACTGGTTGGCGTAGATACGCGTGCCATTACCAGAAAGCTGAGAAACTACGGCGTTTTGCAGGGCGTTATCGTTCCGGACGAAATGCCGCAGGAAGAAGTTGACAAACTGCTGGCGCTGCCGGAAGTTCATGATCAGGTCGCCAAAGTTACAACTCCGAGAATTTATACAATGGGCGAAGGCAAATACCATGTAGCTGTTATGGATTACGGCATTAAGCAGAACATCCTTAACTATCTGGCAAGCTTCGGCTGCCGCCTTACCGTGTTCCCGGCGTTTACAAGCGCGCAGGAAGTTCTTGCTTCCCAACCGGACGGCATTTTCCTTTCCAACGGACCGGGGGACCCGAAGGATTTGACTTCCGTTATCGAAGAAGTTAAAAAATTCATCGGCAAACGCCCGATTTTCGGTATCTGCCTCGGCCATCAGCTGATGGCGCTGGCAAATGGTGCCGATACATACAAAATGAAATTCGGCCACCGCGGCATTAATCATCCTGTTAAGGATTTGCTTGAACATAAAGTTATGATTACTTCCCAGAATCACGGTTATGCCGTTGATGAAAAATCACTGGAAGGTAAAAATATTGAAATTACAAATATTTCGCTGAATGACCATACGATTGAAGGCGTGCGTTATCTTGACCATCCGACCTTTACCGTGCAGTACCATCCGGAAGCAAGCCCGGGGCCTGGCGGTCACGAATATTTGTTTGAACGTTTTATTAAAATGATGGGAGGCCGCTAATATGCCGAAACTGCAAAATGTAAAAAAAGTACTGGTTATCGGTTCCGGCCCGATTATTATCGGGCAGGCGGCAGAATTTGACTATTCCGGTACACAGGCCTGCCGCGCATTAAAAGAAGAAGGGCTTGAGGTTGTACTGGTAAACAGCAACCCGGCTACTATTATGACGGACGTGCATATTGCCGACCGTGTTTATGTTGAACCTGTTAATGTGGAATTTTTGGAAAGCGTTATTAAACGCGAACGCCCGGATGCTTTGCTGGCAACCCTTGGCGGGCAGGTTGGCCTGAACCTTGCCATTGACCTTGATAAACAGGGTATTTTGCGCGAATATAATGTTAAACTTCTGGGCACCCAGATTGAAAGCATTAAACGTGCGGAAGACCGTGAACTGTTTAAGGAAACGATGGAAAAAATCAACCAGCCGATTCCGGAAAGCACAATTGTTGAAACCGTTTCCGCAGCTAAGGAATTCGCGCGTGAAGTTGGTTATCCGCTTATTGTACGCCCGGCATATACTTTGGGCGGCACCGGCGGCGGTATTGCCAACAACGACGAAGAACTGGACGATATTGTAAGTAAGGGCCTTTTGTACAGCCTTATCGGCCAGGCCTTGATTGAACGCAGTGTTGCCGGCTGGAAAGAAATTGAATACGAAGTTCTGCGCGATGCTGACGATAACTGCATTACCGTTTGCTCCATGGAAAACCTTGACCCGGTTGGCGTGCATACGGGCGACTCCGTTGTTGCCGCACCGGCACAGACTTTGAGCGACCATGAAGTACAGATGCTGCGCCAGGCTTCTATCGACATTGTACGCGAACTCGGCGTACGCGGCGCCTGCAACGTACAGCTTGCGCTCGACCCGAATTCCTACCGTTATTATGTAATCGAAGTTAACCCGCGTGTAAGCCGTTCTTCGGCGCTTGCTTCCAAGGCAACCGGTTATCCCATTGCTAAAGTAGCTACCAAAATTGCCGTTGGCTACACACTGGATGAAATTCAGAATGCCGTTACCCAAAAAACCACGGCATGCTTCGAGCCTTCGCTGGACTATGTTGTTTTAAAATTCCCGCGCTGGCCGTTTGATAAATTCGTTACCGCAGACCGTACTCTCGGTACGCAGATGAAAGCTACCGGCGAAGTAATGGCCATTGAAAGAAATCTGGAAGCAGCGCTTTTAAAAGCTGTACGTTCTTTGGAAATCGGTCTTATTCACCTTGAAATGCCGGAACTGAAAGCATTGAGCGATGAAGAAGTACGCGAGCGTATTCATCTGATTGATGACCAGCGTCTGTTTGTTATTGCCGAAGCATTCCGCCGCGGCGTAACGATTGACGAAGTACACGATATTACCAAAATCGACAAATGGTTCCTGCAAAAAGTAATGAACATTGTTGAGATGGAAAACCGCATTAAAACCGAACCCATGACGGCAGAATTAATGCTTGCCGCCAAGAAAAAAGGCTTTGCGGATGTTACCATTGCAGGCTATATTGGCAAAACATGGCAGGAAGTGCGTGAAATGCGCAAAGGCTGGGGTATTATTCCGACCTATAAGATGGTTGATACCTGCGCCGCAGAATTTGAAGCTGCAACTCCGTACTATTATTCCACTTATGCGGAAGAAGACGAAGTTGAAGTAAGCGATAAAAAGAAAGTTGCCGTACTTGGCAGCGGCCCGATCCGTATCGGCCAGGGCGTAGAATTTGACTACTGCTCCGTTCACTCTGTATGGGCACTGAAAGAACTCGGCTACGAAACCATTATTATCAATAACAACCCTGAAACCGTTAGTACGGACTTTGATACCAGCGACCGCCTGTATTTTGAGCCGCTGACGATTGAGGACGTACTGAACATTCTCGATAAAGAAAAACCGGAAGGCGTTATTGTGCAGTTCGGCGGCCAGACAGCCATTAACCTTGCAGGCCCGCTGGAAAAAGCAGGCATTAAAATTTTGGGCAGCAGTGTGGAAAGCATTGACCGCGCCGAAGACCGCGAACGTTTTGATGAACTTTTAACTTCCTGCAACATTCCGCGTCCGAAAGGACATACCGTATTCGACACCGAAGGCGCTCTGAAAGCAGCTGCCGACGTTGGTTACCCGGTAATGGTGCGCCCGTCCTATGTACTCGGCGGCCGTGCTATGGAAATTGTTTATAACGACGATGAACTGAAATACTACATGACAAACGCCGTTAAGGCTTCGCACGAACATCCGGTACTTGTTGACCACTATCTGCAGGGTACGGAAGTTGAAGTTGACGCTATCTGCGACGGCAAGGACGTACTGATTCCCGGCATTATGGAACATATCGAACGCGCAGGCGTACACTCCGGCGACTCTATTGCCGTATATCCTCCGCGCACGCTGGCAGAATCGGTTATTAAAACTATTATCGATTATACCAACAGAATTTCCATCGGTCTTGAAGTACACGGCATGATTAACATTCAGTACATTGTACGCAATAACGAAGTGTTCGTTATTGAAGTTAACCCGCGTTCTTCCCGTACCGTGCCTTTCCTCAGCAAAGTTACCACCATTCAGATGGTTGATGTTGCAACCAAATGCGCAATGGGGCAGAGCATCCGCGAACAGGGTTACCGCCCGGGCCTGCAGCTCTTCCCGGATTACTATGCAGTTAAAGCACCGGTATTCTCCTTCAACAAGATGAGCAATGTTGATATTACCCTTGGGCCTGAAATGAAATCTACCGGTGAAGTAATGGCCATTGACTACCAGTATTCGCGCGCACTGTATAAAGCCTGCATTGCTGCCGGCATCAATGTGCCGCATGAAGGCGCTATTCTTATTACCGTGGCCGATATGGATAAAGAAGAAGCCTGCGAAATTGCAGCCGGTTTTGCAGACCTTGGTTATGAAATTGTAGCAACCGGCGGCACCGCGGAATATCTGAACAACCACGGTGTAAAAGTAAGGGTTGCAACCAAAGTAAGTGAAGGCAGCCCGAATATTCTTGATGAAATTAAAGAAGGCCATATCAGTATGGTTATCAATACAACCAACCATGGCCGTGATGCTGAACGCGACGGCTTTAAAATCCGCCGCTCGACGGTTGAGCATGCCATTGCCTGCCTGACATCCCTTGATACGGCACGCGAACTGCAGCATGTAATGAGCGCTATGCGCCGCCGCCGTGTAGTAAGTATTGTTGCTTTGCAGGACCTTTCCTGGGAGGGCTGATAAATGCCTAAGAAAATAGTTGAAGCTAAAGTTATTGGGCAGCATGTTTTAAACAATTCAACAAAATTAATAGAAGTTTACGCACCGGAACTGGCAGAACTTGCCGTTCCGGGGCAGTTTGTAAACGTGCAGGTATTTAACTGCACTGCGCCGCTTCTGCGCCGTCCTTTTGGTGTTGCTGCCGTTAATAAAAAAGAAGGCACCATTACCATGATTTACCGCATTATCGGCGAAGCTACCAAACTGCTGGCAGAATATTGCAGCGGCGATAAATTAAGTATTGTGGGCCCGCTTGGGCGCGGTTTCGATATGAACGCGCAGCATCCGCTCATTGTCGGCGGCGGCCTTGGCCTTGCACCGCTTTTGTTCCTTGCTTCTGCTTTTGGAAAAGGCAAAGCGGAAATTGTTATGGGCGGGCGCTGTGCCGACGAATTGTTCTGGACAAAACTCTATGAAGAATACTGCCCGATAATGCACCTGACTACAGATGACGGAAGCTGCGGCACCAAAGGTACGGTTATGGCCGTACTGCCGGAACTTCTTGCCAGCGGCAGATATGACGCGCTGTATGTATGCGGCCCTGTGCCGATGATGAAAGCAGTTGCGGAAGCAGCTGAAAAATACGGCGTTAAATGCCAGGTTTCACTTGAAAAATACATGGCCTGCGGCCTTGGCGCATGCCTGTCCTGCTCTTGCAGCGGCATTGGCAAACGCCTTAAGGTTTGCACTGACGGCCCGGTATTCTGGGCTGAGGAGGTGGGAGAATGGTAAGCGCAAAATTGTATGACGGACGTCTGGCAGTTGACATTGCCGGTTTGAAAATGCAGACTCCGGTTACCACCGCTTCCGGTACTTTTGGCTTTGGCCTTGAATTTACCGATTTTCTGGATTTGGAAAAAGTTGGGGCAGTATGCGTAAAAGGCACAACGCTTTTGCCGCGCGAAGGCAATAAAGGCCAGCGTGCTGTTGAAACACCTTCCGGCATGCTTAACTGCGTAGGTTTGGAAAACCCCGGCAGCGATTACTTTTTGAATGAAACACTGCCTAAACTGCGTAAATATGATGTGCCAGTAATTGTAAATATTGCGGCTTCTTCTCCCGAAGAATACGGCGAACTTGCTCATAAGCTTGATGTTGACGGTGTAGATGCGGTAGAAATTAATATTTCCTGCCCGAACGTTAAACAGGGCGGCATTGCTTTCGGTACATGCCCTGACAGTGCTGCTGCCGTTGTAGAGCAGGTAAAAAAACATTTTACCAAAACAGTTATTGCCAAACTTTCTCCTAACGTAACCAGCATTACGGAAATGGCACTGGCTGTTGAAAATGCAGGTACTGATGCAATTTCGTTAATTAATACGCTTATCGGCATGAAGATAGATATTGAACGCAAACGCCCGGTGCTTGGCAATATTACCGGCGGTTTAAGCGGCCCGGCAGTACGCCCGGTTGCGGTGCGCATGTGTTACGAAGTAGCGCAGAAGGTGCATGTGCCTATTATCGGCATGGGCGGTATCGAAATAGCCGAAGACGCCGTGGAATTTTTCCTCTGCGGTGCAAGTGCCATTGCAGTTGGTACGGCTAATTTCCGCAATCCCTGCATTGCCGAAACCATCAGCCACGGCATTTTAGACTATATGAACCGCCACGGCTACAATAAACTTACCGATATGATTGGCGCGGCTCTGCCGGAAGGCAGCTTTGCCCTGCGCAGCGGCAGGAAGGAGTAAGCTATGCAAAGTGATGAAAGATTAATAGTTGCGCTTGATTTCCCGACTGCTGATTTGGCCAAAAACTGTGTGGAAGAACTTGGCGATTCCGTATGCCATTATAAAGTTGGTATGGAACTTTACTATGCCGCAGGCAGTGAAATCATCCGCTTTTTAAAAGAACATAACAAAAAAGTATTTTTGGATTTAAAACTGCATGATATTCCCAACACTGTTGCCAGCGCACTGGCTGTGCTTACGGAGCTTGGCGCAGATATGATGAATGTGCATGCCATAGGCGGCAGAAAAATGATGCAGGAAGCTGTGAAAGCTGTGCATGCCAAAGCTGCTGAACTTGGCAGGCCTGCTCCTAAACTGATTGCCGTAACAATTCTTACCAGCATTAACGAAGAACAGTATGCTGACCTTAATTACAAAACAGGCATTGCCGAACAGGTAATCGCTTTGGCAAAACTTGCCAAAGAAGCCGGTATGGACGGCGTTGTTGCTTCTCCGCAGGAAGCAGCTGCTATCCGCGAAGCGTGCGGCGAAGGCTTTTTAATTGTTACACCGGGAATCCGCCCGGCAGGCAGCGATGTTAACGATCAGAGCAGAATTGCCACGCCGTCAGGCGCACTGAAAAACGGTTCCACCCATATTGTAGTTGGCAGGCCCATTACGAAAGCTGAAGATAAAAAAGCTGCGGCACAAAGCATTGCAGCAGAAATAAGAGGTGTATAAACTTATGATGCAGGAAAAAGAAGTAATGCAATTATTGGAAGAAACCCAGGCAGTGCTGCATGGACATTTTTTACTGACAAGCGGTTTGCACAGCCCGATGTACGTTGAAAAATTCAATGTGCTGCAGCATCCCAAATATACGGAAATGCTTTGCCAGGAACTGGCAGAACGCTATGCAGCCGATAATGTGGAGCTTGTTATAGGCCCTATGACCGGCGGCATTCTGCTTGCACATGAAGTAGGCAAGGCTCTTGGCACACGCGCTATTTTTACCGAACGTGAAAACGGCAAAATGACTTTGAAACGCGGCTTCCAGATTCCGGAAGGTACCCGTGTTTTGATTGTTGAAGATATTGTTACTACCGGCGGCAGCGTAAAAGAAGTTTTGGACGTTGTAAAAGAACACGGCGGCGTACCTGTTGGTATCGGCCTTTTGGTTGACCGCAGCGGCGGCAAAGTTGATTTTGGCATGCGCACCGAAGCATTGCTGCACCTGGACGTTCCCACTTACGACCCGAACGACTGCCCGCTCTGCAAAGAAGGCAAACCGTTTACAAAACGCGGACGTACCGGTAAATAAAAAATTTAAAATTTAAAAGCTGCATAACAGCGGATGCTTCTTGCGTCTGCTGTTATTTTTTTGCTATAATATCAGGGTTGCGCTTTCTTTAAAGCAAAAAATTAAACTTATGGTGATTGAAAAAATATGTTTTACTGGCTGCTTTTTTATTTTTTTACAGGCAGTGTGCTTGGCAGTTTTTTAAACTTATATGCCTGCCGTCTGCCGCGTGGGCAATCCGTTGTTGCTGGCAGGTCAGCCTGTGATTCCTGCGGGAAAAAGCTGACGGTAACAGACCTCGTTCCCGTTTTAAGTTATTTATTTTTAAAAGGCCGCTGCCGCTATTGTAGAGTTAATTATGGCATCAGCCATTTATTTGCGGAAGTTTTAACTGGTTTGGCTTTTGTTTTATGCGGAATGCAGACAGAATTCGGGCTTAAATTGCTGCTGCTTTTTATATTTTGCTGTGCAGTTATTTTAATAAGTTTAATTGATTACGAATTGCAAATTATACCTGACAGCTTAGTGCTTATACTTGCAGCAGGCGGGTTTCTTTACAGCAGTTTGTATTTGCCGGGAGGTTTGCTTAACGGACTTTACGGTTCTGTTTTTGCCTTTGCCTTAATGCTGGTAATTTTTTTAATCAGCCGCGGCGGCATGGGCGGAGGTGATGTTAAGCTGAGCGCTGCGGCAGGCTTATGGCTTGGTTTTGAAAATACCGTTATATTTTTATTGCTTTCTTTTATTAGCGGAGGAATTATAAGTATATTGTTAATAATAACAGGTGTAAAAAATAAGCAGGACGCTATACCGTTTGGGCCTTTTTTATGTGCCGGTGCTTTTGCCGCGCTATTATATGCCGGTTATTTGGCAAATTTTTATTGGAATTTATTTAATTTTTAGGGAAGTTGAGAATGAATTACAAAAACTTAAAAGAAAAATTATTGGCTAATAAATTTAAACATATTATTGCTGTTGATATTGCTTCCGATGTTATACGGATTGCGGTTGTAAATTGCAGTAAACGCATTAATATAGTTGAAAAACTGATATCAAAACAGCTGCCGCAGGAATTGGCAGCAGACGCTTATGTTTTTAATAAAGAAAAACTTGCTGCATTTATCAACGAAATTTTAAAAGAAGAAAATATCAGTAACGGCGTGCTTGTTTTTACTGCTGGTGCAGATAAAACAGCGTTGCTTAACTTACAGCTGCCATATTTAAAAGAACAGGAATTGCGCGAAGCTGCAAAATGGGAAATTATACATGAGCTTGGCAGCAACGCAGAAGAATTTTGTTATGCGGCCGTTTATAACACACATTTAAAAGAAGAACTGAACAGAGTAACGGCCGTAGTTATGCCTGAAAATATTTATCAGGTTATGGAAGAAACGGCTGTAAAAACAGAACTGCCGCTTGGCGGAATTTTTCTGCGTTCTTTGGGCATTGAACAAACATTTGCCAAAAACTATACCGATTTTTTGTTATGTGATTATCTTGCGGATGATGAATGTGTATTAACCGCTTTTGCTGGCGGCATGCCGGTATTACAAAAAACGGTTAATGTGTTTAACAGGGAAAGTTTTGCTGACGAAATAAAAACCGTAATAGCTGCGCTGCTGGATATTGAATTTAAACAGGTTGTTTTAAATTGTGATGACAGTTTAAAAAGCGATATTCTGTCATCTGAAATTGCATTGCCTGTAATTAAAAATGATATTTCACATAGCGTTGGCTTTAACGAATGTTTAAAGGCTGAAAGTTTGCAGCATTTAAATTCTTTTGCGGCTGCAATAGGTGTAGCATTGTGCTTGGCAAACAACAGCAAATTTAATTTGGCCGGGCATAATAAAAGCAGTTTCAGTCTGCCAAGGTGGAAAGTATACCGCGGTGCCGCTGTTTTTGCCGTTGTTTTTACGCTTGCCTTTTGGGCATGGCAATTAGCGGAACTTTTTATAGTGCAGCAGCAGTTAAAAGAAATTGACGGAAAAATTGCTGACTGTGCTGTTTGGCAGCAGCGTTATGAAGAAAGTGCCGCTTTAAATATGCAGATTAACAGGCGTTTAAAATTTGCTGAAAATATAAAAAAGCAAAATATTACATGGAATGAACTGTTAAATGATATCAGCAGCGCCGTACCGCAGGGATGCTGGCTTGAAAGAATTGAGCAGCAGGAAAATAAAAAGCAGCTTACTGTTACCGGTTACGCCGCAAATATTGATAAGGCCGTAGAATTTACCGAAATGCTCAACAGCAAAAAAGCCAATCTTAAAACAGAATTAACGGAACTTAAAACAGAAGAACTAAACGGCAAAAAATATACTGCTTTTAATGTACTTATAGAAAGAAGGTAAAAAATGCAGGATTTATATCTGCAATTGCAAAATTTAAAACGTACTGATAAATATTGCCTTATTTTTATTGCGTCTTTATTTTTATGCCTGGCAATAAAAATTTTAGCCACAGACCCGCTTCAAAATTCCATTAATACAAGCAGAGAACTGCTTGAAGAAAAGCAGCAGAATCTTAATAATTATCTTGCTTTTGCAGAACAATATGAGGATTACAGCGCGCTGCAAAAACAGCAAAACGAGGCAGCTTTACTGGCAAATGAATTGCTGCCGCCGCAGATAACAACGGCAGAATTAATTAAAGAATATACTGCGCTTGCCGGTAAATATAACCTGCGTATTGAAAGCATTAAACCTGTTCAGCAGGAAAAGCAGAAAAAAGAAGCGTATACATCTGTAACGGTAAATATTGTGCTTACCGGCAGCTTTTATAAAGCGGCTGCTTTTTTAGATGATTTGCAGCAGCAAAAACGCCTTTCTGTACCTGCAAATGTTGTAATTGAACGAAGCAAAAACGGTTTTGCGGGCGATGTTGTTTTAACTGCCAGCCTTACTGCTTATGCTTTAAAATAAAGCAAAGTAATTGAACTGCTTGCTATAAGCCTGCTCCAAGTTGTATAATTAAATAGTTGGAAGAACTTATTTTTAAGAGTTAAAAGGATTGAAAACTATGGGATATAAAGAGCAGACTTATGAATTGCTTAAAGATTTTAAGCAGGGTTTAATTGATGACGAAACATTTTTAAAAAAGCTGCGCAGCAGCGAATATACCGATTTGGGTTTTGCCATGATAGACCACGAGCGCAGTTTGCGCCAGGGCTTTGCCGAAGTTGTTTACTGTGAAGGAAAAACGGCAGAGCAGACGGCGGCAATTATGAGCAGGCTGGCTGAGGTTCACAGCAATATAATCGGCACAAGGGCAAACGAGGAGAAATTTGCCGCTGTAAAAAAAGCAGTTCCTGATGCGGAATATTATAAAGACGCAGGATTCATAAAAATTGAACGCAATCCTCTGCCAAAAGACGAAAAACGTTATATTGCCGTTGTAACTGCCGGTACCAGCGATTTGCCGGTATCTGAGGAAGCTGCACTTACGGCGGAAATTATGGGCAATACGGTTAAACGCGTGTATGATGTTGGTGTGGCAGGAATTCACCGTTTGTTTTCTAAAATTGATATTATACGCGATGCCAACGCGGTAATTGTTGTAGCCGGTATGGAAGGCGCACTGGCAAGCGTTGTGGGCGGGCTTGTAGACAAGCCTGTTATTGCGGTTCCTACAAGTGTCGGTTATGGAGCAAACTTTAAAGGTTTATCCGCGCTTTTGGGCATGCTGAACAGCTGTTCGGCAGGCGTTGCCGTTGTAAATATCGACAACGGTTTTGGTGCAGGGCGTTTGGCAAGCATTATTAATCATATGAGGTGAGAACATGAAAAAAGCACTTTACATAGAAGCATTTTCCGGTATCAGCGGCAACATGCTGCTTGGCGCATTGATTGACCTTGGCGCTGACGCTGCTTATATAGAAGCAGAACTTAAAAAGATGAACCTTGGAGAATATGAACTGATTAATACGCGCGCAGATAAATGCGGCATAAATGCAGCTTATTTTAATGTCAAAATTCCGGGCGTAACGGAAGCAGCCGAAGCAGAAGAAGCACATCTTCATGAACATCATGACGGGCATCACTGCCATCATCATGCCCACGGCTGCGAAGGTGAAGAACATCATCACCACCCTCATGAGGAGCATCATTGCTGCCATCAGCACTGTCATACTGCCGAAGAAGCACATGAACATCACTGCTGCCATGCGCATGAAGCAGGTGCGCACCATCATCATGAACACAGAAATTTTAACGACATCAAAACTATCATTGAAATTTCAGATTTAAGCACTAATATAAAAGATAAAGCGGTAAATGTTTTCCGTATGCTTGGCCTTGCCGAAGCAAAAGTTCACGGCAAAAGCCTTGAAGAAGTGCATTTTCATGAAGTAGGGGCAGTTGACACGATTATTGATATTGTCGGCAGCTGCCTGGCTTTGGAAAACCTCGGCATAGAAAAAATTTATGTGTCTGAAATTAAAACCGGCTTCGGTTTTGTGCAGTGTGCGCACGGACTGATGCCCGTACCTGCACCGGCAACAGCCGAGCTTTTGGCGCATGGGCTGCTTTATGCCAAAGGAAACATTGAACGCGAACTGGCAACACCTACCGGAGCCGCATTAATGGCTGCACTTGCCGAACCTTCTGCTGATATGCCTAAAGGCTTCAGCGCAGAAAAAGTTGGTTATGGCGCAGGAACAAGAAACCTTGAAATTCCTAATGTGCTGCGTGCTACGCTTGGTACTGTTGAAGAAGTTAAAAGCCACGCTTTAACGGTTGCGGAATGCAATATTGACGACATGAGCGGCGAAGTATGGCCCTATGTGCAGGAAAAATTAATGGCCGCCGGTGCCCTTGATGCATGGATTACGCCTATAATTATGAAAAAAGGGCGCCCGGCGCAGATGCTTTCAGTTTTAATGCATCCGCAGGACTTGCCTGTGCTTGAAAAAATTATTTTAACCGAAACCACTACATTAGGCATGCGCTACTATGATGTTGCGCGCCATTGCAGCGAAAGAAGCTTTATAGAGGTTGCACTGCCGCAGGGAAGCGTAAAAGTTAAATTTTCGCAGGCCGGAGGGCAAATTTTAAACATAGCACCGGAATTTGAAGACTGCCGCAAGCTTGCCGAAGCAAGCAAAATGCCGCTGAAAAAAGTAATGCAGATGGCTGCGGCCGCTGCGGAGGCTCAGCTTGAACACTGATTTTGGCACATATATTAAAGAATTAGTAAAAAAATTCAGGGAAAACGGTATAAGTGCTGAAGAAAAAAGCCTGCAATACGGCTGCCAGTTAGTGCTTGCCAAAGGTATAGATAAAGCTGTTTTATCCGTTTATAACGGCAAAAAAGGCATAAAATTTGTTTGGAACGGCAAAAATGCAGCATTTACACAAGCCTGCAAAGATATACTGGCAGACGAAAGCAGCACAGGCACAAACTATTGCCTGCTGAAGGATTTGCCGGGATTTAACGGTATCTGGGCAGGCAGTGACGAATCCGGCAAAGGCGATTTTTTCGGACCGCTTGTGGTTGCGGCAGTTGCCTGTGATGAGAAAAGCGCTTCAAGGCTTTTCAGTCTGGGCGTTAAAGACTGCAAAATTGTCAGTGATAAAGATGTGCTGAAAATGAAAGACGAAATCTGTTCTGCGGCACTGGCAGTATCTGTTTTAGCGCTGACGCCTAAAATGTATAACTACCGTTACAATCAGCTTAAAGCGGCAGGGCAGAATTTAAACCATTTATTAAGCAGCGGGCACGCAGCAGCACTTACGGGGGTAATAGGCAAATGCCCAGGCTGTGGCTATGCCCTTGTAGACCGTTTTGCCGTGCATAATGATATAACGCAGCGCATTCATGAAAAATATCCCGCTGTTAAAGTTGTGCAGATGCCAAAAGCAGAAGCAGATATTGCCGTAGCAGCCGCCTCGGTATTGGCTCGCGCCGAGTTTCTTCGCATTATGGCAGAATTGGAAGCACAGGCAGGCATACCGCTTCTAAAAGGCGGAAGTGACGCTGCAAGCAGTTGTGCACGCATAATTGCGGAAAAATTTGGCAAAGAAAGCCTTGCAAATTTTGTTAAATTGCATTTTGCCAATTATAAACGTATATAACCGGAGAATTTATGAAAAAACTGATAATTAACGCCGATGATTTCGGTCTGCATCCATTGATTAATAAAGGAATTATAGAAGGGCACCAAAAAGGCATGATTACAAGCACATCTATCATGCCGGGCGCTCCTTATTTTAAGGAAGCGGCAAATCTTGCTGCCCAAAATCCTGAGCTGGGAATCGGAATTCATTTAACTCTTGTTGGCGGAGTTGCGCCTGTTTTAAAAAAAGGCGTAAATTCTTTGCTTACTTCGCTGGGAGTTTTTGCAGAAGATTATACAGTTTTTGCAAAAAAATGGTATACTGGTAGTATAAAGAGGAGTGAACTCGAACAGGAACTGCGCGCACAAATAGAAAAAGTGCTGGAAGCCGGAATTAAGCCTACACATATCGACAGCCATCAGCATATGCATGTGCTGCCGGGCATTGCCGGTATGGTTATACGCTTATGCAGAGAATACGGAATAAGCAAAATAAGAATGCCGGAAGAAAGTATTTTCTGGACAGGCGGGTTTAGCGCCGGAGCCGGCAGAAAAATAGGCAGGGACGGTTTGAGCTTTTGCAGCGCGCTGGCAAAAAGCAAGGCAAAAAAAGCAGGGCTTATTTACCCGCAGCACTTTTTTGGCATGCTGGCAGGCGGCAACTTAAATGAACTTCTGGTTAAAAACATTTTGCTTGGTTTGCCTGAGGGGACAAGTGAAATAATGACTCATCCTGGGGCAGATAATGTTTTGCTTGCACAAAACTTCAAATGGGGTTATCATTGGCATGATGAGTTAAATGCTTTTTTGTCTGAAAGCAATAAAAACATTGCCCGTGAACAGGGAATAGAACTAATTAATTTTGGCAGGCTTTAATTATGAACAAAAAATTGATAGGCAGGCTGCTGCTGGTTTTTGTAATTATTGTCCTGATACCGGCAGCGGTTATCTACTTTACATTTGATATAAGGGCGCTTGAATATTTAACCATGTTCAAGCCGTGGAGCATTGCGGCAGCCTTCGGTATTTTGGCCGTTGGGCTTATTTTTGATGGCCTGAGGCTGATGACTCTGGCGCGTGTAACGGATGAACGCCTGAGCATTAAAGAAGTTATCAATGTAGTTTTAAGCAATTATTTTCTGGCGGTGCTTACTCCCGGCGCCAGCGGTGGCGCAATAGCCCAGATTATGTTTATGAAAAGGGCGAATGTGCCTGTTGCCAAAGCAACGGTAATTGTTTTTGTGCGCACGATTATGTCGATAACTTTTTTAATTTTACTGGTGCCGTTTGTTTTGTATAATGACGCTTTTTTAAGCGAATGGATGCCGCCGGCAGTTATCGCAGCAGTATCCGTAATTTTTATTTCCATACCTGTGGCAGTGGTGCTGCTTATGCGCACGCGCTATCCGGAGTTCTGGCTGGTTGCGCTGACAGGCAAGCTGTCGCACGATTACAGGCGCAAATGCTTTAACAGTTATTATGAATTCAAAAAAGCATCGTTTATTATGGGCAGGCATCCTTTAATGATTCTGCGTGCTTTTATTGAATCGGGCATCAGCCTTTTGGGCATTTACGCTACTGTGCCGATGTTCTTTTTAGGCATGAATATTCAATTTGACTGGCTGCAGGTTATGGGCAGGATGGTGCTTTTAAACCTTGTTTTATATTTTTCACCTACTCCGGGCGGCAGCGGCATTGCCGAAGCAGGTTTTATCGTGCTGTTCGCGTCGCTTCTGCCGGAAGGCATGGTAGGCATTATGGCAGTGCTCTGGCGTTTTACGGCCGAGTATTTCCCGTTTTTGCTGGGTGCTTTTATTTCCATCCGCGCTTTTGGTTCAAACATTATTGCTGCCAATAATTTAAAAGAGAGAGAGAACTGATGAAATTACTTGTTACAGGGGGAGCCGGTTTTATCGGCTCTCATCTTTTGGAATACCTTAATGCACAGCATGCGCATGAAACAGTTGTTTTCGACAATCTTTCCAGCGGTTCTGCTAAAAATGTACTGGCAAATATGAAGCTGTGCGTAGGAGATGTTTGTGACGAAGCAGCCGTTGATGCTCTGTTTGCCGCAGAACATTTTGACGCCGTTATTCATTTTGCCGCGCAGACAATGGTTCCGTATTCTTTGCAGCACCCGCAGGAGGACTGCAATGTTAATTTGCTGGGGCTGATTAATATTCTGGAATGCTGCCGCAAATACAATGTTAAATCTGTGGTATTTTCATCAAGCGCGGCCGTTTACGGAGATAACCCCAACATTCCTCTTACCGAAGATTTGCCGCTTTTGCCGACATCCTGCTACGGCATTACTAAAATGACATCCGAACATTATATGCGCGTTTACCACGATTTGTACGGCATTAACTGCACGGTGCTGCGCTTTGCCAACGTTTACGGCGAGCGTCAGGGTGAAGGGGGAGAAGGCGGCGTTATCAGTATCTTCTGCAAACTCCTTGTTCAGAATAAGCCTTTGACAGTTTTCGGCAATGGCGAACAAACACGTGATTTTGTATATGCTGGCGATATTGCGCAGGCTGCGGCTAAAGCAGTTGCGCTTACCGGCTATAATGTTATTAATATTTCAACAGGAAAAGAAACCTCGCTCAACAGCCTGCTTGATGCTTTTAAATCTGCCTGCGGGCATGAACTTACTGTAAACTATGCGCCAGCGCGCAGCGGTGATATTTTCCGTTCTGTTTTAAGCAACAAAAAACTGGAAGCTCTGCTTGGCTTTGTACCGCAAATGGATATAGAGCATGGCATTCCGAAAACATATAACGACTACTTGGCACGCCGGAAGGAAGGTCTTTAATGAAAAATTTAAATCTCCAAAGCCTGATTATTATTGCAGTTTTAGCTTTAGTAACCATTTTGTGGGGAATAGGTTCCGTACCGCTTTTTGACCCGGACGAACCGGTTTATGCGGAAACCGCACGTGAAATGATTAAGTACAACGATTACTTATCGCCGCGTATTTTTGACAATTTCTGGTATGACAAGCCGCCGATGTATTACTGGCTGGTAGCTGCTTCAATAGGCCTTTTTGGCGACGGGGAAGCGGCAGCGCGTTTTCCGGCGGCGTTAATGGCCGTTGCAACTTCGGTAATGCTTTATTTTTCGGTAAGCAATATTTTTTCGGAACGTGCCGGATTCTGGGCATCCATTGTTTTAACTACCTGCGTGGAGTTTTTCTATCTTGGCAAGGCCGCAGTTACCGATACAACTTTATTGTTTTTTATGACAGCCGCGCTTTTATGTTACCAGCACAAATGGTACTGGGTAATGTATATTGCCATGGCTCTGGCCACTGTAACCAAAGGCCCCATCGGCATAGTTTTTCCCGGTGCGATTATTTTCCTGCATCTGCTTTTTACCGGTAATTTACGTGAAATTTTAAAGATGCACGTTATTCGCGGGCTTGTTGTTTACTTTGCCATTGCCGCACCGTGGTATTATTTGATGTATCAGGCGCACGGCATGGAATTTATCAATACTTTTCTTGGTTTTCATAATCTTACGCGTTTTACTACGCCGGAACACCCCGACCGTGTTTTGTGGTGGTATTATCTGCCGGTAATAATTTTGGGCATGTTCCCATGGACTGGCCTGCTATTGCAGTCAATCCGTGCTTCCATATCCGAAGCAAGCAGCGAAGAACTTGTTAAAATGTCATTTTTCAATATCTGGTGGGTGTTTGTGCTGCTGTTTTTTAGTATTTCACAAACCAAACTTGTTTCTTATATTCTGCCTATGTTTCCGGCACTTGCAATTATTATCGGCTGGAATCTTGCAAGGCTTGAAAAGCAGCGCGGAGAATCACTGCTTTCGTGGGTTATTGGCACAGTAATTATGTTCGGGCTTTTGGGTGCCGGCTGGCTTATCGGCGGCAATCAGCTGCCGGAAGCGTTCCTGGAAGCGTCTGTGCTCAGCGGCACAACTTTTGTGGTAGGTTTGGTAATTATATGGTTTTTATGGCGCGAGCGCGATGTTATCTTTGCCGGTTATCTGCATGCGGCAATGGGCTTTTTAACAATGCTGATTGCATTTTCGTTTATTTTGCCGCCGGTTGCAGACCGTTTCAGCGTAAAAACAATGGCTGCCGAGTTTGTGGCGGGCTGTGATACATCCAAGCCGCTTTATGTAGATAAGTTTTTGCGCCCCGGCTTTATGTATTACACCGGTATTGCCGGTGAGGAAATGCTGCCGAAAACGGATGCTCTGCAAAAAGCCGTCAGCGATGCAGCGCCAAAATATGTGGTTGTACGCAGGCTGGAATTTAAACGCCTGCAAAATCCCGAGGCAATCCAAAATCTGCGCATTGTTAAAGAAAAAGACGGAATTATGATTTTGGAAAAATATTGAGTATAACGAACCTCTCAAAATTTTTTGAGAGGTTTAATTTTTACGCAGCGTTATAAATCTTTATTTTAAAGCTTAAATATGGTATGATTAGATGATAAATGCTGAATAAAATTAAGGAGTTTTTTGTGAAAATAAAGGGAGTTTTATTTGACCTTGACGGCACATTGATTAATACAACGCCGCTGATTCTGGAATCGTTCCGCCATACTTTTGTGGAGTTTGGGCTGCCGGTTCCGTCAAAAGAAGCGCTTGTTGCAGGTTTCGGACTGCCGCTGCGCACCGCAGCAAAAGCCTATATGCCCGAAAGCATGATAGAAGATTTTTGCACTGCTTACAGTGATTACCACCGCAGCCAGCACGATAAGCTTATTCAGCCGTTTGACGGCGTTAGCGAAGCACTGGCACAGCTTGCAGGGCGCGGCATAAAAATGGCTGTGGTAACATCTAAAAAACGGCCGATGACTCTGCGCGGGCTTGCCTGTTACGGGCTTGATAAATATATTGAAACTGTTGTTACCTGCCAGGACTGTGAAGAACATAAGCCCCTTCCGGCACCGAGCCTGATGGCTTTAAAAAGCTTAAAGCTGAACGGCTGTGACTGTATCGGTGTGGGCGACAGCCCTTATGATTTGCAAAGTGCCAAAGGCGCTGGCTGTTTAACGGCAGCCGTGCGTTATACTAGTTTTGACTGGAATTTTATTTTGAATGAAGGCAAACCGGATTACGTTTTAAACAAAATGGATGATTTGGTTAAACTGATAGACAGACTCAATAATTAGGAGGTTATTATGCGCAAAATAGCTATTATCGGCGGTACCGGGGTTTACAGCCCTGACGCACTTGGAGGATTTGAAGAAAAGGTTATTATAACGCCTTACGGCGATGCGCTTTGCAAAATGGGCTCGCTGTACGGCAATCAGGTTGTGTTTATTACCCGCCACGGTGCAGGGCACAGTGTTCCGCCGCATAAAGTAAATTACCGTGCCAATATCTGGGCTTTAAAAAGCCTTGGCACAGAAGAAATTTTTGCAACCACGGCTGTCGGTTCTTTAAATAAAGATATGAAAGCAGGGCATTTTGTTGTTTGTGACCAGGCGATTGATTTTACCAAAAGCCGAGTTAACACTTTTTATGATACTCCTGAGCGCGGAGTAGCTCATGTGGATTTTACCAATCCGTACTGCCCGCGCCTGCGTGCAAAGGTTATTAAATGCCTTGAAAGAACGGACATTCCGTTCCATAAAACCGGTTGTTATGTCTGCACCGAAGGCCCTCGTTTTGAAACCGCGGCAGAAATTAAAATGTTCGCCATGCTGGGCGGCGACCTTGTAGGCATGACCAATATTCCGGAATCCTTACTGGCACGCGAAGCGGAAATGTGCTATACAAACTGCAGCATTGTAACCAACATGGCTGCAGGTATTTCGCCGACACCGCTTTCTCACAGCGAAGTTGTTGAAGCAATGGCGCAAAGCGGTAAAAACATGGCCCGCCTGATTGAAGCCTTTATTGCCGATAACGGTGCTGATGAAACAGAATGCGGCTGTGCGCACTGCATGGCAGAATTTGGCGGTTTTAAATTGTAAGAGGCTGTTATGGTTAAGACAATGGAATGGCAGCATAACGCACTGGAAATTTTAGACCAGACTAAACTGCCTGTAGAAATCAGTTTTATAAAATGCGGTACTTACAGCCGCGTGGGCGAAGCAATAAAAAAACTGGAAGTCCGCGGCGCACCTGCAATCGGCGCAGCAGCCGGTTTTGCCATGGTTTTGGGCTGGCAGCAGCTTATGGCGGAAAACCGCTGCAATTTGCCTGCTTACGAAGAAATAAAAAATGAACTTATTGCAGCACGCCCTACGGCAGTAAACCTTGCCTGGGCTGCCAATAAGCTTTACGCTGAGGCAGAACGCCTGACAAGGCAAAGCAAAACGCAGAGCGAAATTGCCTGCGCTTTGGAAAAACTGGCACAGCAAATTTACACTGATGACATTGAATGCAATAAAAAAATGGGCAGGTACGGCGCTGAACTTTTGCCGCCGCATACCCGTATTTTAACGCACTGCAACGCAGGCGCACTGGCAACCTGCGGGTGGGGCACGGCTCTCGGCGTTATCCGCGAAGCCTTTGCCCAGGGTAAAATAGACATGGTTTACGCCGATGAAACGCGCCCGCTTCTGCAGGGCGCCCGCCTTACGGTATGGGAGCTTATGGAAGATAAAATTCCCGTTACCGTTATTACCGATAACATGGCAGCATGGGCCATGCAGCAAAAAGGCATTAACGCCGTTGTTACCGGGGCGGACCGTATTGCCTTAAACGGCGATACCGCCAACAAAATAGGCACCTTTGGCGTAGCTTTGGCCGCAAAATACCACGGTATACCGTTTTATATTGCCGCACCTGTAAGCACGTTTGATTTTTCCATTCCAGACGGCAGCGGGATTCCGATAGAAGAACGCAGCGCACAGGAAGTAAAAACATTGCAGGGGGTTGTTACCGCGCCGCCCGAAGCATTAGCCTACAACCCTGCTTTTGATGTTGCACCGGCCGCTCTTATCAGCGGCATTATTACCGAATACGGCGTTATTAAACCGCCTTATCGGGAGAATATAAAAAAATTGCAGCTTAAAATCAAGGAGGAAATTTTTAATGAATAGCATGATTAAAGACATTGCCCTTGCGCCTACCGGGCATCAGAAAATTGCCTGGGTTAAAGAGCACATGCCGCTGCTTAACATTTTAAACGAACGTTATGCAGAAAAGAAAATTTTTAACGGTTTAAATATGGTTGTAACCATTCATCTGGAAGCAAAAACCGCATATCTTGCCCAGACCCTTAAAAACTGCGGCGCAAACGTAGTTGTTACCGGCAGCAACCCGCTTTCCACGCAGGACGACGTTGCCGCAGCTCTTGCTGACAGCGGAATTACCGTTTTTGCCACCCATGCCTGCTCGCAGGAAGAATACGACTTATATTTAAGCAAAGCGCTTGATACCAAACCTTCGCTTATTATCGACGACGGCGGCGACCTTGTTAATATGCTGCACAGCACACGCCGCGAGCTGATTCCGAACCTTATCGGCGGCAGCGAAGAAACCACTACCGGCGTACACCGCTTAAAAGCACTTAACGAAGCCGGCAAACTGGCTTTCCCAATGATTGCCGTTAACGACGCTTACTGCAAATATCTGTTCGATAACAGATACGGCACCGGCCAATCTTCCTGGGACGGCATTATGCGTACCACCAACCTTGCCGTTGCAGGCAAAACCGTTGTTGTTGCAGGCTACGGCTGGTGCGGCAAAGGCGTTGCCATGCGTGCCAAAGGTTTGGGCGCAAACGTTATCGTCACCGAAATTGACCCGATTAAAGGCATTGAAGCAGTATTTGACGGTTTCCGGGTAATGCCGATGCGTGAAGCAGCAAAATACGGTGATTTCTTTGTAACCGTAACCGGCTGCAAAGATGTAATTACCAAAGAACACTTCCCGCTGATGAAAGACGGTGCAGTTCTTGCCAACGCAGGCCATTTTGACGTTGAAATTAATGTTAAAGACCTGGAAGCAATGACCGTTGAACCTGCTTACGAAGTACGCAAAAACATTACAACCTACACCATGCCTAATGGCAAAAAAATCAACCTGCTGGGCGAAGGCCGCCTTGTAAACCTTGCATGCGGCGACGGCCATCCGGTAGAAGTTATGGACCTTTCTTTCGCCATGCAGTTCCTTGCCATGAAATATCTGCTGGAGCATAAAGGCGAACTGCAAAATAACCTTTATGTACTGCCGGAAGAACTGAATACGGAAATTGCTGCGCTGAAACTTGAAGCAATGGGCGCAGGCATTGATACCTTAACTCCGGAACAATACGCTTACCTGCACGCCGAATAATTATGGAAAACGAAGCTGTTGAAAAAGCAAGGGCACAAATTGTTAAAGCTGCGCAAAAAATGGCAGGTCAGAACATGCTGCCGGGTTCGTGGGGCAACATAAGCATTAAAATAAACAAAAATGCTTATGCAATAACTCCTTCCGGCCGCGGTTATGACAATTTAACGCCCGATGATATAACCATAGTTGACGCAGCAGGACAAACGCTTGACGGATCATTAATACCAAGCAGCGAACTGCCTTTGCACCTGGCAATATATAAAGCGCTGCCGGAAGCAAATGCCGTTGTGCACACGCACAGCATTTATGCCAGTGCCTGTGCCGCAGCACGCAGAGATATCCCGCCGCTTATTGAAGACATGGTGCAGATAATGGGCGGCGCGGTGCATTGTGCCGAATATGCCCTGCCGGGTACGGAAACGCTTGCTCAAAACGTAATAAAAGCCATGAACGGCAAACGTGCGGCGCTTTTGGCAAACCACGGCGTTGCTGCATGGGGAGTAACGCTTGACGAAGCCATGATGGTAGCGGGAATAGTTGAAAAAGCCGCTCAGCTTTATTGCATTGCGCAGAGCCTTGGCGGAGCAGTGCTGCTGCCTCAGAGCGATATTGACGCCATGCACGGTTTTTACGAAGCCCATTACCGCAAACGTCAGTTAGGAGAAGAATAATGGCGAAAACACTTATTAAAAACGCTGAAATTATTACCGCAAAAGATACGGATAAATATTATATCGGTATTTTAAACGACACCATTCAGGTAATATCCAAAGAATTGCCGCAAGGATATGAAGACGCGCAGGTTATTGATGCCGAAGGTAAAATTGCCGTGCCGGGCATGGTAAACACCCATACCCACGCAGCAATGACGCTGCTGCGCAGCTATGCCGATGATATGGTACTGATGGACTGGCTGCAAAATAAAATCTGGCCTGCCGAAGACGGTCTTACGGATGACGATATTTACTGGGGCACAATGCTTTCCATTGCCGAAATGCTTAAAACCGGCACAACCTGTTTTGCCGATATGTATTTTGCAATGAACCGCGTTGCCGATGCCGTTGAAGAAACAGGCATCAGGGCTGCATTAAGCCGCGGCTTAACCGGATTCAGTGACGAAAATTATGCAAAACTTGAAGAAAATGCAGCGCTCTTTAAAGAACGCCATAACAGTGCAGGCGGGCGTATTCATGTAATGCTCGGGCCGCATGCCCCGTATACCTGCTCTGTTGAATACC
The DNA here is from genome assembly GCF_023336935.1 of Phascolarctobacterium sp. ET69. Lineage (GTDB taxonomy): Bacteria > Bacillota > Negativicutes > Acidaminococcales > Acidaminococcaceae > Fusicatenibacter_A > Fusicatenibacter_A intestinipullorum. The sequence continues at coordinate 329,236 of NZ_JAMBLR010000001.1, forward strand.
TGAAAAATGTTATTGCCAAAGCTCAGCAGCTTGGCAGTGAAATTCATATTCACCTTTGCGAAACCAAAGGCGAAGTTGACAACTGCATTAAAGAACACGGCATGAGCCCGATAAAACTCATGGACAGCCTTGGCATGTTTGAATGCGGCACATTAGCAGCTCACAGCGTACATGTAGATGAAGAAGACATGGCAATTATGGCAGCCAAACATGTGCGTGTTGCCCATAACCCGCAAAGCAATCTTAAACTTGCCAGCGGCATTGCACCGGTACCGGCAATGTTAAAGCACGGCATTACGGTCGGCTTTGGCACTGACGGCACCAGCAGCAACAACAACCTTGATATGCTGGAAGAATGCCGCCTCGCCGCAATGCTGCATAAAAACATGACAGGCGACCCGGAAATTATACCGGCAGCACAGGCACTTGCCATGGCTACAAGCGAAGGTGCCAAAGCGCTTGGCTTTGCTGACGTTGGCAAAATTGAAGCAGGGCAGAAAGCCGATATTGTCCTTTATAACATGAATAAACCTTACTGGCATCCGCGCAACGACAGAACTTCGCTGTTTGTATATGCGGCAAACGCCAATGAAGCAGATACCGTACTTGTTAACGGCAAAGTTCTTATGCAAAACGGCGAACTGCTTTACATAGACCTGGAGAAAGTTTATGCCGAAGCAGACGCGCGCGCACGCCGCTTAACCAATAAATAACAAAAATTTTGGGAGGGAAACACAAGTGGCTAAAATTTTATTTAAAAGTAATTTAGCACCTTCTGTTTACGAATTTTTAGTAGACGCACCCCTGATTGCACATAAATGCCAACCGGGGCAGTTTGTAATGATACGCACCGATGAAGACAGCGAACGTATTCCGCTCACGATTGCCGATTTTGACCGCGAAAAAGGCACTATTACCTTAATCGTTCAGGCAGTAGGCAATACCACAAAACATCTTTGCGAAACTTTTGAAGAAGGCGACGACATTCTCGACGTTGTCGGTCCGCTCGGCCATCCGTCGGAAATGGGCAGGTTTGGCACGGTTGTCTGCGTAGGCGGCGGTATCGGCGTTGCGCCGGTATACCCGATTGCCCGTGCTTACCACGAGCTCGGCAACAAAGTAATTTCCATTGTCGGCGCACGCAGCAAAGATTTAATTATCTGGCGTGATAAAATGCAGGCAATCAGCGATGAGCTTATTATAACCACGGATGACGGCAGCGAAGGGCATAAAGGCTTTGTAACCGACCCGCTGCGCGAAATGCTGGAAAAAGGCGAAAAGATTGACCTGGTACTTGCCATTGGCCCGGTAATTATGATGAAAAACGTTGCTGCAACAACCAAACCTTTCGGCACCAAAACAACCGTAAGCCTTAACACCATTATGGTAGACGGCACCGGCATGTGCGGCGGCTGCCGTGTAATGGTGGGCAACGAAAATAAATTTGCCTGTGTTGACGGTCCGGAATTTGACGGGCATCTGGTTGACTTTGCCAACTTAATGCAGCGCCAGATGATGTACAAAGACCAGGAATCTATTGAATACAGCTGCGGAGGTCATTGCAAATGCGTGGAGGAATGAGAAACCCTATGCCGGAACAGCCGGCTGATGTAAGAAATAAAAACTTTAAAGAAGTTGCTCTCGGCTATGATATGAAAACCGCTGTTGATGAAGCAGAGCGCTGCCTGCATTGCCCGAAACCGCTGTGCGTAAGCGGCTGCCCTGTTAATGTTGAAATTCCGGCTTTTATTCAGGCTGTAAAAGAAGGCAACATGCAGGAAGCCATTAAGATTTTAAAACGCAAAAACAGCCTTCCGGCAGTCTGCGGCCGCGTGTGCCCGCAGGAAAACCAGTGCGAATCAAAATGCGTGCTCGGCATTAAAGGTCAGTCCGTTGCTATCGGCCGTCTGGAACGCTTTGTAGCAGATTATGCACGTGAACACGGCTTAGATAACGTAGATAACGAAAAAGCTGCTCCTAACGGCAAAAAAGTTGCCATTGTAGGCAGCGGCCCTTCCGGCCTTACCGCAGCAGGCGACCTTGCCAAAATGGGCTATGACGTTACCATTTTTGAAGCACTGCACGCACCGGGCGGCGTTTTAATGTATGGCATTCCTGAATTCCGCCTGCCGAAAGAAATTGTGCAGCACGAAATTGACGCGCTGAAAAAGCTTGGCGTTAAAATTATGGTAGACGCTGTTATCGGCCGTTTGTTTACCATTCAGGAACTTTTTGAAGAAGAAGGCTTCGACGCCATTTATGTAGGCACAGGCGCAGGTCTGCCGCACTTTATGAATATTGAAGGCGAAAACCTTAACGGCGTATATTCTGCCAACGAATTTTTAACGCGCGTTAACTTAATGCGTGCTTATCAGTTCCCGAAAGTTGCAACACCGGTTTACATCGGTAAAAAAGTTGCCGTTGTCGGCGCGGGCAATGTTGCTATGGACGCAGCACGTACCGCAAAACGCCTCGGCGCAGAACAGGTTTATATTGTTTACCGCCGCAGCGAAGAAGAAATGCCTGCCCGCAAGGAAGAAATCGGCCATGCAAGAGAAGAAGGCATTGAGCTCCGTCTTTTGAACAACCCTGTACGTATTTTAGGCAACGAAAAAGGCTGGGTTAATGGCATGGAATGCATTAAAATGGAGCTTGGCGAACCTGATGCCAGCGGACGCCGCAGCCCGGTAGCTATTAAAGACAGTGAATACGTGCTTGACGTTGACATGGTTGTAATGGCGATAGGGCAGGGGCCTAATCCTCTGTTAAAGCAAACCACGCACGATTTGGAAACCAACAAACGCGGCAACATCGTTGCAGATGAAAACGGCGCAACCTCTATTCCCGGCGTATTTGCAGGCGGCGACATTGTAACCGGCGCAGCAACCGTAATTTCTGCCATGGGCGCAGGCAAAAAAGCCGCTCAGGCCATTGATGAGTATTTAAAGAATAAATAAAAATAAAAGCTTACTTTAGAGTATTTTCTAAAGTAAGCTTTTATAATATAAAGCTAAATATTATTTTCTAAATCTTTTAATTTTATACCGTCTTTTGTTTTCCATACATCTAAACCATTACTGTTATAACCTAATACAAATACTGCGGCATAAGAAGGACTGGAAAAAAGAATATCTTCTTGTAATATATTGTTTTCATCAATTTTTGCAAATTTACGTCTTTTCTTCATACTTTCATTAAGATATTCTGCATCATTTCTTTCAATGTGACTTCCTCGTAATACAACAAAGCCTTCATTTGTTTGTTTACAATATGCTTCTATTAGTTGGCCAGTTTTTTTATTTTTTCTAGTCAAAAAGAGTGGTATATCTTTAGAAGAATTATCTAAATTATTATTGTCAGTAATCGTTAAAGGAATTAGTAGTCTATGACCTAAAACAACCATAACTGTTTTAGCATATTCTATAAATTCTTCCATATCAGATTCCGTTTCTTCGGTTTGATTTCCAAAAGAAGGGGTATTTCCATTTTTTATTATATAACGATTTGCATTAATCGCTAATTCACAGAATTTATTTTCTAAATAATTTAATTCAGTTGAACCTAACGAATTATTAGATGTAGTAAAAACTATTGCTTCGTTCCAATAGTCTTTTTCTGGATTGCGTTTATGTTCTTCCAAACGGTTTAAAATACCTCTGCCATTTTGGCGCATATTAGCTTGACCTATGTAGGCAATATATTTATCTAAATCGTTAGATATACCAAACAAGAAATAAATTCCGCTTTTATTTAAATCATCGCGGTCTTTTAAATTTTCTATTTCTTTTCTAGGAATTCTATAGGCAATACCAGTCCAGTTTTTTAAAGTACATTTTACACAGCCATTTACATCTCCGTTAATTAAAAACATATTTATGCTTTTTCCACGTTTTATCATAAATTAACTCACCTTAAATATATATTTTTATGCCAATAATTATATAATAAATTATCTGTTTATTCAATTAAATTATAGAGTAAGCACGTATTTATAATTGTATACAACCAAAACAAAATGACATCTGCCTGTATTTGGTGTATAATAAATAATGATATGGTTTACAATAATTAAAATTTTACGAGGTGAATTATATGCGTTTTAAATTAAGAATGGGCGTTTCAGGGCGTCATTGCCATTTAAAAAGAGAAGATATGGATATTTTGTTCGGTAAAGGCAGCGAGCTGCACCCGATAAAACCGATTGTGCAGCCCGGTCAGTTTACCTGCGAAGAAAAAATTATTCTGGTAACGGATAAAGGCGAAATGCCGCTGCGCGTTATCGGGCCGCTGCGTCCTTATACGCAAATCGAGCTTGCCAAAACAGATGCCCGTCAGCTTGGGCTGAACCCGCCGATTTGCTTCTCCGGTTATCTTGACGGCTCGCTCGGCGGCAAAATCGTCGGCCCTGAAGGCGAAGTTATTTTAAAAGAGGGCATTATGCTTGTACAGCGCCATATTCATTTGTGCCCGGAAACTGCAGCCAAATATCATTTAAAGAACCATGATATTGTTGCCATGGAAACCACAGGCTCACGTGCACTGCGTTTTGAGCACGTTTATGTAAGAACCGGCCCGGAGCATGCGGATGAAATTCATATTGATACCGACGAAGGCAATGCATGCGGGCTTGAAAACGGCGCTTTGGTTGATATTGTAACCAGGCTTTAATTGTTATTGAGGAAGAACAATGCGCAAAATATTGTTTTTTATGCTGTTGTTAGTGCAGCTAACTGCGGCAACGGCGTTTGCGTATACCAATAAAGAGGACGGTTTTAAAACACAAAGTCCGTCCTCTGCTAATTACGTAGAGGCTGTTGGCAAACATTTTTACGGTTTTATTGACGATAACGGTGCTGCGGCAGGGTATACCGAATGTTTAAGCAGTGAACAGGCTTCTAAATTTTTAGGAGTCCCGTTCAGCACAGCAGCGTTTGATAAAACTTACAGCGATATTCTACTTTTACAGCGTAACGGAATCAGCAACGAACGTATTAATCAGCTTGTAGCTGAACCGGTTGTTTCACCGCTTTTTGCTTTTGCAGAAAATGAAGAACCGGATTACCTGATTTCGGCGCAAAAGTTTGGCTCAAACAAGTATATTGCCGTTACTTTTAACGTAAATCCGGAAACTGAACCTGTAACAATTTATTATACTTCTGCTAATGATAAGCTTTATATGCTTATGGCAGAGCAGCAAACGGCTGTTTCCAACGCTGTTGAAAACCGGCCGGAAAATACCATTGGCGTTATTGGCGGTGCCGATGGCCCGACAGACATTTACGTTAAAGATAATGTTTTGGCTAAAGAAACCAACAAGACTTTTCTGAAAAAGTTTAAAACCGTTAAGCCGGTTGATAAAAACACTGTGTTTACCTTTGGCGAAAAAACAGCCAATGTAAAAGTAACCCTTCCGGATGACTGGTTTTACGTGCAGTTAGCAGACAGCAGATATAATGAAGAAGCTGTCGGTATAACGGTTGCCATGCCTCAGGAAGCTATGGCGCTGATTCTTAAAGAAGCGCTTGATATTGGCGTTACCGATATAGAATCGGCAGTTATTGCATCGCAGGCCGCTGCGGCTGATAAAAGCATAAGCGCTGAATTAACAGATAAAAAAGATGATATAATGGATATTTTCCGTCATGGCATTATAATATTATCTGTTAAAGCCACCGATAAAAGTTTTTCGGATTTTGTATTTGATAACCCCAATAAAACGGCTTACGGCGTAAATGAAGCGTTGGAAGATATAAAAGCCGCCCTTATTGAGCAGGGAACGGAATTTAAAACCTTTGCTTATAATACGGATTTTAAAGACGGGCAGGGGAGCTTTAGCCTGCAAACTGAATTGAAGCCTGCTGAAACTGATTTTTATTACACTTTAGTTGCCGAAGGCAAAGTTATTGGCAAAGCTGCTTATCTGGCTTTTGTATTTGACCGTAACGGTGATGATGAAAATACGGCACTTAAATTTTGGAACGGCAAAACACTTTTAAAAGATTAATGTCCACATTCGTACTTAAAGTAAAAAGAGGGTACAGATGATGAAAAAATTATATGCTGATATTTTAATGACAGGTTTGATGTGCAGCGTTGCTCTTACGGCTAATGCCTTTGAATATGTAAGCAGTGGAGCAGGTTTTTCCGTTAACATTCCAGATCAGAACATTATGCTGATAGGCGAAAATATGTTTGCTGCCGAAAACCGTGTTTTTGACCTTGACAAAAAACTTGTAAAAACCAACGGCATGCACTTTGTTACCGGGCTTAACCACGAACAGCTTGAACAAAATTTTAATACCGCTTTTACAACGGAAAAATTTACTGCTGACCTCAATAATATTAAAAAAGCTTTAAAAAGCGGCACTGCTGCTGACGTTTTGCAAAGCAGCAGCTATAAATACCTTACCGAAGCCGCGGCTGGCGCTTATGTAAATTACAGCGGCGAAAGCGAAGACCTTGCCGGTTTATTGGAATTAAACAAACAATTTGCCGGTATGGCGAACATAAAAAAGGCATCCGTTGAAAATATTAAAGGCAAAGATGCTTTAATGATAGAATCGGATATTGAAAATATAACATTTGAGTTAAAGCTGCCGCTGAAAAAATCGGAATTATTGCCGCAAGAATCAGTTGATGAAGAAAACCTGAAAGACCAGGGCTTTAAATTTGAATTTGCTGATGACGGTTATTTAGTTACTAAAATAGCAAATTTATATAATATTACAGAAAAAACTTATTTATTATCGGCCAATGACAACCTGTATACGGTAACGAGCCTGTTTGCTTCAACTAACGAATTGCCTGACGATGTCGACAGCCTTTATAAACTTGATAATAAAGGATTTAATAAATTAAGCAAACAGCTGGTTAACAGTTTAAAATTTACGGAACCTCAGAAAAACGGCAATAAACCGCTTACAATCAATGATAATATCAGCGGACGCAAACTGCAATTGCCGGAAAAATGGCTGTATACAAGAACTGATTTCAGCAGCATTTACGGTATTAATAAAGGCGGCTTTGGGCTTACTGCTTACAGCGCTTTGCCGGAAACTTCACTTGATGCTGCAAATAACGCAATTAAAACCTTTGGTATAAGTTTTGATAACAGCAAAAATACCTTGAAAATGGATTTGTCGCAGTTTACAATGCCGGATTTACTAAATTTGTTTGATGAAGGCATTGTTATGGCCAGTGGTAATTTTAATAATGTTGCCCAAATTGAGCCTGATTTCAGCAAGTATGTAAACGAATATAAAACTATTTTTGATAATCCGGAATTAACAAAATTTATCTTCCACAATAGTATGAACCAGCTTTTTAACAGCCTGCGCCCGGAAGATATTGCAGCCATAGAAAAATACCTGAAAGCAGAAAACTTTAACTATACTTTTGACATCAATAATTACAATGCACGCTTCAATTGTGATGCTGACTTAAAGGCTCACATACCAGACATATTTAAAGTTCTGCAGGAAGCAAATGTTATTGCCGGAAACGCCGCTGACGCAGATGAAGTGCGCAGCAGCCTGAGTAAAGATAAAGTTTTTGCCATGCTGGATACCAATCTGATACCGTTTAACTGCTATTTTAAAAACCAGCTTTATTTTGACAGAAGTCAGCGCTTTAATAACCTGTTATATTTTACAAAAGGCGATAAGGCTGCTGCCAACCAGCAAATTATGAAGCAGTTTAATACAACCGATTTATATCTTTACTGATTTGTGTTATAATAATAAAGTATTAAGAGGCTTATGCAGAAAATGCCTGAGCCTCTTATATTTTTGTAATTATACTGTAAAAGTCACCCACATAAATTGGTTGTAACAAATTTTAAAACACATGCGCATATAAATTAACGTGTTTATTATAAAAACGCCTTAAAACGCAAATATAAAGGCGTAAATAAAAGATTCATCTAAAATCAATGAGAGTATTGATTAGAATAGGTAAAATTAGTCAAAAATTAATATAGAATTTATCGTCTGGTATAATTTGTTAAGTAAAATGGTGAATGTGAACTCATGCAAAACCATGTCATATATTTTGGCTGGTTTTGCGTTCGGCTTCAATTTGTAAATTTTACATAATATATATTATCGGACGTTATTTTTATATATTTATCTTTCCTTTAAACTTCTGTTTTATCTCATCTTCCAATATTAAAATCAAAATTAAACTAATACAGCGAACAGCAAACAAATGTTTTGACTCCTTCTTAATTAACTGTTATAATAGAATTATATAAAATCTATTTCGGGAGGCTTTTATTAATGGCCAGACATAAACGCTTTTCTAATTTTGAAGGACAAATTACTGAAGAAATGCTTACTGACCGTCAGCGTCAGATTTTAGAATATATTCGCAAATGTGTTAAAGATAAAGGTTATCCTCCGGCTGTGCGCGAAATCGGCAAAGCTGTAGGATTATCTTCAAGCGCCAGTGTTCATAATCACCTGCACAAATTAGAAGAATACGGTTTTTTGCAGCGTGACCCTTCCAAGCCACGCGCACTTGAATTGACCCAGGACGCTGAATGGCGTCAGAAAACTGTTGTGCCCGTTCCGCTTGTTGGCCGTGTAACGGCGGGCGTTCCTATTCTGGCTGTTGAAAACATTGAAGAAACATACCCCATTCCGCTTGATTTGTTGGGCTGCTCCGATGATGTTTTCATGCTTTCCGTAAGCGGTGACAGCATGATTAAGGCCGGTATTTTAGACCATGACTATATTGTTGTGCGCAAGCAAAATTTTGCCAACAACGGCGATATAGTTGTTGCTTTAATCGACGGCGAAGAAACTACTGTAAAACGCTATTTCCGTGAACTCCGCTGCGTACGCTTACAGCCTGAAAACGATGCTTATCAGCCTATTGTAGGCGGCGATAATATTCAGGTTATCGGTAAAGTAATTGCCGTTTTTAGAATGCTTTAATATTTTAAAATTCTCATCAATTGTATTAAAATAAAATTATTTCAGTTTTATACAAGCACTATAAAAATATTATATTAACTTCTAAATGACATCATAATAATTTCAAAAATCAAAACCATATACAATACTTAATAAAAATTAAAGGACTTGCTCTGATACAGAACAAGTCTCCTTTTTATATGCAATTTAGTACTGTTGCAGTTAATTTAAAACAATGCTGTAAATAGTATTGGACAGAACTACAGCTATTACAAGCACGATTGCAAATATTATAAAAAACCTTAAAATTCTAAAAAACTTCTTCATAATAATAACTCTTCCCATAAAAATTTACCATTTTTCAGGTATACTTTCAAACTTCCCTATAACATACATTGTGCCAAGCATTTCCGTAAGCAGCGTGCCTTCATTATTAAAGGTTTCTACTTTTATAATAATTATTTTATGCCCGCGCTGAATTACCGTGCCAACAGCAGTAGCTACATCTCCGGCATGGAGGTTTTTTATAAAGTTTATCGTGTAATTAATAGTTACTACTCTGGCCCCTACACTTGCGCTTGCCATCCCCAGCGCAGTATCTGCAAGTGCTGCCAGTGAACCGCCGTGGGCAACTTCATATAAATTGGTGTGCTTGGCTGCGTCAATAGGCATTGCAAGTGTTACCATGCCGCATTCAACGTCAACAAGCTCCATGCCGCACAGTTTAACGAAACTATTAATACTATATACATCTTTGATAATTTGTGTATATTCTTCTTTTGCACTCATCAACTTTACCTCCCTACCGGTACAATTTATTCTTTGGGGCCTACCATACGAGCTGCGCTCATAATGGCAATACGGCCATGTTCAAAAGTCAGCCCGCCCTGGAAATACACATTATATGGCTCACGGCACGGACCGTCAGCACTTAATTCGATAGAAGCGCCCTGTACGAATGTTCCTGCTGCCATAATAATTTCATTCTGATAACCCGGAATCATGGCAGGAACAGGCTCTACATGAGCGTCAACCGGAGAATTTGTCTGGATTGCAACACAGAAATTGCATAATTTTTCACGTGTTTCCAAACGTATAGCCTGAATAATATCGCTGCGCACTTCTTCCGGCAGCGGTTTTACCGAATAACCAAGGTTTTTAAAAACAGCCGAAGCGAAAATTGCAGTTTTTACGGCCTGCGTTACAACATGAGGCGCAATAAACAAGCCCTGATAAAATTCGCGTGCCGTATCACCCAATGTTGCCCCCATCTCGCCGCCTAATCCCGGAGCTGTAAGACGGTATGAAGCAAGTTCCACCAAATCGGAGCGCCCGGCTATATAGCCGCCAGTAGGAGCAAAACCGCCGCCCATATTTTTTATAAGAGAACCTGCAAGCAAGTCCGCGCCGACTTCCGTGGGTTCCTGTTTTTCAATAAATTCGCCGTAGCAGTTATCTACAAAGCAGATAACATCAGGCTTAACCTTTTTTACGGCTGCGCATATCTCGCCTATTTGCGCTACATTAAGCGTTTTACGCACACTGCTGTAACCGCAGGAACGCTGAATATGTATTAAGCGCGTTTTATCTGTAATAGCACTGGAAATTGCCTCTAAATCCGGCTTGTCGTCTTGCATGGGAATTTCTTTATAAATAACGCCTAAATCTACAAGCGAACCCGGCGTTTTTACAGGGCTGCCGATAATGGTCTGCATGGTATCATACGGTGTTCCGGTTGCAGCTATCATCTCGTCACCTGCACGCAGTACACCCAAAAGAGCTACTGCCAGCGCATGTGTGCCGCTTACAAACTGTGAACGTACCAGCGCTGCTTCCGTATGGAAAATTTCTGCGTAAATTGCGTCAAGGTTCTCTCGCCCAACATCGGAATAAGCATAACCGGTTGTAGGTTTTAAGTAATAATCTGAAACCATGTGGTTACGGAAAGCCTTCATTACTTTTTCTGTGTTAAATAAGGCGGCTTCTTCATATATTTTAGAATATTTTTCTACATCATTAAGTGCTGTTTTTTCAATTTCTGCAAAGTCTACCATTTAAATCATTCACTCGCTTTTTAAAATATATTCATTGTATGCTTCCAAATCTTCTACCGGCAGAATAACTTTCATTACTGCGCCATTTTCGGTATATTCCTGCTCTAAAACATTAGCTGTTTCATGAAGCTGGGCAGCTTTGGCTGTTTCCGCATAAGGAATACACAAAGTAACTTCCACGGCTTTGCTTTTAAGATGTGATTCTATCATCTGCTGCAAAGTTTCAAGGTTTAACTTTTTAGCTGCCGATATACAAACAGTATCTTCTTCCAGTGCTAATCTGTCAGCCAGTTTGCTATCCGGAGGCAGTCTATCTATTTTATTATAAACCGTAATAACCGGCTTTGTTTCTGCGCCGATTTCCTTTAAAACTTCGTGTACCGCCGCGGCCTGTTCTTTGTAAAGCTCGTGGCTTACGTCGATAACATGCACCAGTAAATCCGCTTCCGTTACAACTTCAAGCGTAGAACGGAAAGCGGCAATCAGCTGATGCGGCAGGCGCTGAATAAAACCAACCGTATCGGTTATGATTATTTCCTGCTTATTGGGAAGCGTTAGCTGGCGTGTAGTTGGGTCTAACGTTGCAAAAAGCTGGTCTTTGGCATAAATATCAGAATTTGTAAGTGTATTAAGTAGTGTTGATTTGCCGGCATTGGTATAACCTACAAGGCTCACTTCAAATACATTGTTCTTTTTGCGCTTGCTGCGGTGCAACGAACGTACTGCTTTAACCTTTTCAATCTGGTCCTTAATAAAAGCAATGCGGTCGCGGATTCTGCGGCGGTCAACTTCAAGTTTCGTTTCACCAGGGCCGCGTGTGCCAATACCGCCGCCGAGCCTGGAAAGCATAAGGCCTTTGCCCATAATACGCGGCAGCGTATATTGCAGCTGTGCCAGTTCAACCTGTAATTTGCCTTCGTTGGTACGTGCGCGCTGGGCAAAAATATCAAGAATGAGCGCTGTTCTGTCCAAAATTCTGATGCCCATAACACTTTCGATATTGCGCTGCTGTGCCGGGGAAAGTTCATCGTCAAAAATACATAAGTCGATATTTTCCTGCTGGGCATATAAAGCAAGCTCCTGCACTTTGCCTCTGCCTATAAAAAATGCCGGGTCAGGCTTGGGGCGTTTTTGTATAAACTTCTTTATTACAGTTGCACCTGCCGTATCGGCAAGCTGTTTTAATTCTTCGAGTGAATCGTCAACAGTCCACAGCGAATCGTTTCTTCCCCACTCCATGCCTATTAAAATGGCTCTTTCAGACATAACCTGCAAAGAGGCAGTTCCGGTCTGCTTGTCGAGTATGCGCTCTATCGTGCTTACGGTATTAACAAAGTTAATGTTTTCAGCGTCTTCTATACTATACGGGCCGTAACATTCAGCAGTGTAATTTTCATTGCTGTCTATGCCGGTTATCAGCCCGAAAGTCAGTTCAGATTTGGTAAAATCCGGCGAAGCAACGCCGATGGCAACCATGGCATCGTATTTATTGTTTTTTAAAGCAGAAATATCAACGCCGCTTAAATACGGATTGCCGCCCGGATGCGTATGTATGCAGCGTATACCGCTTAGGCGTCCTGCTCCGCGCCTGCCGCTGAAGGTTGGCAATTCCACGGTAGCATTGTCACCCACTGCAATTTCTATAATCTGGCCGCTGCGTGTAATATAAACGGAAATTTCCCTGTTTATATACTCTGTAATATCCGCAAGTTTAACAGCAAGTTCCTGCGAAACAAGCTGCGGCGACTGCATATCGTACAGTTTCTGCAGTTCTGCTATAACGCTGTCGCGTATGCCTTTTATATTACCTTTAATTTCACGCATAATTATACCTCAAAGAGCAGACAGTATTTCTGCCTGCTCTCTTTCATAAACAAAATTTTACTGACGGCTGCGTGCCGGCTCAACATTAACTTTATAGCCTTTAATGGTGTTGCGGTGCATTACGCCAAGCACTTTTTCGGCAACATCCTCCGGCACTTCAACAAATGTAAATTTATCATAAATATTAATTTTGCCAATATCTTTGGCCGGTATATCGGCTTCAATAGCAATGGTACGCACAATATCCTGCACGCTTATTTTCTGGCTGCGGCCGATATTCATAAAGAAACGCACCATGCCGGGGCGTCCGCCGGTATTGGTTAAATCTTTGGACAAGCCTTCTTCTTTCGGCGCTTCAAGTGCTTTGTTGCCTTCCTGCATTAATTTTAAGGCAGCGGCGATAATGTCTTCCGAAGCATAGTCCTGCAACAGTGTTTCAGCAATAGGCATATAATCATGGTAATGGTTAAGCTCCAGAACCGCCTGCATGCGGGAAATAATAATTTCGCGCTGGCGTTCAACAACGTTTGCCGTTGTAGGCAGCTGACGGCGCATAATTTTAGTATTTGCTGCGCGTTCGATAAGTTTAAGCTGCCTGAATTCACGCGGGGTAATAAAGGTCATGGCAGTACCGGTATTGCCTGCCCTGCCTGTACGGCCAATACGGTGTACATAACTTTCAGGGTCCTGCGGAATATCAAAATTAATAACATGGGTAATATTATCAATATCAATGCCGCGTGCCGCAACGTCGGTTGCAATCAAAATATCAGCCGTGCCTTCGCGGAATTTCTTCATAACACGGTCACGCTGAGTCTGGCTTAAATCGCCGTGCAGGCCTTCTGCCATATAACCGCGGCTGGCAAGTGCGATTGCCAAATCATCAACGCCTTTTTTGGTGCGGCAAAAAATAATAATCTTGCCGTCAATTTCAGCATCGAGCAAACGGCACAGGCCTTCTACCTTGTCTTTGGTTTCAAAATAATACTGCTCAATCAAAGGTACGGTCAGTTCTTCCTTGCTGACGGTAACATTTTTAGGAGCTTTCATGTATTTTTTGGTAAGGCTCAAAATCGGGCGCGGCATGGTTGCGGAAAAGAGCAGCGTCTGCCTTTCCGCAGGCAGGTTGCGCATAATTTCTTCCATATCGTCAACAAAGCCCATATCAAGCATTTCATCAGCTTCGTCTAATACTAAAAACTTAATATGGTCAAGTTTGATGGTGTTGCGGTTAATATGGTCAATTAAACGACCCGGAGTGCCTATTACAATCTGTACTCCGCTTTTTAAGGCACGAATCTGTCTTTCAATAGGCTGGCCACCGTAAACAGGCAGAGCCTTAATACGCGAAGTACGGCCGATTTTACCTACTTCTTCGGCAACCTGAATGGCAAGTTCGCGGGTCGGCGTCATAATAAGTGCCTGAATATGCTTATGGTCGGTAATGCTCTGAACCAGCGGAATGCCGAAAGCAGCAGTTTTACCAGTACCGGTCTGTGCCTGGCCGATAACGTCGTAGCCATCCAGCACCAGAGGAATGGTTTGCTCCTGTATCGGTGAAGGTTCTTCAAAGCCCATGTCTGTTAAAGCTGTAACTATTTTTTTATCCAGCAGCAGGCTGCCGAACATCTCTTTTTGATTTGTTGTCATTTGTCTTTATTCTCCGTTTCTTTTTCCTTTATTCTGTCAATAACCATCGAAATCGCGGTTAATGCACTGCGCATTTTATTATCGGTACGTGTACCGCCAAAAACATGTTTGGCCCATTTTACGCCGTCAGCATCGGCAACGGCCATATATACCAGCCCGACAGGTTTATCTTCTGTTGCTCCGCCCGGACCTGCTATGCCTGTTATGCCAACGCCATAAGTTGTGCCGAACAGTTCACGCACGCCCTGTGCCATTTCGCAGGCAACCTGCCAGCTGACTGCGCCATAGGCTTCAAGGCTTTCTTCCGATACATTTATCAGTTTATGTTTAGCCATGTTGCTGTAAGTAACGGCACTGCCCAAAAGGTATTCGCTGCTGCCCGGAACATCCGTTACAAGGCTGCTGGCAAGGCCGCCTGTGCAGGATTCGGCAAAAGCTATTGTGCTTTTTGTTCTTAACAGTTCCTTGCCAAGATAAGAAGCAAGTGTTTCGTCATCCGTACCGTAGATAAACTGCTTTAATCTGGTATTTACCAGAGCTTCCATTGCAGCAATTAAGGTTTTGGCCTCGTTAACTTCCATACATTTTGCGGTAATGCGGATAATTATTTCTCCCCTGCGGGCATAAATAGCAATGGTAGGATTGGTTTGTGAAGTTATAATATCGTCCAGCTTTTCGGCAACGGCGCTTTCGCCAATGCCGCGCAGCCTGATAATATGCGAATAAATAATTCCCTGTTTGGTAAAATGGTTTATCAAAAAAGGTTCCAGCTGCTTTTCATATACATGCTGCATTTCAGAAGGCGGGCCGGGCAAAAGCACAATCAGTTTGCCTTCATGCCTGATGGCAAGCCCGGGAGCAGTGCCAACTTCGTTAGTTAAAATTTCGGCTCCCACGGGTATCATGGCCTGCTTTTCGTTATTGCCGGACATGCACAGCCCTCTTTTGCAAAAATAGTTATTAATGCGGTTCCATGTGTCCAGGTCAAGATAAGTGCCTAAATTAAGCGTTTCGCATAAAACTTCTTTGGTAATATCGCCGCGGGTAGGGCCAAGACCGCCGGTGGTAATAATAATGTCAGCACGCTCCAGAGCATTTTTAAACACATCTTTTAAGCGCCCGGCATTATCGCCGACAGTAGTCTGATAAAGTACATCAAAACCAAGTTTATTCAGCTGTCTGGATAAATACTGAAAATTTGTATTTAAAATTTCACCCAGCAAAAGCTCTGTACCAGTATTGATAACTTCAACTTTCATGGTCCTTCCCCCTTTAGTTTATATTCTTTCGCCTACAGATTCGTAAGTGAAGCCTTGCAGAATATTAACCTTTACAAAACAGCCGGGTTTAATATCTCCCGGATTTTCAATAAATACCAGTCCGTCGATATCTGGAGCTTCACGGTAGGAACGCCCGTAATGCAGGCCCGAACCGTCTTCTTCAATGCCTTCAACCAGAACTTCAAGAGTCTGTCCTTCGGTATCCTTATGAATTTCTTCGGAAATCTGTGCCTGCAAAGCCATTAATTCATGGTAACGTTCCTGTTTTATTTCATCAGGAATCTGATTGGGCATAGCTCCGGCAACAGTGCCTTCCTCCTGAGAATAGGCAAAAACACCGGCATTTTCAAAACGCTGCTGTTCCACAAATTCTTTTAATTCTTCAAAATCGGCATCCGTTTCACCGGGAAAACCTACTATAAAAGTAGTTCTTATAACAATTCCGGGAATACGTTTACGCAGCTTTGCAAGAAGCGTTTCCACTTCTTCCCTGGTATCATATCTGTTCATTGAAGCCAGCAGCCTGTTGCTTGCATGCTGCAGCGGCAGGTCAACATACTTGCATACCTTATCCAAAGATGCAAAGGTTTCTATAAGCTCATCCGTAAAATTATTGGGGTAACAATACATTACCCTAATCCACTTCAAGCTTTCAATTTTATTTAACTCTTTTAATAAATCAGCTAAAAGCAGTTTGCCTCCCGGTAAATCTTCACCATAGCGGGTTGTATCCTGCGCTACTACAATCAGCTCTTTTACGCCGTTATCGGCCAGTGCTTTTGCTTCTTTAAGCACCTGTTCCATTGGCTTGCTGCGGTATGGCCCGCGGATTTTCGGTATTGCGCAATAAGAACAGCAATTATCGCAGCCTTCGGCAATTTTTAAGTAAGCCGTATATGAAGGAGTTGTTAAAATACGCGGCAGAAAAGTTTCTTTGCTGGTATATATAACATCTGGTTTGCTGCGTTCAAGCATTATAAAGCGTTCGCCGTTCATAACACGTTTTATAATGCTGCCTATTTCGTCATACACTTCCACACCGGCAATGGCATCTGCCTCAGGCAGTTCGTTAAAAAGTTCTTCAGCATAACGCTGGCTTAAACAGCCGGTTACAATAATATATTTGCAGCTGCCGGATTTTTTATATTCTACCATCTGCAAAATGGTATTAATAGACTCTTCTTTGGCAGATTCGATAAATCCGCAGGTATTTACTATAATTATTTCCGCTTCTGACGGGTCATTGGTAATTTCATATTTTTCTTCGTGAATCAGCCCTAACATGGTTTCAGAATCGACCAGATTTTTAGGGCAGCCCAAACTTACTATACCTATTTTCACTGTATATCCTCCGCTTTAATTTTCAAACCGTACGGTTTCAAGCCATTTGTTTATAAGTTTATCAGCTTTTTCCTGCTGTAAATATGCTGTGTTCAGCCACAGTTTTTGCATATCTGTCTTATCATCCATTAAAGTTTCAAGCCCTGTATTCTGCTGCAGCAAAATACGCTTAATTTCTTTTTCCGTTAAAAGCCAGCGGCAAAAATCCTGTGCTGCCATATTCTCCCCGCTTTCAGCGGCAATGGCGACGCCATAAAGATTTACCGGCGTACCTTCTACCGGTTTTGCAACATAAGCAGGAAAAGAATTTTCAAGATATTGGAAAATAAAACTGCTGCGGGTTATAGCAATATCAGCATCGCCGGTTGCTGCCATTCTTATTGAAGTGAACGGAAATTTGGCATACTGGGGAATATTTTTGTGTAGCTCACGCAAATAACCCAAAGCATTATCTTCGCCCCAATGGCTGGCAAAGGCATATAAAAAGCTGCGCGTACTTTCCGTATCGCTTAAATTTTCAAGCGCAATACGGATACCGCGGATTTTCAACAAATCTTCCCATGTACGAATATTTTCCTGACCGGCACGGCGGGCAAAATTCTGGTTTACCAAAAGAACTGCCGGGTCATAAAAAACACCGTACCAGCAGCCGTTTTGGCTTTTAAATGCTTCCGGCAATATTGCAGTTTCTGGTATTTCAAATTTGAGCAGTTTATTCTGCTGCTCCAAATTTACCAGTTTGCTGAATTCCAGCAAATAAATATCGGGCTGCTTCTGCCCTTTTCCGGTATTTTCTTCTGCAAGCCAGACTTTATATTTGCTTTGGGAAGCATTATATTCTTCTGCCAGCGCCTGAAGCAGCATTCTGTTCTGGTCTGATGCAAGAATTGCTTCGTTATCATTTTTTAAATGTACAACATCATCAAAAAAAGAACAGCCTGCAATACAAATTACTGAAATAAAAGCTAAACAGGCCGTTACAAGCCTTTTTAAAGCCATAAAATTCCTCATCTTTTTTTAGTTTTGCTTCTGCTGTTTTTACCGGCAGGTTTAGCTTTATAGCCGGTATTTATTTTCAGCAGGCATTTATCTCCGCTGCCGATAAGGTCATTGCGGCCCGCTTTAAGCAAAGCCTCTTTAACAAGCATACGGTTACGCGGATTTTTATACTGCATTAATGCCCTTTGCATTGCTTTTTCATGCGGGTTGCGTGCTACAAATATTTCGCGCCCTGTTTCCGGGTTGCAGCCGGAATAATACATAGCCGTTGAAAGGCTGCCCGGTGTCGGAATGAAATCCTGCACCTGTTCCGGCTGATGGCCTATATCACGCAAAAATTCCGCAAGCTCTATTGCGTCATCAAGCGTGCAGCCCGGATGGCTGGAAATGAAATACGGCACTAAAAATTGTTTTAAACCGATTTCTTTGTTCTTCTTAGAAAAGGCACGCATGAATTTCAGATAAACTTCTTTACCCGGCTTGCCCATATTTTTCAGGGCGCGCGGCGCTACATGCTCCGGAGCTATTTTTAACTGGCCGCTTACATGGTAACGGCAAAGTTCGTCCAAAAATTCCCCCGTTTTTTCTTCCAGCAAATAATCATAACGGATGCCGGAACGGATGAAAACTTTTTTTATGCCGGGAATAGCCCTTATTTTACGCAAAAGCTCTATATAATCACTGTGGCTGCTGTCCAAATTGGGGCACGGTTTTGGAAAAAGGCACTGCCTGTCGCGGCAGGCTCCAACTTTAAGCTGTTTGGCACATGCCGGATGCCGGAAATTAGCTGTAGGCCCGCCAACATCATGAATGTAGCCCTTAAAATCAGGCATAGCCGCAATAATTTTTGCTTCTTTTAAAATTGATTCATGGCTTCTTGACTGGATAATACGCCCCTGATGGCTGTGAATGGCGCAGAATGAACAACTGCCGAAACAGCCGCGGCAGCTGATAATGCTGAAACGCACTTCTTCAATAGCCGGGACTCCGCCCAAAGCTTCATAGCTTGGATGATAGGTACGCTGGTAATCAAGGTCATAAATAGCGTCCATTTCCTGCTGTGTAAGCGGATACGGTGCAGGATTTTGGACAAGGTATTTACTGCCGTTTTTCTGCACCACTATTTTGCCGTAAAACGGGTCCTGCTCTTTGCTTTGCAGGTAGTGCGCTTTGGCAAACAGCTTTTTGTTTTTAAGGCACGCTTCATAAGAAGGTATTTCCACATAGTCATCAATACCTTCCAGCGAATCAGCAAGATACGCCGTTCCGCGGATATAGTGCATATCCTGCATAGAAGCACCGCCGCTTAAATAGTCGGCAGCTTCCGTAATCTGCTTTTCGCCCATGCCGTAAATTAAAAGGTCAGCATGGCTGTCTGCCAGAATGGACGGCAGAAGTTTGCCTTCCCAATAATCATAATGTGCGAAACGCCTCAGGCTTGCTTCGATGCCGCCTATAATAACCGGCATATCATGCCAGAGTTTTTTTATTTGCTGTGAATATACAACCGTTGCGTGGTCGGGGCGTTTACCCATTTCGCCGCCCGGCGTGTAATTATCTTTTTTGCGTTCTTTTTTTGCCGCCGTATAATGGCAGAGCATGGAATCAAGATTGCCGCCTGAAATAAGCACTGCAAGGCGCGGTTTGCCTAAAACGGCAAAGTTCTCCGGTTTGCGCCAGTCGGGCTGGCACAAAAGAGCCACCTTGTATCCCTGCGCTTCAAGTACACGGCAAATAACGGCAGGGCCAAATGATGGATGATCCACATAAGCATCGCCGCTTACAAACAAAAAATCCAACTGTTCCCAACCGCGTTCTTTAATTTCTTCTATTGAAATTGGCAGAAAATCTTTCATTATTTATGAAAGCCCTCCAAAATTATTTTTTATATGTTCTTACAACCGAACCGACTTCCGGGTCTTTAGGCAGAGTTTCTCCGTTAACGGTTATTTCCATGGCACCAATGTTGCCATAATGCACACTGATATTCTCTTTTGCTTTAAAAGACTGCTGCTGGCCTTCTTCCATTATGCCGCTGAAAACAATCTCGCCATCAGCAGTTACTTCCATCCAGCAGCGGTCAGTTACGCATTTTAAAGCAAGGTTAACGCCATCATACACAGGTTTGGGCACTGCTTTTTCTTCGGCAGGCACGCTGTTTTCCACTGCGGCGGGTTCCGATACCAGATTCTGCGAAGAATCGGTATTCATAAACCAGGCTATGCCGCCTGCAACAACGATAACCAAAGCCAATACCACAATATAACTCAGCCAATTGCCGGAGGATACCCTTTCCGGCTTTATCTGGGGAGAAATACTGATTTTTTCAACCATTCTGATAGGCTTGGGCGCTACCGCTTCCTTGGTAAGGCCGCTGTTCTGTGCTTTATAAATGTTGACGAGGTCCGGCCCGTTAAGCCCCAAAAAATTACCGTACGTGCGGATAATGCCTTTGGTAAAAACATCACCGGGAATTTTGTCAAATTCACCTTCTTCTACCGCATCCAGGTAAAGTTTACGGATACTGGTAGCCGCTTCTGCCTCTTCCAGCGACAACCCTTTGGCCAGACGTGCTTCTTTAAGCATTTTGCTGACATTATCCATATCCATAACCGTTTCCTCCATTTAATTATTAGTTGTAAAAAATTTATCTTCTATTACGGCTTTAGGCATAATAAGTTCGCGCGGTTTACTGCCGGCAGCGTGGCTGATAATGCCCAAATCTTCCATGCAGTCCACAAGCCTTGCGGCTCTTGTATAACCAATACGGAATTTGCGCTGCAGCATGGATGAAGATGCCTGCCCTGTATCCATAACAAGCCTTACTGCATCTTCAAATAATTCGTCGCGCTCGTTGTCAAATCCTGCTGTCTGCCCGGCAGCATTCTTATCGCTTTCCAATGCCTGTTCCGTTACTTCACTGCTGTATTCAACAGGAATAGCCTGCTCTTTTATGAAATCAACAACACGGTTGATTTCATCATCACTTACAAAAGCGCCCTGAACCCTTACCGGCTTGTTAATGCCAATGGGATAAAAGAGCATATCGCCCTTACCAAGCAGTTTTTCAGCACCGCCCATATCCAAAATAGTACGCGAATCGGTCTGCGAAGAAACGGCAAACGCAATACGCGACGGAATATTGGCCTTTACTATGCCGGTAATAACATCTACCGAAGGACGCTGCGTTGCCAGTATAAGATGTATTCCGGCTGCCCTTGCCTTTTGCGCAAGGCGGAGAATTGCATCTTCCACATCAACCTTAGCAACCATCATTAAATCGGCAAGTTCGTCGATAATGATAACAATGAACGGCATTTTTTCTTCTGCGTGCTCATTAAAGCTGCTGATGTCGCGCACATGGCTTTCTGCAAAAGCCTTATACCTGCGCTCCATTTCGGCAACCGCCCAGTGCAGGGCAGAAGCAGCTTTTTTACTGTCGGTAACAACCGGCGTTAAAAGATGCGGTATGCCGTTATAATTAGAAAGCTCAACAACTTTCGGGTCAACAAGAATAAGCTTTACATAATCTGGAGAATACTTGTATAACAAACCTGCTATGATTGTGTTGATACATACAGACTTACCGGAGCCGGTTGAGCCTGCAACCAGCAAATGCGGCATTTTGCTCAAATCAGCAGTAATAATGTTGCCGCTGATATCCTTGCCCAAACCAATAGCCAGCTTGCCGGAAGAATTTTTAACGGCTTCGCAGTCAACAACCTCTTTAAAAAATACAGTATCATTTTTTAAGTTAGGCACTTCAATGCCTATTGCAGCCTTGCCCGGTATTGGTGCTTCAATACGCACGCCGGGGGCGGCAAGTTTTAACGCAATATCATCTGCAAGATTAACTACCGAACTTACTTTTACTCCGGGAGCCGGTTCAAGCTCAAACCTGGTTACAGAAGGACCGCGCGTAACGGCAACAACAGAAGCTCTTACCTTAAAATCAGACAAAGTCTGTTCCAGAATACCGCATTGATGGCGTATTCCTTCTTCAAGGTTATGGTCTTTAGTAACAGTCGGCGTATTAAGTAAAGATAACGGCGGGAATTTATACCCGGGAGCGTTATCTTTTTCGGAAGGTTCGGCTTCTTCTTCCGTTTTAACAACTGCCTGCTCCTCTGATTTTTCTTTAACCAGATCAGCACTGTCAGCAATATTAAGCGGTTTATTTAAAGTAAAATCATCTTTGGTTTCAGGTTTTGCAAATATCTTTTCGGAAGGTATTTCTTCATCCGAAAAATCAATTGCTTTCTGTCTGTACGGGTTTAAAAAGCTGCCAGCAGGCGCCATATCCTGCTCAGGTTTAACAAATTTTTCCAAAACAGGTTTGCTTTCCTGTTTAACAGCAGGTTTTTCAGCCGCAAATTCTTCCGGAGCGGCAAAAAACGCCTGCGTTGCTTGCGTAGTATTTTCCTGTTTCTGCTCATCATCCTGCAAATAAGCATCGTAAGCATCATCTTCATAGGCTTCGCTGCTGTAATTTACAAGGTGTTCGCTGATTGAAGTCTTTTTGGTTTTTCCAAAAATTCTTTTAAAAGCGCCAGGTTTTTCAAGCCCTTCCGTAAATTTGGAAAATTCTCCGTCACGGTAAGGATTAAAAGTATTTTCTTTAGAAACGGTAATATTTTTTTGCTTTACAGGCTGTGAATATTCAGTTCTGCGTAAATCTTTTTTATTTTCTCTTTTGCTAATGCCGGAAAAGGAATTTTTAATTTTCACAAACAAAAGCTGTAAAGAAATTCTGCTCAATAAAAGTACGCTTGCTAAGCCAAGCACAACCAAAATAATCAGTGCTCCAGCTGTACCGGCAATTTTACGCAAAGTCCATAAAATTATACCGCCAATAAAACCTCCGCCTTCCGGAAATGAATATAAATCCAGTTCCTGCCCGGCAGGAGTAAAAAGATGATGTGCAAGGCCCAAAAAGCATATAAGCAGCAAAACAAACGCAGCCACGCGGCGCGAAATACTGAAACGCCCGGAAAAAGCCAGCAGGTAAATGCCGCAGATAATAAGGGCAAGCGGAACCAGAAACGCCCCCAGCCCCAGTAAATATGCAGACATTTCCGACCAGAAACTGCTTGTAACGCCAATATCCGACGCCGCAACAAGCAGCCCTGCCAAAAGCATAAAAATGCCTGCAATTTTTCTTTTGCGGCCTTTATTCTTTTGTTCATCTGCAACTTTTTTATATCTTGGCAACTACTGGCACCTCTTTATTTAATCAAACTTCCATAATAATCGGTAAAATCATCGGGCGGCGGCGTGTTCTTTCATACAAAAAGCGCCCGAGGCTGTCGCGGATAGCGCCTTTAAGAACGCTCCACTCCGTTACATTATTTTCGGCACATTTATCAAGTGCCTGTTCCACTTTTTCTTTGGCTGTTTCCATAAGGTCTTCGGCTTCGCGCACATACACAAAACCACGGGAAACAATATCCGGGCCGGAAACAATATTGCAGGTATTTTTTTCGATTGTTACAACAACAATCATAATGCCGTCCTGCGAAAGCTGGCGGCGGTCACGCAGTACGATATTGCCGACATCGCCAACGCCAAGGCCGTCTACCAGAATTTTACCGGCAGGAACACGGCCGGAAATACCTATACTGTTGCGCGTAAGTTCAATTACAGCGCCGTTTTCGCCGATAACGATATTTTCGCGCGGCATACCCAGCGACTGGGCAAGCTGTGCATGTTTAACCAGATGGCGGTATTCTCCGTGCACCGGCATAAAGAATTTCGGGCGCACCAGATTGTGCATCATTTTAATTTCTTCCTGACTGGCATGGCCGGAAACATGAACGCCGTTGCTTTTTTCGTAAATAACATCGGCGCCGAGTTTATAAAGGTTATCAATTGTGCGTGATACGAGTTTTTCGTTGCCGGGAATAGGCGTTGCCGAAATAATAACGGTATCGCCCGGAAGAATTTCAACCTTTTTATGGTCATTATTGGCCATACGGGTTAAGGCAGACATAGGTTCGCCCTGGCTGCCGGTAGTAATAATTACAATCTGGCTGGGCTGGTAGTTAGATGTTTCATCAACATCAATCAGTACGCCTTCCGGCATTTTCAAATACCCCAGTTCAATGGAAATATTAACAACATTAACCATGCTGCGGCCGATAACGGCAACTTTGCGTTTATATCTTACAGCGCTGTCAACAATCTGCTGAATGCGGTGAACATTGGACGAGAAAGTTGCCACGATAATACGGTTTTTAGCATAGCGGAACTCATCGTCAAAAGTCTGGCCTACCATTTTTTCACTTGGCGTATAGCCCGGGCGTTCGGCATTGGTGCTGTCTGCCATAAGCAAAAGCACGCCCTCATCGCCATATTCCGCAAAGCGGTTAAATTCAGTTACCTGTCCGTCAACCGGCGTCTGGTCAAATTTAAAGTCGCCGGTGTGAATAATAAGCCCGACAGGCGTACGGATAGCCAGTGCTATTGCATCAGGAATGCTGTGGTTGACACGCATGAAACCAAGCTTAAAAGCACCGGCAGATATTTTATCTCCGGGCTTGATTACATGGCAGTTATCGGCACTTACACCGTTTTCTTTCAAGCGTCCCTGCAAAATGCCCAAAGTAAGGGCGGTGCCGTAAACAGGCACATTAATCTGCTTCATAACATACGGCAAAGCGCCGATATGGTCTTCATGGCCGTGAGTTAAAAAAATCGCCCTAACCTTATCTTTGTTTTCCAAAAGATAAGTTATATCAGGAATAACCAAATCTATTCCAAGCATATCCTCCTCAGGGAACATTAAACCGGCATCGACAAGTATAATATCATCGCCATAACGGAAAGCCGTCATGTTCTTGCCGATTTCGCCAAGTCCTCCGAGCGGAATAATATTTACTTTATGTTGTGTTTTACTCAAAAAAAATACACCTCCAAATTATTTATTTTCCGATCAAGTATCACACAGATTAACGCAAGTATTAACCGTACACTTACTCTACCGTATATTATACATTAAAGTGAGTTTAAAAACAAATGTTTCCCCTTTGAAAAACTTTATTTTTGTAAATATTTCGTGAAAGAATGTTTATATAAAACAAAAACGCCCCTTAACGGAGCGTTTTTTATATTCAAAATTATTTTGCGTAGTCAACTGCGCGCGTTTCGCGGATGATAACTACTTTTATCTGGCCGGGATATTCCATCTCGGCTTCAATCTTTTTGGCAACATCACGCGCCAAAAGTATTGCCGAAGCATCATCAACCTGTTCGGGTTTAACCATGATGCGGATTTCCCTGCCGGCCTGTACGGCATAACATTTTTCAACGCCATCGAACGATTCAGAAATTTCTTCCAATCGGGTCAATCGTTTCAAATAGCTTTCCAAAGTTTCCCTGCGTGCACCCGGGCGTGCTGCCGATACGGCATCGCATGCCGAAATAAGCACTGCCTCAACGCTTTTCGGCTCGGTATCGCCATGATGGGCTGCAATAGCATTGATAACAAGGTCGGATTCACGGTATTTCTTGGCAATTTCCACGCCAAGTTCAACATGGGAACCTTCAACTTCATGGTCAACTGCTTTGCCTATATCGTGCAAAAGGCCTGCACGTTTGGCAAGGTTAACGTCCACACCAAGTTCAGAAGCCATAATTGTTGCCAGATGGGCAACTTCAACAGAATGGTTAAGAACATTCTGGCCGTAACTTGTACGGTATTTCAAACGTCCCAAAAGTTTAACCATTTCCGGATGCAAACCGTGCACCCCAACCGAGAACATAGCCTGTTCACCGGCTTCTTTAATTCTCTGTTCAACTTCTTTTTGTGCTTTCTCTACCATTTCTTCAATGCGGGACGGATGAATACGCCCGTCATTGATGAGTTTTTCAAGAGCTATACGTGCAACTTCACGCCTTACAGGGTCAAACCCCGAAATAATAACCGCTTCCGGAGTATCGTCTATAATAAGATCTATGCCTGTCAGTGTTTCCAATGTTCTGATGTTTCTGCCCTCGCGGCCGATAATGCGGCCTTTCATTTCATCATTCGGCAGTGCCACAACAGAAACAGTGGTTTCGGCAACATGGTCTGCGGCACAGCGCTGAATAGCAAGGGAAATGATTTCACGGGCTTTTCTGTCCGCTTCATCTTTAGCCTGCTGTTCAAGCTCTTTAATCATCATTGCAGATTCATGCTTAACTTCTTCTTCCACAGACAACAGCAATTCTTTTTTTGCATCTTCGGTTGACAAACCGGATAATCTTTCCAGTTCACCCAATTGTTTCTGGTATAACTCGTCCACCTTGGCCTGGCTTTCGTTAAGTTTGGTTTCTTTTAAAGCCAGATGTTCCTCTTTTTTCTCAAAGGAATCAATTTTTCTGTCAAGGTTTTCTTCTTTTTGCAGGAGTCTGCGCTCCTGACGCTGCAAATCGCTGCGGCGTTCTTTATTTTCACGTTCCATTTCGCTGCGCATACGATGGATTTCTTCTTTAGCTTCCATCAGCGCTTCTTTGCGTTTGGTTTCACCGGCCTGCTCGGCATCCTGAATAATGCGGATAGCAGTTTCTTCGGCAGTGGCTATTTTGCTTTCGGCAACATTTTTGCGGACAAAATAACCGACAATGCCGCCTGCCGCACCAGCACCGGCTATTGTAATGAACAACTCTAAAATGGTACTCACCTCCTTAGTAAAATTCTAAAAAAAATGAGGCAACCTGCTAGTCGCCTCGTGGTTAACATTGAATCTCTTAACACGATTGGATAATATAATTTTAAATGGATTTTAACTAAAAGTCAAGTTTGTATCACTAATCATAATTATCCACACCGGAATAACTTATTTTTTCTGCAATAGTTTTCTTTATCAAATCAACAGAAAAACCTCTTGCAAATAAAAACCTTCCTAATCCGGCTTTAACTTTCATCGCGTCTTCAAAACTGTTTATTTTTTTCTTTTTTATGTAGCTGTCGGCAGCAGCGCAGCAGCGCTCAATTTCAACATCTGCTTCAACAAGTCCGGCAACTTCGTTAATTATTTCGTCATCAACACTGCGTTTCTGCAAAGTATTTTTTAAATAACCTTTGCCGTAATATTTTTTGGCAAGCCAGCTGTCATAAACGCGCAGTGCATAGCGTTTTTCATCCAAAAAACCATATCCGCACAGCTTATCAGTTACAGCTTTAATATCGGCATCCGATACGGAACACTTTTTTAATTTTGCCTGCATTTCCGCTATGCTGTAATCACGGTAATTTAAAAGCGTCAGCGCGTAATTATAAGCATCCTTTTCGTTATCAAAGGTTTTATTATTCTTCCTGCGCAGCACTTTCGGTTTCACCTTCGGGGGCAGCCTGTTTAATGGTCATG
This sequence comes from Phascolarctobacterium sp. ET69, assembly GCF_023336935.1. GTDB lineage: Bacteria > Bacillota > Negativicutes > Acidaminococcales > Acidaminococcaceae > Fusicatenibacter_A > Fusicatenibacter_A intestinipullorum. The sequence continues at coordinate 356,646 of NZ_JAMBLR010000001.1, forward strand.
GCACGGATTTTATTTTCTATCTCCTGCAAAAGTTCAGGGTTATCCTTCAGATATTCTTTGGCTTTTTCCTTACCCTGCCCTAAACGTACATCACCGTATGAATACCATGCGCCGCTCTTGGTAATTAATTCAAGCTCAACGCCAAGGTCAACAATGCAGCCTTCATGAGAAATGCCTTCTCCGTACATAATGTCGAATTCAGCCTGTTTAAACGGAGGCGCCACTTTGTTTTTAACAATTTTAACGCGGGTACGACTGCCAATCATATCGTTGCCGTTTTTCAATGTTTCAACACGGCGCACGTCCATGCGCACGGTTGCATAAAACTTTAAAGCACGGCCGCCAGTAGTGGTTTCCGGGTTGCCAAACATAACGCCTACTTTTTCGCGGATTTGGTTAATAAATACGGTTGCACATTTGGATTTTGCAATTAAGCCGGTCAGTTTGCGCAGTGCCTGGCTCATCAGGCGCGCCTGCAAGCCAACGTGGGAATCGCCCATCTCGCCTTCAATTTCCGCGCGGGGAACAAGCGCTGCAACAGAGTCTATAACGATAATGTCGATAGCGCCGCTGCGTACCAGAGCATCGGCAATTTCCAGTGCCTGTTCGCCGTTATCAGGCTGGGAAATCAAAAGATTGTCAACATCTACGCCAAGGCGGCGGGCATATTCCGGGTCAAGTGCATGTTCGGCATCAATAAAAGCCGCATAACCGCCGAGTTTTTGCGCTTCGGCAATCATATGCAGGGCAACAGTCGTTTTACCAGAAGATTCAGGGCCGTAAATTTCTATAACCCTTCCTCTCGGTATGCCGCCAACGCCCAAAGCAATATCAAGCGACAAAGCACCGGTCGGAATAACTTCTATATTCATTTTGCTGCTTGCTTCGCCAAGTTTCATAATGGAACCTTTGCCGAAATCTTTTTCAATCTGGCGCATGGCAAGGTCAAGCGCTTTCATTTTATCTATGTTTTCAGATGCCATAAATTTTACCTCCACCGTTGTATCTGCTCTTCTAAAAACATTATACAAACAGTTGTTTGCTTTGTCAAGCAGTTTTAATTTGTTTTAAGCTGCTTCAGTTCTTCACTACTGAAATGATATACCTTGTTGCAATACTGGCAATGCACTTCCGTATCAGGCTGCTCTGTCAGATAATCAATATCATCCTTGCTTAAAGCCGCAAGCATGTTCAGTATTTTATCTTTAGAACACCCGCAGGAAAACTTAACGGGCATGCTTTCTTTTATATCAAATTCCAGTCCTCTGGCAAGCACTTCAATAATTTTTTCGGGCGTATAGCCAAGTTCCAGCAACTGCGTTACATAGGGCGTAACGGCTACATTATTGCCCAGTTTTTCCAGCACTTCTTCATCGCAGCCGGGCATAGCCTGAATAAAATAACCGCCTGCGGCAAGCACTTTACCTTCCTTGTCAACCAGTACGCCAAGCGCAACCGATGATGGAGTCTGCTCGGACATATAAAGATAATTGGTAATATCGGTTGCAATTTCACCGTCGGCAAGTTCTGCATGCCCTGTAAACGATTCACCGTTCTGCAGATAACGGGTAAGGGTAATTGTGCCCTGCCCAAGCGCGCCGCCGATATCGAGCTTGCCGTTTTTTAAAGGCATAAACACATCCGGCTCGCCAACATATCCGCGCACGGAAGTTCCCTGCGCTTCGGCGACAACCTCTCCTAGCGGTCCGTCGCCTTTAAGTTTTAAAAGAATACGTTCGCCGTCTTTCATTGTTGCGGCAAGCATTAAAGCACCGCTCATGGCTCTGCCGAGCGCGGCCGTTGCCAAATGGCTTGTATGATGGCGGTCAGCAGCTTCCTGCACCAGATTTTTGGTTGTAATGGCGTAAATGCGCACGCCTTCCGCCGTAGCAATAGTTAAAGTATCTTCCATAAAAACCTCTTACATTTCACGCATTAAATTTACCATTTCAATAGCGCACATTGCCGCATCAGTACCTTTGTTGCCTGCTTTGGTGCCTGCACGTTCAACAGCCTGTTCAATATTATCGGTTGTTAAAACGCCGAAAGCAACCGGTACGCCGGTTTCAAGGCTTACATGGGCAATGCCTTTGGAGGCTTCTGCGCATACATAATCAAAATGCGGCGTTGCTCCGCGGATTACAGCGCCAACGCATACAACGGCATCATATTTGCCGCTTTTGGCAAGTTTTTGCGCAGCCAGCGGAATTTCAAACGCGCCGGGAACCCATACAAGCGTTAAATCTTCGCCTTCTGCCCCATGGCGAAGCAGGCAGTCTTCCGCGCCGCCGATAAGTTTGCTGGTAATAAATTCGTTAAAACGGGATGCTACAATAGCAACTTTCATGCCTTTTGCTGTTAATTTGCCTTCTAAAACTTTCATTTTCATTCCTCCAATTATTTTTCGTGTAATTTGTGTCCCATTTTTTCTTCTTTAACATCAAGATAATGTTCGTTATAGCAGTTTGCCTCCATAATGATGGGCACCCTGCCGGTAACGGTAATGCCGTAGCCTGTAAGCCCTGCGCGTTTGGCCGGGTTATTGGTAATCAGGCGGATTGTTGAAAGCCCCAAATCGGCAAGAATCTGTGCGCCGATACCGTAATCACGCAAATCGGGTGCAAAGCCGAGTTTTATGTTTGCTTCAACGGTATCAAGCCCCTGGTCCTGCAAGGCATAAGCACGTATTTTATTGGCAAGGCCAATTCCGCGCCCTTCCTGACGCATATAAACAACTACGCCGCAGCCTTCTTTTTCAATCATTTTCAATGCGGTTGCCAGCTGGTCGCCGCAGTCGCAGCGCAGCGAACCAAGCGCATCGCCTGTAAGACATTCGGAATGTACGCGTACCATAACATCCTTTTTACCGGCAATATCGCCCTTTACAATGGCAACATGGCACTGGCTGTCAAGGTCATTTTCATAAGCGATAATGCGGAAATTGCCGTATTTGCTCGGCAGTGCTGCTTCCGCTACGCGGTGAACCATTTTTTCGTGCTTTTTACGGTAAGCAACAAGCGCGGCAACGGTTATAAATACCAGATTATGTTTTTTGGCAAATTCAATAAGCTCCGGAGTGCGTGCCATATTGCCGTCGTCGCTCATAATTTCGCAGCAAATGCCAACAGGTGTCAGTCCTGCCAAACGGCATAAATCAGTAGTTGCTTCGGTGTGCCCGGTACGCCTTAAAACGCCGCCGTTTCTGCTGCGGAGCGGAAATACATGCCCCGGGCGGCGGAAATCCTGCGGCTGAGAAGCAGGGTCGGCGCATTTGCGCATGGTATAGGCGCGTTCATAGGCAGAAATACCGGTAGTGGTGTCAACATGGTCGATAGAAACCGAAAAAGCCGTTTCGTGGTTATCGGTATTATTGGCAACCATTGCGCCGAACTGCAGTTTATCCATAATCTGCGGGTCGGCAGGCATGCAAATCAATCCGCGGGCGTATTTTGCCATAAAGTTTACGTCGTCGCCGGTGCAAAACTGCGCTGCCATAATAAGGTCGCCTTCATTTTCGCGGTCTTCGTCGTCCGTAACCAAAACCATTTTGCCGTTTTTTATGGCTTCAATGGCTTCTTCAACAGTATTAAACTTAAAATTATCCATAATTGCCTCCTTTTATATAAAACCATTTTCAAAAAGAAGTGATTTTGTTAAAGTATTTTTATTTTCCGCATCGGCGGATGTTTTAAAATTAAGCAGATGTTCGACATATTTGCCGATAATATCTGTTTCCAGGTTTACTTCATCGCCGGGCTTTTTAAAGCCGAGCGTTGTTTCTTTGGCGGTATGCGGAATAAGCGATACGTTGAAACCGCTGCCAGTAACTTCCGTTACGGTAAGGCTGATGCCGTCAATAGCAATGCTGCCTTTTTTTATTATATATTTTAAAAGCTGCGGCGGTGTTTTAACGGTTACAATTTCGGCAATGCCCTCTGCCTTTTTGGACGTAATAACGCCAATACCTTCAACATGGCCGCTTACGATATGCCCGTCAAGCCCGTCACTTAGTTTTAAAGTGCGTTCAAGATTTACCTTATCGCCGCTTTTTAAATTGCGCAGATTAGTAAGTTTAACCGTTTCCGGCATAACATCGGCAGTAAAGGCGCTGCCGATGATTTTTACTACCGTAAGGCAGGCACCGTTAACGGCAATGCTGTCTCCGATTTTAAGGTTCTCCAAAACCTTCTGTGCTTTTACAGTAATATTATAACTTTGTTTAAGCGGTTTTAACTCCGTTACAGTGCCAAGTTCCGCTACAAGTCCTGTAAACATGTCAGTCACGCTCCGTTCTGCCGGTAATTAAAAGGTCGCATCCGAGCTCTTTATGTTCAATATCCGTAAGGCACAGCGCTTTGCCCATATCCTTACAGCCATTGCCGCCCACCGGGGAAAGGGCATTCCTGCCGCCGATAATTTTAGGGGCAATAAACGCATATACTCTTTCGGCAAATCCGGCATCCAAAAACGCACCGTGTACTTCGCTGCCGCCTTCCACAAGCAGGCTGGTAATTTCCTGCTCTGCAAGGTACTTCATTAAAGCATTAAGGTCAAGCTTGCCGTCATGCTCCGGCAATTTTATAATTTCCACATTTTTTAAAAGTTTCACCGCATTAAGGTTGGTAAGTGAAGGTTCTTCACCTACTGCGACAATCGTTCGCGCTTCACCATTTAAAATTTTGGAATTCACCGGCAGGCTGCATTTGCTGTCCAGCACAATTCTTACAGGATTTTTGCCTTCCACCATACGGGTAGTAAGTTCGCAGTCATCATGCAGAACCGTATTTTTGCCGACTATTACGGCGTCATGCGTTTTACGCAGGTAATGCGCATAAGTTCTGGCTTCCACACCGGTAATCCATTTGGAATCGCCGCCGTCGGCAGCAATTTTGCCGTCCAGAGTCATGGCATATTTAAGAGATACAAACGGCCGTTTATGGGTAATCCAAAAGAAAAACTTTTCATTTAATTTTCTCGCTTCGTCCTCGCAAATGCCGTTTACAACTTCAATACCGGCTTCACGCAAACGGTTTAAACCACGCCCTGCTACAAGCGGGTTGGGGTCTGTAACAGCGCTGACAACTTTTTTTACGCCTGCTTTAATAAGCGCTTCGCAGCATGGGCCAGTTCTTCCGTAATGCGAACATGGTTCAAGCGTAACATAAACGGTTGCGCCCTTTGCCTTATCGCCGGCCGCTGCCAGAGCATTTATTTCAGCATGTGGCTGGCCTGCTTTATGATGATAGCCTTCGCCGACAATGTTGCCGGAACTGTCTGTAATAACGGCGCCGACCATGGGATTGGGGCTTGTATCGCCTTCCGCCATCTTTGCCAGTTCCAAAGCACGGCGCATACATTTAATATCGTCCATTAACTCACCTTCTTTATAAACAAAAACAGCCAAAACCTCCGGGGTTTCAGCTGTAAAAATTCTTTTGCCTTTTCTCATCCAGACTTTACTGTCGGTACCGGAATTGCACCGGTTCATGCTTAACGCTCGCGGACTTTACCGCCGGTTGGGAAACTAACCCTACCCCAAAGGCCTGTATTAAATTACAAAAACAATATAGCACAAAACCATGCGCCCGTCAAATGAAGTTTTTGTTAACTAACTGCATCATACATAAAGCACTTAAAGTCTTGGCATCAAAAATTTCTTCATCAAGCAGCATCCGGCGCACTTCTTCCGGTTTTACTGCTTCAATGTCTATAAACTCGTCTTCGTCAGTATGCTGGTCAAACTTCTTCAGGCCTCTGGCCAGATATAAATGTATTACTTCATCAGTAAAACCCGGAGTAGTTACAATGCTTGTAAGTTTCTGCCATTCGGCGGCTTCATAGCCAGTTTCTTCCGAAAGTTCGCGTTTGGCGCAATCCAGTGGATCTTCGTTGGGATGGTCTAGCTTTCCGGCAGGAAGTTCATACAAAACGCTGCCCACTGCATAACGGTATTGTTTTACAAAAATAATGCTGCCGTCGTCAAGCACCGGCACAACACATACTGCCCCCGGGTGGGCAATTATTTCGCGCGTGGTTTGCCTGCCGTTTGGCAAAGTAACGGTATCAACCATAACTTTTAAAAGGCGTCCGTCAAAGCCCTGCCTGCGGCTGACGAATTTTTCGTCCAGATTATCCTGATGAATTTTCTTCATAATATCACCCTGCATTTTTAAATTCTGCTGCTTTATTTAAAAGTTCTTCGGCATTACGGTGCGCAGCCTCGCTTATATTGTCGCCCGCCGTCATGCGCATTAATTCTTCAATGCGTCCGTTATTATCAAGCACATTTAAAACGGTTTGCGTGCGTCCGTCCGCACTTACTTTGTTAATCTTAATATGCCTGTCGGCAAAGCTCGCTATCTGCGGCAAATGCGTTATGCAGATAACCTGCCCCGTACGCGAAATAACGGCAATTTTTTCCGCCATTTTCTGCGCAGTAACACCGCCTATGCCGGTATCTATTTCATCAAAAATCATTGTAGGTACGCCAAGTTCATTAAACAAAACCGTTTTAACAGCCAGCGCAATACGCGACAATTCACCGCCGGAAGCAACTTTTGTAATTTCCATCAGCGGCTCTCCGGCATTGGCCGAAAACATAAATACCATATCATCACAGCCGGTTTTGCCGAAATCTTCTTTAACGGCAAACTGAATGGTGAACTTGCCCTGCGGCATGGCTAAATCGGCAATATGTTTTGTAATTTCACCGGCAAGCATTCCCGCATATTTTTTGCGCAGCTCTGTTAATTTACCAGCAAATTCTTTCAGTTCAGCCTGATTTTTTAAAAGTTCCTTATTTTTAACGGCAATGCTGCGGTCAATTTCCTGTAACTGTCCGGCTTCCTGTTTAATTTTTTCAAGATATTCGTTTATGGCTTCGTAATCAGCACCGTATTTTTTCTGCAGTTTATACCATAAATCCAAACGCTGTTCAACATAAGCGGAACGCTCCGCGTCAAACTCACTGTTTTCCAGATAATCAAGCAGGTTTTTATGGCATTCCTCCACTGTCAGCCAGCATGTTTCCAGCATTTCGGAATTTTCCGAAAGCCCGGCATCATATCTTGCCGCCGTTTCAATTCTGCTTTTCGCCTCAGCCAAAGCGTCCAGAACGCTGAACTTGCCGTCCAAAATTTCACCGGCATCACTTACAGCCTGCATTATTTTGCCGCTGTTCTGAATACGTTTCCATTCTTCCTGCAAGTCTTCGAGTTCGCCTTTTTGCAGCCCGGCGTTGGTTATTTCTTCAATTTCCCATTCCAGACGGTCTAAAATACGTTCACGGTCCTGCCCTATGCTTTGCAGATGCTCAAGTTCGCTTTTGGTTTTATTGTAATTATCAAAAGCGCGGCTATATTCATTAAGCACTGGCATAATAAGGCTTTGTCCGTACAAATCTGTAAGCTGCTGCGGAAAACCGGCTTTTAAAAGCGCCTGGTTCTCATGCTGGCCATGAATATCCACAAGCACAGCCGCAAAAGAGCGCAGAACAGCCAGCGGAACCTGCACTCCGTTTACCGTAGCCTGGCTTTTGCCGGAAGCGGTTATGCGGCGGCGCAAAAAAAGCCCGTCCTCATAATCAATACCCTGTTCTTCCAAAAGTTTTAAGGCTGCCGGGCAATCATCAATATCAAAAATTGCCTGTACCGTTAAAGCATCCGTGCCGCTGCGCACATAATCTGCCGAAGCCCTTGCTCCCAAAGCGATGCTGAACGCATCTATAAGAATGGATTTGCCTGCGCCGGTTTCACCGGTAAAAACATTAAAGCCGCCGGTAAATTCAACTTTAGCATCTTCTATTAAAGCAAAATTATGTACATGTAAAGCCTGAAGCATTCTGCCAACCTCTATTTTTTACAAAATCTGCCAATAAATACATCCGTATTTTCGGGTTTATCAACAGCTACAAAAATCGTATCGTCACCGGCAACGGTTCCCAAAACCTCCGGCCACTTCATATAATCGAGAGCAAGCGCTACCGAAGACGCAGCTCCCGGCAGGCTGTGTATTACCACCAAATTGCCGCCTGCCCTCAGGTTTAAAACCGAATCCTGCAAAATACGTTCCATTCTGCCGGAGTTTAAAAGAGCATTCTGGTCTTTCGGAAAAGCGTAATAATAACGCCCGGCAGCATCGGGAACTTTAATCAGCATTAATTCTTTAATATCGCGCGAAACGGTTGCCTGCGTAACTTCTATGCCGCTGGCGCGCAAAGCTGCCGCAAGTTCGTCCTGGGTTTCAATTTTCTGCGATTCAATTATGCTTTTAATTTTAGCATGGCGGTTTGTTTTTAATTGTTTAACGGATACTTCTTCGTTCATTTTGCTTCCTCATTTCTGCAGGTACGCATCAATTTTTGCTGCCAGGTTTCATAATAGCTTCTTCCGTTTAAACGGATTAACCTGACGGGTTCGGGATTCTTTTCTATGCGGATAATATCATCTTCGGCAACTGCCGCCGTAATTTCACCGTCTGCCGAAAGCAGCAGTTCTTCATAGGGCGGCACTGCCGTGATTTCTATTAAATTATTTCCTGGTATAATCAGCGGGCGTGTATATAAAGCATGCGCGCAAATCGGAGTGATTATGGACACATCAAGGCTTGGGTGTACCATTGGCCCGCCTGCCGACAGCGAATACGCTGTTGAACCGGTTGCGGTTGCCACAATCAACCCGTCGGCGGCATAAATGCCGGAATGTTTGCCGTTAATTTTAAGTTCCAGATGCGCAAGTTTGGAAATATGCCCTTTAGCCACAACCATGTCATTAAGCGCATGAGCCTGCACAGTTACCCTGCCGTTTTTTACAACGCTTGCTTTCAGCTGGCTGCGTTCTTCCAGTTCAAATTCATGCCCGGCAAGTTTTTGCAGCGCTTTTTCAAAATCGCTCATTTCGGTTTCTGCCAAAAAGCCAAGTTTGCCAAAGTTTACGCCAAACACGGGTATTTTTAAAGGTGAAAGATGCCGCGCCATTTGCAGAAAAGTACCGTCGCCGCCGAGCGAAATACCGGCGTCCATCTGCGCCAGTGATTCTGCTTCTTTGCTGTAATAACCGGCTGCTTTAAAGTTTTTCATATCTTCCGGCAGCAGCGTTTTTAAGCCGTATTTCCGCAAAAGTGCCAAAATATCCGGCAGGCAGTCACGCACTTTGTCTTTCTGCATATTGGGAAACAGCCCTATTGTTGATACGGACATTTTTACACCTTCTTATTTTCCGCTTGTATCAAGTGTTAAATGCGATTTTTTTACTGTTTCATCAGGGTCTACGGCAATTTCCTCCGCATCTGCGGCATTTTTTAAATACAAAAGATATTCAATATTGCCTTCCGGCCCTTTAACCGGCGAATAATCAAGCCCGGCAATTTTAAAGCCAAGTTCCCTGGCTGTTGCAATAACATTGTTTATTACCGTTAAATGCACCTGCGGGTCACGCACAACGCCTTTTTTGCCTACATTTTCCTTACCGGCTTCAAACTGCGGTTTTATAAGCGCAATAACAATGCAGTCATCTGCAATTATTTTCTTTACCGCAGGCAAAACCTTGTCAAGAGAAATAAAGGCAACGTCAATGGTAGCAACATCCACCTTTTCCGGCAGGCTGTCAGCTTCCAGATAGCGTACGTTGGTGCGTTCCATATTAACGACACGTTCGTCGCTGCGCAGCTTCCATGCCAACTGCCCGTAGCCAACATCTATGGCATACACACGCGCAGCACCATTTTGCAGGGCGCAATCAGTAAAACCGCCGGTTGAAGCGCCGATATCGGCAGCAATTTTGCCTGTCAAATCAAGGTTAAAACAGCTTACTGCCTTTTCAAGCTTCAGCCCGCCGCGGCTTACATATTTAAGGTCGCCGCCCAAAAGGCGTATTGCGGCATCAGGCGCTACCTGCGTGCCTGTCTTATCAATCTTCTGTTCGTTTACAAGAACCTGCCCGGCCATAATAGCCGCCTGCGCGCGTGAACGCGATTCAAAAAATCCGCGCTGCACAAGCAGGGTATCCAAACGTTCTTTCTTCACATTAATCTCCGTTACTTAAAAATTCTTTAATACGTTTTACAACGCTTTCATGGTCAAGGCCGATATCACGCATCAGCAAAGGCTTTGCCCCATGGGGAATATATTTATCGGGTATGCCTAAATTAAGCACTTTTACGCTTTGAAGCATACCGTTTTCATTAAGCACTTCCAGCACGGCGCTGCCTGCGCCGCCTTTTAAAGAGCCTTCTTCCATAGTTACTATATTTTTATACTGCTGCGCCGTTTTTACAAGCAGCTCACTGTCAAACGGTTTAACAAAGCGCATGTTTACAACCCCGGCGCTGACGCCGTCTTCTTCAAGAGCAGCTGCTGCTTTCATTGCTTCGTCAACCATGCTGCCAACGGCCCAGATGCATACATCGCTGCCCTGTTTTAATTCTTCGGCTTTGCCGATTGGCAAGGTATGCAGCAGTTCTGAAATATCAACACCTAAGCCGCTGCCGCGCGGATAGCGCAAAGCAACAGGACCGTTAAATTTTACCGCGGTAGCCAGCATATGCCGGAGCTCGTTTTCGTCTTTCGGCGCCATAATGGTAATCTGCGGTATCAAACGTAAGTATGAAAAATCAAAAACGCCGTGGTGCGTATAGCCGTCGTCACCAACAAGCCCGGCTCTGTCGAGGCCAAGTACTACTGGCAAATTCTGCATGGCAATATCGTGCAGCACGGAATCATACGCTCTTTGCAAAAAGGTTGAATAAACAGCAACAACCGGGTGCAGCCCCGCCGCTGCCATACCTGCGGCCGAAGTTACTGCGTGCTGTTCGGCAATGCCTACATCAAAAAATCTGTCCGGGTAAGCATCGGCAAAATAATTCAAGCCTGTACCGTCCGGCATGGCAGCCGTAATGGCAACAATTTTTTTATCTTCTTTGGCAAGCTGCACCAGCGTTTTGCCAAAAACTTCGGTATAGCTCACCGGCGCATCAGGGCTAGTAATTTTTTTGCCGGTTTTTATTTCAAAAGGCCCGGTACCGTGAAATTTATTCGGGCTTTTTTCCGCAGGTTCATATCCCTTGCCCTTTTTGGTAATAACATGAATGATAACAGGGCCGGTAGTTTGTTTAGCGGTTTCAAAAACTTCCACAAGATGTTCCAGATTATGCCCATCAACAGGGCCATAGTATTTAAAGCCCAGATGTTCAAAAACAGAACCCGGCACAAGCAGATATTTAACGCTGCCTTTAACGCGGCGGACAATATTTATAATATTTTCGCCGTAGTTTTTATGTTTAAGCCAGCCTTCCAAATCCTTTTTTATGCGGGTATATGTTTTTGCCGTGCGCAGCTGGTACAGATAATCGCTCATAGCGCCGACGTTTTTGGCGATTGACATCTCATTGTCATTAAGCACAACAATCAGCTTTTTCTGCAAATCACCGGCGTTGTTCAGCGCTTCATAAGCCATGCCGCCCGTCATGGAGCCGTCGCCGATAACGGCAACCACTTCATTATCTTCGCCCTTCAGGTCACGCGCAATCGCCATGCCCAAAGCAGCCGATATCGAAGTGCTGGAATGACCTGTTCCAAATGCGTCATACTTGCTTTCCTGAATTTTAGGAAAGCCTGAAATTCCGTTATACTGGCGCAGCGTTTTAAAGGCTTCGCGCCGCCCGGTAATTATTTTGTGAATGTATGACTGATGCCCTACGTCCCAGATAATTTTATCCTTCGGGCAGTTAAAAACCTTATGCAGGGCCAGCGTCAGCTCCACAACGCCCAAATTAGGGGCAAGATGCCCGCCGTTTTTGGAGATGACTTCAATCATATACTCGCGTATTTCGGCAGCCAGTTCGTTTAACGCTTCATAATTAAGTTTTTTTATATCTTCAGGTGAATCAATCTTTTTTAATAATCCGGCTGTCATTAAGGCATCTATCCTTCCTGTAATTATTAAACCGGCAAATAATTATTAAGATTTACGTCCGCACATCATTTTTGTAATCCGGCGCAGCGGTTCGGCTTTTTCGCCAAAGCTGTCCAGGCACTCCAGTGCTTCGGCAACTGTTTTTTCCGCCAGTGCCTTGGCGCCGGCAAGCGTATATAAACTTACATAGGTAGATTTATGTTTTTTCTCATCGCTGCCTGCGCTCTTGCCCATTTCGGCAGGATCGCCTTCAACGTCAAGAATATCGTCAGTAATCTGGAAAGCAAGGCCCAAAAGGTCGGCAAAATGCGTCAGCGCCAGCAGCTGGTCGTTTGTTGCACCGGCAAGATGCGCGCCGCCGCGTACTGCCGCAATAAACATAGCGCCGGTTTTGCCGGAATGCAGTTTGCGCAGTTCGGCTTCGCTGATTTGTTTGCCTTCTGCGTCAAGGTCAAGCGCCTGGCCGCCAACCATGCCAAAATTACCGGCACACATGGCAACTTCGCGCACAACTTCAACCAGAACTTCCGGCGGCACATTTTTTTGCTCCAGCATAACTTCAAAAGCCAGTGTTAAAAGGCCGTCGCCTGCCAAAAGCGCCATTGCCTCGCCGAAAACCTTATGGTTTGTATATTTGCCGCGGCGGTAATCATCATCATCCATGCACGGCAAATCATCATGAATCAAAGAATATGTATGAATCATTTCCAGCCCGGCGGCAACTGGCAAAAAATTATAGCCATTTGCACCAACGGCGTCGGCAGTAGCCATTAAAAGAATCGGGCGTATGCGCTTGCCGCCTGCAAAAAGGCTGTATGCCATGGCTTCATCCACGCGGGAAATGCCTTTTTTCTGCATTCTTTTTTCCAAAAAATTGTTAATCAGTTTTTGCCTGTCAGAATAATATTTTTCAAAATCCATCTATTCATCAATCTCCTCAAAAGGTTTTGTTGTATAACCGCTGCTTGTTTCCATAATCTGTTCAACTGTCTGCCTTGCGGTATCAAGCCTGCCTGCGCAGATTTTGCTCAGCTCAATGCCTTCCTTAAAAACCTCCAGCGATTCTTCAAGCGGCAAATTACCTTCTTCAAGAAGTTTTACCTTTTCTTCAAGCATTGCCAGTGCTTCATCAAATTTTAAATTTTTAAGTGATTTTTTTACTGCCATGTTTTACCGACCTTCCGTATGCTGAACCACCGAAATAACGTTGCCGTCGCCGACCTGCGTTACTATTTCATCACCCCAGCGTACATCAGCTATACTTCTGATAATTTTTCCATCCATATTTTCCGTAACACTGTACCCGCGAGCAAGCACGGTAAGCGGGCTGAGCGCGTCGAGCTTTGCCGCCAGCACGCCGCAGCTGTGCTGTTTCTGCGTAAGGGCAGCATTAAAAACCTGCTCAAGCCGTACCGAAGCAAAATCAAATCTTTGCATTCTGCTTTCAAGCATGCGCTGCGGATTTGATAACGCCCATGAATTTTGCAGGCGTTCCAGCGTAGTTTCCGATAAGGCAAGCCGTTTTAAGACCGTGTTTTTTAAACGTTTTTCCAGTTCCGCAACGCTGTTTAAATAAGCATTGGCGTCGACAACAACAATTTCCGCAGCCTGCGAAGGGGTTGCCGCGCGTTTATCCGCCGCAAAATCCGTTAAAGTAAAATCCGTTTCGTGCCCAACTGCCGAAACAACAGGTATCTCCGACGCAGCAACTGCACGGACGGTCTGTTCTTCATTAAAGGCCCACAATTCTTCAATAGAACCGCCTCCGCGGCCTACAATCAAAACATCAGCCATTTTGTTTCTGTTCATAAACTCAATAGCATGGGCAATTTCAGCCGGTGCTTCCTTGCCCTGTACGCGAACCGGGTAAAGCAACAGCTTTATGCCCTTGTTGCGCCTGCGCGATACGGTAATTAAATCGCGCACTGCCGCGCCGGAAGGCGATGTAATGATGCCAACTGTTTTGGGGTTTACCGGCAGCTGCTTTTTTCTGCTTTCATCAAACAGGCCTTCGTTTAACAGTTTTTGTTTAAGCTGCTCAAATGCCAGCATTAAATCGCCGGTGCCTTCGGGTATCATTAAATCGGTATAAAGCTGGTAAACGCCGTCACGTTCATAAACACTTATGCGTCCAACAGCAATAACCGTATCACCGTTTTGAGGTTCAAAACGCAAAGTACGCGCTGCCGTTTTAAACATTACAGCTTTTAAAACGCCGCCTGCATCTTTTAACGTAAAATAGCAATGGCCGCTGCTGTAACGCTTAAAATTGGAAATTTCACCGCGCACCTGAATATTGGCGAAACGCCGTTCACCTTCAACAAGCGCTTTAATAAGTTTATTTACTTGGCTGACGGAATAAACATCATCATACACTTTTTTCACCCTTTAAAACTGCAAAAGCGGCACAGCCGCAGGCATTATCGCAGCTAAAGCGTGCCTGAGGGTGCCAAAGTGATATTTTTCTGCCTGTAAGTTTATTATGTAAATATTCTCTTATGTAAGTATTGCTGGCAACGCCGCCGGCAATTAGTACGCTTTTGGTATTATATTCCCTGCATGCGTTATAAATAAGCCTGTAAAAGGTTTCTGCAAGCACTTTTTGCACGCCCAGCGCTATGCCGGCCGGTTCTGCCCCTGCCGCCAGTTTGCGCTCTGCCGCAGTTGCAGGCCCTGAAAGGCTTGCTTTGCAGCCTTTAACGGAAACAGGCAATTCAACAGGCCCGGCAGCTGCTCCGGCAAATTTTTCAAGCGCCGGCCCTGCCGGAAATTGCAGCCCAAGGCTTACGCCTATGCGGTCAATAAACTGCCCGGCATGCAAATCAATGCTGCCGCCGATTTCCGTCAATTTATAACTGCCACTGCCGTCTTTTTCGGCTGTAAGCAAATCCGTTGTGCCGCCGGAAGCATGCAGAAACAAAAAGCGTTCATCATCCGGCCCGCCTGCCGACCATTTTCCGGCCAGCAGATGGTTTTCCTGATGACTGATAAGCCACAGCGGAATATTATTAAGCACCGAAACAGAACGCGCTAGACCTGCGCCAACCAAAAAAGCCGGCATATAAGAATCCGGCAGGGGACGCGGATAACCGGAAGCGCAAACGCCAATAATTTTTGCGCCCCGTGGCATTGCGTTTGTTATCATTTCCGGCAAGTTGCGTGTATGCTGAAAAACCATTTCGGATTGCTGCAAGCCGCATTTGCCTTCGTGTACTTTTAAAATCTGCCTGCTTTCCCCAACAAGGTTAGCCTGCCTGTCCATAAAAGCAACCGAAGTTGTGTAGCAGCTTGTATCAATGCCAAGGTAAACTTCAAGTTCACTCATTGTTCCTGACCATTTTGCCAAGCAGCCCGTTAATAAAGCGCGGGCTGTCTTCCGAACCGTAAATTTTTGCAATTTCCACGGCTTCGTTAATTGCAATGCCGGCAGGAATTTTTTCTTCCGCAAAATAAATTTCATAAACTGCCAGGCGTAAAATATTACGGTCTACGGCAGGCATGCGGCTTACTTCCCAGTCAATGGAAAATTCCGTAATTTTTGCATCAATTTCTGCCAGCGAATTTAAAATGCCGTTTAAAGCAATCTGTGCATAGTTCTGCGCTTTCAGCGCATTTTTGCTGTTTTGTTCTTCAACTGCCGCATTTAAAGCTTCTTCTGCGCTGCAGGCGGAAAAATCTATTTGGAATAAACTTTGTACTACAAGTTCTCTTGATATTCTGCGAATCATGTTTAACCTCGTTCTTTTAGTTATTTATGGTAGCCTGGAGGCAGCAGCCTGTCCAGCCATTCAAGCAGGTCTTCCTTTTTATCAATTTTGTTGCCGATAAAAAAGCCTGCCGAAATACAAATCAGTAAAAATATAGTTTGCAAAAAACCCAAAATTAAAAACATGGCCCCGATAAACAGGCCGAACACAGAGCCTAAAAGACGGCCGCGATATACTCTCCACAAATCATTGAGAATTTCATTCCACATCGCCTGTGCCCCCTTCCTAATTCTTGGCCTTAATCTGTTTAAAGAACAATTCTATTTCTTTAATTTCCATGCCCAATACTTTTTTTATGGTATCACGCACATTGTATTTTATTTCTTCCGTTGTTTCCGGAATGTTTATGCCCGGCTCTATCGAAGCGTTAATGCGCACGCTGATGCTTTCATCATCAAGCTTGGTATCACATTTTACGTTGTAAACACCGTAAACTTCCTGTGCAATTTCACAAATATAATCTTCAATAGCGTTTTTGCCTACAAAAATTTTACCGGCATCGCTGCTTTTTAAAATTAAGGAGCTAACACCGGTTGCGCCTATACCGGCAATTAAAAGGCGCAGGCTTACCAAAAGTATTATAATGCCGCCGACGGCATACTCCCAGTTGCCGGGAATGGTTGCCAGAAACTGATTGATTGCAGCCTGCGAAATAATGCTGAGGCTACATAAAACTACAAGTACGGCAACGACCGCCATTAAAAATGTATATAATGTCAAAATTATTCTGTCAGGAATTCCCATTGATTTTCCCTCCCAATGAGTTTAATTATTATCAGACGCTTCAAGGCTCTGTTCAAGTTCCGTTTTATGGCGGCGCTGCACGCCCTGCACATGTACGTCAACAATTTTAACTTCGTATCCTGTCATGTCTTCAATGGCTTCGCGTACTTTTTCCTGAATTTCCAAAGCTATTTCCGGTATGCAGCCGCCGTATTCAATGTTTACATACACTTCAACACTTACAACATGCCCTTCTACCGTAACGCGCACGCCTTTTGAGACATTTTTATTGCCTAAAAATTCACTCAAATCTCCGGCAAAACCGCCGTTCATGCCTGCCACGCCTTCAACTTCCTGGGCAGCAAGGCTTGCCACAATGCTCAGCACCTCATCGGCAATCTGCACGTCGCCTATTTCTTCAGGTGCTGCTCCGCCTGCGGCTTCTTCGTTAGCCTTTTCGTTGGCCTGCAAAATTTCCTTATCAGCCATGCCACATCCTCCAATGCTGCAAGACTTACTGTCTTTGCTTACAGTTTACTATCTTTTATATTATAACATACCTGTACGTTAAATACCACGCCGCAGGTTTTAAAACCTGCATAAAAATAAAATGGCACGGCCGCAAAGGGCAATGCCATAATAAAACTAAATGCTGTTTTTAACTGCTTCCGCCATGTTTCCCGGCTCAATAACTTCTTTATGAAGAACCGGCATATTTTCAAGCTGAAGCATTTTTTCCGGCACAGGCACACCGGTAAGCTCGTGCAGTTTATGCAAAGCGTCAAAAGATTGTAATTCTTCGCCGCCGTTTTTAACCGCTTCATAAACGCTGCCGCTGAACTTATACGGGCTTGCGGTTGAAACAACAACTGCATATCTGTCATCGCTTGTTACAAGGCGGTATTTTTCACATGCTCTCCAGGCAACGGCGGTATGTGGGTCAAGCAGGTATTTGCTGTCGTTGTAAACACGTCTGATGGTTTCGGCAGTTTCCTGTTCGTCCACCCACGCACCAAAGAAAGCTGAAGTAATTTTTTTGTGTATCTTTTCGCCTACGTTGTATACGCCTTCGGTGTTAAGCTGCTGCATCCATTCCGTTACTTTTTCGGAATCTTCGTCGGTTACACTGTACAGCAGGCGTTCCAGATTGCTGGAAACCAGTATATCCATAGACGGCGAAATGGTCTTTTTAAATTCACGGCGTTTGTCATAAATGCCGGTGTTGATGAAATCGGTAAGTACATTATTGCTGTTGGACGCGCAAATAAATTTGTGTACCGGCAAACCCATCATTTTGGCATAATAGCCTGCCAGAATATCGCCGAAGTTGCCTGTCGGCACGGCAAAGTTAATTTCATCACCGGCTTTAATGCGCCCTGCTGCCACTGCGTCGCTGTATGCGCTGAAATAATAAACAATCTGCGGTACAAGGCGGCCCCAGTTAATGGAGTTGGCAGAACTTAAAGTGCAGCCCTGAGCGGCAATTTCTTCGTTTAAACCGGCATTGGCAAAAATTTGTTTTACGCCGGTCTGGGCATCGTCAAAATTGCCTTTAACGGCAAATACATGCACATTTTTGCCGGCCTGCGTTACCATCTGCTGTTTCTGAATATCGCTTACGCCGCTTTCAGGGTAGAATACAATTATTTCCGTACCGTCAACATCGGCAAAGCCTTCCAGTGCAGCCTTGCCGGTATCACCGGAGGTTGCTGTTAAAATAACTATTTTCTGCTGCTCTCCCGTTTTTGCAATTGCCTTGGTTAAAAGCAGCGGCAAAATCTGAAGCGCCATATCTTTAAAAGCGGATGTAGGACCATGCCACAATTCAAGCGCGTCTGTATTGTCGTTAACCTGCACAACAGGTGCCGGGCAGCTGCCGAATTTAGCTGCGTCATAAGCTCTGGCAGCGGCATCTGCAAGTTCTTCTTCGGAATAATCCGTTAAGAACAGCGAAATAATTTTTACCGCACGCTCCTGATAGCTTAAATTATGCAAAGCAATAATATCTTCAAGCGGAACCGCTACAAATTTCTGAGGCACAAAAAGCCCGCCGTCATCTGCCATACCGCGCGTTATGGCGTGGGCACTGCAAACAAGGTCGGTTTTGCCGCGTGTACTTAAAAATAACATAAAAGCCATCCTTTCATCTTTCCATGGAGTCATAATAGCATATTTATGTACTTTGGGCAAGTATTTACACGTTCAGGAATGAATAATGTTTACTACAACTGCACCTGTTGCCTTCACCAAATCGTCAGGGTTTAAAAAAATCTGCATGCCGCGCAGCCCTGCGCTGATGGCAATTTTATCCCACAAAATGCAGGTTTCGTCAAGGTAAACAGGGTAATTCTTTTTAGCGCCAAGCGGAGAACATCCGCCGCGGATATATCCTGTCAGCGGCAGCACTTCTTTTAAATGAACCATCTCTGCCCTTTTGTTGCCGCTTGCTTTGGCAAGAGCCTTTAAATCAAGCTCGCCGTTGCCGGGAATAACAGCAAAAACCGGGCCTGTCTTATCGCCGCGCACAACAAGGGTTTTAAAAACCTGTTCCGGCGGCAGCCCAACTTCCCGGGCAACGTGAACGGCATCAAGATGTTCTTCATCCACTGCGTATTCAATCAGAGTGTATTCTATTTTCTTTTCGTCCAAAATGCGTGCAGCATTGGTTTTTTTCTGCTTTGGCATTGCTTATCGCCTCCATTTGTATGGTATTACATGCCTTTATTTGTTATAATAACATCATAAACATATAAACGCAAACCGGAGAGATGCAAAGTGCTGATAAAATTTGCCTGCGCCCAGCCGGAAATTACCGCAGGGCGGCCAGACCTTAATACACAAAAAATTATAAATTTAATTAAAGAAGCTGCTTTAAATAAAGCAGATATTTTATTATTGCCGGAACTTGCCGTACCGGGCTATTTAATCGGCGATTTATGGGAGCAGAAATCTTTTCTGGAGGACTGCGAAGCCTTTGGCGAAGAAATAATAAACGCCACTGCCAATTATGATATCTGCGTTATTTTCGGCAACATTGCCATTGACAGAAGCAAAGTTAACGAGGACGGGCGCGTGCGCAAATACAACGCCGCTTTTGCTGCTTACCGCGGCAAAGCCCTTGGCAACGGCAAACTGCCCTATAACTGCATTATTAAGCACTCGCTGCCCAATTACCGCGAATTTGATGACAGCCGCTATTTTTACAGCCTTGCACAGCTGGCGGCAGAACTTGAAACCACTCCACAGCAGCTTGCACATCCTGTTGAAGTGGAAATAAAAGGGCAAAAACTCAAGCTCGGCATTATGCTTTGTGAGGACGGCTGGACGGAAAACTATCATTTCAGCACACCTTCGGCACTTGCCGAAAACGGTTCGGATATTTTATGCAACCTCTCCTGCTCTCCGTTTACCTTAAATAAAAATGCCAAGCGTCACCGCTTGTTTTCCGCACAGGCGCAAAAACTTGCACTGCCTCTGGCTTACTGCAACAACACGGGTATTCAAAATAACGGCAAAAACATTTTTACTTATGACGGATGCAGCTGTGTTTACAATAACAACGGCACTTTAATTGCCGAAGCGGATGCGTTTAAAGAAAGCCTGCTGTACTTTTATTTTGATACGGCAGATAAAACAGTTAAGGCAGATTCGCAGCCCGTTGCTGCTGCCAAAGATGATACTGCCGATATTTATAAAGCCGTACGCTACGGCACGCAAAAATTTTTGCAGCAGCTTGGCATAACAAAAATGGTGGTTGGCCTTTCCGGCGGCATTGATTCTGCCGTTACGGCCGCGCTTTACACCGATATTTTAGGCCCGCAAAACGTGCTTTTGATAAACATGCCCGGGCGTTACAATTCCGGCCTTACCAAAGATATGGCGCTTAAAACCGCGCAGGCACTTAAAACAAACTATATGGTGGTGCCCATTACCGAAAGCGTTGAACATACATACAGCCAGCTTACGCAAATAAGCGCAGAAGCGTATTACAACAACAGCACCTTTAATTTAAGCGTTACCCCTTACGTTATGGAAAACATACAGGCCCGCGACCGCGGCGCACGTATTCTTGCAGGCGCGGCAGCAGCTTTTGGCGGCGCGTTTTCGTGCAACTCCAACAAAACGGAAATCACCATTGGCTATGCCACCTTCTACGGCGATATCTGCGGCGCAGTAGCCCCTATCGGCGATTTGTGGAAGCATGATGTTTACGCCATAGGGCGTTACCTTAACGAAAACGTATTTAAAAAAGCCGTAATACCGGAAGAAATTTTTACCATGCGCCCCAGTGCGGAGCTTTCACCGGAGCAAACTGTCGGCAACGGCGGCGACCCGCTGGTTTACCCCTACCACGACAAACTGTTTGCCATGTTTGTTGAAAGCTGGCAAAAAACTTCACCGGCCGATATTTTGCGCTGGTATGCCGAAGGAACATTGGCTGAACACTTAAACTGCCCGCCGGAAATTATAACTGCTACCTTTAAAAACGCCGTTGAATTTATTGCCGACCTTGAACGCTGGTGGAAATTATTCTGCGGGCTTGCAGTTGCCAAACGCATTCAGGCACCGCCTGTCATCAGCATTACGCGCCGCGCCTATGGCTACGACCACCGCGAAGCACAGCTTCCGGCATATTTTTCACGCGAATACTATAAATTAAAAAACGAGCTTCTAAAAAAATAAGAGGGCCTCTGTCCTCTTTTTTATACGCAAAAGGCTGCCTGCATTAACAGACAGCCTTAATTTTTTAATATTTTACTAAATCAGTCCGGATATCTTTCCGGGAAAAATACACGCAGCACTTCTTCATCCTGCGTTTTGCCGATACATGTGCCAATCAGGAACAAAATCAGCGAAACGCCAATACCGATAACAATCTGGTGCAAATCAAAAACTTTAATCTGCATGGCCATACATACGCAGTAGCTTACCACGCCGCCCAGCATTGCCAGTATTGCGCCCATACGGTTGGCCTTAGGCCAGAACAGCCCAAACAGCAGCACCCAGAAAAACGCCGTTTCCAAACCGCCGAAGGCAAACATATTTATCTGCCAGATTACGCTTGGCGGGGCAATGGCCACAACATACACAATTAAGCCAAGCACAACGGTTGCCAGCATACTGAGCCTTTTTATTTTATCGTTGCTTACTTCAACATTGCGTTTTTCCATTTCGCGCATGTACACATCTTTAATGATTGAAGAAGAAGAAGAAAGCAAAAGCGAAGAAACCGTCGATACCGTTGCCGCAATAGGCCCTATAATGGTAATGCCTGCCCAAAGCGGCCCCATGGTTTTTACAATCGTCAGCGGGGTAATGTTATCAACGCTGTTTCCATATGCCGCCAAAGTGTCGGTTAAAATACCTTTGGAAAGCACGCCAATCCAGGTAGCTACAAGCGTCATGGCGCCAATGGTAATAGTTCCTATCAGCATGGCGTTATGCAGCGCTTTGGTATTTTTATAGCTTATGCCGCGCACAACGGACTGCGGCAAAGCCAGCGTACAAATGCCAACCAGCAGCCACTGGCTGATATACAGCGACATCGGCATTTTACCCTGCGAAAGCGGCTCCAGCATATCATGGTGATTGGTATTAATGTAATTCATAATATTATCGTAGCCGCCGCCTGCGCTGAGCATGGAACTGAACAAAATTCCCAGCCCTACAAGCATGGCAACAGCGCAAATGGCATCGGTAATGGCAACGCCCTTAAAACCGCCAATGGTAGTGTAAAAAACTACAATCAGCCCAAAAAGGCTGAGGCCTGTAAGATACGAAAACCCGGTAACGGCTTCAAACAATTTTGCCGCGCCTACAAACTGCGCAACCATTGTGCCGCAGAAAAACATTACAATAAACAGCGCCGACATGTTGGCAAGAAAATCAGACTGATAACGCCTGCGGATAACATCTATAACCGTAATGGCATTAATTTTACGCGAAATAAGCGCAATTTTTTTGCCGAAAACACCCAAAACCAAAAATACAACAACAACCTGCACAATGGCCATATACAACCAGCCGTAACCAACCAGCCACGCCATGCCCGGCCCGCCAACAAACGTGCTTACGGAGCTGTACGTTGCCACAGTTGTCATGGCAAGCACAAAACCACCCAGGCTGTAACCGCCGATAAAATAATCGCGCGCAAAATTGGTGCTGCGCTCTTTGCGCGAAGCATACTGAATGTAAAAACTTACGCCCAGCATAAACATTAAAAAGCAGAAAACAGGAAGAAGATTAACCCAGTTGCCCATATTATTTTTCCTCCCCGTCTTCCAAGTCAAAATCTTTAAAGACAAACCGAACCAGCACCCAGCAAACCAAAACTGCAAAAAGCCAGGTACCTATGCAGCCGCCGATAACCCAGATGGGTGTATGGAAAAATTCAACCGTTGAATTTTCCAGCCCGAAGCCTGCCACATACCAAAACAAAATTACAAGTGCGAGTGCTATCCATGTAGCCTTGGCTTCACGGTTAGCCTGAACAAATTTTTCACTGCGTTTCATAATACGCTCCTTCTGGCGTCGCCACAGATGTTGCCGCGCCGTTTATTAGGCCTAAGCCTCTCCATATTGTACCATATTTTCAGAATAAACCAACACCTTAAAAATGAAAAGTTTTATGTTTTTATTATTTTTAAGTGTTATAATATAAAAGATGTTATATCACACGGAGGTAAAATATGATTAACGAAGAACGTCTTTTAAATGAATTTATTGAACTTGTCAGCGTTCCCTGCCCCAGCCTTGATGAAAAAGCGGAAGCTGATTTAATTGTAAAAAAACTGGCAGAACTCGGCATTAAAGCCGAAATTGACGACGCAGGCAAAAAAGCAGGCGCCACCACCGGCAATGTATGGGCATTTATTCCTTCAAACCTGGATTACAAAGTTCCCGGCCTGATGTTTGAAGCACATATGGATTCTGTTGCCCCCACTACCGGCACCAAAGTTGTGCGCAAAGACGGCGTGCTGTATTCCGACGGCACAACCACTCTCGGCGGCGACGATAAAGTAGGCATTGCCGCAAGCCTCGAAGCAGTAAAAGTAATCCTCGAAAACAAACTGCCACACGGCGATATTCAGCTGTGCTTCACTATCGGCGAAGAAATAGGCAGCGTCGGCGTAAGATATATGGACCCTTCATGGATTAAAGCCGATATAGGCTACTGCCTTGATGAAGGTTTTGAACCCGGCCTTGTAAACAACGCCGCACCGCGCGCTGTAAAACTGTTTGTAAAAGTTATCGGCAAAGCTGCACATGCAGGCGTAGAACCAGAAAAAGGCATTAACGCCATTATGCTGGCCGCCAAAGCCTTAACCGCCCTGCCCGCTTACGGACGTTTAGACGAAGAAACCACACTCAGCGTCGGTAAAATTGAAGGCGGCCTTGCCAGCAATATTGTTGCGCCGAGCGCCGAATTTGTTATTGATATGCGCTGCCTGAGCCCGGAAAAGCTTGACGTTTTAATTAGCGATACCAAAAAAACTCTTACCGAAGCTGTTGAAGCAGGCGGCGGACAAATTGAAATTAACGTTGAAGAAGGCTCGCCCGCAATGCGCATCAGCGAAGATGACCTTGGCGTTGTATTTGTAAAGGAAGCAACCAAAAAACTCGGACTGCCGTTTAAACTGTTCAGCAGCGGCGGCTGCACCGACGGCAACTACCTGTGCGGCATGGGCCTGCCCTGCGTTGCGCTTTCCACCGGTATGGATAAAATCCACTCTACCGAAGAATGCTTAAAAGAAAAAGACCTTTACAACCTAGCGCGCCTCGTTTTGGAAATCATCAGCGCAGCAGCTAAAAAACAATAATTAATTAGTAAAAAGCCAAACAAAAAATGGCAGCATACTCAAAAAGTATGTTGCCATTTTAATTTTTAAATTGTAATTTTTCCCATATCTAACAGCCATAGAAGCCTGTTAGAAGGTCCGGAAGGTTTATTGCGCCCGGCTTCCCACGCTTCTACTGTTTTTGTAGAAACACCGATATATTTGGCGAACAGTTTCTGCGTTAAACCGATTTTTTCTCTAATATTTTTTACCTGAGCAGATGTATAAACACCGGCAGGTTCTATTTCTATACTTCTGACATTTCTTGGTAATTTTTTTGTTTTGGTATCATTTATAGCTTCATCTAAAGCTCCGCTTAAAATTGCAAATGCTTCACTCATTATAATTCACCCCTTATAAATTATCCTCCAATATATCAATTTGATGTTTTAATTTTAGCCGTTCTTCCATTGATAAATTTTCTATTTCATTTTTAGCAAATACAGCCAATAAAAATATGGTTTCTTTAATTTCAAAATCTACGTAACATACTCTGGTACTGCCGCTTTTGCCCCTGCCTTCAAAAGCAAAACGCATTTTTCGCAATCGCCCTGTTCCTCTGATAACATTTCCTACTTTTGGATTTTGTAAAAGTTCGTTTTCAAGCCTTCTTAAATCACTGTCATTAAAACCTAATTCTTTCCATGATTTTGTAAATGCACTTGTCTGAATAAAAGTTCTTTTAATTATCAAAAATTTTCACCTTCCAGTTTTATTATACCCTATTCAATAGTAGTTAATCAAGAAATTTAGCATAAAAACAGCCTTTTACCTATTTTTGTAAGTAAAAGGCTGTTTTGTCATTTTATTTATTTGTTAAAAGCTGTTTTATTTAACTGCTTCGGCGCAGCGTGCGCACAGGGTTGGGTGTTCTGCGTCCTGGCCAACGGTATCGCTGTAAATCCAGCAGCGTTCGCATTTATGGCCTTCAGCAGCTTTAACGGCAACTTTCAAATCTTCACGGGTGGTTGCTTCGCCTGCTTCACCAACGCCTTCATGCAGTTCTGCCTGAGATACGATTAAGAGTGCAGGCAAATCTTTTTCTACGGATTTGAGCACTGCAAGCGCTTCGCCTTCAGCATAAAGTTCAACTTTAGCATCAAGGGAATGGCCAATGGTTTTGGCTTTGCGTGCAACTTCCAGAACTCTGGTAATTTCACTGCGGATGCCGATGAAATCTTCCCATTTCTTTTCCAGAGCCGGGTCGATGTATTCTTCTTTAACTTCCGGCCAGGGCATCATCAATACGGATTCCGGCATATCGGAGGTTTTCTTCATGAACTGCCATACTTCTTCCATGGTAAAGCTCAGTACCGGAGCCAGCATTACAACCAAATCAACCATAATTTCATACATGGCAGTCTGGGCGCTGCGGCGTTCAATGCTGTCTGCTTTGTAAGCGTACAGTCTGTCTTTTAAAATATCCAGATAGTAGCTGCTCATTTCTACGGTGCAGAAGTTATGAATTGCATGGTACAGTACATGGAAATCGTAATCTTCGTAAGCCTGCTGTACTTCTTTTTTCAGCAGCTGCATGTGCATTAATGCCCAACGGTCAAGCTCCTGCATTTGTTCAAACGGTACTTTGTCTTTTTCGTAGTCAAAGTCGTTGGTGTTGCCCAAAATGTAACGGATGGTGTTGCGGATTTTGCGGTATACTTCGGAAAGCTGTTTCAAAATATCTTTGGAGATACGGATATCAGCTTTGTAATCGCTGGAAGCAGCCCACAGACGGATAATATCTGCGCCGTATTGTTTGATAACGTCCTGCGGAGCAACGGTGTTGCCTACGGATTTGGACATTTTGCGGCCTTCGCCGTCAACAACATAACCGTGGGTTAAAACGGATTTATACGGAGCGTGGCCGGTGGTGGCAACGCTGGTTAAAAGCGAGGACTGGAACCAGCCGCGATGCTGGTCGCTGCCTTCAAGGTACATATCAACAGGCCAGCTGAGTTCCGGGCGTACTTTGGCAACAGCTGCATGAGAAGAACCGCTGTCGAACCAAACGTCCATAATGTCGCTTTCTTTGGTAAAGTGCTTGCCGCCGCAGTGCGGGCAGGTTGTGCCTTCCGGCAGAATTTCTTCGGCTTCGTGTTTCCACCATGCGTCGGAGCCTTCTTTTTGGAACAAATCGGCAACGGCGTTAATGGTTTCGTCGGTAATCATCGGTTTGCCGCATTCTTCGCAGTAGAACGCCGGAATAGGAACGCCCCATACGCGCTGACGCGAAATGCACCAGTCGTTGCGGTCGGCAACCATGTTATGGATACGGCTTTCGCCCCAGGACGGAATCCATTTAACTTCGTTGGCAATAGCAGCAAGTGCGTCATCGCGGAAACCGTCGATAGATGCGAACCACTGCTCGGTTGCACGGTAAATAATCGGGTTTTTGCAGCGCCAGCAGTGTGCGTACTGATGGCGGATGTTTTCTTTGCCGAACAGCATGCCGAGTTCAGCAAGGTATTTTAAGATAGGAATGTTGGCATCAAATACAAACATGCCTTCAAACTGTTTTGCTTCTTTGGTAAATTTACCGGATTTATCTACCGGGCAGATAATCGGCAGATGATATTTGATACCGGTTTCAAAGTCGACATCGCCGTGGCCGGGAGCGGTATGTACACAGCCGGTACCGGCATCAAGCGTTACATAGTCGGCAAGTACAACGATGGATTTGCGTTCAATGGTATCGAACGGATGGCGGCATTCGGCAAATTCCATATCTTTGCCTTTGCAGGTGCCAAGCACGTTGCTCAAATCTTTCTTGCATACTTTGCCAACCTGTTCCAAAAGTTCTTTGGCAAGGAACAGAACTTCGCCTTCACATTCAACCCATGCATATTCAATATCAGGATGCAGGGCTACGGCAACGTTGGCAGGCATGGTCCACGGAGTGGTTGTCCAGATTACCATATATGCCGGTTTGCCTTTTGCTGCTTCAGGCATCATGCCGTTGTCTTTTACAATCGGCATTTTTACGTAAATAGCCGGAGTTTTCTGTTCAGCGTATTCAATTTCTGCTTCTGCCAAAGCGGTTTCGCAGTGCGGGCACCAGTAAACTGATTTCTGGCCTTTATAGATATAGCCTTTTTTAGCCATTTCGCCGAATACATGAATCTGTACGGCTTCGTAATCAGGCACAAGGGTTACATAGGGATGATCCCAGTCGCCCAAAACGCCAAGGCGTTTAAAATCGTTGCGCTGAATGTCAATCCACTGCAAAGCGTAGTTTTTGCATTCGTTGCGCAGTACCAGCGGGTCAAGCTCGTTGCGGTTCAGGCCAAGGTTTTTAATGGCAGCATGTTCAATCGGCATGCCGTGGGTATCCCAGCCGGGAACGTACGGAGTATCATAACCCTGGGTATATTTATATTTCATGATAATGTCTTTTAAAATTTTATTAAGAGCAGTGCCCATGTGAATTTGTCCGTTGGCATACGGAGGGCCGTCATGCAGAACAAATTTTTTGTGGCCTGCGTGCAGTTTTTGTTTCTTTTCGTAAATGTTGTTGTCATACCAGTATTTTAAAATTTCCGGTTCACGTTCCGGCAGTCCGGCACGCATGGGAAACTCTGTTTCCGGTAAGTTAAGCGTTTTGCTGTAATCCAATTTTTTACACCTCCAAAAAAATAAAGTCTCATCCCAAAGGGACGAGACTGTATAACCCGTGGTACCACCCTAATGACGCAGAATTTACGCGCCACTCTCAACGCCGTTAACGTGCGTTACCCCGTCCGTACTTACTGCTGTTTCTGTACGGAAGCTCCAAAGTGATTTTCACCGGCCTTCTGTCCTGTTCCGGCTTGCACTGTCCCGGAATCGCTGCGCTGCTTCGTGCCGGCTACTGTCTTTATCATAGCCTGTAAGAATATTTAAAAACACAATCATTATACAACACCGGCGAAAAACCGTCAATGTTTTTTGTAATACTTATACGAAAAAATTCCGTATCCTTCGCCTTTATGTAAATGCGATGTATCATTTAACAAAAAGATGCTGTGTTCCAGCCATTTGTTAATGCCAAGTACGGTTACGCTGCCAGGCAGGATATCGACGGAAAAGTTATATTTGTTTACTTCTTCGATATCAAAGCCAAGCCAGTAAAAAATAATGTTTTGAATAGTGCCCTTGTGCGCAACGATAATCAGGTTTTCTTTTTCCATATCAGCACAGGCTTTAATGCCTTCAACGCAGCGGTCATAAAATTCCTTGCGCGTTTCTCCGCCCGGATAGTTGCGGTGGTGCAGTTCTTTCAGCGTCGCTGCCGGACGGTAAATTGCCTTTGCTTCGCTTTCGGTCATTCCGGCGGCAAGGCCGTTGTTTTTTTCGCGCAGAAACGCGTGCTTTTCAACTTTACCGTCCATATGCAGGCGTGCGGCAATAATGGCAGCACTTTCGGCAGCGCGTTTTAAATCGCTCGCCAAAATGCGGAATTTTTCGCTGCGCCCTTTAAAATCCAGTGCCAGTTTTTCCGCAAGTGCTTCCAGCTGCCTGCGCCCGGCTTCGGTAAGGTCAGAATCAGTCCAGCCGCCTGTTAAATGCTGAGTATGATGTGTTGCTTCTCCGTGCCTCACAAGGATTATCATAATCGTTCCGCCTATTCTTCAGTATTTTTATCAAAGCTCTTTAAAAGCTCAAGCTGCGATTCCAGCAAATTTATCATGTGCTGGCGGTGTACATTGGCTTTTTTTACCTGGTCATCAAAACTGTTTTTGGCAAGCGCTGCTTTGTTTTCAGCGTCAAACATCAGCTTGCGTGCCCTTGCGTCAGCGTCGCTAACTGTTTTTTCTGCCTGCATGCGTGCTTTGCCAAGGGTTTCAACAGCGTCTTTCCTTGCTTTATCAATAATATTTTTACAGGATTCTTCCGATTTTACCTTTAATTTTGCCACTTCAACTTCGGCGGCAATGCGCATTTTGTTAACAAACTGCTGCGTGTCTGCTTTAAGCTTGTTCATTTCGGCTTCGGTATCGTTGCGCAGTTTATCCGCTTCGGCATTGGCTTCGTTGCGCACTTTTTCGGCATAGCTGTCGGCTTCGGCCTTAGCCTGCGCTGCGGCAGTACCGGCTTCGTTAAGCAGGCGGTCTGCCTCGTTTTTGGCATCTGTTTTCATGCCTTCGCATTTGGCGGTGGTTTCGTCAAGCAAAACCTGTGCTTTCTTTTCGCTTGTTTTTTTAACTTCGTCCGCCGTTTCCTGCGCCACAACCAAAGTGTTCTGCATGGTTGCTTCCATTTGCTGGTAATATTCCAGCTTGGCGCTGACGCGTTCAACGGTTTCTTTCAGTTCGATATTATCCTGATACAGACGTTCAAAATCTTTTACAACCTGCGCAAAAAACTTGTCTACTTCTTCGGTTTCATAACCGCGGAAGCCTTTGGTAAAGGTTTTATTTTTTAAATCGAGAGGTGTAAACATCTGCCTCTTTCCTCCAACATTAAATATAGCGTTTTAAAGTAATGCTCATGCGTCCCTTTTTGGTTGTGCCGCGTATTTCGGCAACTTCTACACGCCCGCGGCTGCGGAAGGATATTACATCGCCTTCGTTTACGCTTTGCGATGGCTTTTTGGCTTCCTTCCAGTTTACACGTACATTAAGGCTTTTTATTTCATCGGCCATGCGCGAGCGGGAAACACCGTAACCTGCGGCGGCAACGGCGTCAAGCCTTAAATCGGCCACTGTGGCACTGATGATTTTTACTTTTTCTTCACGCTGGGCAAGGTTTTCGCGCGGTATTTCGGTTATGGTAACCGGCGCGCTGCCAATCTGCGTAAGGTTGCTTTCAATGTAATTGGCAAAACTTTTATCGGCAACAAAATGCGCGCCTTCCGGCGTAATAACAATATCGCCCAAAATTTCGCGCTTGCAGCCCATGCCCATAAACGCCCCCAGAACATCACGGTGCCCGATGGTATAAAAACGTTTGTCCCATTTAACTTCAAAGCAGCTGATGCCGTAATCGGGTGCGCCCATAAAGTTTTCGTCTATAAATGCCGCTTTTACTCTTTCGGCATTGTTAAAACCGCCGTCAGCTTCAATTTTTATGTTTTCGTAGTTAGCGGCAACAATTTCCGCTATATTATAGCTGTGCGGGTCTAAAAAATCAGTTATGCGGAACTTTTTGCTTTTTCTTGCCCCTTCGGCAAGGTCAAGCAGTTTTGCTGCCAGTTCTTCATCGCCGCCGGCTTTAAAATAACGCAGTATTTTTTCTCTGTCTGCCATTTATTTGCCCTGCAGCTCCCTGCTGCGCTGCATTGCTGCCAGTACAGCGTCGTAAATAGCAGCTCTTACGCCGCGGTTTTCAAGCGCATGTATGCCGGCAATGGTTGTGCCGCCCGGTGATGTTACCTGGTCGCGCAAAACAGCCGGGTGCAGCCCGGTATCCAATACCATTTTGCCGCTGCCGGCAAAAGTCTGCGCCGCCAGTTTTATCGCCATGGCGCGCGGCAGGCCTGCGTTTACACCTGCGTCAGCCAGAGCGTCAATCATCATAAATACATATCCCGGCCCGCAGCCGCTTACTGCCGCAATAGCTTCTATGGCGCTTTCGGCAATAATTTCAATTTCGCCGCAGCTGCCAAAAACAGCTTTGGCAACGTCAAGCATTTCTTCGCTTACGTTTTCGTCAGGAGCAATGGCCGTCATGCCGCAGCCAACCGCCAGCGGGGTGTTGGGCATAACGCGGATAACTGCATGCCCGGGAACAAGTTTATGCAGCTTGTCAAGGTTAACGCTGCCCATAATGGAAAGCACCGTTGTATTTTGCGGAATTGCATCGGCTACTTCTTTAGTTATGGCCGCATCAGCCACCTGCGGTTTTACGGCAAGAATTACAAAGCCTGCTGCTTTAACTGCTTCCGCATTGCAGCCGGTGGTATTAACTTTATAAGTTTTTTCAAGGTATTCGCGGCGCCCTGCCGAAGGGTCACTGATGATTATCATTTCAGGCTCGGCAATTTCCTTATGCAGCATGCCTTTTAAAATGGCTTCTGCCATCATGCCGCCGCCAATAAAAGCTATACGCCCTGTTTTATCAGTTATTTTTTCCAAGGCTGTCCCCCTCTTTCGTCATAAATATTATCATCTGCATTAATATCAACGTTTTTAGGCGCGCATACCAAAATATTATGGCCTATTTTTTTCATGCTGCCGCCCAAAGCATAAACTACGCCGCTGATAAAGTCAGTCATTCTTTTCATAACAACTTTATCGGTAGCTTCAAAATTAACAACTACCGGCTGGCTGCCGTTAAGGTAATCGGCAATTTTCTGCGAATCGTCAAACGATACCGGCTCCAGCACAATTACTTTAACCTGCTTTTGCGCCATTGGTATGGAAATGGTTTTTGACGCTGGCATAGCAGTTGTTTTGCTTTTGAAAAACGATTTGCGCTCAGGTTCCGGTTCTGCAGGAGCAGCCGGTACTTCTCTTACCGGCGCTGCGCTTTTGCGTGAAAACAGGCTTTTTTTAGCCGGTTTTTCTTCCGGTTGTTCACTTGGGGTTTCTTCAATTATTTCATCGTCTTCTTCATACAATCCGAGAGCTTCCGAAATACGGTCCAATAATTTCATAAAATTATCACCTCAGGTTAAAATTTTAAACTGTAATCACGCTGCCCGAAAAGCGCCGTGCCTATGCGCACCATATTTGCGCCTTCTTCAATAGCAGTTTCGTAATCATGCGTCATACCCATGGAAAGAGTATCTATATCCGAGCGCTGCTGTTTCAGTTTGCAGTAAAGCTTGTAGCCTTCCGCAAACACCCAGCGTATATCTTCGGAATTTTCCGCCGCAGGCGCAATAACCATCAGCCCGCGCACGTGCAGGTTTTTAAAATTGTCAAGTTCGGGCACAACCGCCTCATAATCTTCCGGGCTGAACCCTGTTTTTTGTTCTTCGCGCGCAATGTTAACCTGCAAAAGTATTTCCTGAACTTTGCCCGCTTTGGCGGCTTCTTTATCGACAGCCTGCATTAAATGTACGCTGTCCGCCGATTCAATCATATCAAAAATGGCAACTGCCTGTTTGGCCTTGTTAGTTTGCAGATGCCCTATTAAATGCCACCTGCCGCTGCCTTTGCCGACAATTTCGCGTTTGGCTTTGGCTTCCTGCACACGGTTTTCACCGATTACCGAAACGCCAAGATTAAAAGCGTCGGTAATTACCTCAGCCGGGTGATTTTTGGTTACTGCAACCAGAGTAACTTTATTGCCTGTAATTTTTTCTTCTGTGCGCCTTAAAAGCGCAGCATCTATTTTGGCTTGTACATTAATTAAATTTTCCTGTAACAATATAAAGACCCCCTAAAGGTTTTATATTCGCCGTTAATATAATTTATCCTTTTACTTTTTCCAAATAGTTACGCCCATGCGCCCTGTTTTGCCGTTTTCTGCGCGGTACGAAAAAAACAGCTCTTTGCTGCACTGCGTGCAAATACCGGCATTGTAAATATTTTGCGGCAGTAAACCGGCATCTAAAAGTGCAAGGCGGTTCCAGGCCTGTAAATCTGCCATGTATCTGCCGTTTTCTTTTGCCGTAAAACATCCGGCATATTTTTTGCCGGCTTCAAAAACTTTATCGTCAACTTCATAGCAGCATTGCCCAATGCTGGGGCCAATGCCTGCCAAAATATTTTCCGGCTTTGCTCCAAATGCTTCCTGCATTTTTGTTACAGTGCTTGCAGCAATACCGGCAACGGTTCCGCGCCAGCCTGCGTGTGCCAGCCCTATGCTGCCGCTGACCGGGTCAGCAAAAATAACCGGAACGCAGTCGGCAAAAAACAGCATAAGCGGCAGCTGCGGAAGGTTCGTTACCAGCGCATCGGTATTTTTTACGGCATCACTGTATGCTTCAGCGCCTTTACCTGCCAAGGCTTCAACTACAACGGCAACATTGCTGCCGTGCACCTGTTCGCAGCAGGTAAATTTACCGGCATCAAGGCCGAACGCCGCGGCATAGGCACGCCTGTTTTTTAAAACAAGTCCGGCTTCGTCGCCAACATGAAGGGCAAGGTTTAACCCGCCAGATATTAGCGCGCTTTCGCCGTGCAGGCGGCAGCTGAATGCATTGCCGAAGCCTAATGCGTCAAATGCAGCAAAGCTGCCATACCAGATATTTTTATTATTTTGCAAAACGAATCCGTTCATTTTACCCCTCACAAACTCCGCAGCGTTTGCAGCCGTCAAAACACATCGGCGTAAAGCGCTGCGCTTTGGCATTTTCCCATTCTTTAATTAAATATGCTTCTTTAAAGCCCATATCCAAATGCTTCCACGGCAGTGGGCAGCCGGGTTCATATTCCGCACCGGCAAGCTTTTCGATATCAAGCCCGCTGTTTTTAAGCGCCTGTTTCAAGGGTATGCCTTCCGTAAAGGCCTGCAATAAAAACTGCCCTGTTTTTCTGTTTCCGCGCGCCAGTGCAGCCTGCAAAACAGTTTCTTTTAAAGATTCCGTTAAAAGTTTTATATGCTTTTCTTTTTTAAAAGCTGTTTCTAGCATTTTAAAACGCTTTTTCAAAATTTTGGTATTGCAAAGCGGCGACCATTGGAACGGCGTAAACGGCTTGGGTACAAATGCGTTTACGGAAATAATTAAATCGCCTTTATTGCCTGCTTCATCCATTTTTTTACGGATGCGGCGCACCATTTCCGTCATTTCGTCAATATCGGCATCTTCTTCCTGCGGCAGCCCAATCATGTAATAAAGCTTTACGTTTTTCATGCCGCTGGCTGCGGCAAGCGTAACTGCTTTGTAAATGTCTTCTTCGGTAATGCCCTTATTAATAATATTGCGCATTTTTTCGCTGCCTGCTTCCGGCGCAACGGTCATTGTCTGCTGACCGCTCTGCGCAAGGGCATCTGCAAGCAGGCTGTCCAAAGTATCTGCACGCAGCGAGGCCACCGTAAACGGCATCTTATTTTGAATAAGCGCCGAAGTTAATTCGTGTATCTGAGGATAATCGGAAACCGCAGCACCCATTAAACCAACTTTTTCCGATACGGCAGGCCTGTTTAAAATTTTATCTAAAAGCAAGTCGTAATTTCTTGCACGCGGCTTGCGGAAACAGTACCCTGCCATGCAGAAACGGCAATGACGCCCGCAGCCTCTGGCAACTTCGGCAATAAACATATTCTGAAATTCCGTTTCGGAAGTTAAAATTGCTGAAGTATTGGGATATTTGTCCAAGTCGCGCACCCAGCGCCGTTTAACCATTGCAGGCACACGGCTGTCATGCTCCAAGCCGGTAAAATTGCCGTCAGCATCATATTGCGATGTATAAAAACGCGGCACATACAAGCCTTCAACCTGCGCCAGATTAAGCAGCAGTTCTTCTTTGCCAAGGCCCTGTTCCCTGCCTTTATAAACAACATCAAGCAAATCGTTAATTACTTCTTCGCCTTCGCCTATAACAAAAACATCGGCAACCTCTGCCAATGGTTCAGGGTTAAAGGTTGCACACGGCCCGCCGATAACAATCAGCGGTTCTTTTTCGTTACGTTCTGCCGCACGCAATTTTATATTGCTCATTTGCAGCATGGCAAGCAAATTTGCATAGTCCATTTCAAAGGACATCATTACGCCGATAATTTCAAAATCGGCTAGCTGCCGCTGAGTTTCCATACTCATTAACGGCGTTTTGGTTCTTTTGTACTCGGCCAGCGTTTTGCCGTCCGGCAGAAAAAAGCGTTCACAGGCCGTATCGCCGCGGCCATTGATAATCTGATACAAAATGTGCATGCCTAAATTTGACATGCCTACCTTATAACTGTTAGGGTACAAAAAAGCAAAGGCGCGCCTTGCCCCCGGTGCAAAGCACTGCGCGCCTGTTTCTTTTGCCAGTATTTCCTGAATTTTATTTTTTAATTCCCAAGTCAAAAGCAAAACCTCTTATTTTATAGCTTTTTCAATAGCATTAATTACTGTTTTTAAAACTTTAATTCTTGCATAATATTTGGAGTTAGCTTCAACTACCGTCCACGGTGCGTAATCTGTGCTGGTGCGTATCAGCATTTCGTTAACAGCCGCTTCATAAGCAGGCCATTTTTCGCGGTTGCGCCAGTCTTCTTCGGTAATTTTCCACTCTTTGTCCGGGTCGTTTTCGCGCTCTTTAAAGCGTTTATACTGTTCGTCCTGGTCAATATGCAGCCAGAATTTACACAAAATAATACCGTGTTCAGCCCATTGCGCTTCGGTTTCGTTAATTTCGCCATAAGCGCGCTGCCATTCAGCATCCGTTGCAAAATGCTCAATGCGTTCAACCATTACACGCCCATACCAGGTTCTGTCAAAAATGGCAATTTCACCGGCGCGCGGCATTTTAATCCAAAAACGCCACATATAGTGGAATTGTTTTTCAACCTGGTTCGGCGCCGCAACCGGATTTACAGCATAACCAAGCGGGTCAAGTGCTCTTGCAAGACGCTTGATGGCGCCGCCTTTGCCGCCTGCATCCCAACCTTCAAACGCTACAATCAGCGAGCGCTGTGATTCGTATAAATCAAGCTGCAAAGATTTTAATTTTTCCCTGCATTTATCAAGCTGAACTTTATATTCTTCCTTGGTAAGCGATTTGGAAAGGTCTACCTTATCAAGAACATTATATAAAGCTACATGGCGCGGCGGCAGCACAATGCTGCGGCTTTGGGATTTTATTTCTGCCGCTGCCAGTGCGCTTTGCAGTGATTTTACCATGCTTTCTATAATTTGAATGGTTGCAAAGCGTTCGTCATCACCGGCAATTAAATGCCAGGGTGCGTTTTCGGTATCAGTTTCGGCAAACATCTGCTCATAAGCATTAATAAAGTTATCGTAGTCTTCGTCATTATGCTCCTGAACATCCAGTTTTTTCCAGTTTTTGCCATATACTTTATTCAGCTTTTCCATGTTTTCCTTTTGCTGCTTTTTGGAAACATGCACAAAGTATTTCAAAAGCACATAGCCGTCATCGGTAAGCTGCTTTTCAAACGCACGGATGTGTGAATAGGAGGTATTGAGCAAATGCCCTACCTGGCTTTTATCCGAAACATTATGTTCATTTTTTAAAAAGTACCAGCTGCGGTGGTATACTGCAATATTGCCGTAGCTCGGAAGCTGCTTCCAAAAGGATGTAAAAAACGGCTGCCTGCGCTGTTCGTCAGTCATTTTGGACGCGGAAAATACCCTGAAACCACGGGAGTCCATTTTCTGCATCATTTCATTGATAATATCTGTGCGCATGGCTCCGCGCCAGCCTTCAACCAGCACTATTACAGGCACTTTTGCCGCGCGGCATTCCCTTTGCAGTTTACCGAGCAAATCGCCGTAATAATCCATTTTTTTATCATACTCTTTTTTATCCAGCTTTTGTTTTAAATCGAGTTTCTCAAGCATATTTACGCCTCTGTTCACTTTGATATTTTAATACGGCTCTTTATAAGGCCTTAATGCGCGCGGCTTGTTGAGTATTTCTGCCATTATAATACCTTCACGCAGCCTCCGGCGGTTTATTTTGCCGTTAAAGAGCGCAGCTTTTTTCTGCGTGCGCGGCATGGCAAACACGGGTGCAGCAGGCCGTTTTTTTAATGACGGCGGCGTTATAAATGCCGGTTCATTGTAAACTTTATAAGTTGACTGCACCTTCGGCTGTTCAAAAACTTTTCCGCGCTGTTTTGCTTCCCGGTCTTCCGGAAACTCTACATACCAGGGCTTTTTACTTTCCCTGCCGGATGCGGGAGCTTCTTCTTTATATACAGTTTTATCCGTACTTTCGTTCTGGCTTTGCTGCGTGCCTGTAACGTCATAAGTTTCTCGGTTTTCCCGGCTGCTGTCCATATCCGGCAGCGGCGGAAAATGCCCCGTTCTGTTACGGCGTTTTTTGCGGTTCGATTTATCAATTACAACGGTAATTACAAAAATCAGCAGCGGCAAAAAGCCCATAAAGTTTTCAAAGTCCATAGTAATCCCTCATTTATTTTTGAACGGGATTTTTATCTACTTCAACATCCTGTTCATTGCCGGCAATCATTTTTCGCATATCGGTATCTGCAATAATGTTGTTCATACGGTAATAATCCATAACGCCAAGACGGCCTTTTTCCAGCGCTTCCGCAAGGGCGGCAGGTACTTTGGCTTCCGCTTCAACAACCTTGGCCTGCATTTCCTGCGTATAGGCTTTCATTTCCTGTTCTTTGGCCACAGCCATAGCACGGCGTTCTTCGGCACGGGCCTGGGCAATGCGTTTATCGGCTTCCGCCTGGTCGGTCTGCAATGCTGCGCCAATGTTGCGTCCTACGTCAACGTCGGCAATATCAATCGAAAGAATTTCAAAAGCAGTACCGGCATCAAGGCCTTTGGCAAGAACAGTACGCGAAATGTAATCCGGGTTTTCCAAAACATCAGTATGGCTTGCGGCAGAACCTACATTAGTTACAATGCCTTCGCCTACACGGGCAATAATTGTTGCTTCACCGGCACCGCCTACCAGCCTGTCGATATTGGCGCGCACGGTAACACGGGCTTTAACTTTCAGTTCAATGCCGTTTTTGGCTACGGCAGAAACAACCGGGGTTTCAATTACTTCCGGGTTAACGCTCATCTGAACCGCTTCAAGCACATTGCGCCCTGCAAGGTCGATAGCACAGGAACGTTCAAAGGTAAGAGGAATCTGCGCACGGTGCGCTGCAATTAATGCGTCAATAACGCGGTCTACGTTGCCGCCTGCCAAATAGTGCGCTTCAAGCTGGTTTACGTTAACATTCATGCCTGCTTTATTGGCTTTAATTAACGGCAGCACAATCTGCGAAGCCGGTACGCGGCGCAG
This sequence comes from Phascolarctobacterium sp. ET69, assembly GCF_023336935.1. Lineage (GTDB taxonomy): Bacteria > Bacillota > Negativicutes > Acidaminococcales > Acidaminococcaceae > Fusicatenibacter_A > Fusicatenibacter_A intestinipullorum. Next base: position 394,682 of record NZ_JAMBLR010000001.1, read on the forward strand.
GCGCATGCCTATCAAATTAAAAATTCCTACGTTAACTCCGGCGGCAATGGCCGAAATCCATAATCCCAGCGGCACAAAATTAAAGAATAAAGCTATAACGGCGATAATTATAATTACGGATATTAAACCGCCGCTGAATAAAAAACTTAACAAAAAATCTGCCATTTACAACACTCCCCTACTCATATTTTTTAACAAGCAGCTTGCTGCCTTCAATCTTTACAACTTCAATTTCCGAATCTTTGTCTATGTAATCGCCGAAGCTGACCACGTCTACGCGTTCACCGTCAATTAAAGCGGTTCCCGCAGGGCGCAGCGGCGCAATTACTTTACCTTTTTTGCCTAAATAACAGGAATAATCTGCCGCGCCGGTATAACCTTCGCTGTTTTTCTGCTTCTCGCGCAGCACAAAAGGATTCCAGCTTGACGATGACGGTATAAACCAGAACAGCAGCGCGCAAATTGCCGCAAGCACCGCAACAGTGCCGCCAACAATGCAAAACGCATTCCAGCCGCCGCCAAGGAAGAAAAAGAACCCTGCTGTCAGCGATAATAAGCCGATTGCGCCAAGTATGCCTCCGGGCACAACAATCTCCAGCCCTATCAAAACTACCCCGGCCACAAGCAGAACCGTATCAAGCGACATCCAATCACCTCCGCAAAGTATATATTATTATTATAACATACAACAAAAGCATACAGCAAAATTAAGCGTTTAAAAGTACAAAAATTATAAATTAAAATTTATTCTTTCTGAAATTACAATTCAGGAAAAGCATTATTTAATATGGCGCTACACACCTTTTCCTCCCACAAATACATACCGCTGTAAGCACCGGCGTTTGCACTTTCCGGCCCTGGCATGCCGTTCATAATATAAATAAACCCGTTTTTATGTTCCCGGTCTATAAACATGCCTGCCAGTAAACCGTAGGCTTCAGCAAAATGCCCGGACATTTCTATATCCCTGTCCGGCAGAAAACGGTCTTTATCAATGTTTTTTACATTCTGAATACCGAGGCCGAAGCAGTTCATTAACCCGCCGTAAGTATCGCCGTTGGTTTTAGCTTCGTTTAAAGTCCAGTAAGGCTTAAACATTTCATCAATGCTTTTTTCCGTTAAAATGCGTTTTCCGTTATATTTGCCGTTATCAATAAGCATTTGCATCCACTTTTCCAGCCCGATAAGGCTTATCCTCAAGCCGCCGTGCGGAAAAAATATTGTGGCATTGGTTCCTGTTATGTATTCATCGTAATTATATATGTTGTACAGATTATTGCCGTATATTTTTAACGTGGAATAATCGTCAACCTGCGCAATCCACGGGCCGTCAGTATTCCAGACGCCGTATTCCTGCTTCTGATAAATCAGCCCAAAATCGCTCAGCGCAGCTTCGTTAAAATCGGTTATATTAAAGCTGGCATCAATTCCTATTGGTTCAAAAATTGCCTGCTTCATATATTTATCAAACCGCGTCTGGGTAACTTTTTCTATAATAGTTCCTAAAATTCCGTAATTTAAATTTGTATAGCAGAAAAATTCGCCCGGTGCTTCACCATAAGGCGCATAATGCGCCCCGCCTTCATAAAATACCCCGTCCGGGCGGAATAATTCCTGTAAGCTGTATTTTGAAGGTATTGTATAAACTTCACCGTCGCGCAGCGAAGAAGTATGGCTTAACAGCATTTTAGAAGTTATCGGCGTATCAGGATAGTTTGGGTTGCGCAGCGTAAAGCCAAGGTAACGGCTTATATCTGCGTCCAAATCAATTTTACCCTGTTCGGCAAGCTGCATATATGCCGCCGCAACAAAAACTTTGGAAAGAGAAGCAATGCGCAGTTTGGTATCACGCGTAAGCGGCAGGTTATTTTGAGGATTTTCGTTATCAATGTATCTGCTGCCCAAAGTCTTTTCATAAACCAGGCGGCCGTTTTTAATAACCGCCGCACCAACACCGGGCACGCCGTTTTTGTTATCGTCAATTAATAATTGCAAATCAGTGTTCAGTTTGGTAAAGTTTTCATTTTCTGCCGCCGCGGCAGATACCTTTAACTGGCAGGGTATACAAATAATGCCGCAAATAATAAAAGCAGTTAAAAATATTATGTTTTTAAAATTTTTCATTCTTATTCCCCTGTCTTAAAACAAAAAAGTTAAAAACAATTATAACATTAAACCGCCTGCTTATAATACATGTTTTTTGGTGCAAATATGGTATTTTTTGTGAATTTTAAAGAAAACAGCAAACAAACGCAGCAGCAGCCAAAGCCAGAGAAAAATCTTAATACAGCTTAATTCCTGCGCAATTAAACTATTGACAGAGGTTTGAGAAAATATTATAATATCTTTCGTCAACAAAATTCCCCGATAGTTCAGCCGGTAGAACACCTGACTGTTAATCAGGGCGTCGTAGGTTCGAGTCCTACTCGGGGAGCCAGAAAATCATGTCCCGGACGTTTTTCGTTCGGGATTTTTTATTTTTATGTATGCTTTTCTGCTCTTTTTATAAAAAGCACAAAATAAAATACGGAACCAGTTTTCAGAGTATATAAACACACCTTAAAATACTGATTCCGTATGTAAAGTTTAAAAATATTCAGCTTTTTATTTCCGGCTTATCTTGTCAGTTTATAAATAAGCGCGTTGCAGATTGCAGCCGCAACGTTGCTGCCGCCCTTGCGCCCAACTGCAACGATATAAGGAATGCCCGTCTGCATAATAATTTCTTTTGATTCCACTACATTAACAAAACCTACCGGCACGCCGATTACCAGTGCCGGTTTTATTTTGCCTTCTTTTACAAGCTCATCAAGGCGTACCAGCGCGGTAGGTGCATTGCCAACGGCAATAATTACAGGGCCTTCAACGGTGCAGGCTTTTTCCATGCAGGCTGCCGCACGTGTGGAGCCTGCTTCTTTGGCTCTTGCTGCAACATCGGCATCTGCCATAAAGCAAACGGCTTTGGCACCGAGCTTGGCAAGCCCTGCTTTATTAATTCCGGTGCAGGCCATATTGGTATCGGTAATAATGGTTGCACCGTTTTTTAAAGCCTCCAGTGCTTTTTCAACTACGCCTTCAGAAAAACGCATATTGCGTGCATAGTCAAAATCAGCAGATGTATGAATAACACGTTTAACAATGCTTATTTTTTCAGGGTCAATTTTTAATTCACCCAGTTCTTCACCGATAATTTCCATGCTGCGTTTTTCTATATCCGCAGGCAGTACATTTTGTAATTTCATATAAACCTCCTATTATTTTTCAATACCTTCACGCGCCATAATTCCCTTATCCATCGGATGTTTTACCTTACGCATTTCCGATACATAATCGGCAATTTCTACAAGTTCCGGAGCGGGATTGCGCCCTGTTAAAACAATTTCCAGATTTTCCGGCTTATGCCGCAAAAATTCAATGAGTTTCGGCATTTCAAAAACTTTTGCGTTCAGTGCGCCTATTACTTCGTCCAAAATTAAAAGCGAATAGCCGCCGTTTTTTATTTTTGCCAAAACCTGCTCAAACATTTTATTATGCTCGATAAGCAAAGCATGTTTTTCTTCTTCATTCATTTGAAAAGTAAATTTTTTGCTTTCTTTGCCGCGCATTACTTCAATATCCGGCAGTTTGGCAAGCGAATAAAGCTCCCCGCTGTCGCGGCTTTTTAAAAACTGCACCAGCAAAACCTTATTGCCGCGCCCTGCACAGCGTACTGCCAGGCCAACGGCAGCGGTGGTTTTTCCCTTGCCGTCGCCGCAGTAAATATGTATTAACCCAAACATTTAAATACCAGCCTCTAAAATTTCGTAAACTTTCTTCATGTCGATATTCTTTCTGATATTGTCGGCAAGAATATCATACTGCTGTTTTTTATATTCATCAAAATTGATAACTTTAATATCATCGCTGCTCATGCCTTTTTTGGCAAGCAGTGCTTCAACAACGGCAGCTGCCGCGCCTTCACTGTCGAAAATGCCGTGTACATAAGTGCCGTAAACATTAAGCTGCCCTTCAATATGCTGGGAACCTTCCGGCATAACGCCGCCTTCTTCGTAAATAGGCTGCATCTGGGTCAGCGCATTATCTTTATCAAATTCGGTTACGCCGGAATGAATTTCGTAGCCGTAAAAATCTTTGCCGCTGAGGTTTGCAAAAACGCCCTGCACGCTGCCGAAACGGCCTTCCACACGGATAGTGCGTTTCTTTTCGGCAAAAATGGTTTCAACATTCAAAAGACCGATACCGGCAGTATCGCCGCCTTCTTCAACACCATACGGGTCGCTCAGGTTTTTGCCGAGCATCTGGTAACCGCCGCAAACGCCGAAAATAACAGTCCCTTTATGCGCGTGCTTCAGAATTTCCGCTTCAAAACCGCTCTGGCGCAGCCATTTCAGGTCGCCAATAGTATTTTTGGTGCCGGGAATGATAATCATATCGGGATTTTTCAAATCCTGCACTTTATCTACATAACGCAGGGAAACGCCGGGAATAAGTTCAAACACGTTAAAATCGGTATAGTTGGACATGCGCGGAATACGCACAACGGCAATATCAACCGCTTTAACTTCAGTATGTTCGGTTAAGCGTTCGGAAAGGCTGTCCTCGTCTTCTATATCGACATGCAGCATCGGCACTACGCCTACAACTGGCACGCCTGTTTTTTCTTCAATCATTTTCAAACCCGGGCGCAGAATTTCCACATCGCCGCGGAATTTATTAATGATAACGCCTTTTACCATTGCGCGTTCATCCGGCTCAAGCAGCATTAACGTTCCGTAAATGGAGGCAAATACGCCGCCGCGGTCGATATCCGCAACCAAAAGTACAGGAGCTTTAGCCATTTTGGCCATGCCCATGTTTACAATATCGTCGGTTTTAATGTTAATTTCCGCCGGGCTGCCGGCGCCTTCGATAACGATAATATCATTTTTATCTGCGAGGCCGTTAAAAGCTTTCATAATTTCCGGCTTCAGCGTATGTTTCATTTTAAAATATTCAGCCGCTGTCATTGTGCCGATAGGCTCACCGTTTACAATAACCTGCGAACCGCAGTCACTGGTAGGTTTTAACAAAATCGGGTTCATGGCAACGTCAGGTTCAATACCGGCAGCTTCCGCCTGCACAACCTGCGCCCTGCCCATTTCCGCGCCGGTGCGCGTTATAAAAGAATTAAGGGCCATATTCTGCGATTTAAAAGGCGCCACCTTATAGCCGTCCTGATTGAAAACACGGCACAAGCCCGCAGTCACAAGGCTTTTGCCTGCATTTGACATTGTTCCCTGAACCATTATTGTTTTGGCCACGTTAATCACTCGCTCCCATTAAAAATTTATGTATATCATGGTAACCGCCAATAATAGGCGCATTATTATCACAGTTAACTGCGGCGGCAATTACCGGCACATTACCGGCGCTGTGTTTGCCTGTTACGCAGCTTGTTACATGGTCGCCGCAAATAAGTATTTTAAGCGGCTCTTTAACGCTTTTTAAAACAGGGCCGATAAAGTCTTCATCAATGCGTGTTATAAAATCCGCTTTGCCGGTGTAATCATACCTGTGCGCCGCTTCGTCGCTGCCGTTAAAATGCGTAACCACAAAATCGTAATCCTTTAAAAATTTTATGGTTTGCCCTGCCTTGGCGCAAACATCAGTATCAATATCCGCCGTTGCCGTTGGCAAATCAGGCACCGGCATTTTCAGCGCGCGGGCAATGCCGCGTACAATTTCGGCCTTGCATACGGCTGCGCCTTTAATGCCATGTAAATCATGAAATGCAGGCAGCAGCTTTCTTTCAGAAGGCCCCCAAGGATAAATTCTGTAACTGATGCCGTTTCTGGCAAAAGGTTTAAGTTTTTCAGTGGTTTCATCTATAAATGTTTTTAAAAGCAATGACCTTGCTTTCAAATCACTCAAAAGCATGTCGATATTAAGCCCCATGCTCTCGTGCGGAGGCGCAATACGGCAGTCATGCAGAATCTGCCTGTCGTTATCCAGAATCAATAAATTGCGGTACTCGGAAAGATGCAAAAACTCAATTCCCTGCCACAGCTTATTGCATACGGCGGCAGCTTCTGCCATTTCTTTTGCTGTAAGCCCCATTGCGTTAAAGGAAACAAGCCTTCCGGCTTCGTCAACGGATGCCAGATTGCAGCGCAGCACCATTTCGTATTCACTGATGTCACGCCCGTTTGCCAAAAGTTCCAGATAGGCACGGTTAAGCGGAAAATCCTTCTGCTCAACGCCCAGCAGCCTTAAAATACAGCCCAGGCTTTCCGCCGGAAAATCGCTGCCGCAAATGCTTATTTCCGAATATGAACCTTTTTTCAACAGTTTGTCAATATTATGATGCCGGGCATATTCAAACGGCGTCCTGCCCCCAAAAGCATCTATCGGGTCATCTCCCAACCCGTCAATTATCACCATTAATAAGCGCATTATTTTGTACTTCCTTTAATGCTTTGATAAATCTTATATTAACGGCATGCCTTTTAACGGCAATGCGGTAATAATTTCCATTTAAGTTATGGTAATTGGCGCAGCTGCGGATTAAAAAGCCCTTCTTTAAAAGCTGTTCTTTTAAATCCTGCGGCTGTTCCAGTTTGAAAAATATATAATTAGCCTCAGAACCATAGGTTTTAGCGCCGAGCCTGTTCAGCGCAGCGGTAAGATAACGGCGTTCTTTTGCTATAAGTTTTTTTGCCTTTTTGACATATGCAGTTTCATCCAAGGCAGCACAGCCTGCTTCCTGCGCCGGTACGGAAACATTCCAGTCCTGACCGCATTCATGCAGGCGCAAAAGCAAATCCGTATCTGCCGTAAGGCAGTAGCCAAGGCGCAAACCCGGCATGGCATAGGTTTTGGTAAAGGCCTTTAATATAATAAGATTATTATTGCTTGGCAGCTTTTCAATCATGCTGTAAGCATTTTCGTCAGCCACAAAATCCATAAAACATTCGTCAATTAAAATTTTTATGTTAAGTTTTTTGCATTTGGCAATTATCTCTGTTAAAAGTTCTTTATTAATAAGTTTGCCGGTAGGATTATTGGGGTTGCAGATAACCACAAAATCAATATCCGGCGTTAACTGCCTCAAAATATCGCTTTGAGGTTCAAAATTATTTTCTTCCCGCAGCAAGTAATAATCTATCCCGCAGCCAACACTGCGCAGAGCCTTTTCATAATCGGCAAAGGTAGGCGCCAGAAGCAGTGCTTTTTTCGGCCTTAAGGCCAGCGCCAGTTTAAACAGTACATCTGCTGCACCGTTGCTGAAAAAAATGTATTCCCCGGGCACGGCTAAAAATCCGGCCAGTTTTTCCGTTAAGCGGCGGCAGAACGGGTCCGGATAATCCGCACAACCTGCAATGGATTTTACAATTGCTTTTTTTACAGACTGCGGCAAACCAAGCGGATTAATATTTGCAGAATAATCAGCAAGGTTCTTTTTGCCGCTGGCGGTATATACATCGCCGCCATGCACATAGGTATACATCATTTACTCTCCAATTATAAAAATCTTAATTAAATACACCAAAGAAAAAGTTAAAATGCTTAAAATACAGGTCATGTACATTAAGCCATTCATTTTTACAATGTCTTCGACATCCGTTTTTTTCACTTCGTCGCCAATGGTATCTTTAGGCACCCATTTGCCAAAGTAAAAATGCCCGCCGCCAAGTTTAATGCCAAGCGCACCGGCTGCCGCCGATTCCGTCATGGCCGAATTGGGGCTTAAATGATGGCGCCTGTCGCGCTTAAAAATACGCCACGAACCGGAAGCATCCATATTCAGAAAATACGCTGCCGCTACCATTAACAAACCGGAAATACGCGCCGGTATAAAGTTGGCAACGTCATCCAGCTTTGCTGCACAGCGCCCGAAATACAAATATTTATCGTTTTTATAGCCAACCATGGAATCCATGGTGTTAATTGCTTTATACAAGAATGCCAGCGGCGCCCCGCCGATAAACATGAAAAACAGCGGTGCAATAACGCCGTCAGAGGTATTTTCCGCAACTGTTTCCACGGCAGCCTTTGCAACTTCTTCATCGGTAAGTTCTGCCGTATCGCGCCCTACAATCCACGAAAGTTTTTTGCGCGCTTCCTGCAAATCGCCGCTTTTCAGTGCATCGTACACCTGCAAACTTGCTTCTTTAAGGGAACGCATTGCAAAAATCTGATAAAACATAAATGTTTCAACGGCAAACGCCAGTACCGGGCTGTACATTTCTGCCAGCGTTAAAATAAAATACGGCACGGCAAAAGCTACCGTTAAAACAATAACCACCATCACAAAGCCACCCATCAGCAAACCTTCCGGCTTTTCTCCGCAAAAGCGGCGCACGGCCTTTTCGGTTATGCTTATCAGTTTGCCTATAAAGCAAATAGGATGCGGCAGCCAGCGCGGGTCGCCAAAAATAAAATCTAAAATAAATCCCAAAATTATTGCTGTTAAAAGAACCATACTACAAACCCTTCATCATCAACCAATCATTATTTATCCCTGTATGCGCGGCAGGCTTTTACAAAATTTACAGCAAACTCTGTATTGCCCCACAAATGAATGTGCGGATAGCCTGCGTAAAGGTTCGGCGTTGTGTAAACCGCTTCCCATGCTTTTGTTCCGGAAGCCTTGGCAACGGCAAAAGTATCGCCGTTATTGGTGCTGTCGGAATAATGGAACTCGTGCCCGTTAATTTGCCCGCCTTTTTTGCACAGCATATTATCGCGCTTGGCCGTTAAAACAACATAGCCAAAACGGTTCAGTTTCTGCGTCATATAAGTTTCGCCGTCTACAACGCCAGCCCAGTCATAAACCTGCCCGCTCTTATCGCGGAAAGCCTTCATCAGGTACATAAAGCCGCCGCATTCAGCAATGCACGGCAGCCCGGAATCTACCGCATTTTTTATGCTTGCGCGCATGGAAAAATTGTCCTGCAGCACTTTGGCATACAGTTCCGGATAGCCGCCGCCAAGATACAAGCCGTCACATTCCGGCAGCTGTTTATCTTCCAGCGGGCTGAAATATACAAGCTCAGCACCGAGGCTTTCCAAAAGTTCCAGCGCGTCCTGATAATAAAAGCAAAAAGCCTTGTCGTAAGCAACGGCAATTTTTACACCGGCAATTTTTTCCTGCTGCAAATCAGTATAGGTTAATGCCGGAGCCGCTGCCGCAATTTCAAGCAGCCTGTCAAAATCAATGCTTTTTTCTGCCTGGGCAGCAAGCGTATTGATAATTTCCTGCAAACCGGTAATTTCGCCCGCTGTTACAAGCCCTAAATGGCGGCTTTCAAAATTGCAGTTTTCCATATGCGGCATATAGCCGAGCAAAGGTATGCCGGTTTCTTTTTCAATGGCTTCTTTATAAAAAAGATAACTCATTGCCGTTACATTATTTAAAACCGCACCGGCAACATTTACATCTTTACGGAAGTTTTTAAAGCCTTCAATCATAGCGGCAATGGAAAGAGCAGCCCCTTTGGCGTTTACAACCAAAATTACAGGCGTTTTGGTAAGACGCGCCAAATCGTAGGCACTGCCTTTAAACGTAGTGCCCATGCCGTCAAAAAAGCCCATAGCCCCTTCCAAAACCGCAATATCGCAATCTTTGCCGTTTTTGGCAAGCAGATATTTGGCAGTTTCTTCCGGAAGCATGAATAAATCCATATTGCGTGATTTTGTGCCGATAACACGGGAATGAAACATCGGATCGATATAATCCGGGCCGGATTTAAACGCCGCCGTTTTCAGCCCTTTGTTCATTAACGCTTTCAGCACGGCACAAGTTAAAGTTGTTTTGCCGCTGCCGCTGGCAGGTGCAGCCAGCATAAAACGCGGCAGCTTCAGTTCAGCCATTTTACTCACCCTTTTTCAATGCCGTCATTATATAAACAGGGTTCTGGGACATCATCAAATTATAAGCGCCAAGTTTTTTGGCACGCGCCGCAAACACATTTACAATATCAAGCGCGTAGGCTTCATGCTGCTTGTAATACTCCACCACTTCTATCAAAGTTTCAACGGTAATGGCATTAATTACCACACGGCAGTTTTCGTTTTTGGCATAAATGGTGTCTAACATTTTGCACAAATTACCGCCGCTGCCGCCGATAAACACGCAGTCCGGCACCGGCATTTCTTCCATTTTTTCCGAAGCCTCGCCTGAAATTACGGTAAGGTTCTCCACGCCGAACAGCTCTTTATTTTTTTCAATAAGCTGCACCGCTTCCGGATTGCGTTCAAACGCATAAACCATGCCGCGTCCGGCCTGCAAAGCAAGTTCAATGGAACAGGAACCTGTACCGGCGCCAATATCATAAATAACATCGGTTTCCTGCGGCATCAATTTGGAAATGGAAACCGCACGGATTTCCTGCTTCGTCATCGGCACTTTGCTGCGCATGAACAAATCGTCATTCAAACCGTGAACATTATGTGCCAGAGTTTTGGCGTCTTTATTAATAATCATCATTACAGAAAGCGAAGAAAACTGTTTCTGCGCAGCTTCTTCCGCCTTCATGGAACTGATATTTTCGTTATCATAAGAAAGGTTTTCACCGACATAAACCTGTACGCCGCCAAGCCCGAAACGGCACAGTTTGGCGCACAGAGCCTGCGGCGAATTTTCTCCGCCGGTAAGGGCAAATACTTTTTCATTATGGGCAACGGCTTCAATAAAATTCTGCCTGCGGCCGTGCATGCTGATAATTTTTGCGTCATCCCAGGACATTTGCAGCTGCTGCGCAAAATAAACAAGGCTGCTGATACCGCAAAAACGCACACATTCACAATCCGGCAGCTTGCCGCTGATAGTTTTGGCAAGGCTGAAAAAGCCTACATCGCCGCTTACAAGTATGCTGACAATATCTTTTTCAGGATTGGCATTTGCGCAAATATTGCATATTTCTGCCGTCTTGATGGTGTCATAAAAACGCTTTTCAGACGCAAAATTTGCAAGCATACGCTTGTCGCCAATCAAAATCGTACTTTGGTTTATTGCTTCAAGGGCTGCGCCGGTTAACAGTTTGGGGTTGCCCGGCCCAATGCCTACAATATTAACCCTTAACATTTCTTCACCTTCATTCTGCGGTCTGGTAACGCTTTTTCATCAGCGCCGCTATATCTGCATAACCGCTGCCGTGTTCGTTTTCGCTTCTGGCAATTATAACAAGTTCCGCCCCTGCTTTATGTGCTGCGGATATTTTTTCTTCAAAGCCGCCGACTTTGCCGGAATCCTTTGTTACAAGGTATTTTGCATTAAAATGCTTAATCATGGCTATGTTCAAATCTTCTTCAAACGGGCCCTGCATGCAGACCACGTTAGCAGGCTTATAGCCAAGTTCCACAGCTTTGGCCAGGGAATCCTGCATCGGCAGAATCCTCAGCGCTATACGCTCACTGTAATCCGGCACAGCCGTAAAATCAGGCAGATTTTTACTGCCGGTTGTTAAAAATATTTTGCCTTCGGTATGGCTTAACAATTCGGCTGCTTCTGCGGCGTCGTGCACAACTATGGCACTGCCGTAGCCTGCTTCCGCCGGGCGTACAAGCCGCAGATACTCCGTATTGTTTAAAGCGCAGGCTTCTTTTACGGTTTGCGTAACCACCGTAGCATACGGATGTGTAGCGTCAATTACACAGTCCGGCTTGTGTTCTGCCAAAAAGCTGCACATAGCCGTTAAATCCATACGCTCCGGCAGAACTTTAACATTATTGTGTTCTTCAATAAGGCCGGCTCCGTACAAGGTCGCCACCGAAACATAAATTTCAATATCAAGCGCGGCAAGTTCTTTTACAAGGCCGCGTCCTTCGCTTGTACCGCCGATAATCCAAATGCGTCTGTTCACAGCTTATAGCCTCTGGGGGTAACCAGTTTGCCGTTAATAACTTCGGTTTGCGAGTTGCCGATAATTACAGTGGAGAACATATCTACCTGTTTATCGCGCAGTTCCTGCAAAGTAGTAATTTCATAAGTTTCGCCGTCGCGGCCGATGTTGCGCACAATGCCTGCCGGTACATCCGGGCGCTGGTTTTTCAGCATAATGTCGCAGGCTTTCTGCAAATAATCGTGGCGCTTAAAGCTGGAAGGATTGTACAGGCAAATGCAAAAATCAGCCTGAGATGCGCAGTCGAGGCGTTTTTCAATTTTTTCCCACGGAGTCAGCAAGTCGCTTAAAGAAATAAGGCAGAAATCACTGATGAGCGGAGCGCCGAGCACTGCCGCACCGGAGCAGGCTGCGGTAATGCCGGGAACTACTTCAATATCCAGTTCCGGATGGTCTGCCGCTACCTGGTACATAATGCCTGCCATGCCGTAAACGCCTGCATCGCCGCTGGAAATCATGGCTACGGTTTTGCCTTTCAGAGCTTCTTCAACAGCAAGGCGGCAGCGGTCAACTTCCTTACGCATGCCGGTTGATAAAAATTCCTTGCCGGGAAAATCATTTTTAATCAAATCTATATAAACATGGTAACCCGCAATAACATCACACTTTTCAAGCGTGTTTTTAGCGCGTGCTGTCATTTGCTCCACACCGCCAGGGCCTAAACCTACTACATAAACTTTCTGCATTTTACACCATCCTAAATTTATTTTAAAAATCTATTATCAGCGGTTCTTCGGCAACCGCTAAGGTAACACCGTCATGAGCTGTTTTCCGCAATTTAAGGCAGCCGCCGCTTGCAAGCACTGCTGAACGCTCACAAACGTTATCAACGCCTGCAATGCTTTTTACAAAAGCGCTCGGCGTAAAATCACCCTTTGCCTGCTGCAGTTCTGCGGCGGTATAAAATTTTACCGGCACATTATGCTTTGCCGCAAAAGCAAGCAGCCCGGCTTCATCTTTTTTTAAATCTACCGAAGCTATGCTTTTTACGCAGCGCATGTCAAACCCATGCTTTTCCATTTCAGCAAGCACAAAATTTTCTATTTTTTCTAAAGGCGTATTTCTGCGGCAGCCAATGCCCAAATGTAAAATTTTAGGCATTAAAACAACTGTTGTGCCAAACGGCTTCTTGTTTTTGCAGGTTGTTACAGCCATGCCGGTTTCTCCGCTGCCGGCAAGTTCCACGCCGGAAGGCAGAGCACCTTTAATTGCGTAATCGCTGCATAACCCTGCCGTTTTGCCCGCAACAAGCGCCGCTGCAAAATCTTTGGCAGCCTGCATGCTTTCAATAACCATGCCGCGCCTTGCCGCCCATTCGTCAACCGCAAACAGGTTATTAACATCGGTTGCGGTGGTAACAACGGGCACGGCTTTAATTGCGGCGGCAATCTGCCTTGCAAGCTCGTTGGCACCGCCGATATGGCCCGAAAGAAGAGATATTACAAAGTTTGCACATTCATCAATAACAAGCACTGCCGGGTCGGTGGTTTTGCTTTTAACATACGGCGCAATGGCGCGCACCGCAATGCCGCTGGCACCAATAAATATCAGCGCGTCAGCCTTATTAAAATACTCCGCGCAAACAGCCTTGTAATCATCAACAGCAGTTAAACCTTCGCATACACCGGCAAACTTCGACATAGTGCAGCATTTTGCCTCGCAGCCAATGCCTGCCAAAAACCTGCCTATAGCGGCGTTAAGCAGCCCGCCGCGTTTGCTGAAGGAAAAAATAACTGCCAGCATTATTTAACCTCAGGTTTAATATCCAGTTTGCTGGGGTCTGCTTCGCGGTAGCCGTGTGCAAAGGTCGGATTATACAGTTCGCTTCTGTCGTATTCGCTGCCAAGGAAATAGCCGACAGTAATGAGCGCGGTTTTGGTAATATTGTATTTGGCCGCGGTTTCGGCAATAGTGCCTACCGTGCAGCGGCAAACTTTTTCATCCGGCCAGGAAGCCTTATAAACAATGGCTGCCGGGGTATCTTCCTTATAACCGCCTGCAATGAGTTCTTTCTGGAGTTTTTCCAGCATGCTGGAGCTTAAAAAGATTACCATTGTTGCATTGTGCGCAGCATAATCGGCAATTTTTTGTTTTGAAGGAACAGGAGTGCGCCCTTCCATACGGGTAATAATAACCGACTGGCTTACATTCGGCAGAGTGTATTCTGCTTTTAAAGCGGCTGCAGCAGCGCAGAAGGAACTTACGCCGGGCACAATTTCATAATCGAGCCCATAGCTGCGCAGAAGGTCAATCTGCTCGCGGTGAGCGCCGTAAATACTGGGGTCGCCAGTGTGCAGGCGTACAACAAGCTTGCCGCTCTGTGCTGCCGGTACCATGGCTGCAATAACTTCTTCCAAAGTCATTTTTGCGCTGTCCATAATTACGCAGTCAGGTTTCGCATATTTTAAAAGTTCTGGGTTAACTAAGGAACCGGCATAAATAATAAGGTCAGCCTTTTCCAAAAGTTCTTTGCCTTTCACCGTAATTAAATCCACGGCACCCGGGCCTGCGCCAATAAAATAAATCATTTGTCAAACTCCTTTTCCTTAACTAAAATTATCGAAAAATAACTGCTTTTTTCGTCAATCTCATTCAAATCACGGTAAACTTTTTCGCCTGGCAGTCCGCAGCGTTCTACCATTGCGGCATGGCTCAAAAGGCCGCGCTCTTTAAGTTCATCACGCACACTGGCAATCTGGCTGGCCGATTTCATCAGCACCTTGTTGCCGGGCGCGTCTAAAAATTTACTCGATTCTTTATAACTGCCTGGCAGGATGATTAAAGGCTCTGCCTTTTCGCACAGCGATACGTTAAGCTTTGCGGCAACGGCGCAGAAGCTGGTTACACCGGCAACGAGCTCTGCATCATAGCCTGCTTTAAGCACCAGTTTATGCACATAAATGCAGGTAGCGTAAACAGTCGGGCAGCCAAGCGTGATGAACACCACGTTTTTGCCTTCATCCAAAAGTTTGGTAATGGTATCGGCGCCTTCCTGGTGTGCCTTGGCCAAAGCGTCTTTATCCTTCGTCATCGGCATGTAAATAACAACCTGTTCCTTTTCGTCGATATTTACAATCTGATTAACGATATTTTTTGCAGTCATAATATCGCCGTCGCCTTTGGGAAGTGCCACAACATCGCATTCCTTCAAAAGGCGTACTGCCTTCAGCGTCATCAGTTCCGGGTCGCCGGGGCCAATGCCTACGCTGTACAATTTACCTCGCATTATCTTCATCCTTCCTTTTCATCTGATGCAGTTTTATAAGTTCATCTGCATGGGCTGTTTTGCCCAAGATGCCATATACGTTGGAGAACATCAGCGCGCCGGTTTTTAATTTGCCATGCACGCGGTGCTGCATATAATAATCTATCTTTTCCGTAACGGCAGGCATAACTTTGTCAAACAGGTTTTCTGCCTTTAAAATTTTAATAACTTCGTCAGTAGTCAGCGCTTCGTAAATTTTACGCCCTGTTTCAAGGCCAGCGCCGTTAAACAGCGCCTGCAAGGCAAACAGTTCGGTGCGGCAGTCCGCATACTTGCTGTGCGTATTCATTACGCCCTGCGCCAGTTTTACCAGCTTGCCGCTGTGCCCTATTAAAAGCAGGCTTTCAAAGCCTTTATACACGGCGTAGTCCAAAAGCTCGCCTACAAAATTACTGCATGTAACGGCGTTGTCAATATCCACCTGCAAATTATCACGTGTAAAATCTTCGCCGTAGTTGCCAAAAAATACCAATAAATCTTTATTGCCCTTTTCGGCCTGCACATTTATTTCGGTGTACATGGTTTCAATCAGCGCTGTGTCGCTCATCGGCTCAACTATGCCGCTGGTGCCCAAAATGCTGATGCCGCCTTCAATGCCAAGGCGCGGGTTAAAAGTTTTCGGCGCTATCTGTACACCTGCCGGGGCAGATATTGTAACCTTCAAGCTGCCGCTGTAATTAAACTGTTCTGCTGCATCGCGCAGGCTTTTTAAAATCATTTTGCGCGGCACAGGGTTAATGGCAGGGCCGCCCACGCTGCACGCAAGGCCCGGCTTTGTTACCCTGCCGACGCCTTCGCCGCCTTCGATAATATCTTCCGGCGCGTCAGTTTTTTCTACTTTAGCATAAATTAAAATGCCATTGGTGTCATCAGGGTCGTCGCCGCTGTCTTTTTGTATGGCGCAGCAGGCGTAATCCGGCGTCATTTCAACCTCGTGCGTTTCAAGGTGCAGCCGCACGCCTTTTGGTGTATCTATATCGGCAAAATCAATGCGGCGCCCCGAAAGCAGCATCATAGCCGCAGCTTTGGCAGCAGCGGCGGCGCAGCTTCCGGTTGTGTAACCGCAGCGCATTTGTTTGCCCTGCGAAAATGTGTATTCTTCCATAAAAATCCTTTCCAACTCCGGCATATCCTGCCGGAAACAGCTGCCTTTAATAATAAAAAAGGCTCCTGCCCTACGGCAGAAGTCACAAATACCAACAACACCGCTTGCGCAGTGTTCTTTTTTGCTCTCTCCATCGCCCGTAGATACAGCCATTATCAGCCATGCTTCCGGCTAAAACCGGCGGCGGGACCGCTGCGGGCTTGCACCGCAGTACACAGGCCGATTTATTCACTTACCGTACCATTATAACATAGAATTTTTAAAAATCCAATAAAAAATAATCCTACGCAAGTTAAATATTGCCCGCTTTGCGCGCCCCTGCTATAATAATACAGATACAGGAGGACGATATTTATGAATATGCAGGAAATGATTGCACGCATTAACTTTCTGGCGCGCAAAAAACGCACCGAGGGCTTAACCGAAAGCGAACTTATTGAGCAGAAAGAACTTTACGAGCTTTACCTTGGCAACATCCGTGCGCAGGTAAAACAAAAATTGGACAGCATTACCTTTGTTGATAAAGAACCGCCGGTGCAGCACTGATGTTTACTTTAGGCCCCGGAACCGTTTATTATGAAGACGAATTTTTGCTTGTCATCAATAAGCCTGCCGGAATGCTGGTACACCCAACGGTAAAAGAGGACGGCGGCACTTTATATAATTTTGTTAAGCGCTATTATGAAGCCAGCCATATAGAAAGCGGCCTGCACCCCGTTTCAAGGCTCGACCGCAATACCTCCGGGCTAGTTGTTTTTGCCAAGCAGCCGCGCATACAGTTTTTGCTTTCGCAGCAGCAAATGGTAAAAAAATACCTCGGCATTACGGCAAACCTTCCGCCTGCCGCAGAAGGCATTATTGAAGCGCCCATTGCCCGCAAGGAAGGCAGCATAATTGAGCGCTGCATCAGCGAAAGCGGCAAATATGCCCGCACCGATTACCGCGTGCTTTTTACAAATAAAAACATGGCACTTGCGGAGCTTACGCTGCACACGGGGCGCACCCACCAGATACGCGTTCACCTTGCGCATATAGGCTGCCCGCTTTATAACGACAACCTCTACGGAACGCCCGGTCCGCAGAGCCGCCACGCGCTGCACGCCAGTTATTTAAAATTTACCCACCCCGTTACCGGCAGGGTTTTGGAAATTTCCTGCGGGCTTCCGGAAGATTTGCGTAAAATTATATACTAATTATCAATATAGTATGCTATAATTAACTTATAAAATTCTTGAAAAGGAGTTGTAGCAAATGCCATTAGTAACATCTACAGAAATGTTTAAAAAAGCCTATGAAGGACATTACGCTGTTGGCGCGTTCAATGTCAATAATATGGAAATTATACAGGGAATTGTTTCTGCCGCCAAGGAAGAAAATTCCCCTTTAATTTTGCAGGTTTCCGCAGGCGCACGCAAATACGCCAGCCACATTTATTTAATGAAACTGGTAGAAGCAGCCGTTGAAGACACCGGCCTGCCCATCTGCCTGCACCTTGACCACGGCGAAGATTTTGAAATCTGCAAAGCCTGCGTTGACGGCGGCTTTACCTCCGTTATGATTGACGGCAGCAAGCATCCGTTCGAAGAAAACATTGAGCTTACCAAACGTGTTGTTGACTACGCCCACAACAAAGGCGTTGTTGTTGAAGCCGAACTCGGCCGCCTTGCCGGTGTTGAAGACGCAGTTAAAGTAAACACCAAAGACGCTACTTACACCGACCCTGACCAGGCAGTAGAATTTGTAGAACGTACCGGCGTTGACTCTCTGGCTATCGCTATCGGCACCAGCCACGGCGCTTACAAATTTAAAGGCAAACCGGAACTTGATTTTGCCCGCCTTGAAAAAATTACCAACATGCTGCCGGGCTTCCCGCTTGTACTGCACGGCGCATCCACCGTTATTCCGCAGTTTGTTGAAGAATGCAACAAATACGGCGGCAAACTGGACGGCGCACAGGGCGTACCGGAAGACATGCTCTTAAAAGCTGGTAAATTCGGCGTTTGCAAAATTAACATTGATACCGACCTGCGCCTTGCCATGACTGCTTCCATCCGCAAATATATGCACGAACATCCTGCTGATTTTGACCCGCGCCAATACTTAAAACCTGCACGCGAAGCCATTAAACAAATGGTAGTTCACAAAATGCGCGACGTACTGAACAGCAGCGGCAGACTGTAATAATCACAATTTTAAACCTGAATTAAACTTAAAGCACTTGTATATAAGGTTCACCCTAATGCAAGTGCTTTTGTTCTGCCTGTTTACTTAATATTTCAGCAACGGGTATTTTTTTAATATCAAATCACTATGCCAAAACTGATTTTTCACTCCGTTTTCCGTACATTATTTCAAACTTTTTAATCATAACAAATAAAAATGCGGACACATCATAGTAAAATGAGTTTTAATTTATATTTCACCTTTTAACGTTACTATAAACACATCTGACAAGGAGTGTGATTTAAGATGATTTACCGCCTCAAAAGATGGAGCGCCGCCCTGCTGCTGGGAATGTTTTTAAGCCTGCTAAGTATATTGCAATGCTTTGCGGCAGGCACCGTCAGCCAAGTTAACTTGCATATCGGGCAAACGCCGGATGCTGTTTACCTCACCTATTCCGCGCCGGACGCAGCACAGGGAGCGTTTTCCGTAACAGGGCCAAAGGGAACTGTTGATTATGCCGCCAATCCTGTCTGGTCGGATTCAGCAGGCAAATACCTTTATTCTGCCAAAGTAGATGGGCTTGCACCTGATAGTAACTATACCTATAACATTGCAGGCTCTTATTCCGGCACGTTTAAAACACCGGCAGAAACAGGTGCTTTTACCTTCGCCTTTTTAACCGACACACAGATTGGTTTTGAAGCTGACGCCAAAGCAACTGGAGCCATGTTCTCTCTGCTGAACAGCCGTGATGATTTGGCTTTTGCCTATATTGCCGGTGATATAACAGACTCCTCCCGTAATGAACGGCAATGGGAAATGCTTTTTGAAAACGGCGGTATAAATGCCAATGCCGGGCAAACCTTTTTCGGCAGCCACCTTATTGCTGCCGCACAGGGCAACCACGACAACAGCAGTTTCAGCGGCCACATTACTGCTCCCTGCGCCAACAGCGGCGTAGGCCCTGTTGTTTATGCTTTTGATTACAGCAACGTAAAATTTGTAGTTCTTAACATGAACAACCCGGACACCTGGGCAGCACAGGCAGATTTTCTGCGCCAGCAGGCAGCCGATGCCAAAAATAACGGCAAGTGGCTTGTTGCCTGTTTTCACCAATCGCTCTATTCCGGCGCCGCACATATCGTGGATTCCGGCATTATATCCGCACGTAAATTCTGGTCACCCCTGCTGGCAGAACTTGGCGTAGATTTGGTTTTGCAGGGGCATGACCATGTATATGCCAGAGGCTTTGTAACCGGCACTGGCAGCAATGCAAACCTAAGTGCGGAAAATAATACCTATCGCAGTGTTTCCGGTATTCCTCTCTACATTACCGGCGGGCATTCCGGCGCGGTTAAATGGTATGCGGCACGCAATTACCAGATTTCTGCCGGTGACCCACTGACACCCAATTACAGCTTTCTGGATGTAAATTCCGCAGCGCCTGCCCAAAATCCTTGGGGCACAGATACCAGCAAAACACATGAATAATCATATATTTTAATTAATGTTGACGGTGATACCATGACTATTTCCACCTATATGTTCCGTTACGACGGATTATCCGATAAAATGGCAACTCCTCCCTATCTGTACGACAGTTTAACCATAAGCAGATAAGATACAATCTTATAAATTTTAATGCAAAAAGTGCTTGTATTCAGAGCAACATCTGATACAGGCGCTTTTTTATATAAAAAATAAGGCTCCGCAAACCACGGAACCTTTGTGAATTTATTTATTGAACTTTATGTACTGCTTCCGCCATTTCTTTTACGTAATCGCTAACGGGCTGTACGCAGTCCGTACCGTATTTGCCAACTATTTTTACAACTGCGCTGCCAACAATGGCGCCATCACTTACTGCCGCCATTTCTTCGGCCTGCTTAGGCGTTGCTATGCCAAAACCAACTGCCGCCGGCACATTCGTTGCCTGGCGTATTTTTTCCGTCATAGCGGCAATGTCGGTGGTAATGTCGCTGCGCACGCCTGTAACACCAAGTGAAGAAACAATATACACATACCCTTCCGCATCTTTGGCAATCATTTTAATGCGCTCGTCAGAGGTCGGCGCTACCAGCGGAATTAAATCCACGCCGTACTTACGGCAAAGCTCTGACAGCGGCGCTTTTTCTTCGTAAGGCACGTCCGGTACAATAATTCCGTCCAGCCCAACGCTTTGGCAGTTTGCCAGAAATTTTTCCGTGCCATAGGTAAAAATGGGGTTGATATAAGTTAAAAACACCAGCGGCACATCCGTTTTTGTGCGTACGTTTTTTAACATGGCAAAAATTTTATCGGTTGTGGTACCTGCGCTTAAAGCACGGATGTTGGCTGCCTGAATTACTTCGCCCTCCGCCACCGGGTCGGAAAAAGGTATGCCCAGTTCAACAATATCCGCACCGGCGTTTGCCATGGCAACAATAAGCTGCTCGGTAACATCAAGGTTCGGGTCGCCTGCCGTTATAAAAGGTATGAAACATTTACGCTGTTTTTTGAAAGCTGCTGCTATTTTACTCATGCAAATCCACCCCCATGTATCTTGCAATGGCTGCTACGTCTTTATCGCCGCGGCCGGAAACATTTACTACGATAATTTTATCTTTCGGCAAAGTAGGCGCCAGCTTTTGTGCATAGGCAATAGCGTGTGCGCTTTCGATAGCCGGAATAATGCCTTCTGTTCTGGAAAGATAGCTGAACGCCGCTACCGCTTCGTCGTCAGTTGCCGATACATACTGTGCACGCCCGCTATCATAAAGAGCCGCGTGTTCAGGCCCTATGCCGGGGTAATCAAGCCCTGCCGAAATGCTGTATACCGGTGCAATCTGGCCGTATTCATCCTGCAAAAAGTAAGATTTCATGCCGTGGAAAATGCCGAGGCTGCCGCGGGCAATGGTTGCCGCCGTCTGCGCCGTATTAACGCCGCGCCCTGCTGCTTCCACGCCGATAAGCTGTACTTCCTTGTCGGGAATGAAATCATAAAACAGGCCCATGGCGTTAGAGCCGCCGCCCACGCAGGCCATTACAATATCCGGCAGGCGGCCTTCTTTTTCAAGAATCTGGGCTTTCACTTCCTTGCCGATAACGCTCTGAAAATCGCGTACCATTTCCGGATACGGGTGCGGACCCATAACGGAACCAAGCACATAATAGGTGTCGTTTACATTGGCAGTCCACTGGCGCAGCGCTTCGTTAACGGCATCTTTAAGGGTTTTGGTGCCGCTTTCCACCGCTACTACCTTTGCCCCCAAAAGTTCCATGCGGAATACGTTCAGAGCCTGACGTTCGGTATCTTCGCGCCCCATATAAACCGTACATTCCATATCCATCAGCGCAGCCGCCGTTGCCGTTGCCACGCCGTGCTGGCCTGCGCCTGTTTCCGCAAGCACACGCTTTTTGCCCATTTTTTTGGCCAGCAGCACCTGCCCCAGCACGTTGTTTATTTTATGCGAGCCGGTATGGTTCAGGTCTTCGCGCTTTAAATAAATTTTAGCGCCGCCAAGGTCTTTGGTCATCTTTTCGGCATAATACAAAAGTGAAGGGCGGTTGGCATATTCATGAAAAAGTTCCTGCAATTCTTTGTTAAACTGCGGGTCGTTTTTATAATATTCATAAGCCTTTTCAAGCTCTATAACCGCGTGCATCAATGTTTCCGGTATATACTGCCCGCCGTGTATTCCGTATCTTCCTTTAGTCATCATATTCATCCTTTCACCTGTTTTATAAAATTTTTAATTTTAACTTCATCCTTACTGCCGCCGCTTTCCACTCCGCCGCTTACGTCAACGGCGTAAGGCTTTAAGCCTTTTAATGCACTGCGCACATTTCCGGCATTCAGCCCGCCGGCTAAAAAGTAAGGTTTATTTATTTTAACGCCCTTTAAAAGCTGCGTGTCAAACTGCCTGCCCGTTCCGCCGTATGAGGCTGTGCTGTAAGTATCGAACAAAAAATACTCGCAGTTGTAAAACGCGGCTTTTTTTATGTCTGCTTCTTCCCTTACGCGCACGGCTTTAATAATTGGCAGCGTGCATATTTTGCGCAGTTCCGCAATATAGGCGTTGGTTTCATCTCCGTGCAGCTGCACCATGTTTATTATGCCAAGTTCGGCAGCCGCGGCAATTTCCTCCGGCGGGGCATTTACAAAAACCCCAATGCTCTTTATTTTTTTATTCAGTTTTGCTTTCAGGATGCGTGCCGTTATTAAACTTACATACCGTTTGCTTAACGGATAAAACACAAAGCCGGTAAAATCAGGCTTTTGCCTGTTTACCAATTCCACGTCCTGCAAAGTTTTTATGCCGCAAATTTTTACCTTTACCATCACTCAACACCTGCCAGTTGTTTCAGCGCACCTGCTGCATCACCGCTGCGCATCAGCGTTTCACCTATTAATACAGCGTCTGCACCGGCGTTTTGCAGTTTTATAATATCATTGCGCGTTTTTATGCCGCTTTCCGCCACAAAAGTTATGCCCGGCGGCACCAGCTTTTTTAAACGCAGGCTGTTGTTAAAATCAACCGTAAAATCCTTTAAGTTGCGGTTATTAACGCCTATAATTTCCGCACCGGCTTTCAGCGCCGTTTCCAGCTCCGCTTCATCATGCACTTCCGTTAAAACATCAAGCCCAATACTTTTTGCCGCGGCAAGATATTCGCGCAAAACGCTTTCTTCCAAAAGTGCCGTTATTAAAAGTATGGCGTCAGCGCCGATAAGTTTTGCTTCGTAAATCTGCGCTTCGTGTACGGTAAAATCCTTACGCAGAACAGGAAGCGAAATGCTTTGGCTGATTGCCTTTAAATATTCGTTGCTGCCTAAAAAATACTGCGGTTCCGTAAGGCACGACACGGCTGCCGCACCAGCTTTTTCGTAAGCCCCGGCCTGCAAAACCGGGTTAAAATCCTTTGCGATAAGCCCTTTGAAAGGCGAGGCTTTTTTTACTTCGCAGATAAAAGAAAGCCCCTCCTTTTTTAACGCCTGCCCAAACCCGCGGTTTACCTGCGGCAGCGCTTCCGCCTCACGGCGCAAAGCATTTAAACCATATTTTTTTATCAGTTCACCGGCACGTTCTTTAGATGCCGCCGCTAAAGTATCAAGTATCATAAAAGCCTCACATATTGCTTAATTTTACAAGCTGCTGCAATTTTTTGTAAGCCCTGCCGCTGTCAATGGTTTCTTCTGCCAGAGCTGCACATTCCTTAATGCTGCCTTTGCCGCCGAGATATAAACTTACGGCACTGTTTAAAACAACTGCATCGCGTTTGCTGCCGCGTTCCGTGCCGTTTAAAATATTCGTGGTTATCTGCGCGTTTTCCTGTGCATCTCCGCCTACAAGGTCGGCTTTGGAGCAGCGTTTAAAGCCCAAATCAGCAGGGTCGAAAATATATTCCGTAACTTTGCCGTTAATAATTTCGGCCATTGTGTTGGTTGAAGAAACCGTTACTTCGTCAAGCCCGTCGTTGCCGTAAACCACTATGCCGCGTTTAACGCCGAGGTTTGAAAGCACGCGCGCCAGCGGCAGCACCAGTTCCTTCTGGTAAACGCCCAAAAGCTGCAAACTTGCAAAGGCCGGGTTTGCCAAAGGCCCTATGATATTAAAAATGGTTCTGATGCCGATTTCCTTGCGCACCGGGCCTGCATAACGCATTGAAGCGTGGCAGGACTGCGCGAACAAAAAGCAAAGGTTAATTTTTTGCAGCAGTTCTTCGTTTTTCTCTGCCGGCAAATCTATTTTTACACCCAAAGCTTCAAGTACATCGGCGGCGCCACTTTTGCTTGATACGCTGCGGTTGCCGTGCTTTGCCACCGGCTGCCCGGCCGCACTTATTACAAAGGCACTGGTTGTGGATATATTAAAAGTATTCGCGCAATCGCCGCCTGTGCCTACTATATCAAGAACGTCACCCTGAGTATGGATGCGGCTGCATTTTTCGCGCAGCACCTGCGCACAGGCGGTAATTTCGTCTATTGTTTCACCTTTCATGCGCATGGCGGTAATAAAAGCCGCAATCTGGGCATTGGTTGCGCCGCCGCTCATAATCTGGTCAAAGGCTTCGCGTGTTTCTGTTCCTGCAAGGTTCTGCCCTGCTGCAAGTTTGGCAATTGCTGTGTTAATCATTTTTTAATCCACCTTAAATATCAGTCACTCAAAAAATTTGCAAGTATTTTCATGCCGTCCGGCGTCATTACCGATTCCGCGTTACCATATCGGCAAAACATTCCTTTGCAACCGGTACAACCATATAATCAGCGGCATAGGCTTTTACTTCATCCAAACTTAAATTCAACATTTTGTCCCCCCTGAAAGTTTTTTGTTGGAAATGGCTGCCGCGCTAAATAAAAAAGCCTGTCCCTGTAAATATACAAGGACAGGCAATAATGCTATAAACCTGCGGTACCACCTTGATTCGCGGAAGATTCCGCGCACTTTAGCAGAGTGCCAACACACCCCTCGCCCGTAACGCTGGCGCTGCGTTGCAGAATACTCACAGAAAAACCTGCTTTGACTGCACCCTCAACGGTCCATTTATCAGACTGCATTTCTATCCGTTCCCAGCAACCGGACTCTCTGTGAGCGCATTTTCTGACTTGATCTCCGTCTCGTAGGTTTAGTGGTAATTATTAACTTGTGTATAGTTTACGCACAATACTGTAATTAGTCAACAAATTTTTATCAAAAGCCTTAAAATTTTTAATTTTGCTGTAAATGTGTAAAGCAGTTTACAAATTTATGCACATAAACGTTAATCGTCTTTGCGCAAAACTATTTTACTTACACGGTCATTGGCATCAATATAAAAATCAAGCCCGGCATCTTCATAATCACCGTCATTCGGAAAATCATATCCAAGCATCATGGTTTGCTTTAAACTTTCGTCATTTTTATCAGGCGTAAAATAAACCACTCTGTTAGGCATGCCGTACTGTCCTACAACACGTGCGGCTTCATCGCCGTTGCTTACGCCGCGCATGGTTGCAAACAAGGACGATTTGCCTTCCATAGCCGTAATAATATGTTTTTTACGGTTAACGCTGATTTTTACATCTGCATACTCATAAACATAATCACCGTGTTCTTTGCCTTCTTTAAGCAGTTTGCCGAGAGCCGCGTTTTCCGGCACAAAAACATCGTCAAGTTTCCATTCGCCAAAATTAATATCCTCGTCATTAAGCAAGGGTTCAGCTTCCGCAGGCGTTAAATATTCGGTTGCAATGTAACCCTTATGCCCGTTCCATACGGCTTCAGCCCAGGGCTGCTCGTCTTTTGTAATGCGCAGCAGCGAATGGCGCGGCAGGCAGCTGATTATGTTATTGCTTACGGCAGGATTGGCACGGAAATTAACGTCATCTTCTGCCAAAATCATAAATTCGCCGCTTTTGTAGCCGCTTACGCGTTCGGTTGAATAAAATTTTGTCAAATCTTCTGCCGATGCAGAATTTGCAAATACGGCAAGGCTGATTGCCGCCGTAGCCGTCAAAGCCAAAACTCCCTTAAACATTACTGCTTTGCTGCTCCTTTCTTATTTTGCAAGCTGTTCTTTTAAATAGTTTTCTGCTGCTTCCAGCTGAGTGTCTTTCATGCTTTGCAGGTCAAGCTCAACCTCAACATCCGGCTTAATGCCGGTGCCGTGAATGGAACGCCCGCTCGGCGTATAATATTTGGCTGTTGTAAGTTTCAGCCCTGTATTTTCACTTAATTTATAAACGGATTGAACCGACCCCTTGCCAAAAGTCTGCACGCCGAAAAGCTTGCCCGCACCCGTATCCTGCACGGCACCGGCAACAATTTCAGCCGCACTGGCGCTGCCGTGGTCAACAAGCACAGCCAGCGGATATTTGACTTTTTCAAGGTTTGATTCTTCAACAAAGGTATTGCCGCTGCGGTCCTTAATAGATACCACCGTGCCTTTGGGAACAATGTACTGCGCAACTTTTACGCATTCGCCCAAAATGCCGCCGGGGTTATGGCGCAAATCAAGCAGCAAGGCCTGCATGCCTTCTTTTTCAAGCTCTATATACTTTTTGGCAAAATCGGCGCCGGTCTGTTCGTTAAATACCGAAATGCGTATATAACCGATTTTTGTACCGGGCAGCATCTGCCCACCTACCGATTCTACCTTAATATCGCCGCGGATAACGCGCACGGTGCGCTCTGCGCCGTCTGCGCTTTCAAGAAGCAGCTCCACTTCCGTGCCCTGTTTGCCGCGTATTTTGGCAACAACATCCTCCAGCTGCATACCGTCAACATTCGTGCCGTCAACGGCAAGAATTTTATCTCCAGCTTTTATTCCGGCTTCATCGCCCGGTGTTCCTTTCATTGGCGCAACTACAACAAAATCATCGTCCTTTTTGCCAAGAACCACGCCAATACCGCCAAAAACACCGTCCGTCAAATCAGTAATTTCGCTGAAGCTTTTCTTGTCAAGGTAAGCGGAATACGGGTCGCCCAAAGCCTTAACCATGCCGGAAGTAGCACCGTCAAACAGTTTTTCGCTGTCAACCGGCTCCACATAGTTATCGCGCACGGTAACAAGTGTTTTTAAAAATACCATGCCTCCGGCAGAACTGCCGGCCGCTTTCTGCACCAAAGCCATGATAACGGCCAAGGTAATTACTGCTGTACAGGCACATGCCAGCAGCAAAGTTAAAAAGTTAAACCTTTTTTTCAGCATTTATGCCCCTCCAATTGCAGCCCATTACGGCAGATAGTTCATCGGGTCGGTAAGTTCACCGTTCAGGCGTGCTTCAAAATGGCAGTGCGGGCCGGTAGACCAGCCGGTGCTGCCTGCAAGAGCTATCGTCTGGCCCTGCTGCACATACTGGCCTTCAGATACCCACAGTTCACTGTTATGCCCATACAAACTTACAAGCCCGCCGCCATGGTCAATCATTACGCAGTAGCCATAACCGCCCAGCCAGCCGGAATATACAACCGTGCCGCTGTCCGCCGCAGCAATAGGCGTACCGGTGTCACAGGCAATATCATAACCGGAATGGTAACGGGTAGTGCCGAAAATAGGATGTGTACGCCAGCCATAGTAGGAAGTAATTTCGCCCTGCACCGGCCAGATAAATTTGCCCGTGCCTCCGCCGCCCGGCATACCGCCCGCATTTTGCAGGCTGCGCAGCATGCTGGCAATGTTTTCGCTGATAGCGGCAAGGCGGTCGTACTCGCCTTCAACCTGGCTGCGTTCTTCTTCGGCAGCATATAAAAGCTGCGCTCTTTCTTCACGCCGTGCTTCTGCTTCCTGGCGTTTTACTTCAAGTTCTGCCCTCAAAGCATCAAGCTCCTTTGTCTGGGCATCAAGTTCTTCCTGCCGCTTTTCAATTTCAGCCATTGATTTGTTAATGGCATCAAGCATTGCAATATCGCGGCTGATTATTTTTTGCAGCAGGAACATACGGGACGAAAAATCGGAAAAATCTTTCGCACCCAAAAGTACGTCCAGATAGTTAATCTGTCCGTTGATATAAATATCGCGCAGGCGCTTTTTAAAAATGTTCATCCTGCGTTCAAGGTTGGCTTTTTCTTCTGCCAGTTTAGCCTGATTATCGGCAATGGCAGCATCAAGTTCCGCCTGGCGGGCATTAATCTCGTCAAGGCGTATCTGCAGCTGGCGCAGTTCACTTACTACTTCTTCCATACGGCTGCTGGCCGCATCGGCAGCACGCCTTGCTTCTTCGCGCTGCGTTTCCATATCGCGCATCTGCTGCTGCACCCTGTCATATTCAGCTTGTTTTTCAGAAAGTTCGTCGGCGTAACCATGCAGCACCGGCAGGCCTGCAACACATGCCGCCAGAACTGCCGCCAGAACTTTACTTTTCAACATGCGCAGCCCTCCCGTCAAACGCGCAGGAACTTGCGCAAAGATACGTAACTGCCGGCCGCACCAATAGCTGTACCGCTGATGATAATAAACAAATCAACATAAATCAGCATCGGGTAAGGAGGCAGCATCGGCAAAAACGCCAGCGTGGAATAAATACGCGACAGCAGTGCCGAATAAGAAATATCTATTATGGTAATGGAAATAAGCGAACCGAAAAAGCCCAGCGTCATGCCTTCCAACATGAACGGCCAGCGGATAAACCAGTCGGTTGCGCCTACGTATTTCATTATGTTAACTTCGCGCCTGCGGGCAAAAACCGTCAGGCGGATGGTATTTGCAATAATAAACAGCGTTGCAAAAGCAAGCAGCACTACCAGCAGAATACCGCCAATACGCAGTATTTTGGTAATCTGAAACAGCTGCTCAACAACTTCCTGCCCGAATTTTGCGGTTTCCACGCCTTCCATCTCGCCTATCTGCGGAGTAAGCTCGGCTATGCGTTCAGGAGCGTCCACTTCCACTTCAAAATAATACGGGAATGGATTATCCGTGCCAAGCGAGTTAAGCAGGTTCTGCTGTTCGCCAAGGCGTTCTTTAAAACGTTCCAGCGCTTCTTCTTTGGTTACCGGAGTAACTTTTTCGACACCTGGAAGCCCTTCCAGTTTGGTACGCGTTGCTTCCAGCACATCGCCGTCTACTTCATCCTGCATATAAACGGTTATCTGTACCTGGCTTTCCAGATATTGGGCAAGGTTATTGGTATTTAAAAATAATAAAAGAAACATACCCAAAACCAACAGCGACAAAGCAACGGTCGATACAGAGGCTACGCTCATCAGGCCGTTGCGCCGTATGGATTTATATGTTTCTCTTACAAAATATTCTTTCGTACTAAGACTCATAGCCGTATACTCCTTTTGCATCATCGCGCACAATATGTCCGTGCTCAATGGCTATAACCCTTTTTTCCATTTCATCAACTATTTCCCTGTCGTGCGTAGCCATTACAATAGTGGTTCCGCTTTTGTTTACCTCGCGGAAAATATCCATAATTTCCCAGCTGGTTTCCGGGTCGAGGTTGCCGGTAGGTTCATCGGCTATTAAAAGGATAGGGTCGTTAACAATGGCGCGTGCAATGGCAATGCGCTGCTGTTCGCCGCCGCTGAGCTCGGTAGGATAAGCATGCGCACGCTTGCGCAGCCCTACAAGGTCAAGCACATCGTTAACGCGGCGTTTGATTTTGCGGTACGGAGTTTCGATAACCTGCATTGCAAACGCAACATTGTCATATACGGTACGGTCAGGCAGCAGGCGGTAATCCTGAAAAACTATGCCCAGCTGCCTTCTGAAATACGGAATTTCCTTATCTGTCATTTTTACAAGGTCATGCCCGTTTACGATAACTTTACCGCTGGAAGGCAGAACCTCACGGAACAGCATTTTAAAGAAAGTAGACTTTCCTGCGCCGCTCGGGCCTACAATAAAAACAAATTCGCCCTGCTCAATACGGACGTTAATATCCTGCAAAGCGACTGAACCGCCTGGATAAATTTTGCTTACGTCTATCATTTCCAGCATACGGCCTGCTCCTTTCATTCTTCACCGCGCAGCAGCGCAAAAGTTCTTTCCAAATTAAGCTGTGCCTTACTGCGCAGCTGCTCCATCCGTTCATTCTGTACAACCGGCGGCTTGCACCACGCGGCTTTAAGTACGTTTACAAGCTGCTCTTTCTTTATATCATCCACACTTCCGGCAAGCACCCCACCGGCGGTATTTACAAATGCGTCAACCTTGGGGTCGTACGAAATTGCCAAAAGCGGCACCTTCATAACTGCCGCAAAAACCAGTGCGTGCAGGCGCATGCCCAAAAGCAGCTTAAAATTGCCTATCAGCGATAAAAATTCTTCCGTGTTATATGCGGAATCCAAAAAATAAATGTCTTTTTCGTCTTTTAAAAAGCTGTTAACGGCAGCACAGCTTTTTAAATCTGCCGGATACTGCAATGGCAAAAGCACTATCTGCGCGTCATGCTCCGATTTAAACTGTTTTAAGGCAGCTGCAATTACCTTAAAGCAATTTATATCATTTGCCCACGGGCGTACGGAAATACCAAGCACCGGCCTGTTAATGTCAATACCGGCATTTTGCAGTATTTTTTGCCCTATAGTTTTATCTGCAACGGGCAAAGCCAGCACAGAATCGGCAGTTACAATAATATTTCTGCCGCTGAGGCCCATTTTTAAGAGTTCAGTCTGCGAATCTGCATCTCTTACAGTAATTAAATCTGCCTTGCTGCAGACAATTCTTGTCAGCTTTCTTGCCAGCGTATTGCGGATTGGACCAATGCCGTGCGAATACAGCATAACCTTTTTGCCTGCCATTTTGCCCATTAAAATAATGAACAGATAATAAAAAAGGCTGCGCAGGCTGGTTACATCCTGCAAAAGGCTGCCGCCGCCGCTTAAAAGCATATCGGCATTTTTTACAGCACTGTATATTTTAAAAAAGTTAAAACGGTAAATGCTTTTTACTTTATGTTTGGCAGATGTTTCGGCAGGATTACCGGAAATAACCGTCAGGTCAATTTCCGGCTGTACGCCGCGCAAAGCCCTTACAATAGATGTAAGCATGGCTTCATCACCCGCGTTGGCAAATCCGTAATATCCGGAAATGACAATTTTATTCATTACCCAAATATCTCCTTTGCCACTTCTGCAAATAAGGCATTAACAAATTAAGCACAACTACTGCTGCTATGCCTATTACGGCGCCAAGCCAGTAGCCGTCCAGCGCACGGATATAGCTCATGATAACCGGCGTGCGCATATGTGCAAAGGTCTGCACAAGGCTGCCCTGCCCGATAACCGCTCCTGCCACAAGTATCATCTGCCACAGGCGCGGAGCTTTGTAATAAGCCGCGTAAGCCGCTACAAAAAATGCAGGATGCCCAATCATAAATTCTTTGGTACGCGGGCGTGCATACATCAGCTGTTCCAGCAGGGCACGCATTTTAAGCTCAATGCCCCAAACCGGCACACCGGAAGTATGGCCGCTGCGGCCTACAAAAATATAAGCTACAAAAGCCAGAACACCCAGAATAAATAAATGTTCAAGTTTAATATGGGTCGATAAAAGATAGCGGATATCGGCAATAAGGCCGCCGCCAGTTTTGCCGCCGAAAATATTAAACCGTTTGACATACCATAACAGCATTAATAATACCGGCATAATAAACGTTAATTTTACGCCGCGGTAAATGTCAATTTCCAAAAAGAAACGGATATCGCCCAAAAGTGCGGAAATCATTGCCGCACCGCACAAGGACATGGCAACTGCCGCGCCAAGCTGTACGGTAGTGCGCATTAAAAACTGCACCATGCATTTGCAGCGTACTTTTACGCTCTCCCACCATTCCACAACTACAATCATTGAAAGTACCGGGAATACGCAGGCAGAAACAAATGCCAGAAGCTGTCTCGGCAAAGGCGAAGACATTTTTACAACCAATGCAGCAGCTGCGGCACCAAAAACCGCAAACAGAATATACTGCAATTTACTGCCAAGCCCCAAAAGCAGTGCAAGATACATTACGCCTGCTGCAACAACGGCAAGTGCAGGCAGAACCAACAGCATTTTATCGGGGAAATATGCCTGATAGCCATCGGCATCCGCGTTAAACACACCGCTGGTGCCAAGCTTAAAGCCGCGCGACTGAACATCAGCGGCAATGCTTTTAACATAATCAAGGTTAAGCTCTAAAATATCCTGCCCGTTCTGCGGCAGCATAAAAGGTTTAATATAATTGATGCGGATATTGCGTTCTTCATCGGTAAGTGCCCAGCGGCGCAAAGCCTCGGGCATTTTCAGCTTGCGCTGTTCGGCTTTGTCGATAATATAAGAACGCGCTACCTGGTAATCCATTTTTTCAGCCATGGGAATAAGGCCTTCCATGGGCGCAAACTGGAGCTGGGTATAGTGTTCAACCATACCGAAAACCATGTTATGGCTTAACAATTTTTCGGCCATGTAATCGAGTTTATCGGGAAAACCAACTACTTCCTTGCCGCAGCCGATATAAGAAACAACATTCGCGCCGGATTCATCAATACGGCTGAAAATGCTGTCTATCTGCTGTTCCGTTACCGGCAAATAATTTTGCGGGCGGACGATAACGTTAAACCCGGCAGCTGCAATCTGGCGCATTTCTTCGGTGGAAAGGCCAAGAGGCGCCTGCATCAGCGGCATTTTGGTGTCATAGTTGTCACCTTCAATAATACGCGGGTCACCCAAAACACGGATAATACGCGGAGATTCACTTACAACGGCAATACGTTCCGGCGCGTAGCGCAGATACAGGTCTTTCTCTGTTTCTTTAAAAGTTACAGGCGATTTACCCTCTGTAATATAAACTGCATCGGGAATTATATCCTGCTGCTTCAAAGCCGCAAACTGCGTTCCGGCAGTTCCGCCGTGCAAAAGCTCACGCCCAGGAGCGGCATAAACAAGCCCTTTGTTGTCAAGTTTTTGCAGGGTAGTGTCAAAAACTATCAGCGAAGTAACACCGGCATCTTTAAAATCTTTCAATACGGAATCAAGCGGCAGGCCTTCCCAGCCGGCAAGCTGCTGCAAACCTTCGTATTCCATAGCCATTTCTACGGTATTGTTTTTTTCTTCTATTTCATATCTGCTGTAATTAAGCCATAAAGCACAAACAAGCCCTATAACAATAACTGCCAGCAAAACCGGATTATAACGGCTTTTCATTGCTATCTCCACCCATTAGCCAGTTAAATTTTCTTTTGCTGTGACCTTAAATA
The DNA here is from genome assembly GCF_023336935.1 of Phascolarctobacterium sp. ET69. Lineage (GTDB taxonomy): Bacteria > Bacillota > Negativicutes > Acidaminococcales > Acidaminococcaceae > Fusicatenibacter_A > Fusicatenibacter_A intestinipullorum. The sequence goes on from NZ_JAMBLR010000001.1 coordinate 427,744, forward strand.
AGCCTCAATAAACATATCCAGGCCGCCGTCCATAACAGCCTGCACGTTGCCTGTTTCGGCACCTGTACGGTGATCTTTAACCATTTTATACGGCTGGAAAACATACGAGCGTATCTGGCTGCCCCATTCAATGTCCTGGTAATCACCGGCAATATCATTTTTCAGCGCTTCCTGTTTGGCGCGTTCATATTCGTACAGTTTGGCGCGCAGAAGCTGCATGCAGCGTTCACGGTTCTGAATCTGCGAGCGTTCGTTCTGGCACTGTACAATTATGCCGGTAGGAATATGCGTCATACGCACGGCGGAACTTGTTTTGTTTACATGCTGTCCGCCTGCGCCGCTGGCACGGTAAGTATCAACCTTTAAATCGGACGGGTCGATTTTAATATCGACGGTATCGTCAAGTTCAGGCATAACGTCAACAGCCGCAAAAGAAGTATGGCGGCGTGCGTTGGCGTCAAACGGAGAAATGCGCACAAGGCGGTGTACGCCCTTTTCGCTGCGCAGATAGCCGTAAGCATTATGGCCGTTAATTTGCAGTGTAGCACTTTTTACGCCTGCTTCATCGCCGGGCAGATAGTCCAGCATTTCAATGGCAAAGCCCTGGCGCTCGGCATAACGGGTAAACATGCGCAGAAGCATGCTTGTCCAGTCCTGTGCTTCGGTACCGCCGGCACCGGCATGCAAGGTTAAAATAGCATTGTTGGCATCATATTCGCCGTTTAAAAGCATTCCCAGTTCTAAATGCTCTATTTCTGCTTTTGCAGCTTCCAGTCCGGCTTCAAGTTCTTCTTCCATGCCGGATTCCGGTTCTTCCAAAGCAAGCTCTACCATAACCTCAAGGTCATCAAGCCTTTGTTCAAGGTTATGTACAATGCCCACTTCTTCCTTCAGCTGCGTAACAGCCTGGGCGGTTTTCTGCGCGGCATCCGGGTTGTCCCAGAAATCCGGCGCACCCATTTTATGTTCTAATTCAGCAATGCGGTCCTCTTTGGCAGCGACGTCAAAGAGATCCCCTCATTTCCTCTAATTTTTGCTTCAATGCGGATATTTCAGGTTTGTATTCCTCTATCAGCACCAAATTCACATCCCTTCGTAGGTAATTTATTTTAAATTTTGTTTTTATTTATCTTTGCCGCAGCAGTTTTTATATTTTTTGCCGCTGCCGCAGGGACACGGGTCATTGCGGCCCGGTTCTTCCTTCTTAACAACAGGCTGTTTGGTGCCTTCGTCACCGGCATTGGTAGAAGCATTTTCCAGACGGTCTTCCACTTTAGGCTGGGTAATAACGTTTACGCGGTAAATGTAACGTACAACGTCGTCCTGAATAGCGTCAATCATAGCCTGGAACATATCGTAGGCTTCAAATTTATATTCAACCAGCGGGTCTTTCTGCCCGTATGCACGCAGGCCAACGCCTTCACGCAGCATATCCATGGCATCAAGATGTTCCATCCAGTGGTTGTCTACAACCTTAAGCATTACAAGGTTTTCCAGTTCACGCATCAGTTCCGGCGTAATGGCGGCTTCACGTTCTGCGTAATGCTCGTCGGCAACTTTGTACAGATATTCTTCCAGTTCCTCACGGCTGAGGTTCTGCAGATATTCAACGGTTAAAAGCCCGCGCGGAGCGTAGAATTCTTCGGCATAGTTAATAAGTGCCTGCAAATCCCAGTCTTCAGAATATACTTCCGGCGGAGCATACATTGCCATAGTGCGGTCTACAACCTTATGCACCATTTCCATAATGGTATCGCGCAGGTTGGCCTGCTGCAAAATTTTGCGGCGCTGGCTGTAAATAACTTCACGCTGCTGGTTCATAACGTTATCATATTCCAGAACCTGTTTACGGATGGTAAAGTTACGGGCTTCTACCTTCTTCTGCGCAGATTCGATGGACTTGGTTACAAGTTTATGTTCGATAGGCTCGTCCTCTTCCATGCCCAGCTTATCCATAATGCCGGAAATGTTGTCCGAACCGAACAGGCGCATCAAATCATCTTCCAGCGAAAGGAAGAATTTGGAAGAACCCGGGTCACCCTGACGGGCGCAGCGTCCGCGCAGCTGGTTATCAATACGGCGGCTTTCGTGGCGTTCCGTACCGATAATGTGCAGGCCGCCGAGTTCCGGAACGCCTTCGCCAAGCATAATATCGGTACCGCGGCCTGCCATATTGGTGGCAATGGTTACAGCGCCGTACTGGCCTGCTTTGGAGATAATCTCCGCTTCTTTTTCATGGTATTTGGCGTTAAGTACATTATGCGCTATGCCGCGGCGTTTGAGCATTGCGGAAAGTTCTTCGGACTGTGCGATAGAAGTTGTGCCGACCAGTACCGGTCGCCCGGATTTATGGCATTCTTCAATTTCCGCAACGGCGGCTTTGTATTTGGCGCGTTTTGTTTTATAAATAACGTCCGGATAGTCAATACGGATCATAGGTTTGTTGGTAGGAATAACAATTACATCCAAGCCGTAAATTTTCTGGAATTCCTGTTCTTCCGTTTTGGCGGTACCGGTCATGCCGCTGAGCTTGTTGTACATACGGAAGTAATTCTGGAAGGTAATAGTTGCCAGAGTCTGGCTTTCGCGTTCAACCTTAACACCTTCTTTGGCTTCAATAGCCTGATGCAGGCCTTCGGAGAAGCGGCGGCCGAACATCAAGCGGCCGGTAAATTCGTCGACGATAATTACCTGTCCGTCTTTTACAACGTAATCCCTGTCGCGGTGCATAATGGCCTTGGCCTTTAATGCGCACATCAAATGGTGCGAAAAGTCTACGCCGTGTTCAGCGTCATAAAGGTTGGCGATGCCGAGCATTTTTTCTGCCTTGGCAATACCAGTTTCGGTAGGCGCAACGGTTTTTAATTTTTCGTCTACCGTATAGTCCTCGTTTTCGTTCATGTTGGCAACTACATGCGCCAGCACGCGGTACAAATCGGTAGATTTTTCGCCCGGGCCGGAAATAATCAGCGGTGTACGCGCTTCGTCAATTAAAATACTGTCAACTTCGTCGACAATGCAGAAATTAAGTTCGCGCTGAACCATCTGATTTTCGTCAACTACCATGTTGTCGCGCAGATAGTCGAAACCAAATTCGTTATTGGTGCCGTAAGTAATATCGGCAGCATAAGCAGCCTTGCGGTCGGGGTAATCCATATCATGCACAATAAGGCCTACGGAAAGTCCGAGCGCTCTGTAAATGCGTCCCATGTCCTCGCTGTCGCGGCGGGCAAGGTAATCGTTAACGGTAACAACATGTACGCCTTTGCCGGTAAGGGCATTCAAATAAGCAGGCAGGGTTGCAACAAGGGTTTTGCCTTCGCCTGTACGCATTTCGGCAATTTTGCCGCGGTGCAGAACAACGCCGCCTATAAGCTGTACATCAAAATGGCGCATGCCGGTAATACGGCGCGAAGTTTCGCGCACAACGGCAAACGCTTCCGGCAGGATATCATCAAGCGTTTCGCCTTTGGCAAGGCGCAGTTTAAACTCGCCGGTTTTAGCAGCAAGATTTGCTGAACTCAGCGCCTGCATCTCCGGCTCCAGTGCATTGATTTTATCGACAATGACCTGAATATTTTTTAATTCTTTGGCATTCGGGTCACCGAAAATCTTTTTTAATATGCTTTCGAGCAACACACTCACTCCTTAAAATTCCCTGTTTTATAAACACTATACTAATATAAAATTTTACCAAAAACCGCGCAAAAAGTCAAAAGCCCGGGCCTTTTGTCCCGGGCTTTTTTGTGAAATCAATGTAAAGATTATTTTAATTCAGGCTGCAGCAAACCATAGTTGCCGTCTTTGCGGCGGTATACAACATTTACTCCGCCATAATCGGGGTCAAAGTATACAAAGAAGTCATGGTCAAGCAGGTTCATCTGCAAAATTGCTTCTTCAGCCGTCATCGGGTTCATCGAGAACTTCTTGTTCTTGATAATCTTGAATTCTTCATCCGGAGCCGCTTCTACTTCGGGAGCAGGTACAGGCTCTACAAAGTTGCTATATTTACGTTTGGCAAGACGTGTTTTATATTTATGTACCTGGCGTTCAATTTTTTCTACTACCAAGTCAATGGACGAATACATATCTTTGGTAGATTCCTGGGCTCTGATTAAAATTCCGCTGGCAGGAACGGTAATTTCCACAATGTGGTTGCCTTTTTCAACTTTAAGTACTGCACTGATATCGCCAACGGTTTTAAACTGCCTCGTGATTTTCGTAATTTTCTTTTCAACATACTCTTTGAGCGCCGGTGTTACAACAATGTTCTTTCCTCTTACGTTTACGTTCATAAATTATCCCTCCTTAATCCCGAGGTCCGGGATAACAAACTCTTTAGTTTGTTATTATTTGTATTCGCCATAATAATTAAAACTCCTGCAAAAAATTACAAAAACTCGTGCAAAAAAGTCTTTTTTCTGCACGAGTTTACAATCTGCTACTATTGTAACAGTTTCAATTATAAAATTTTGGAAAGGAAACTGCGGGTACGTTCTTCTTTGGCATGTAAAAAAATGTCGTCAGGTTTACCCTGTTCCAGAATTTTACCGCCGTCAACAAACAACACCCTGTCGCCAACTTCGCGCGCAAAGCCCATTTCGTGAGTAACGACCACCATGGTCATGCCTTCGTTGGCAAGGCGTTTCATAACGTCCAGTACTTCTTTAATCATTTCCGGGTCAAGCGCAGATGTCGGTTCATCAAACAAAAGTGCTTTCGGCTTCATAGCAAGCGCACGCGCAATAGCAACACGCTGCTGCTGCCCGCCGCTAAGCTGGTCCGGATAAGAATCAGCCTTGTCAGAAAGGCCAACCTTGCCTAAAAGCTCCATAGCCGTTGCTTCCGCGGTTTTGCGGTCAATGCCGCGTACTTTCATCGGGGCAAGCACAAGGTTTTCAAGCACCGTCATGTGCGGGAACAGGTTAAAACGCTGGAACACCATGCCTACTTCTTTGCGCACTTCGTTAATGTTGGCTTCGCCGTCCAGCTTAATACCGTCAACAACAATCGTGCCCTCAGTCGGTTCTTCAAGGTAGTTCATGCAGCGCAGAAGCGTACTTTTGCCGCTGCCGGATGGGCCTATAATTACCACTACTTCCTTTTCGGCAATGGTAAGGTCAATGCCCTTTAAAACTTCAAGGCTGCCGTAGCTTTTTTTAAGGCCTGTAATTTTAATCATTTCTGTACTCATTTTGTTTCAAACCTCCGCTCCATCAGCCCTACCAGGCGCGCAACCGTAAAGGTCATAATAAGGTAAATTACGGCAACTGCCAGCCAGATTTCAAAAGAAGCATAGGTACGCGCAATAATCAGCTGGCCGCGTCTTGTCAGTTCTTCAAAACCGATAACGGAAACCAGCGAAGAATCCTTCAGCATAGCAATAAATTCATTGCCCAGCGGCGGAATAATGCGCTTAAAGGCCTGCGGCATAATTACATAGCGCATGGTCTGGTACCAGGTCATGCCCAGAGAGCGCCCGGCTTCCATCTGCCCTTTATCGATAGACTGGATGCCCGCGCGGAAAATTTCGGCAATGTATGCACCGCTGTTGATGGAGCAGGCGCAGATAGCCGCAAAAAACGGGTCAATGCGCTGTCCGATAATGGTAGGCAGCGCAAAATATACCAGAAAGATTTGTACCAAAAGCGGCGTGCCGCGAATAAAATCTACATAAAAGTTAGCTGCATAACGCACCGGTTTAATGCTGGCAAGCCTTGCAACGCCGATAATCATACCTATCAATAAGCCAAAGCCTACGCTCATGGCGGTTATTTCAAGGGTAATTCCGGCACCGGCCAGCAAAAGCGGTATCGCATCTTCAATAAGTTTAAAATTCAGTTCCATTAGGCTTGTCTTTCCTTCCAGTCAGCCTGCGCTTTAATAAATAAAATACGGGGCACACCTTCGTTGCCGTTGATGTTCCCCGCATTCAGGCGCAATGCTTATTTTTTCACTTCACCGAACCAGGTTTTGTAAATCTTGTCATATTCGCCGTCTTTTTTCAGTTCTGCCAAAGCTTTGTTAATGTCTTCAAGCAGCTTGGTGTTGTCTTTTTTAACGGCAATGCCATATTGTTCTGCTTCCATAACATCACCAACGGTTTTGGCAACTTCGCTGCCGCCCTGTGCCAGATAATAACCGATAACTGGGCTGTCGTTGATAACAGCGTCAACGCCGCCGTTGGTCAGTTCCATTGCAGACTCGGTATTGGTATTGAAAAGTGTTACTTTGGCATCTTTAACGCTGTTTGCTTTGTCAGCGCCGGTAGTGCCAATCTGTGCGGCAATGCGTTTGCCGGCAAGGTCCTCAATGCTCTTGATGTCGTTGTTGTCTTTTTTAACCATTACAATCAAGCCGGAAGTATAGTAAGGGTCGCTCATGCCTACAGCCTGTTTTCTTTCGTCGGTAATGCTCATGCCAGCAATGGCAACATCAATATTACCGGTGTTCAGCGCAGGAATCAATGCATCAAAACCCATATTGGCAATTTCAACTTTGTAGCCGAGTTTTTTGCCGATAGCGCGGATTAAATCCATATCAAAGCCTGCCAGTTCATCGCTGCCTTCTTTCTGGAATTCAAACGGAGCAAAAGTCGGTTCAGTTGCTACGCGCAAAACTTTCTCCGGCTGAGCCTTAGCTTCATCCTTGCTGCCGCCGCAGCCTGCAACTGCCAGTGCCACAAGCATTAAAGCAGCCATTAAAAACACCAAATACTTTTTCATAAACATAACCTCCAACAGCATAAATTTACAAACTTTTATCTGTTAAAATATTATAGCTCTAAAATACAGGTTAAGCAACAAAAACTTTCAAAAAACCTGTATAAAAAACCATTATTTAGCTTCGCCGAACCATTTATTGTAAATTTTATCAAATTCACCGTTCTGCTTCAGCTCATTAAGAGCCTTGTTAATATCGGCAGCCAGTTTGTCGTTGCCTTTCTTAACGGCAATACCGTAATCTTCGGCATTCAAAACTTCGCCGACGGTTTTAGCGTATTCACTGCCGCCCTGCGCTAAAAAGTATTTCAGCACAGGAGCATCATTAATAACAGCGTCAGCCGCGCCGTTTTTCATTTCCAGCACAGCGCTGCCGTTATCGTTAAACGCAGTTACCTTGGCTCCTTCAACTTTTTCTGCGCGGAATGCGCCGGTAGTGCCAATCTGCACGGCAATACGCTTGCCTTTTAAATCGTCAATGCTTTTAATATCGTTGTTATCTTTCGGTACCATTACCAAAAGTCCGGATTTATAATACGGGTCAGAAAAAATTACCTGCTGCTTGCGTTCTTCAGTAATGCTCATGCCTGCCAGCGCAACATCAATGTTGTCTGCCTGCAAAGCAGGAATTAAAGCGTCAAAACCCATCGCGCTGATTTCCACTTTATAGCCGAGCTGTTTGCCGATAGCACGGATTAAATCCATGTCAAAACCGGTAAGTTCCTCGCTGCCTTCCGCCTGCATTTCAAACGGCGCAAAAGAAGGTTCAGTACCGACACGCAGTAATTTTTCACCGCCCGCCTGTTTCTCATCATTGCCGCCGCAGCCGGACGTAACAAGCGCCATTGCCAGCATGGCCGCCATTAATAATGCCAAAAACTTTTTCATCAGGTTATCTCCCTCCAATATTCTGCCAACAGGCAGGTTATAATAATGTATATTATAAAACTAAAAGCCCTTCTGCACAAGCAAAAATATGCAAAAAAGGCTAATTTTTATAAAATAAAGCAACTCAGCTGACCTGGTCTTCGCCCCCACACCCGCCTGCTGGGAGGTTCGCTCCTAAGCAACATGCTCCCCACTACTGCTCCTCTCGCTTTTCGCGGCAGGACTTACTTCTAAGCTGCGCCGTGCTCACAGTAATTTTTACTGCTTACGTGGATCGTTTTGCCCGCAACTGGCATCGACTTTCAACCACAGACCTGAGCTGCATTTTAATTATAGCGACTAATAGATTTTTTGCAATACCTGTGGCTAAAAAATTTATAAAATGCTCTTTGATATTTTGCCGCGTTGTAGTATACTATTATGTGCAAGATTTGATTGGACGGATTTTTTACAGGATGGTTGTTTTATGATTGCTTTACCCCAGACACTGGATTTTCCACGCGAAAATAACATACGTGAAATATGCAACTCGCTTTTAACGCTGCTGCAAAAAAAGGATACGGGTTTATACATGCACAGCCAGCAGGTTGCCAACTATTCGGCATGCATTGCGGCCAAGCTCGGCCTGCCCGCCGCAGAAATAGCTTCCATTAAAAGCGCCGCGCTTCTGCACGATATCGGGCATCTTTCCGTGCCTAACACGATTTTAAAAAAATCGCCTTATTTAAGCACGCGCGAGATGGCTACCTATAAACGCCACTGCCAGGCAGGTGCCAGTATGCTCGAAAATATTCCGGAATTTTCGCATATTATCGATATTATTTACAGCCACCACGAAAAGTGGGACGGCACCGGCTACCCCAAGCGTTTAAAGGGCGTAAACATACCGCTGGGAGCGCGTATAATCGCCGTAGCCAATTATTACGACCGCATTGTAAACCCCTGTACCCATTACTGGCAAAAAACGCCTATGGAAGCAATTAAAGAAATGAACGATAAAGCGGGCACCGATTTTGACCCCAATGTTGTGCGTGCGTTTTTAGAATCAATAATACCGAGCAAAATACGGTAGAAATTTATAAAAGTTTAAAGTTAATATTAACTCATCATCATTCAAGAAACTATCTTCTTAATGATGATGAGTTTTTTATATTTTGCTAATTTTATTATTTCTCTTCTGATGACATCATAGCTCTAGCATATATAATTGTTTTAATATTCTCACGTTTCCCCATAATTAAAGTTTTCACCCAAATCTATAATCATTAGTTTCTTTAGAATTTTGATGGAACTTTTCTTTTTCGTAAATCCAAAACAGCAATATTTATATACATTTGAATTTCATCAGTATAAACATTTTCGCGGATAAATTTATAAGCTGTATTATATTCACTATCTGTAAAACATGCAATTAAATAAAATGCATTTTTACAATTTGAAGCGTACATATATTTTGTTAACTGGTTTTCATAACCTTTTTTCAAATACGAACTGTTTGCTCGTTTTACTTCTATCAAAATTTTTTCTTTTTCATTATCATTTTTTAATAATAAAAAATCAACTTTACCATTTCCAACTAAAGCTTCCCGCGTTATTTCAATATCTTTATTATGAAAATAAGCATCCATTATATTTTCTAAAATCAAATGAATTCTTTCTTCGTTTACCGGCCGATTATCTACCCAAAATAATTGATTCAAATTACCGTTATGAATCCTGTTTTCTATATAATCTAATAATGAAGAAATTTCACCACTCAGCGTAATGTGTTTTGTCTTATATTGTTTTTGTATATCTAAAGGTAATATTTCAAAATAATAATCTAAGTTTATACCTAATTTATCTTCAATAAGTGTACTGCCCATTTTATGATTATTATATATTAAATCCAAAAACAAAAAATCCATATCAATAAACAAATTATCAGCGTAACTATTAATATCATAATACATATCTTTTAAATCTTTTAAATTAAAATCATCATCAATTTCATTCATATCATCTATTGCAGCTTTTTTAATCATTTTCCTTAATTTTTTATTGAAATACAATTTTTTAAATTTAGGACAATCACTTTGAATATCTGACATATATTCAAGAAATCCATTTAAAGCAATCTCATGAAACGCTGTCATTTCATGATAAAATTTATCATTAGTCCATTGATACAATTCTTTTAAAATCTTAATACATTCATTATATTGTTCTCTATATAAATATTTAGGATATATACATTCAGCCATATCAAAAATAACTTCTTCATCTTCAACCCCAAATATCTCTATTTCTAAAAAATCATGAATTATATAATTATATAATTCAAAATGTTTAGTATTGAATAAAATCATTCTCTTTCCTCCTTATATCACGATAATATTTAATTAAAATATAGTTATTATAATCAATTTTAAAAATTATACATCATTATATCATTCATGATTACTAATTCAAATAACAATTTTTTAATGATTTTGTCAAGTTTTTAAGGTACAATTGACCTCGCGTTGACCTCAAAGAACGCCGACCTTTTGTTCCCACACAAAAAAAAGAAAAAGCCGTGGAAGTCACTCCACGACTGTGTTTTAAAATGGTGATCCAGGAGGGATTCGAACCCCCGACCCACGGCTTAGAAGGCCGTTGCTCTATCCAACTGAGCTACTGAACCATTTGGAGCGGGCGATGGGAATCGAACCCACAACATCAGCTTGGAAGGCTGAGGTTTTACCACTAAACTACACCCGCAATATAAAATTTTCTTCTGGTCGGAGCGGCAGGATTCGAACCTGCGACCCCCTGTTCCCAAGACAGGTGCTCTACCAAGCTGAGCCACGCCCCGAACACAACGTATATTATACCGTTTCAGAAGTTAAAAGTCAAGCATTTTCCTTTGCTTTTGTTTCTTTCAAATGCTGCTGGTAAAGTTTTGTTTCGGCAACAACAACGCCGCTTAAAGCCAGCAGTGCAATAAGGTTAGGTATTGCCATTAAGCCGTTAACAATATCTGCCAAAATCCAAATTGCTTCCAGTTTTAAAAACGGGCCGCAGGCAACAAGAATGATAAAAATAATACGGTAAGGCAAAATTGCTTTAACGCCAATTAAATATTCAACGCAGCGTTCGCCGTAATAGTTCCAGCCAAGAATGGTTGTAAACGCAAACAGTACAAGTCCTACTAAAAGCAGGATACTGCCGAAAGCAGGAAGACCCATCGAGAAAGCCTGTTCCGTCATTGCAGCGCCGTTAAGGTCACCTTTCCAGACGCCGGTTACTACCAAAGTAAGGCCGGTAAGAGTACAAATAATAATGGTATCAATAAATGTACCGGTCATAGAAACGAGGCCCTGTTCCGCAGGCCATTTTGTTTTTGCTGCCGCTGCTACAATCGGCGCACTGCCAAGGCCGGATTCATTGGAGAAAACGCCGCGTGCTACGCCGTTGCGCATTGCCATCATAACAGTTGCGCCAAGGAAACCGCCGGTTGCTGCCGTGCCGGTAAAAGCACCGTCAATTACGCTTGCAAAAGCAGAAGGAATCTGGTCGGCAAAGATAATTAAAATGCCAACGGTTGTAATTAAATACAGCATTGCCATAAAAGGCACAATTTTAGATGCTACGTTTGCAATGCTCTGCAAACCGCCGATGGTAATTACTGCAACCAGAACGGTAATGGCAATGCCTGTGTAAGTAACAGGTATGCCTGCGGTAATCTGCGTAATTTCTACAATGGAGTTTACCTGTGCAAAGGTACCAATACCAAAGTAAGCACACAAAACACCGAACGCAGCAAACAAAATTGCAAGCGGCCTGTATTTTTTGCCCATACCTTTTTCAATATAATACATAGGTCCGCCGGAAATATTGCCGTTGGCGTCTACCGTGCGGTATTTAACGGCAAGCAGGCATTCAGCATATTTGGTAGCCATACCAAAAAACGCTGCCATCCACATCCAGAACAAAGCGCCAGGGCCGCCTGCTTTAATAGCCGTTGCCACGCCTACAATATTGCCTGTGCCGACAGTTGCGGCAAGTGCCGTACAAAGGGCCTTAAAACTGTTTACATCGCCGTGGCCGTCATTTTTGGCAAAAAAGATAAGTTTTAAAGCATCGCCAAGTTTAAAAACCTGAAGCAGCTTTAAACGGATGGTAAGCCAGATGCCGGTGCCAACCAGCAGCACCAAAAGCGGCGGTCCCCATACAAAAGTATCAATCGTGTTCAATAGTGCAATAACTTCTTCGTTGTTAAACAATTTTTACTCCCTCTTCCCTGTTTAGTAAAATAAAAACCGCCGGACAAATCCCAAATCCGGCGGCAATAATAAGCAGGCAAATAATAATATAAATATATTATTTACGCTTAAAGCTCTGTCCTTTGGCCTGAGAGATAAGGGGCGTTGCTTCCCCGTGCACCTTCGGCACCCTTTTAGTGGGATTCTCCAGAGATGTGTCCACATACGGTTCTCACCGGCAACCCGGCACCTGAGAGTTTACTCCTTCGGTAGAAAAATTTCTTCTCCCATATGCTTCATCCACTGCGATATTCATTTCTAATTATTTTAACACAAACTCTAATAATTGCAAGTAGTTTGTTTACAGTTTTTCAGATTTTTTTATTTTAAATAATCTTTGTTTTCATCAAGATGTTTAAAATATAACTTTGTTTCTTTTACTATTACACCGGTTAAAAGCAGCAGTGCAATAAGGTTAGGCAGCGCCATCAGCCCGTTGGCAATATCGGCAATAATCCAAATCATTTCCAGTTTTAAAAATGCGCCGCAGGCAACCATGGCAATAAAGAAAAGACGATAAGGAATAATAGCTTTTACGCCTAAAAGATATGCAATGCAGCGTTCGCCGTAATAGTTCCAGCCAAGAATGGTTGTAAACGCAAACAGCACGAGGCCAATCATTAAAAGCATATTGCCTAATACCGGGAAAACCATCGTAAATGCGCTCTGCGTCATTGCAGCGCCGTTTAAGTCGCCGCTCCATACGCCGGAAACGATAATAGTAAGGCCTGTCATAGTACAAATAATAATGGTATCAATAAAAGTACCGGTCATGGAAATAAGCCCCTGTTCGGCAGGCCATTTTGTTTTCGCTGCCGCAGCTACAATCGGCGCACTGCCGAGGCCGGATTCATTGGAGAACAAGCCGCGGGCAATACCGTTGCGCATTGCAAACATCATCGTTGCGCCCAAAAAGCCGCCGGTTGCTGCCGTACCTGTAAAAGCATCATGCAGAACCATTGCAATAGCTCCCGGAAGTGCATCACGGAACATAAACAGAATGGCCATGGTCGTAATAACATACAGCGCAGCCATAAACGGAACGATTTTATCAGCAACCACTGCTATGCTTTTTAACCCGCCAAGGGTAATAACCGCAACCAATACGGTAAGTGCGATAGATGTGTAAAGTACAGGAATCTGCGCACCGGCGTTGGTAATTTCAACAATTGCATTTACCTGGGTAAATGTGCCGCTGCCGAAGCAGGCGCAAATCGTACCGGCTACCGCGAAGAAAATTGCCAGCGGGCGGTGTTGCCTGCCAAGACCTTTTTCAATATAGTACATCGGGCCGCCGCCGATATGGCCGTTAGCGTCAATAGTACGGTATTTAACAGCCAAAACGCCTTCGGCATACTTGGTTGCCATACCAAAAAACGCAGCCATCCACATCCAGAACAGAGCACCAGGGCCGCCGGCTTTAATTGCCGTTGCCACGCCAACAATATTGCCTGTGCCTACTGTTGCAGCAAGTGCCGTACACAGCGCTTTAAAACTGTCAACATCGCCATGGCCCTCGTTTTTAGCCTTAAAAATCAATTTTAAAGCAAGCGGCAAACGTAAAACCTGAATCATGTTTAACCTGATTGTCAGCCAAATACCGGTACCCACCAGCAAGCACAAAAGCGGTGGTCCCCACACAAACGCATCAACCTCATTTAAAAATTCCAGCATAGTATCTCCCTTTCATAGCAAAATCATAAGCAGCTCAAAAATTAACATCTTGTAAAAACTAAGAGCAATTTTATCGCTATTATGTAAACACATTCTTTATTTTACAGAACAACTTATAACTTTGCAAGACTTTTACAAAAGTATACTTGTATGCAAAATACCGGTATGCGTTAAAACAAAAAACAACCCTTCCTGCCGTTAAGCAGAAAGGGCTGCCCTGATAAATCAATCGTAATAATCAATGCCTTCTCCGTTTTTGTGGCTGATGAATTTGTCGTTAAGCATACGCACAGCCGTTAATACGGCTTTTTTGGCACTTGCCTGATAATGCTTTTCAATCATGGCGTTCAATTCATCAAGGCCATCATTCATATTGTAGCCTACAAGCATTTTAGCGATAAAATCGCTGGCAAGTTTGGTTGCAAGCGTACATTCCGCCTGCAAAATACGGCCGGTATGCATGTCAATTTCCACCACTACGCCAATTACTTTATGTACTTCGTATGCCGTAATTCCCGCCGGCAATTTGGCATAGGCAGAAAAAATAACACTGCTGCGCTGCGTAGCATCAAGCATCTGCAATTTCCTCCTTATTTGCGTACAGACAGGCTGCGTACCGAAACATCAACAGATTTAACCTGCATTGCTGTCATGTACTCAACTTTTTCTTTTATTTTATTTTGAAAAACCTTTGTAACCTCAAAAACGCGCACACCGTAAAACAGCACTACTTCCACGGCAATGGCAATGCCTTTGGTATTGCTGCTGCGCCTTCTTACCCTGATGCTGTTTACCTTGTCAATGCCAAGCATCTTCTGGGCAACAATGTTTATTATATCCTGTATTGCGTAATCCGAAATAAAAATTTTGCCGTAATAGCTAAAAGCGGGGCGCACAATGGAACGGTCAGGTTCGGCATGCTTGCGCTCTTTGGAGAACAGATTATACGGCAAATCGGCGAAATAACCGGTAAAATGCGGTTTTAGCTCTACCGTCGGCACAGGAACAATATGTTTGCCGTCCTTCAGGCGCATCTGCTTGGCCTTTTTCATTTCCTGCTTGGTGGCAATCTGCTGAATATATACGGTTTTTTCGGGTTTCGGCAGGCCGAGGCGCAAAACAATTTTCTGAATCATATTGTCAGAAGTAGCCAGTATCAATAAACGGTGGATGCCGCCGGAAACAAGAGCATTGCGCACTTCATCGGCGTGGCTGTCTTCCGTAAAAATTGCCCTTTTTACAGCCTGTATTCTGTTGGTTTCATTTTTAGCAGAAGTTCCGGCCAAAATTTTGGTACCTTTAATTAAAAGCCCGTCATCAATAATTGCATCGCAGTTATTATTATGCGCCACGCCTATTGCACGGTGGCTTTTACCGGTTCCGCTCGGTCCTACAAATGCAACAACCTCCATAAACATTCCTCCGGCATTATTTTTATTTTAGCATTTTCTGAATGATATTTACCTTTTCAGCGTAAACTTTAAAAATTCCCAGCTGCTCCGGAAAACGCCCTTCCACACCATGAAAATCGCTGCCGCCGGAAACAAGCAGTTTGTATTTCTCTGCCATCTGCAAAAAGCATTGCTGCATTTTTTCATCGGCACTAGGATGGTATACTTCAATACCGTCAAACGGAATTGTACTTAACAAGGTATTCACCAAAGGCAGATTTTCTATTTCGGCAGGATGCGCTAAAACAGCAAGCCCGCCTGCACCGTGCAGAAGCTCCACCGATTCTTCCGGCGAAAGTTTCGGCTGCGGCTCATAGCCCGGTTTTCCGCGTTTTAAAAGCAGGTCAAAGGCTTCTTCCACCGAAGAAAAATAACCTTTTTTTACCAGTGCCTTGGCCACATGCGGCCTGCCGACGGCACGGTTTTTCGGGTCGCACTGCTCTACCGTTATATGGTAACCGAGCGCCCCTATTTTATCAAGCATCCTGTGCAGGCGTTTTTCGCGTGCATGGCGCATTTCTTCAATTTTATCAAGCAAATTTTTATTGTGAATATCTATATTATAACCCAAAATATGTACGCTGCTTTCGCCAACCTGTGTGCCAAGTTCCACGCCTTTGGCAATTACAGGCGCGCCAGCTGCGGCAGCGGCAGCATTAAGCGCTTCTTCTATGCCGTTAACGGAATCATGGTCTGTAATGCCCAATATGCCTATACCGGCTTCTGCCGCCATTTTTACAAGCTGTGACGGCGTGTAGCGCCCATCCGAAAACGTACTGTGAGTATGTAAATCTACAAGCATTTTACAATTCCTTTGCAATGTTAACAAATGTCCTTACGCCAAAAGCCGTGCAGCCTTTAGGCTTAAAGCCTTCTGTTTTGGCAGCGGTTGAAGTTCCGCCGATATCAAGATGCGCCCACGGCGTGCTTTCGTCAATAAATTCGCCTATAAACAACCCGCCGGTAATAGTGCTTGCCGCACGCCCGGCACTGTTGGTCAAATCGGCAATATCGCTTTTAATTGCTTCTTTGCATTCCGGCAGTGAAGGCAGGTGCCAGTACATCTCTCCGGCTTTTTTGCCGCATGACATAATCTTCTCAATCAGTTCTTCATTATTGCCAACAATACCGGCCGTTTCATTGCCAAGCGCCACAATAACGCCGCCTGTCAGCGTGGCAATATCTATAACTTTGGCAGCCCCCAAACGGCAGGCATACCATACGGCGTCTGCCAGAACCATACGCCCTTCCGCATCGGTTGAAACAACTTCAATAGTTTTGCCAGAAGCGGCTTTTACAACGTCACCGGGGCGCTGGGCGCTTCCGGAAGGCATATTTTCAGCACATGCCATAATGCCAATAACATTACACGGCAGTTTTAACTGCGCAATGGCTTGCATAGCGCCAAGCACTACGGCAGCGCCCGTCATATCGTCCTTCATTTCGCCCATATTGGCTTCAGGCTTGATGGAAATTCCGCCGCTGTCGAAAGTAATGCCCTTGCCTACAAAAGCGGTATACGGCGCATCTCCGCCGCCGTTATATTTAAGCACAGCCATATACGGTGGGTTTACAGAACCCTGACCCACCGCAAGAACTGCATTCATATTTTTAGCCTGCATTTGCGCGGCGTCAAGAATTTCACATTCCATACCGCATTTTTCCGCCGTAAGCTGAGCCGCTTTTGCCATATCCAGAGGCGTAAGCATGTTGCCAGGTTTATTGGCCAAATCGCGCGCAAAGCATACGCTGCTGCTTACAATGCAGCTTGCAGAAACAACTTCTGCCGCACCAGAAACATTGGTAACAATGGTATAGCAAATATCTTTTTCCTGTTCCTGTTTGCCTTTGCATTCACTAAAAGTATAACCGCCCAAAATAAGCCCTTCTGCCAAAGCCGAAAGATAATGCGGGCGAGCTGCGTTTAAAAGTATCGGCGCAATAACAAGCGCATTTTCCGTTTTAAGCTGTTTTAAAACGCGCGCCGCCTCACCGGCTGCTTTGCGCAAATCATTAGGCTTGCAGGCATTTTTACCGCCAAAGCCGCAAATAACCACCTGCTGCAATCCGTTTTTGCCAAACATGGCAAAATGTGTAATTTCACCGGTATCAGCCAGTTTTTCATTCTTTTTAAGCAGTTCATCCACTGCTTTTACCAAATATTCAGGCGCGTTCATTTTTGGCAAAGCCGGAATACAGCCCTTGCACAAAAACAGCACTAAGGTTTCCGCACCGGCAATTTCTTCAGCAGTAAGGTTGTTTTCCCTTACTGCAAAAAGTTTTTGATAATCTTTCATCTTTTTACCTCTCGTTTATTTAAAAGTCATTGCTGTATTAAACTCATCCAAAAATCTGCCGCCGTTGGCACGCTGCAGTTCCAAATCGCTTACAACCACGCGCATTTCCGTATGGCGCACGCCGCCGGTATAATGCGTTGCCAGTGCATGTATTGCATACGGTACATTGCTGGAAGTACCAACATACATTACGGCATAACCGTCCATATACAGGCACGAACCGGGCGTTAATTTTTTTATCGCTTCCAGGCGCTGTTCAGATGTCATTCCGGTAAATTTAACGGCAGAACCGGAAGTATTTTCCTGCTCATCGGCATTGCGCGGCAAAAATATGCCCATAGTGCGGTAAACGTTTGCAATAAAGCTGGCGTCGTCTATGCCTTTATGCGCGCCGCCCCAGCTGTAAGGCGCATTGTAATATTTAAAAGCACCCCTTAAAACATTATTGGCAGTGTAAGGCAAATAACCTTTATGCAGGGCGGCATTTTTTACAACATTGCTGTTAACCTCCTGCAAAGTTCCGTTTTGCGCACGGATTGGCATTTTAACGGTGTAAATACTGCTGCCTTCCGTTACAAGCTGCAAACGCGTTCCTTCGTCACAATAAACGCTTTCGCCGGGTACTTTAACATTAAAGCTCTGCCCGGTTACAACAAGAAAGTTCTGCGGCTCCACATATTTAAGCCAGGCATCGCGCCCGCAAACGGCTACGTCAAAGCGCGAAATCCAGCCGCGGTAGTTATAACTCTGCACATAGTAAAAAAAGCCGTTGGCACTTTGATGCAGAATAATAAGCGGCTCGGAAACAGCAACAGCAGTTTCCTGCAAAGCATCAAAATTATTATCGGTAGGATAATAAAAAAGCCCTTCGTTGGTTGGCAGCACACGCAAATTGCTGCGCCTTACCGTAACACCATAACGCACATTAACCTGTGCCGGTATTTTATCTGTATTGGTTTCTTTAATTAAAATATTTTTATAGTTCTGGCTTACTTCTTTGCCAAGGCGGAATAACGGGTCATTAAGAACATCATACCCGGAAACATAACCCTTTACGGTACTCCCGGCAAGCGTTTGCGGATAAGCCTTTAAATCATAAACCGAGGGCGATTTATCTGCAATTCTTTTATTGTAAGCGGCAACTCCTGCGGCATCAAGTATAACCTGCTCTCCTGCCGGGTTATTTTTTACCCAGTAATCAGCACTTATAAAGCTGCTGTAATTGGTAACACCCGCAGCATTTACCGCAAAGCATGGCAAAACCAAACACGCACAAAAAATAAAACAGCCAATAAAATCCTTCAAACGCATTTTACTCACTCCTTTACCCATATTATTTTCTATTTTTTCTGTTAAAATCCTGCCTGCAAATAAAGAAAAAGACCGTTTAAAACGGTCTTTAAAATTATTCAAGCGGTTTATAAATACCGGCTTCACGTTTTTTCTGTGCAGTTTTGGAAATATAAGTGCCGGAAATAAATTTATAGCCCTTACGTTCTACTATCTCTTTAATATATTCTTTATGCGGGCACGGCGGATTATGGTAATTATCAGACACAATGCAGCTTGCCAGATATACCGTAACATCATCCTTGCTGTCGCCCCAGCGTTTCAGCTTACGGTTTAAATCCTCCAGCTTTGCCGCAACGCCCATTCCGCAGCAGCCTCCGCAGGTTGTTGAAAGATAGTTTACGCCTTCCTCCAGGCCTGCAAATTTGCCTGTACGTGTTTCAAAACTTTTCATGCAGGCATAGCCGACACATTTTTTGGCAACTATATCGCACTGAATAATTAACGCTGTTTTTGCCATTATTTCATCAGCCCGTATTCTTTAAGCATTGCCGCCAGCTGCTCTTTATGCTGCGCTTCCAGCTGAGTCAGCGGCAGGCGCGGTTCGCCGCATTCGATGCCGGTTACCATGGTAGTGGCAGCCTTAATGGGAATGGGGTTGGTTTCCATAAACATGGCTTTGGCAAGCGGCACCATTTTGGTATTAAGGCGCGCTGCTTCTCTTACGCGTCCGTCTTCATAAGCCTGCATAAGCTCCTGCAGCATTTCGCCGCCGCAGTTGCTCAGTACGCTTATCAAACCGGTTGCGCCTACGGACATAAACGGCAGAATTTCGATATCGTCGCCGCTGTAAATGGTAAAGTCCTCCGGCAGTACGGTAAACAGCTCGTTAACCTGCCCTACATTGCCTGCCGCTTCTTTAATGGCAACAATGTTGTCAAAATCTTCCGCCAGTCGTGCCACAGTTGCCGGCGCAATATTGGAAGCCGTGCGCCCGGGCACATTGTAAACGATGATAGGCAGCTTGGTAGATTCGGCAACAGCCGCAAAATGCTGGTAGAAACCTTCCTGAGTAGGTTTGTTGTAATAAGGCCCTACAATAAGCACGCCGTCAATACCCATAACTTCGGCCATCTTGGTCATTTTTACAGTTTCGGCGGTGCAGTTGCAGCCGGTACCTGCAATAACCGGCACACGTTTATTAACGCGGTTTACAACCACACGGAAGAGTTCCAGTTTTTCATCAACAGTCATGGTCGCCGCTTCGCCGGTAGAACCTGCCACAACCAAACCGTTGCTGCCGTGGGCAATCAGCCAGTCTGCCAAATCAGCGGCATTTTCATAATTTACGCTGCCGTCGGCATTAAACGGAGTAACCATAGCAGTAAGCAATCTGCCAAAATATGGATTTTTCATTCAAAACACCCCTCTTATAATTTAAACGCTTTATGAAGCGCGGTAACAGCTTCGTTAATATGTTCTTCTTTAACAATGGCAGAAATAGTGGTATCCGAATCCACCGTCTGCAAAATATGGATTTTATTATCGGCAAGCGCGCTGACAAATTTTGCCATCAGCCCCGGGAAGCCGCGCACAGCGGCAAACACCACGGAAACTTTGGCACAGTTTTTATTTACGGTATAAGCAAAGCCGGCTTCGTCAAGCACTGCAACGGTTTTTTCCGCATCGGCGCTGAAAACCGCAAACATGGAACTGCTCTCCGACAAATTAAGGCAGCTTACGCTGATGCCTGCCGCTGCCAAATCTTCAAACAAAATACGGCCGCTGCTGGCGTCTTTGGTATCCAACTGCACGCGGAACTGTACCAAATCCTTCAAATACGTTACGCCGCTAATTCTGCGTTCCGTAACGGAATTTTCAACTTCCAAGCCGGAAATATCGCTGGTAATAAGCGTGCCAGGCGCATCGCTGAAGGTAGATTTAACAACCAGCGGAATGTTCCTGCGCATGGCAATTTCCACCGCGCGCGGATGAATAACCTTTGCTCCCTGCTGCGCCATCTGCGCCACTTCCGCATAAGAAATTTTGTGCAGAATGGTTGCATCTTTAACAATGCGGGGATCGGCGGTCATAACGCCTTCCACATCGGTATAAATTTCAATTTTTTCGGCATTAAGCGCCACACCAAGTGCAGCCGCCGTAACATCGCTGCCGCCGCGTCCAAGCGTGGTAAATTTGCCGTGGTTTTCCGTCATGCCCTGGAAACCGCAAATGACAGGTATCACGCCGGATTCCAGCAAATGCCTTAAATCATCGGTTTTAATGTTTTTAATGCGTGCCGCACCAAACTGCGAATCGGTAATAATGCCTGCCTGCCCGCCGGTAAGCGCCATGGCGTTAAAGCCAAACTTCTGCAAGGTGGCCGCCATAATGCAGGCGGAAATAATCTCGCCGCAGCACATCAGCATATCCTGCT
Source organism: Phascolarctobacterium sp. ET69 (assembly GCF_023336935.1). Classification (GTDB taxonomy): domain Bacteria; phylum Bacillota; class Negativicutes; order Acidaminococcales; family Acidaminococcaceae; genus Fusicatenibacter_A; species Fusicatenibacter_A intestinipullorum. The sequence continues at coordinate 448,789 of NZ_JAMBLR010000001.1, forward strand.
CGCGCACATTAACGGAAAGGTTAACCTGCTTTAAAAAATCAATTAAAGTATCGGTAGCATAGGGCGCGCCCTTGCGGCCAATAGCCGATACCACCACTACGGGAGCATAACCGCTGCGTATAGCCTGCTGTACTTTATCCTTAACGGCAGTGCGGGCTTTTTCATCAACGACGGAAGTGCCGCCGAATTTTTGAATAAGTATTTTCATCAGCGCTCTTCTCCGTTAAATCCAGCCGTTTTTAATCATGGTTTCGGCAATTTGCAGAGTGTTAAGGGCTGCGCCTTTTCTAATCTGGTCGCCCACTACCCACAGGTTAAAGCTGTTGGGAGCAGATTCATCGCGGCGCAGACGGCCAACATAAACTTCGTCGGTATCGGAAGTGTACAGCGGCATCGGATAGGTCTGCGTTTCCGGGTCGTCCTGCACAATAACACCAGGGAATGCTGCCAGAGCCTTTTTAATTTCATCAAGGGACACATCTTTTTCCAGCTCGATATTAACAGACTCGGAATGACTGCGGTATACCGGCACACGGATGGTGGTTGCGGTAATACGCATATCGTAATCATCTAAAATCTTTCTGGTTTCGTTCACCATTTTCATTTCTTCTTTGGTGTACAGGTTATCACAGAAAACATCAATCTGCGGAATTAAATTAAAAGCAATCGGGTAATGCTTTTCCGCACTGGCGGATGGCAGAATATTTGCCGTCATTTCTTTGCCCTCAAGGTATTCACCCACCTGATTTGTCAATTCGTCGATGCCTTCTTTGCCGGCGCCGGAAACGGCCTGATAAGTGGAAACAATAATGCGTTTAATCCTTGCCAGGTCGTAAATAGGCTTTAATGCCATGAGCATAATAATTGTGGAGCAGTTAGGGTTAGCGATAATGCCCTTGTGTTTTAAAATTGCTTCCGGGTTAACTTCCGGAACAATTAAAGGTACTTCCGGGTCCATACGGAAAGCACTGGAATTATCAATTACCACTGCGCCTGCTTTAACGGCGCTCGGGGCAAACTCCTTGGAAATGCTGCCGCCTGCAAACAGGGCAATATCAATACCGGCAAAAGAATCATGCGTTGCTTCCTGCACGGTGTAATCCTTGCCCATAAAGTTTATAATTTTGCCTGCGCTGCGTTTGGAAGCCAAAAGGCGCAGTTCGTTAAAAGGAAAATTTCTTTCTTCTATTAGTTTCAAAAATTCTGCGCCGACCGCACCGGTCGCGCCCAAAATTGCTACATTATACTTTTTCATAAACATCCCCCATAAATAAAATTATAATAATTTATCAAGGCCGTAAACAAGGCCTTTAATATTTAATATTTTGCGGCATCCAAGCATTACGCCTGGCATGTAGCATTCACGGTTAACCGGGTCGCTGATAATTTTAAGGGTTTCACCCTGGCTGCCAAACACAACTTCCTGCGAAGCAACATAACCGGGCAGGCGCAGGCTGTGAATTTTCATGCCTTCAAAATCTGCTCCGCGTGCGCCGGGCATGGTTTCTTTTTCATCGGGATGGCCCTGTTTCATAGCGGCACGTACTTCGGCAATTTTCTGCGCCGTAAGCACGGCCGTGCCGGAAGGTGCGTCCAGTTTTTTATCGTGATGCTTTTCGATAATTTCCACATTTGGGAAGTATTTTGCAGCTTCGCATGCAAGCTTAATCATTACTACTGCGCCCAGTGCAAAATTAGGGGCAATTAGAACGCCTACGCCTTTTTCGGAAGCCAGCTTGTCGATTTCTTCAAGATTTTCTTTGGTAAAACCTGTTGTGCCTACAACGGCGTTTACACCCATAGAAATAATTTTGCGCAGGTTGTCCATTACAACATCGGGACGGGTAAAATCAACAACAACATCCGGACGTGTGCAGGTAATGGCGTTTTCCAAATCCGTATCCACGCCGAAAACACCGCCGTCATAATAAGGAATAGTTTTATCGGCGCCGTTAATATCTACAACCCCGCTTAAATCCATATCTTTTTGTTCCATAACTGTTTTGCAAACTTCGGTACCCATTCTTCCAAGCGCACCGTTAACCAAAACCCTAATCACTTTGCCAGCCCCTTTCTTTTATAAACAAAAACCGTTGAGAAAGACTTTCCCAACGGCAACAAATCTGCTAAATCATTGAGATAGCCCTCCGCCTTTGTGGCGACAGTCCGGCAGTTATTCACTGACGGCCCAGCATAAAAAACATGGCTGCTTTTTAAACTTCGGCGGTTGCCCTTTCAAACGCTTCATCGCTCCCGCTCTGCGTTATACTGATGTGTTCCGCTCCTCTATCAAACAATTTATAGCATAATTATATAACCCATTATAAATGTTGTCAAATAAAGTGTAACAAAAATTCTTTAAATTTTAAATTTTTGTCTTTTGAGAATGTTGCTTTGTTAAATTTTTACACTTTTGGCTTCTAAAGCCAGGTTTTTAAAATGCCGCACCGTCTGGCAAATATCATCCGCTCCTAAAATTGCGCTTACTATTGCTGCTCCGTCAGCGCCAGCCTGCAATACAGCTTTATAATTTTCAAGCGTTATGCCGCCGATACCCACAAACGGCAGTTTTGTTGCCGCACTGATTTTACTTAAACCTTCTGTGCCAATGACGGAAGTATCTTTTTTGGTTGAAGTTGCATAAACAGCGCCGCAGCCAAGGTAATCGGCAGTATCCGCCTCTGCCTTCAGTGCTTCATCCGCGTTATGAGCCGATACGCCGATAACGGCATCGCTGCCCAGCATACGGCGTGCAATAAGCGGCGGCAAATCGCCCTGCCCCAGATGTACGCCTGCCGCCTGTACGGCAAAAGCAATGTCCGCACGGTCGTTAATTATCAGCGGCACTCTGTATTTATCACACAGGGCTTTTACTTTTAAGGCGCGCTCGTACAAAATACGTGTTTCCGCACTTTTATCGCGGTACTGCAAAAGCGTTACACCGGCACTAAGCGCGGCTTCCAGCTTGTTGTAAATACTATCGTCCTTAAAATACACCGTATCCGTAACAAGATAGATACTGTAATCAATTACAGGTTTCATATCAGTTCATTCTTTCTTCCGGCTTTAAATTAATTAAATTCCACTTGCCGGTAACATGGTAAATACCGTCAAACAGGCGTGTTTTAAACATACCCGGCCCGTCTTTCTTTTCCATAAAGCCTGCGGCAAGTTCAGCAGCCTGCCCCATAATTACCACACCTAAAGCAGCGGCGGTCATATAATCTTTGGTAACAGCAGCGCAGCAGGCGCACAATGTTGTAGTAATGCAGCCTGCGCCGGTAATTTTTTTCAGCATTTCGTTGCCGCCGTTTAAAACCAGCACCTGTTTGCCGTTGCTTACATAATCAACTTGTCCCGTTACAGCGGCAATGCAGTTAAATTTGCCAGCAACAGCTTTGGCAGCCTGCAATTTTTCGCCTTCATCTGCCTGCAAAACGCCGTCCACTCCGTGCCCGGCTGCTTTTTCGTCAGCCAGCGCGCGGCACTCGTCATAATTTCCGCGCACAATATTAACATATCCGCCTTTTAACAGCTTCAGCGCAAAATTAAGGCGCAAAGCGCTGCTCATCACGCCAACAGGGTCAAGCACAACAGGTATGCCCTTCTTTTTAGCCGCCATGGCAGAGCGCTCCATAGCAATCATTTTATTATAATTAATAGTGCCAAGGTTCAATACCAACGCATCACTGCCTGCAGTTATAACTTCCACTTCTTCCGGTTCATCTGCCATAACCGGGGAAGCACCGGCGCATATAGCGGCATCGGCACACGCTTCTGCCGTTACATAATTGGTAATGTGGTGAATTACCGGTTTTTGTTTCTGCAACTCCGCAATAATCTTTCCAAAATTGTTCTGCATTTCCATATTATTCAAGCATGCCTGCCTTTCTGTATAAATCTACAAAATGATGTGTCGGGCCGCAGCCTTTGCCTATGGCAAGGCTGTGTTCAATGGCTTTTGTTACATAGCTTTTGGCATTTTTTACCGCTTCGGCAACGCTGAGGCCGTTAGCAAGGTTTGCGGCTATTGCCGATGAAAAAGTGCAGCCTGTGCCGTGCGTGTTTTTGGTATTGATGCGCTCGGTTTCAAAGTGGTAAAACTCCTTGCCGTCAAAAAGCACATCCACCGCATTGCCGATATGGTGCCCGCCTTTAACCACAATACCCTTGCAGCCCATGGCGCAGATTTTCTTCGCTGCTGCTTCCATATCAGCAACGGTTTTAATTTCCATTCCGGCAATTTTTTCCGCTTCCGGAATATTAGGCGTCAGCACATCTGCCAGCGGAATTATGGTTTTTATAAGCGTATCAATCGCGTAAGGCTGCATTAACGCACAGCCGTTTTTAGCATACATAACCGGGTCTATAACAACATTCTTAGGCTTATATTCTGTTAATTTTTCCGCAACAGCCTGCATACATTCCGGCGTGGAAAGCATGCCTATTTTAACAGCATCCGGAAAAATGTCTTCAAAAACTGCGTCCATTTGTTTTTTTATCATACCGAGCGTAACATCCTGAATATCAATAACGCGTGCAGTGTTTTCAGCAACAACCGATACAATTACGCTCATGCCGAAAGTTCCGTGCGCGGCAAAGGTTTTTAAATCTGCCTGAATACCGGCACCGCCGCTGCAATCACTGCCGGCAATAGTAAGTAAATTTTTCATTTCTGCTCCTTTACATAAAAAACGGGCTCAGCATAAGCCGGCCCGTTTACAATATTACAATAAGCTTTTTACTTTAGCTGCAACGTTTTCGGCAGTAAAGCCGTATTCCTTCATTACCGTGCCGCCCGGTGCGGATGCACCAAATTTATTGATGCCGATAACATTATCTTCGCTGCCGGTATAGCGGCTCCAGCCCAAAGTTACGCCGGCTTCAACGGCAACCTTCGACAAGCCTTCAGGCAATACGGATTTTTTATATTCTTCGCTCTGCATTTCAAACATATCCCAGCTCGGCATGGATACTACGCTTACGCAAATGCCTTCTTCGGCAAGTTTGGCCTGTGCTTCCAGCGCCAGATGCACTTCGCTGCCGGTTGCAATAATAACCGCTTTGGCTTCACCTTTGCCTGCATCAAGCACATAAGCGCCTTTACCGGCGTTATCGTGAATCACAGCGGTATACTTATGCAGTACAGGCAATTTCTGGCGGCTTAAAAGCAACGCCGTAGGCTTATGCTGGTTCAGGCAGGCTGTCTGCCATGCCATAGCGGTTTCCAAAGCATCTGCCGGGCGGATAACGCACAAATTGGGAATAACGCGCAGGCTCATAGCATGCTCTACCGGCTGATGCGTAGGCCCGTCTTCGCCAACGGCAATGCTGTCGTGCGTAAATACAAAGATGGAACGCAGGCCCATCAGCGCAGCCATGCGTACTGCCGGGCGCATAAAATCGGCAAATACGAGGAAGGTACCGCCAAACGGAATGAAGCCGCCGTGCAGTGCAATACCGTTCAGTGCTTTGCCCATAGCGTGTTCACGCACGCCAAAATGAATATTTCTGCCGGTTCTGTCATCTTTGGAATAATAACCGCAGGTTTTCATTACGGTTTTATTGGAAGGTCCAAGGTCGGCACTGCCGCCAACAAGCTGAGGCAGCTGCATGGAAAGTTTCTGCAGCACTTCTCCGCCTGCTTCACGGATGGAAATACCTTCAATATCGTTAAATACAGCTTCAAGGTCGCTGCGGCTTACAAGCACATCGCCTTTAATGCGTTCTTCAAGTTCCTTGCCGAGTTCCGGGTAAACTACTTTATAATCTGCAAGCAGTGCTTCCCAGGCAGCCTGTTTTTCTGCACAGGCAGCAAGTTTATCGTCAAAATGCTTGCGTACGGTTACCGGCACATAAAAGCTCTGCCCAACCGGCCAGTCAGCCGCTTCTTTGGTTTTGGCAACGCCTTCGGCGCCAAGCGGTTCGCCGTGGCAGGAAGCGTTATCCTGTTTCGGGCTGCCGTAACCGATATGGGTACGTACAATAATAAGGCTCGGATGTTCGGTATCGGCCTTGGCTTCTTTAATGGCATTTTCCAAAGCGTCGATATCTTCGGAATCGGCAACGCGCAGTACCTGCCAGCCGTATGCTTCAAAGCGTTTGCCTACATCTTCGCGGAAAGCAATTTCGGTATCGCCTTCAATGGTAATATGGTTGTCATCATAAAGATAAATAAGTTTGCCCAGGCCCAAAGTACCGGCCAGAGATGCCGCTTCGCTTGCAACGCCTTCCATCTGGTCGCCGTCGCTGGTTAAGCCGTAGGTATAATGGTTAACCACTTCAAAACCCGGTTTGTTGTATTTGGCAGCCAGCATGGTTTCGGCAATGGCAAAACCAACGCCCATGGCAAAGCCGTGGCCCAGCGGCCCGGTAGAAGCATCTACGCCAGGAGTAACGCCGTATTCCGGATGGCCCGGAGTAATGCTGCCCCACTGGCGGAAATTTTTAAGCTGTTCAATAGAAACGTCATATCCTGCCAGGTGCAGCATTGCATAATACAATGCACTGCCATGGCCCGGAGATAAAATAAATCTGTCCCTGTTGAACCAGTTGGGGTCTTTGGGGTTATAGTTCATAAAACGGTCCCAAACCGTGTACATCAGCGGCGCCGTGCCCAAAGGAAAGCCCGGATGCCCGGATTTGGCCTTTTCAACTTCATCAATAGATAAAAATCTTAAGGTGTTTACTGCAACCTGGTCAATCGTCTGCATAAAATAAACCCTCCAATTATTGTACGTTATTTGTATAAATTATAACATACTTAACATTTACTGCATAGTTAAAAGCGCATAATTGTCAGCATTATTTTTCAAAATCTGCCCGGTGCTGTTTAAAAAAGTTATAATAAACCCGCACGTTTTCCAGTTCCGTCCAACGTTTTACCGCCGCAGGGCAAGAATCAAAATCATAAATCCGTGCATTTTTTACCGAAAGCACAAATGGTGAATGTGTTGCAATAATGAACTGGCAGCCGTAAAAACGCGCCGAATCTTCCAGAAAGCGCACCAGTTCCATTTGTTTTTGCGGCGACAGGCTGTTTTCCGGCTCATCAAGCAGGTACAGCGCGTTTTCTTCTATTTTCTGCGCAAAGTACATAAAAGCGCTTTCGCCGTTAGATTGTTCCCATACATTAACGCCGACATTTTTCTTTACATACATCGACTGCGTATTGCGCCGGACTGATGTAATCCTTTTCAGTTTTTCAAAATCGTCAAGGCTGCGCAGGCGGAATTTGCCGTTATCGCCTGACTTGATTTTCCGGTATTCCTCAAAAAGTTCTTCCCGGCCTGTGTCGATGCCTTCGTTCAGCATACGCAGGTTCAGCATAAAATCAAAAACGTCATCGCTTGTAATAATACGGCTGTTTGCCGGAATTGCCATGCCTTTTAATGTATAGCCGCACAAATCAACATAATCGTTAAAAAAGCTGCTTTTGTTATATACGGAACTGCGCTCCAGTTTTAATTTTTCGGCAATTACGTTTAACGCCGTTGTTTTGCCGCTGCCATTGCTGCCGTAAAAAATAGTTACCGGCTCAAAATCAATCTTTTCTATTCCCCGCTGCGATAAAATTTTAAACGGATAAAACGAACTGTAACATTTTTCCTTAACATTTATGATAACGTCAAATTCTTCGCCGTCAGTTGGGAAAGTAAAACTTTTTAAATAAAGCATTGCATATAATTCCTTTATTTTCAGGACGACAAAATAAATTTACTAAAAACGCCGCCGTTAAAACCGGCGGCGTTTTGCAGGTTTAAACCTGGCATGTATTTAATTTACTGTTGTTCTTTACGTTCGGCAATAATTTTTTCTGCCATTTTCTGCGGCACATCTTCGTAATGGTCAAATTTCATTTCAAAAGTGCCAAGGCCTTGTGTCAGCGCACGCAGGTCAACAGCATATTCGGTAATTTCTGCATAAGGCACCTGTGCTTTAATGCAGCCCATACCGTCATCAAGGCTCTGCATACCCAAAATGCGTCCGCGTTTGCTGTTAAGGTCGCCTATAACGTCGCCCATCATACTTTCGGCGCAGTATACATCAAGGTTGTAAACAGGTTCCATCAAAACAGGTTTTGCTGCTTCCATAGCTTTTTTAAACGCTATGTTGGAGGCAGTTTTAAATGCCATTTCCGAGGAGTCTACGGTATGATACGAACCATCCGTCAGGGTAATTCTGATATCAACTACCGGATATCCGGCCAGTACACCGCGTTCCATGGATTCACGCATGCCTTTTTCAACAGCCGGAATGTACTGGCGCGGTACGGCGCCGCCGAAGATTTTATCAACAAACTCAAATCCGCTTCCGGGCGGCAGCGGTTCCATGGTAATAATAACATGGCCGTACTGCCCATGGCCGCCGGATTGTTTCTTATGCTTGCCTTCAACATTGGTAGCAGTGCCGCGGATAGTTTCGCGGTATTCAACAATCGGTGCACGCAAATCGGCTTCCACACCGAATTTACGTTTCATGCGTTCCATAATAATTTCAATATGCTGGTCGCCCATACCGCTGATTAAAGTTTCTTTGGTAGCGGTGTTTCTGGTAACGATAATAGTCGGGTCTTCGTCCATCAGGCGGTTCAGAGCCGAAGCAATCTTTTCTTCCTCGCCTTTTTTCTTCGCGTAAATAGCGCGTGTATACATCGGCAGGGGGAATGCAATAGGTTTAAAGAGTACCGGGGAGTTTTTATCGCTCAGAGTATCGCCAGTAGCGGTAAACTGCAATTTGGTGGTAACACCGATATCGCCGGCAACAACCTGTTTCATCGGAATCTGCGTTTTGCCGCGCATGGTAAATACAGTGCCGAAACGTTCTTCCTTTTCGCGGCTGGCGTTGTAAACCATGCTGTCGCTCTTGATAACGCCGGAGAATACCCTGAAGAAGCTCAGGCGGCCAACAAACGGGTCGGAAGTTGTTTTAAATACCAAAGCTGCCATCGGCGCGTTGGCATCGCGTATTTCTTCTTCGCCGGTTTCCGGGTTAACAACGGTAAAGTCATTCAAAATTGCCGGGTAAGTATAGTCAATAATAGCATTCATTACACGGCCAAGGCCGATATCTTTATAAGCGCTGCCGCAGAGTACCGGGAAAATAATGGCCTGGCGGATACCTTTAATCAGGCAGTCCATAATTTCCTTGTCGCTGATGGTTTCACCTTCCAGATAACGCATCATGCAGTCATCATCGGCTTCAACCGCAGCTTCAACCATTTTTTCATGTGCTTCTTTGGCGGCTTCCATATATTCTTCCGGAATATCCATTTCGATGGAATCGTTGCCGTTAGCTTTATAAGCCTTCATTTTATAAATATCAATAACGCCGCAGAAGCCGGATTCTTTACCCAAAGGCAGCTGCAGGGGCAATACGCGTTTGCCTATTTTAGCGCGCAGATTATCAAGAATGCTGTCAAAGTCAGCATTTTCACGGTCCATTTTATTTACGAAAACTATGCGGGGCAAATGTGCTTCTTCAGCAAGTTTCCAGCACTGTTCGGTGCCAACCTGCACGCCGCTGGTTGCGCATACAACAATAAGCGCACTGTCAACCGCACGGAATGCGCCTTTAACTTCGGCCACAAAATCTGCAAAGCCCGGAGTATCAATAAAATTGATTTTAGTATCACGCCATTCAACCGGTGCCAAAGTAGCGTTTACGGATACGCCGCGTTTAATTTCTTCCGGTTCATAGTCAGTGGTGGTAGCGCCATCTTCAACCTTGCCCATTCTGGTAATTGCGCCCGAACGGTACAGCAGGCCTTCCGTAACTGATGTAGTTCCTGCCCCACCATGGCCCACAATGGCCACATTACGGATTCTGTCTCCGGTATACTCTTTCATACTTATTCCCCCTTGTTTACAAACATTATTGAGATATATTTTCTGCGAAAATTTTATATTTCCTTTAATTGACAGTAAATTTGGAAAATTATTTATTTTTAGTACCAAAACTGTTGCATAAGTAACAAAAAACGGTACAGCTTGTAACTGTACCGTTAAAAAATTTTTATTTACTTAAATTCTACTTTTAAATGCTGGCGTTCTACCATGCGCTGGAATTTATATTTAGGATGCCCTACCATTAAAGTGCCGCAAATTTTAAACTTGGGCGGCACGCCTACCAAATCCAAAAGCGGCTGGTAACCTGCTATGCCGCAGGTTTGGATAAACCCGGCAATGGTTGTGCCAAGCCCGATTGTAGGCGCAAAAAGCTCTGCATAAGCCCATGCCTGCTCGGCATTGCTTACGCCGGTTCTGTTAAGGCGTTTTGCCGTTGCAAAAATAAGCATCGGTGCATTGCGGGCAATGATATCCTGTCCGCGGTCATTATACGCACGCAAAACGGTTGTAAAATAACGTTTGTCACTGCTGCCTGCGTCAATTTCCTGCTGCATCCATTCTGCCGTTGCATCAGCAATCTTTTTAATGGTTTCCTTATCGCGGATAACGATATAATACATACCCTGCGAATTACCGGCAGTAGGCGCATAGCGGCATACATCAAGCAGCTTTACAATTTCTTCCTCAGAAGGAGGTTCCGGTTTAAACAGGCGCACGCTGCGGCGCATACGCAAAAAATTGTAAGCTGTTTTGCTGTCCAGTACAGGCATCGGTATCGGCTCCTGCTTTTCAAGCGGCGCATATTTGTTATCAAGCGCGCCCATAGGGCAAATGGCAACGCAGTGCCCGCAGCTCATGCAGCCGCGGTCAAAATCACATTTCGGCCCATCTTCCCCCATAGATAAAATGCAGGACGGGCAGGCCTGTACGCAAAGCCCGCACTTAACACATTTTTCGGTATCAACTTTCAACAAATCCATGCCGTCACCTCAGTCTTTAAAATATATAAATTCCAAACCGCCAAAATCGGTTAAAAAATCTGCATCTTTATATGCCTTGCCGCACAGTTCCTTATCTTTCGCCTTAGCACCGGCGGCATTGGCTATACCAAGATATGCACATGCTGCCTGCGCGTCAAACTTAGCGGCATTTTCCAAAAGCGCTGCCTTTTCACTGTCGGCAAAAGAGCCTTTATTAGGATAAACATCCGTTGCCGCAATGATAAACACAAGCTGTCCGTTCTTTTTGGCTATAATATGCGGAAACATCTGCATATTGGGATGCATCATTTCTATTTCGTAAGCATTGGCCTCAAGATAACGGCTCAAAATCTGCAAACCAAATTCATGAATTTCTTCTTTTGTCATTAACTGCGGCATCGTCATACTCCTTAAAAGAATTATAAGCTTATTATACCATGCCCGGCCAAGTACCGCCATAGTTTCCGACTCATCAGTCACTAAAAATCAGACAAAATATATTTTTATTTCTGCCTGTGAATACAGCTAAGCAGTAAAAATATGTAAAATTCTATACAAAAAACAGCATACGCTTTATCATATCCTATAAATTAAAATATTGCAAGCCTGACGCACAAAAAATCCGGCATTTTAAGCCGGATTTTAAATTAAGCATGCGCAATATTTGTATAATATGAAATTTTTCGTTAATAGTATATAAATCAGCGGCGTTTAAAATAAAAAGTCGGCTGCTTTTACTGATAACAAGAGCTTCAGACATTATATTTTCCATTACTTATATTACCAGTCAACCGTTAATAAATTTTACAAACTACTAAAATAACGCTATACTAAAAGCAGAACAGTTTTGAGGAGGCAGCCATGTTAAGTTATAATTTTTACCAATACAGCGTAAGCATAAATCCGTTAATGTTTGATGACGGGCACGGCGATTACAACCGCAGCTATGAGCGTGATTATGACGATTTCGATTACGCCGATTACTCCACCGACCACCGTGACAATAATTACCGCAATTTTGAAAAGAAACGCCGCAAAAGCGAAAAAGAAATTATTAAAGATATTTTAAACAGGTGGGATTAATACCTTTACCGCTATAATAAACGTAAAAGCGGGGTGAATTTATGATTAACGAAACTTTAAAAAATTACAGCAAAGAACAATTAATAAAACTGATTGAAGGCTACTGCAAAAACTGGCTTGCCATGGACGGCGTATGGTTTCAATCTATAGAGCGCAAATACGGCATGGATGAAGCCATGGAACATGACTGTGCCATTTGGGAAAAATTTACTGTAATTGAAGCCAAACGCATAAAAACTTTTTTGAACCTGCCGGAGCACCCCGGCATAGAAGGGCTTAAACAGGCCTTAAAATTGCGGCTTTACGCCAATATTAACCGGGATGAGATTATTACCGAAGGCAATACATTAATATACCGAACTACGGAATGCCGCGTACAGCACGCACGCAGCAGCAAAAACATGCCGCTGCACCCCTGCAAAGCAGTTGGCATTATTGAATACAGCGGTTTTGCCAAAACTATCGACAGCCGCTTTACCTGCGAATGTTTAAGCTGTTACCCCGATATTACCGACAATACCTGCCACTGCGCATGGAAGTTTACTCTGAAGGATTAGTTTCAGGCGTTTTCTCAGCGCCGTTTTCAGTAAATTTATATTCAGTTTTTTCTGTAAGCGTTGTAACTGTGCCGCCCGTTTTCCACGGTGCGGCTTCTTTTATTGTCCCGGCAGTTACAAGCCCGTTTTCATCAAAATAAACGCAGGTATCTTTTTTAAACTCCACAAAACCGGCGTTGCTGTTATCCGCCATGTTTTGCTGCCAAAAAGCCGGCCTGAGCTGGGTATCCTCATTCAGTGTCCCCATCTTCACTGCGCCGTTATCGTAAAATTCCAAAATTGAACTATCCGCAAAAGTTACAAACCCATACTGCCCTTCGCCAAGGCTCACAGTTGCCCGCGAAGCTATTGTTCCGCTTAAAACCGTGCCCTGCTTGCTAAAAGCAACGGCAGTGTCATCCTTATAACGCAAATGGCCGTAGCTTGGCAAAGCAATATTGTAAACGCTGCCCGGCCAGTACCGGTGATGCCGCGGAAACCACGCTCCGCCGGTATAAGCGGAAACAAAATAATTATCGTTAATTATGCGCTGCCAGCCCTGCGGGCGAAGATAAGTATCATCAGCAAGCGTTCCGCTGATTACTTCACCGATGTCATTTAAACGCACAGCTGTTTTCTTTTTAAACTTAATAGTTTCACCTACACTCCACCCCTGCGGATGAAGTTCAGTATTTTTATCAAGCATGCGGCTGCTGTCTGCAAAACACCAATTACCGATACCGAAGCATAACAGCGCTGCAAATATAACTGCTTTTTTCAGCATGGTTATCACCTCTTATCTCTATTTTACAATTTACAGTAATATCAGATTGTGAAAATATTATAAAAAATAAACTCAATTTAAACTCAATAATATGCAAAAGAGCGCCTGTTTTATATTTTCAGGCGCTCACAATATTTTTAAAACAAATCTATCTGGTATATTAATATTTAATTTATAATTATTTATGTCGTTTTCACATGTTTTTTTCTGCATATATTACGCATTATACTGTGTCTTTTTGTATTTTTCAATTTTTTTGAACTCAAATTGAACTCACTTGTGCTATAATAATTTTAACAAATAGCATCCCTGCCAGGTGTTATTTGCTAATTTAATACCTCTATAATAGGAAGTCTTTTCGACTTCCTATTTTTAAGGAACCAGATGTTTTTGACTGCGTAGCGTTTTTAAAAACGCTTTTACTTTTATTTTTTCATCTTCGGTCATTCTGATTGATACCATTTTATAACCCTGTGATTTTCTTCCTGCATTTTTTCTATCGCCGCCGTTGGGTATTACCCACTCAAATTGCAAGCCCTCTGCCGCTGCGCTTTCGTTAAATGCGGTTTCAACTTCATGTTTATTAAAATCTCTGTCCATTTCAAGTGCAGGTAGTAATGCCTTATTAGCAAAAAAACGTTCTGACAAGTTAGCGTTTTTCTCCAAGCATTTTAAAATACAACTTTTTTTTGATTTCCCTTTATAACCTTGCACTTGACCATCAATAACAATTTTTAATTCCATTCAACCATCCTTCCCATTCACATTATACCATCAACAATAAAGCGGGGCTTTTACCCCGCTTTATTTATTTTTATTATATAATCCCGTTATTGTTTCGTCAATACGTTTTAACAAAGCGAAAAAAATGGCAAAAAAAAATAAGCGCAGGTTAAAATCCTGCGCTACATTATTTAACAGCAACATATAACATACATGCTGCAAAAATATATGCAATATTCCTTTGCCGCTCAAGGTTCCGGCGTTCTTTCTTCATTTCGTTGCTTAATTCTGTCAACGATTCGTTGGCATTTTGTAATTGCGTCTGCTGCAGTTTCGAGGTTACGGTCAAGGCTTTCAGCTGTTCCTTTAGCTGCATCGACTGTTGTTTCGCTTCGGTCAAGGACGTCTGCAAGTCTGTCAACTGTTTCTGTAGCATTGCCGATTCCGTCTTGGAGTTCGCGATTGCTTTGGACGCTCTGTTTAATTCCACCTCTAACGTTGTCAATTCCTGCGCCGTTATCGTATATGTTTCCGCAGCTTCGCAGGAAGTATGCGGCACAAAAAGCCAAAGCAACGATAACAATACCAATATAAAGGCGATTATTAGATTTTTCTTGCTCATTTTTCATGCGTTCCTCCATACACCGCCGCATTTGGCTTGTGCGCCGTTTTTACAGCTTTTGCATAAAAGTATAAGCGGCACTGTTAAAAATCAGCGCACGCGCCATCTGTGCAAGCGGTTATTTTTGGTTACAGCCCAAAATAATGATGCATAGCGCCAAGGGCAAAACCTACTGCGCAGCCAAGCCAGAAGTTTTTATCTGTTACGATACCTTTTAAAGTCTGCATAGCTGTCACCCCCTTTCAAAATGTAAATTCGTACCGTTAATGATTTCTGTACCATTCTGCGTTCCCGCGAATAGTATCCATACGTTTATACAAATTATTGCCGGGACAATCCGTTGCCATTAAGTCTTTGTGGCCCATCACAATGCTGTCACTGGCAATTAAGCCGTACGCATCGCAGATGTCAGCCAACAGCATCGGCAATGCGTTAATCTGCGCTTCTGTCGGTTCGCCGATGTCAAAGTTACCGCAAACATGTACGCCGATGGAAGTGTAGTTAAAACCTTCGGCGTGTGCTCCCACCGCCCAGTCCGGGCGTCCTAATTCCACAGTGCCATCCTTGCGGACGATAAAATGATAACCTACACCTGCCCAGCCCAAATTTTGGTGGCTTCTGTGCAGCTGTTCTGCCGACAGGTCATCGTCTGTCGGGTCGCCGGTATGATGTATAACAATGCGGCTGGTATCATCACGCGGTGTTAAATTGGTAAATTGCAGGTTGTAGTCTTTTGGTTTTACCCTTTTAAAATTCATTTTATGTCACCGTCCTTGAAACCAATTTTGTTGTTGCTGTACTCGCTATCTATTGCATCCGGCACTCCGTTGCCGTCCTTATCGGCAAAGGCCTTTGCTACAAATGTTACGGCCGCAATAAATTGCGCACCAACAAGCACAGTCAAAAAGTTAATCATTACCGGCACATCAGCTCGGCCGGTATCATACCAGTTATAAAGCCAGCCTGCATTAATTAGCAGTATTTCCAGTACAAGCAACGCGGCAAAAATAACTAATACCCACAGCGGTGCGTCTGTGGGTATATTGGCAGTAGTTTTAATCAAAAAATCTTTTAATTTTTCAAGCATTTAATCATCCTTTCTGCAACACTCGCTACACCGCATTTCAAGCGTGTGAATTCTTTCCTGCAATTCGTCCAGCCGCTTATGTGCAGATTTTACGCTGGCAATAGCAACAGCTATGTCTTGCGCCATTTGATTGCTTAACTGCCGATAGTCCTCAATAGTACCTCTGGCTTCGATTATCATGTCCTTTAAGCCCTGTACCGTTGCATTGAGAGGGGCAATTATCCAAATTTTAAAAATCCAGCCTACTGCGCCTAAAACGGATAATGCTACGCCAATATCCTGCAAATCCATTTAATAATCACCCCTGTCCTGATTCGCGCCCATGAAAAAAGCTATTGCCAAAAATGTAATAACCATGCCAACAATATAGCCTAAAATAAAATCAATCAATTTAACCACCTCCTTCTCCTACAATAAAAAACACCCCTATAATTTTTATAGGAGTGTGATTTTATGAAAAAACAACGAAAACGCTTAAAACTACCAAACGGGTATGGCAGCGTAACCATGCGCAAAGATACCCGCCGCCGCACACCTGGTATTGTCCGCGTGCCAATTAATGGCAAGCAGGTAACCATAGGCTATGTGGCAACCTACGAAGACGGGCTTGCGATGCTTGCTGAATATCACAAGGACCCCACCCGCTTTATAAACAATAACATCACCTTTGCTGATGTATATCGTTTTATGCGCGCCGAACACTGGCCTAAAATCGCCGCTAGCACAGCTAAGAATTACGAATCCGCTTACAAGCATTTGAGCTGCCTATATAAGAAAAAATTTATTGAATTGCGTACCGGCGATTTGCAGTCTGCTATTTTACAAGCAGAAAAGAACGGTGCTGGATACGGTATGCAGAAAAAGATTAGGCAGGTAATGCACTTTTGCTATAATTATGCCGTTAAGTACAACATTATAAAGCCGGATATGGATTACAGCCGCTATGTAGAAATTGGCCAGCATAAAATACTGTATCCCAAAAGCCCTTTTAACACACGTCAGTTAAACCGTGTTAAAGGGCTTATTACAACTGATAACCCTTTGGCTAAATGGGCTATGTGCGTAGTCATGATGTGTTATTCCGGCGTGCGGCCATCAGAATTTTTATCAATCGTCAAAAAGGATGTAAAAATAAGGCCGCGTTATTTTATAGTCCGTGATAGTAAGACGGAAGCCGGGAAAAACAGACCGGTCCCGATATCAAAAAAGACTTCGGTATATTTCCAATATTGGATGAACAGCCCTGGAAAATATTTAATTACCGACGACAAAGGCAACCGCCTTAATTATTCCCGCTTTCGTACTCGTTTTGATAAGGTTATGAAAGCAAGCCGCTGCAAACATACACCGCATGAATGCAGGCACACCTGCGCAACAATGCTTGATAATGCCAACGCCAATGAAACAGCAGTAAAACGCATTCTTGGGCACGCATCAGATGGCGTTACAAAACGTGTTTATACTCATAAATCCCTCCACGAATTAAAACGTGCAATAGACATGATTTAATACACTTTTGGTACTAACACGGTGCTAATTTTGGCATAAGAAATCCCCGCAAGCCGCTCCATTACTGCATTCAGCGTGGTACTTGTGGGGTACTGTTTATGCTTGGCATCTAAAAAACACTTCAAAGCCCTTATTTATCTGAGTTTTCGGTGTTTTGCACCGAAACATTCAGTGTGATTTCTTCAACTTCTGCTTTTGTGGTAGCAGCAGCAATTTCTTCTTTCGTAAGCCTGTAGGCCTCGTGTAGTGCGTTGCTACGGACTGCGACAGCGGCGATAACAGCGCGCAGGTCATTTGCAGTTACAGTCACGTTTGTATTATCGGCAGTAGTCCATTCAAGCGTTGCTTCCGCGCCTGCCATGTCAAGCGCAATAATAGCTGCGTTGATACGGTCACGGGCTTTTTCATCATAATCAAACCGGCTGCCGTTATAAGTAATCGGTTCAACTTCTTTTGCATCACGTTCTGCTTTCAGCGTTGCAGTTTTCTGTGCTTTTATTTCATCAAGTGACGGTTCATAAGGCGGTATTAAGCTTAATGTTCCTGTCGCCACATCAAGCTGATAGCCATTAAGCAGCGCATACTGAGTTAGCTTGTCTACCACTACCCCGTTCTGCTTCACATCGTCTGGGATATTGGTATCGGTGACAAGGTATGTCGGCGATGTACGCTGACCATTTTCATCAAGCAGCACATAATACTTGTTGCCATTAAACCCAAGGTTTAACCCTTGTAATTCTTCCGGCACGTCATTAATTATAATTGCATTAATTTCGTTCGACATTTTAATCATCCTTTCTTTGCTTTGCAGTGGGGTTTAACAGAAGAAGCCTATTTGCCAACGATAGATTTTCCTGTATCCTTTACATCCATCCCTGCTGTTGTTGGTACGCCAATTAAGGATTATGCGACCAGCGAAAATTATTTTGGTAATAATTCTATCGAAAGTGTAACTGCATCTTCGTTCGTACCACGCCAAACCAATACCAATGGTGGCACAAAAGCCGGTGCAATAAGGTATATTGCTGTAGGATACTAATTGCAGTGGGGTTATACCATTGAGTCTAATGGCCAAGAAGATTATAAGTATTTCCCTATTTCATTTGGAAGTCAATGCTATGCAGTAAGTTTAGGTTCTACATACAACTTACAAAGCGACGCTTATTCTTGGATAGAAAATGTAGATAAAGAAAAATTTTTAATCGGATTAGGGCATAACTATTCGCCTATGCCTTATCCAACTATGTTTTATATGGCTATAGGCGAATAGCAGTGGGGAACAGCTGACGGCACGCGCGGCAATTTTACGACTAATTTAAACGTGCCATATTTAAACTTTTATCTTCCCTATGCTTCATCAACAAATACCTACGGAACCGATATATGGACTGTATCAGCGCGAGTTGAAACTGATTTGTCAAAAATCGGTCTATCTTCCGAAGGCAACTTTGAAATAATTTGGTTAGCTATCGGAATGTAATGCAGTGGGGTTATTTATCTTTTAGTGCCGTTGTGACAGCGCAAAAAGTAATTACATATCCAATTGCATTATCTGAAATTGCACTCCCGGTTGCTATAGCTATTGCAGAAAGCTACGGAAACGATGCAGGGCTTGCCATAAATAATGATTGTATGGGCAATCACTATAGCAGTTGCGAATTTAATGTTATTTCTTACGGCACACAAAGGTGTGTAGGAATTATATTTGTTGTAATCGGCAAGTAGCAGTGGGGTGATATTGTTGACGGCACAAATACTTTTACTGTAGCGTTTACTTCTTTTTGCAAAATTGCTAATGCCGGCAATTACTCATGGGGTGGTGACGATAATATTATCAGAAGTATTGAATTAACTTATTTTACTGCAACATATGCATATAATAGTTACCCATTTCTTTATATTGCAATCGGTCAATAGCAGTGGGGAATTGTTGAAAATATAAAGCCGGAAACGCAGGTCACATCCGCCTTTCCAACAGTTTTTAGCAGTAGTAATTTTGCCGTTTTACCGGTGATTTTTGCGTGGGAAACCATAGACGATACAATCAGTGCATACTGCATCAGTAAAAATCTTTCAGAGGCGATTTTTCTGGCGGATACAGGACGAGATTATACCAGTACAAACTACGCAACTATCCTTTATTTTGCTATTGGCCAATAGCAATCCAGTTTGTTTTAAAGGTTTTTTCGGTATCATCAGTCTCCGCATCTAACGTCACTTTAAACTGACTTGTAGTAATCCCGCCTATTACAACATATTTATCAACGTCATAATCGTCATTAGTTACAACAAGATTAGCTGTTACAGCCCAGCAAGCCGAAAATGCAGTCGGGAATTTTATCGTAGTCAGCAAAGTGCCAGAGCCGTTACCAGTAACGTTTTTAGAACCCCACTGCTATTTACCAAAACAAAGATAAATACCGCGGCGTTCAGAGTTATCACCAAAACCCGTCGTAATATCAAAATTATTTAATTCCAGATTAGCATAACCAATCATTTCGGTAGCGGCTTGACTCACTGCGATAACTGGGGAATACCAATCCTGATATGGCAATGACAATACGACGTTATATTGTTTGCCTGCTGTTTGGAACAAACCCCACTGCAGAATTAGCCCATTGCTGAATTTTACATACCCATTTTGCGCTAATAATTCATCAACAATTACTGCCCCACCAGCCAATGCCGAAATAGCCGCCGCAACGCCTGCCGCATTTATTGGCTTTGTTGTGTTCGTGCCGCCCTGTGCTTCTGTGGTCGTTGCAAAATCATATAAATCAGATATTAATTTAGCAGCAGCATCAAGTCCTGCGATGCCATTAGATGCGCCAAGCAGTTTATCAATTAACTGCTTAACCTTTAATGCAGTCATAGGCTTTTTATCATCGGTCATACCTTCTGCTTCGGTTTGGCTTGCTACCGGTACATACGTTTTACCGCCAGTTAAAAATTTATCCTGGTCGCCTGCTGCCGGTGCCGGAACCATACCACGTTTACCAGCGGCTTCGGCTGTTGCGCCAGTAAAATCGCTTAAATCAGGCAAATTATTGAGATTGTTATAATCCAGTTTTGCACCATTTGCTCCGCCGCTGTGGTCATGTTGATAAATATTAATAATCTCCGGCCGCATATCAACGATATTACTTTGCTGTATAACGGATGCATTAGCTGGCACTGTTACTTTCGCCAATGCAACCCATCCTTCCGGTGTTGTAGGCACAGTAGGTTCTGCCGCCGCTGTACCACCAACCACCTGGAAAGCAATAGAACTTGCTATTCTTGTTTTAACTTCCACCTGTGTAATATTGCGGCTCACTACATCAGTCATAACATTGCGGATTTCCGGCTCATCTTCCACTTCTTCGTATTTTGCGCAAATTAAGTCAATACGCGGCTGGCTGGCGGATGCAGGTGCAATAGTAAGCGGAGTAGTTAAATCTGCTTCTAAAAGCCCTTGATATCCATTCTGGTAAATCCTTCCGGATTTTACATATACCGTCATATCCGGCACTGCCTGCGCAGTTACTTCTAATCCGCTTACACAATCATTTGCGGCAATAAAATCCGAAATGGTAGTTATTAATCCGTTGTATAAATAAGCGTTATTATTATTTAAGTCATCACTCAAAAGCTCGGCATAATCATTAAACTTTACTCTATGCATTCGCTTCTCACTCCTCGCTTAAAAATTCGATATAAACCTTCGTTCCGGCAACAATTATCATCTGTACTGCATCCATAATTTCAGTTCGTGACAAATTCTGCTTTCGTGTAGCTGGTAAAGTAAATGTTCCAGCATCCAAATAATCAGCATCATAAAAAAATAAACCAGCACTCAATGCACTGGTTTCTGTATGTTTTATTCTAATATATCCGGTAAAGCTGCTATCTTTTTTACTACCCAATCTCGCAACATAACGGCCAGAACCATCAGAAGCTGCTGAAACCAAGTTATCACCAGCAGGCATTAAAAATATACCAGCATTGTTATAGGCTGTATCTCGGATAGGTTCAAAAACTTCAACCGGTTTCTCTCCGGTTAAATCTGTTAATACCTGAATAATTGCCTGCCGTGTACCATATAAACGTAACATTTCAACGATTATGCGGCCACGGAAGCTATCATCATCTTCCATATATTTGCGTTTTAAACGTACCAAATCCCAGCCCCAGCGGTCAAGATATTCTCCTGTCGCTGTTCTTAAATAAATTTGTTCCGTCATTGCATCTACATTGCCGTTAAACTCGTCAATAGCCGTTATCGCAGCTTTGGCTAAAGTATAAAGGACAGTGCCTTTTTCAATAGCACTGTCCCCCAGCCAAGTTAAATATTGCAGTATTCTTTTCATAATACCGTAACCTCCACGCTATCCGGCTGCAAAATCTCGTTTTCTTCCGGTACGGTGTCCGTTGTCGGCTCGGTAAGTTTTACGTTCTCCACGCCTGCCACATTCATGGCCGTTTGGATAATCGTTGCAGTATACAGCGGCTCACCCATTTCAAGATTTGCCACCAAATCCGTAAGTGCAGCAATAACGCCCTGACGGGTCAACACTTCATCACTACCGCTTAAAACATTAATAGACATTTTTATATCAACACCGACTCGCACGGCCCTTTCAATGGTGTACTGAATACAAAAGCCCCGGTATTCATCGATTTTTTCTTTTACAGCCGCCAACAACGTATCATCAACGCTGCTATCAAGGTAAACCGTAAACCACCCTTTTGTTGGATAGTTGGCACGAACCGTAACACCGGTAACACCTGATACCGTCATTGCCGCATATTTTATAGCGCCTTCCGTTGCACGTCCAAGGCTTTCAAAATAAGCCGGCACACGATTTCTATAATCATCATCAGTTTCATCGTCCATGCCGCCGGTCATTTCAACAACCTTCGCCCAGTCTATACCTGATATGGCCACACCAATTTGCTTTAACTCCGTACCAGCCGCAAGGTTAGCATTACTTCCTTTTGCCACCGCACGTGCCGACACATTAACGCTAATTCCACCAACCGGTAATGTTGCCAACTCTGTGGTAGCAAATTGCGCTCCATTTTCAGCTTCAAAAACCGTACCTATTGGTATAGATATACCAATAGGACTGGCGGCATCGCGCCCGATGGTTATAATGCCAAAAGCCATGCTACCAAGCTTACGGGTCATTCCTAAATCTTCCAGCCTTCTGTCAAGCCATTCCCCTTCAGAAGTAGATATGAAAAATTTTAAAACAAATTTGTACAGATACATATATGCTTCCTCAATGGCGCTTGCCACTGCTTCCAGCACTGTACGTGTCACACTGCCGATGTTAAAGTCGCTTAGTGTACTTCCCACAACGGCATTAAACATTGTTTGCAGAATATCTTTAAAACTTTTTATCAAACCATTACCCCCCCACATCCAAAGTGTAAACAAGATTATTTGTTCCGGGGTTATCGACTACTTTATAATAAACGGTATAAATTATAGTTCGTTCGGCATGGTTGACGGTATAAGTTACGTCTACCAATTCCGCACGCGGCTCTTGCACAATACAATCTTTAATATTAGCAAGTGCCATTTCCAAAAAACTATCCGACATTGGTTCAGATAGAATATCATAAACGCCGTTGCCATATTCCGGGTGCCTTATAAGCGTACCCTTAGGGCAGTTAAGACGCATTATAAGCGCCTGCCTTACGTTATCGGCATCACTGATAGGCTGCATATCACCGTTGCGCGAGATTACCTCGCCAGCACCATCCAGCCACCCGGTATCGGCAATCATAATATCAACGCCTAATTCCTTATTCATTTTTAGTCCCCTATAATGACATCGTTGCTGCCCTCGGCCATTGTATCACCACAGCTTATGCTATCGCCGATACGGCAGGCGGGCAAACCGTTAATAAAGACAGTACCGCTACCGCTACTGCTTGTTCCAGCGTGCGGGCTATGGATAGGACAGGCTCCGTGCGTTTGCCAGCCGTCATTCAGCCTTACTGCACCGCGGCCGTTAATTATTACATTATCACTGCACCCGACAGCAGGTGTTGCAGGATAGCAATGCGGATGTCCAGCCGACATATCGCCTTTTCTTACTGCTCCCGGCATAATATCACCCCTTAGTTAATCATTACTTTTGTACCTTTAAGCGTTAAAACACCTGTAGCCTGTAAAGTAATATCGCCGTTGGCATGAAAACGGAACTGTGAGCCGCTCTCGTGTACCATTGCGACTTCTTCGCTTGGTGGCGGCGCATCTGCACCCTCACTATAACTGCAACCTATAACGTGGCCCTCGTTTAATTCCCCATTGGCAAATACCACAAGCACCTCTTGCCCAACGTGCGGCAGTGCTACAATGCCCCAGCCAGAGCCGACATACTGGCTTGTTACACGAATAAAATCACTTTCTTTTTCCAGAAGTGGAAACCATACTTTAACGCGGTAGTTATCGGTATCAATGGCCGTAACAATACCAACCTGAGCGAATGTAGTCTGGTCATCCATTTGCATATTAGGTCACCGCCGTTTCATACAGATTTTCTCGATACTGCGCCGCACTGTCAGGCTGTTGATTAGTACCAGATAATGTACATGTATAACCGGTTGACGCGGCAAAATTATGTTTAATTTCAGACACATAGTATTTACCGTCAAAGCGTCCGCATCCTTCAATGGCTATTAGCTTTTCGGCACCGACAGCAGCATTACCAGCTATTTCCATGCTTTCAAAAGTAACCACTGCCGTACAAAGTTTAGACAGCAGGTTTTGTGCCGTACGCAGTGCTAAATCATACGTTTTCGCTTTGCTGTCATAAACAACTTTTGCTTTCTCGCCGTATTTTGCAATAAGGTCATCGTTTTGCGCCGTTGCCGATATTGCCTGCTTACCTTTGCCCATAAAGTGCCGTACGATTACTTTATTGGTAATTTCCAGCATACTATCATCAAAGGTTACAGATTTGATATTGCTTGCCGTGTCCTTTTTCCAGGAAAAAGTAGCAGATACTTCTTCCTCACCGTTTTCGTCCTTCTGCGCTTGCCGCTCGCCGAAGTATAATTCTTTTTGCGGCGTTACATAGCACACAAAGCCTTCGCGGTCTGCCATGGTTTGCAGTATCTGCCATTCTTTCTTATCTTTGTACAGGTCGCGTTCCACAATCGTGGTAGTCGGCGTTACTACCGGCGTCAATCCATACTTCTCGGCAAGCAGTTCAGCTACCTGCGATGCAGTACGTTCCGCAAAAGCAAGATTAAATTCGTTATCCAAAAGCAAGGCAGCATAATCACGCCCAACAAGCGTAACATACTGGCCGCTAGCACTGTATGCAGGCCGCACGCCGTCAACTTTACCACGAAACACCAGCGACAGTTCGTTTTTGCTCCACGCCTGCGGGTTAGCAACATAGCCGAGATAAATTTGCACGTCCATTTCCTTACGCAGATAATCCGATAGTGCTTTATCATTTTTCAGCGTCAACTCAAAGCTGTCAGCGGCATTATATAGCGTGTCAGTAACGGCAAGCGTTATAATGTCCTGCCAACTGATTACTTCGGCATTCCCACCATCACGCGGCGTTACTTCAATCCATGCACGTGGATATTTCATATTACACCTCCAGCGGCGGTAGCTTCTTCAAATCTTCTTCCGCAATTAATTTCAAATCTTCCATAGCGTGCGCATTGGCCGGTAATGCAAGCGTTTTTACATCATCTGGCACAATCGCACTGTTAAGCCCGTTTATCATAGCTATATACTGCCAATCATCAGCATTACCGCTGATATTAACAGCTATTGACCGCAGGCAATCGCCTTGCACAAATGGTTTTGACACTGTAGCTACAGCCTGCAAAGCTCCGCTTGCTCCGCTTTTTGCCATTTCAGCTATGATATTGCTTTGTTTAACAAGGTTTGTCAGCTGATAGGTAAGCGATGTTGTTATATCGCCCACACGTATCAGCGACATTTCATAATCCACAAGGTCATCACGCTGCCAGTTATAATTAAAACTTTCAATTATAACTTTGGTATTAATCGGGCCGAAAATAAAAAGTGCTTCCGCGCCTTTGTTTTGCAGTTCTTCCAGCGCCCGCGCTTTATCCAGCGCACCTATTTCATTAATAACGCCTTTAAAGCTACAACTCTGTTCGCCCTGCCCCATATCCTGGTACTCTGTTTTATACCCCGGCACTTCAAAACGTGCAACCTTGCGGCTGGTTACAAACTCAATCTTTTTTTCAGGCGGTATCAATGTAATACCGCCTATATTTAAAACGCTCATACGCTTACCCCCTTGCAGCTGCGTATTTACCTGGTAATGCACCTGCGGTAAAGGTTGCCGCTTCCTCGGCACTGCGTACAGTTACATAGTTCGTCTGTTGGGTGTTATAAGCTGCCGTATTTCCGCCACTACTCATAGGCTCTGGCGTACTGGTATCAAGCTTTGCACCTATCTTTTCGGCCAACCATGCACCGCCATTGTTCATAATATCCCTAAGGCCTTGCACAATCGGGGTAATCAAGTCTAAAATGCCTTGTAAAATAGGCTGCACTATATTAAATACCCACTGAAACGCCCCCGCAATTCCCTGAATTACAGCACAAAGGTTCTGAATGGCAATAATCATGAAATCAGCAATAAACCCGCCTATCTTCGACAGAATAGGCCACGCCGCTTCAAACATTTGCCAAAAGATACCTATCAGCGTAATAACCGTTGCAATAATAGGGTCAATAGCTGCCCAGATTTTTGCAAAGCCCGCCTGTATCATCGGCATGTTTGCTGTTGCCCACGCGGATATCTGGTTAAATAACGGCGTAAGCTGTGCAACTATACCACGGCAATAATCAATAACGCCGCCCGCCTGTGTAAATCCATTAATCAGCCATGTTATTACGCCGCCGATACTTGCACCCATCTGCGCAAAAGTATCTGCCAACTGGTCAGATAACGGTATAGCCATTTGTAATGCCGGCATTAATGCTTCCAGCATTTTCAAGCCACCCTGCTGTACACCGCTTTCAAGGTTGCCT
The DNA here is from genome assembly GCF_023336935.1 of Phascolarctobacterium sp. ET69. GTDB lineage: Bacteria > Bacillota > Negativicutes > Acidaminococcales > Acidaminococcaceae > Fusicatenibacter_A > Fusicatenibacter_A intestinipullorum. The sequence goes on from NZ_JAMBLR010000001.1 coordinate 474,986, forward strand.
GTAATGGTAGACCATAAGCCCGCGCCGCTGGTCGATAGTTTTTCAGCGCCGCCAGCATAGAAGCCTTGCAAGCTCCTGCCCTTGCTGTCCGTCATAGCAAAAAGGTCGCCACCAGCAGCCTTAAAATCATCAGCCGACATTTTAAAGCCGAACTCTTTAAGGCGTTCCATTTCGCCGACATTCGCATCGGCCAGTGCTTCCATGGCGTCCATAACCGTTTTGCCCGGATTAAGCGCCGCCATATCTTCGGCCAGTTCTACAAATTCCATAGCCTTTTTGGTATCACCATCGGCAACGGATAGCGCGCGTGTGCCTGCTTCCATAACTTCACCTTGGCTAAAAGGTGTATAGTTAGCATTTTTTTGCAACTGCGCCATGTAGTCGCTGGTCATTTTATCCAGTGCCGCACTATCCATGCCAGCATTACTTACGCCGATAAAATGACGCATACTAATTTGCTGCTGCTGTAATTGGCTACCTAATCCGACCGCTGTACCAGCAAATCCTATCGCTGCTGTTGCTGCACCGACAACTCCCAGTGCCGCACCTAAAGCTACTGTTTTTGTAACTGCGCCACCGATAGATGATGTAAACTTTTTAAAGCGGTCTGTTGCCGCATCAATTCTTTCACTTGATATATTGATAGGTATTTTTGCTTTAATACTATCAGTAATGCCGCGCAGACGGTCACGTATGGTATTAAAGCTGCGAGTTGCTTTTAAGCTAACTGGCATATCTTTTAGCTTTATTTTTGCCTTTTCGATAAGGTTAAGCTGTTTAATTGCCTGTTTAATACCAGGTAACGCCTGATTTACAGTACGGATAATGATTTCGACTGTATCGTTCATAGTTAACCCCCTTCCCTATTTTTTCATAGCATCACTTTCTGACTTCATCAGCCATTCTGTCGCATAATAAAGCGCATCTCTGTCCTCTTGGTCCAAATTCAGCCATTCTTCATAAGTAACAGCGCGGCCATACCTGCTTATTTGGATAAATCGGTAGAGGTCGCATTCTCTAATAAAAAACGAGCTTTTTCGCGTGCTTCATCTTTTCTGTTTTCAGTCATGCCAAACATTTCATCAAATGCAGAGAAATAATAATCAAAATCAAGACCGTCCATTCTTTCAAGGGTACGCTTATAATCAACATCAGGCTTTGCGCCGTCAATTTCTACAATGCACTTTGCCGCCGTATACTGTGCTACAAGCAGCAAATTGCTGATATTATCTGCCGACATTCTTGTTTCTTTGGTCACAATAACCTTATCCATACCTTTTGGACGTCTAAATTTAATAACTTTACCGCTTGGTAATTCTAACGGTCCATAAATAATCTGTTCAGCCATAGTTCAAACCTCCAATAATAAAAATAGGCGGCAAAATGCCGCCATAATTTACGCCTGCGAAATGCCTTCCGCTTTAAAGGATAAATCTTTTTTTACTACTTCTGCGCCTGCCGTAATAGACAACGCCAGTTCGTTAAACACAGCCTGTTCAACACGAATTCTACCGTCATATCCTTTGTTGGCATTTTTCAGCGTTGTTTCAATGGTAAAACGCGGGCTTTGCGGGATAGCTTCACCCCTGCGGATAGTACCGCTACCCATAATGCGCTGAATAACATCAACATGCAGCATACCGCGCGTTAATTTACCTTCGATGCCAATCTGTCCGTCAAGCTGACGCGGAATACGCTCGCCAGTTTCAAGGTATTCTTGCAACTCGTTTGTTACAGTAATTTCAGCTTCCTGATATTGGCCGACAAGCTCCGGCCCATTTTCGCCGATAATAGATATTGTTACATCATAGCCCTGCAACGGGTCACTCATTATTTATACCTCCCTTCTTATGCAGCGTCATCTTCGCTCAGTTCGCGCTTCATGCGCAGCACAATAAAGTCAGCCGGATAAAGCGGCAACCACCTAATAATAGCCGTTAAAATGCGCGCCTGAATGTTTTCCGGCGGATTAGTTTGGCTGTTGCACAAGGTCTTTTTATAGCCACGGATATATCCGAGGTTCTTCTGTACCTGCAAATAAGCGTCACACTGTGCAGCAATGTTATTCCACAGCGGCGTATCATGCGGCTCGCTGATTGCCCACTGCATGGCGTTCCACAGTTCCATATTCATTTTATCCTGCTGGCGGCGGATACAGATTTGAGACCATGCGCTGTCACTGGAAAGCGTTAAGCCGTTGCGTACCCTAAAACCACGGTTCGGCACAAGCGTAATCGGGCAAATACGCGCTTCGGTAAGCACTTTGACCTGCGCGTAAGTATAATCACCGCGCGTGGACAGAATGCCGTTCACCTGCTTGTTAGACGGCGACTGATGCGGGTTAAGCACCGAGATAACACCGGCAAGATAACCGTCAGGTGCTACATATTCGCCTTCAAGTTCTTCCGGCTCTACCCAAGGATAAGCAAATACGCCGCGGTCACTGTCCAGCGTTTTGGTCTGAGCAATCGCGCTATCCACTGAAAGCTTGTCCTGCGTATTCAAAACAGCAATGCGCAAACCTTCTTCAATGTCGCAGTTTTCACAGAAAGTAATAAGCGCAGAATGCACTTTATCACTCGTCTGCTGCGCACAAAGTACAATGCCGCACTGTATAGGCTCCAGCACTTTAAGCCCGGTACGGTCGCCGGTGCTGCTGTCGATAGCGCCGATATAATCATCATCATCTACTTCTGCTCCATCACTGCCACCGGCAAGGCTTTTGGCACCTTCGGTAGCATCCGGCAATCCGCTGGCATTTTCTGCAAGCGTGAGTGTTACATATTTCGGTACAATATCCGCGATTTTTTCAAGCGTAAGTTCCCGGAATTTTTCTACACTGTTTCTAAATGTAATCGTGAGATCAAAAGTAGAAGCTTCTGCATCTTTGTCTACCTCTACTTTAATTTCATTTCCCCAAGTACCTTCGGATGTTGCTTCTACCGTCAAATATGTAGTACTGCTTTGCATAAGTGTCAAAGTTGCTTTTTTAGCACCTTCGCCTACGATACGCACAATTCGCAAATCGTTTGCGCCCTGACGAAGCGCACCGATGGCACTAAGATAGCCGGTTAAACCTTTTACATAACTGCCAAAGGTATTGACAAGCTGGTCCTCATCGCCGATAGTGGTTGCAAAATTTACAGGCCCACGCTCGAAGGTGCCTACAATGCCAATACCGGCTAGCGACATTTGGTCTGTTGGCCTTGTGCCGACATCGCTTTCATCAATCTGCACGGACGGCACAATAAATTCCATTGCCATGTATTACTCCCCCTTTTTAGATTTTGCTGCTGGCTTTTCTTCTTTATCCGGTGCAATATCTGCTTTGATAGTTAAAACAGTAGGAACTTTGCTTGGACGCTGACGGTCAAGCCAGAATTTAACTTGTAAAAAAATAACCGACCCTGCAGGTTTTGACCTGTCAAAATCGGTTAAAAATTTAACTTTTGTAATTTTGCTGCTGCCGGTTACGATGGTTGGCGCTTCCGTAAGCAGATAGCGGATGCGCTCGGTCAGCATAACGATAATTTCTTCGCTCGCTTCTTCGTACTGTTCCAGCTTCTGCCACGGCACTGACAAGTAAATACCCCAGGTGCCATAGCATTCGTCCTTGTCCTGCGTATATTCTTTGCAGTCAATTTCATGGCAGCCTACGTTTACTTCGGCGTCTTTACCAGTAGCCGGCACGCCTGCGATAGCGTTGTAGTTATCAATAACACTTTTAATAAGGTCATCGTTTTGCAGACGGCTCAGAATTTCTTTTGTGATTTTGTAAATCAAGCGCGTTTCACCTCCACGCTAAACAATTTTTTATAACTGCTGGTGCTGCCCGTGCCGCCGTCCACCGTTGTGCCGTTAGCACTTATTAAAAAGTCGGCATCGGTAAGTTGTTTTAGCAGACGGTCAACCTCGCCCTGATATACTTGCAGTTTAGCATAATAAATATCAGTATCAGCATATCCTTCATGCGCCACAGGGTCGCGCCCCATATACTCACGGCATACGCAGATATAGGCATAGGCAACGCCTAAACGCTTAACCATATAACTTAACGGCTCAGCGATTTTGTCCTTGCTCACGCCAAATCTCGCAGCGATGGCACGGATATACTGTTCGGCTTCTTCGATGTGATTTTCTGTTATTGGTAAAACCTCATCATTAAAATCTTTTACCTCAAGCATTTTTACCCCCTCGCGGCTTCGCTTACATGCCTCTGGAATATGCGAATAATTGTCCGGCGGTTTTTGTTAAGGGCATTATATAAAAACGGGTCAGGCTTAATGCCGCGTATCTGATGACCACGGCTATATGCAAAACCATTTTTGGCAACCCAGCGCAGGGCATATTTTGCTTTTGGGCGCACATTATACGCCCTGCCACTGCGGCCATAAACGCCGGTACCTTCATGCTGGTAGATACCGTAAGGCACCTTTTTATCCAGCATGACTTTACCTTCGTTTTTTGTTATTTCCGTTGCTATGCCTTCACGTTCCAATTTGCCGGTGCGAGATGTATATTCATGTTCCTGCTGGGCTGTTGTTTTAACCAATTCTGTGGCTTCTTTCAGTGACCGGTTTACAGCTTTTTCAATTTGTACCGGCAATACTTTTTCAACGTGCCGCAGGACTTTTTCCATGTCAATCTCTACCGACAGCATTAGGCTACATTCGCAATGAATACAGTTTCGGAGCTTTCAAAGGACGGAAGCATAATTGCAGATACGATGGTTTTTGCATTTACCGGGTGGATTTCTTTGTAAGTGGTAATTGCAACGCCGGTTTTAACGATAGATACGCTTGCGCCGTTCTGACCGGTCATCAGGTCTGCTTCTTCCGGCGTAGTGCCGAACCAGGTATTACCGAGATTACCGGGTGGCAGCAAGGTAAATACATTATCCGGGAAGAACTGCTGGCTCTCGCCACCTGCTACAATCAGGTATTTTTTAGTGTAAACAGATACCTGCAAGCGGAATTTTTCATTGAACCAGTTTTTAAGCTGGGCATCAGTAATCGGCGTGGAAGCAGTCAACAACGGCTTCAATTCCGTAAGAATTTCAGTATTCTTTTTCAGGTAATTGAAAGTTTTACGGCTGCAAATAGCTCGGGTTGGACGCACGCCAGTATCACTTTCGATAATGTCAATCCAGCTTTCGATTTGTTCAGTAACAGGTGCGGCGGCGTTGCTCCATGCGTTAGTGCTGGTAAGTTTGGCTTGAATATGTTTAGTATTAAATTTGTAGTCAAAATCACGGTGCAATCCGGTTTTATCTACAATAGAAATTTTACCGGTAGAAAGCAACTGCATACGCATACGTTCAGCATCTACATCAACACCTGCAACAAGGTTGTTGGCATCATCATAAATTTTCTGTACAGCGGTTTTAACGGAAGAATCCATGTTTGCCGCCATAAAGGTAAGCAGGTTTTGGCGTTCTTCTTCGCCGATGCGCATAGCTTCACGGAAGAATGGCATTTTAGTTTCGCTGATAGTCAAGCCCATGCGGTCACGGAGAGGCGCCTTAGCGTCAAATGCGCCGTTAGCCAGCGCTACCGGCAGGCTGCTATGGGTTTTAATCCATTTCAGGTCAATGCCGACTTTTTTCTTTGCCGGAAACAACAGTTCACCGAGGTAAGGGATTTGGTTGCTCCCCAATTCGTTAACATAGGCGGCAATAACAGGGGCATTGACATAATCAAAAATTGTTTTAGGCATTATTTACTCCTCCTCTTATTCATCATCTTTGGTGCCGATAAAGGTAATTTGTTTCAGCGCTGTAATCATAGTTGCAGTGGGTGCTTCGGGCAGCTTTGTTACATCAATAAAGCCGTGAATAATCAGTGCGCCAATTTCCGGCCCACCGGTTACATCCACATCATTCATCAATACACCTTCTGCGGCAACAGCGGTAACCAGCGGTTCGCTTTGTCCATCAACAGATTTTTTTGCCGCTTGGCTACGGTCAGCAATTACACCGCCACCTAAAATAGTGCCAGCAGGCACAATCTTTCTGCCGTCAGCGTCTGCGGTTACATCAGTATCACCTACCATAATGGGAATTGCCACATAGTGGTCAGGGATAGCAAGAATTGTTTTCGTGGTAGTCAGTTCAGTTTCTTTAAAATACATAGTTTTTACCTCCTTACTCAAAATATGCGCCAAGCGCTTTATCATCAGGCTGGCCACCTTTGGCTTCCTTAGCAAGCTCTTTGGCAAAATCGGACATATCGCCGTCTTTGCCACCGGCACCGCCAGTGCCGCCGCCAGCGCCACCCTTCTGAACATTTTTTACAAAGGTCGGATTCTTATCTAACCAGTCTTTGATACCTTCTTCAATCGTTGCTCCGTCATCTCCGTAGGTCAGCGTTTCATCATCGTTTACTTTTACGTTGCCACGGAACATGGGCAGCATAGTCGATGCGTCAATAGCATTGTTTTTGTTAAGTGCTTCCAGCAGGGCAGTGTCTACCATGCTGCGGTGACGTTTTTCGCGTTCTTCGGAGTTTTTAGTGTTAAGGTCTGCAATCTGTTTCTCAAGACGCTTAATTTTGCGTTCAGCGGCGGCGTTATCTCCTGTTCCACCTTTTGCCTTTAAAGCGTCAGCAACAGCAGCCTGCAAATCCTCTGCATCTTCATCAACGCCCAGCACATCGGCGAACACTGCAATCTTTTCTTCCAGCGGCTTAACTTTGCCCTCGGCATCTTTTACCTTCGTATTCAGCGTGCGGATGTTCTTTTCTTTAGCCTTGATATCTTCATCTTTAGCTTTAATAACTGCTTCCAACGCTTTTGCAACCGGACCGCCGTCCTGAGTTTTGTTTAAAAATGCGTAAATTTCTTCAATGTTCATAATTTACTCCCTTCAAATTTATTTTTGGGTATAAAAAAAGCCGCTTTATATGCGGCACAAACAATCAATATCCCCACCTCCTAAAATCGGGCATAAAAAAACGCCTATGTAAAAACATAAGCGCGGCTAATCTTTAAGTTGTTCTAATTCAGCATTTATTTTTTTTACTTTTTCCCAAAATGTTCGCATGAGTTCTTTTTGCTCTCTTAAATAAGGGCACTGGCTATCTAACCCACCAGTTCCATATTTTTCTTCCCATTCTAATATTTTATCTACAACTTTGCTATATTCTTTTTTATGTTCATTGTATAATTGCTCTTTTTGGGCAATCAACTCATCTTTTTTATTCACGAGAAATTCTCCTATAATAATATTTATATTTCTTAGCCAAAATATTATTTATTTCATGGAAGCCATCCTCATCAATATCAAAATCTACGCCGTAATCTCCAAACCGAGATTTATCTAAAACTTCCATATAGGCTATAGTGTTAAAATCAATAGCGATATTGTTAGTATTCCCAAACAAAGTATTTTGATTAGTTACAATTTCGTAAATATACTTTTCGTCAACACCTCTAAGCCTATTAAGTTTATAATTTAAAACCTCTTTTATGTCAAAATGACTAAAAGAATAGTGTGTTTCTTTTATCGGATGGTTATGCGTAACGGTTGCCCCTTCGAGTTCTTTTTCTCCAATGTTACGAAAGTTAACACTTGCTTCTTCACCAACAACGCTAAATACCTTACCTTCTTTGGTAATAATTATAGCAGTTTCATGGTCAAGTTTCACCATTTCCTTTTCGTATTTTTCCAGTGTTTCATCAACCTTATCTAATGCGACCTTATCAACATACACCGGCTCGCTGATTTTACCACTGAAAGCCTTACTGGTAAAATCATCTGCTCCCAGTCTTACAACAGCAGGCTTTGTTTTATGCACCAGCTTCTGCCAGTCCTCTCCTGCATTGTACCGCGCCGCGCCTTCCTTACCAAACAGTATTTGCTTTTGCACAGCACTTCGGCTGTTTATATATTCGCGGGCCTTTTCTGGTTTCCATTCTCCTTTTAAATCGCCCTCAAAAATCTTGCTGTAATAACACATACAGTGCGGATGTACTGGTATATCAGGTTGTTTACCTTTTGGAAAAACGCCTTTACCGTAACCAAAATCAGCGTTGGCATAGACATCGCAGATATCATAAGGTTTTGTTTTATGCGCCGATGATAAAGTATATTTAAAACCTACTATATCATCATCACTACTGCTATCAGCCATATAACCTTCATACCACGCGCGGGCGGACTCTGTCCTGGCGATGCGTTCGGCATAATACCGGCTTTTTTCCTGCACCGCCGTCCACAACGCTTTATCAACGGCTTCGGTTTCCAGCTTTGCGCAGGCTTCAACAAGGTCTTTATATGCCCTTTTCAGAGCCTTGGTTGTCAGCCTGTCCGGATTTTTTAACTTCTGCGCCGCCTGCAACACGCCCAGTTTACTTAGTTCTGACGCATCGCCCTGCACAGCTAAACGCGCCTGCCGCACCAGCTTTTTAAGATACTCCGGCAAATCAGCAGGTTTAATTACTGCTTTGCCGCTGTTATAGCCATCGTACAGCTTGCGCGCCATATCAATAACGCTGTCGCTATTATTAACGCTGGCCGTTACCGTGCTGATGATATTCTGCCGCAAGACTTTATCAACGCCGTGCAGGCGTTCCGACAGTTTCATGCCATCAGCGGACCACGGCTTTTTCATAAGCACCTTTTTAATCTCGGCTTTAGCTTCCGCTGTTACCTGTTCCGGCCGCAATCCAAAACCAGCTATGGCACTGGCTACCACAGCGGCGGCGATAAGTTCAGTGTTATGGCTGTCAAAGTCCAAATCCTCAAGCACTTTTTGCACGGCGTCACGGATATCCATACCCTTTTCCATTTCAAACTTTACGGCGGCAATAACATCATCGCCAAAAGCCTTAAATGCCGTGGTATACTCTGCTATTATCTCCCGGACTTTATCTGCAAATTCTTTATCGGCGGCCATTATTCAACACCGCCGTCATCTCCGGCGTTATTGGTTGGTTCGGCGTGGTTAGCATCAACCGCCTGCTGGTCGATATCATCAATAACCGCCTGTATTTCCTCATCGTCCATATCAGACAGCAGCATTTTTGCAGCTTTCTTTTTGACCGCAGTGTCAAATTTACCACCGACCGCCCAGCTGAGGGCATCGGTAATTTTATCCAGTTCGCTGCTTATATCAACAACGCCAAAATTGCGGCTATACTGAACATTAACTCCAAGTTCTTTGCCAATATAATTACCAAAAATAACGGCAATCTGCTGTTCTGTTTCCTCACAATTTTGTGCAAAATCGCTAAGGCTTTGCATCATAGTTTTATTATCCCATTCTTTAGCTATACCGCTCTGCTGGCTCTGTACACCTGTAACGCCCGCACGGTCTGCCATGCGATAGATTTCTTCAATCAGCATTTTAAGCTCCGTGTGCAGCATTTCAGACGGCCCGTTATCGGGAGTAATAAACGCAGGCGCATTGTTACCGGCATACAACAGCATATTATTTGTGCCGATGTTAATGCTTGCGTAATTATCAGGGTTAGGGTCATCAGAACTCATTTGATACACCAACACGCTGAACGCCTGGTTGCGGTTGCGCTCGCGCAGTTCAGAACAGGCGTTATAGATTGCAAGGTTTACGCGGGCAATCTGGTAAAAATCGCTAAATGGTTTGAGCCTATCACCCATATCATCTTCCACTGCCGCACCTAACAATGGCACCACCGGCACAACGCCTGCACTGTTTATACCGCTTTCTGTTCCACCTTTTCGCGTAACCTGCCACATTTCTTTGGTCCATGTCCAGCTTTCGGTGATGTCCGATTTTGACATGTTTACTACTTCGGTGTATGTAATATCGTACCTGACAAGGGTTAAATTACCGTATTTATCAAGCGCATATTCTTTAACGTCCTGCGGCTTAACGGTATACAGATAAGGATATTTACGCTCCGCCAACGCCTGCGCCTTATTGGCCGGTAAATCCTTATAATTTTCGACAACAATAAACATCGCGCCGTATATTTTCGCCTGTTTGGCAGCTTTTTTCATGAAAGTATCCATGGAAGTATTCTTGCCGTCCACGTTTTTCAAAAACTCCGTCCAGTAATCATCGCCAACTTTCGCCGTGCGTGCTGGCGGGTCATCAAACAGCGGGTTTACAGCTGCATTGATACATGGTTTAACATAATTCAAAAAATACGCTACACGCTGGCGATTTACATAGTTTTCGGCAGACTCGCGCGGGTGCTTAACCAAATAATTAGCGCTGTAATACCCGCCATTGCCAAAGTAACTATCGTGCATAAAAGTGTAGGGGTCAGTATTTACCACACCGGCAACAACGCCGCCAGCACTTACAGCCAACTCCTGTTCCTTGCCCATTTAAACCTCCTATTCTACATGGCGGCCATAACCGCCATAATTACCTTTAATATCTGCTACATCATAATCGTCTAATCCATACCACACCGCTGAAAATGTATGCGGGTCAATGTTAAATTCATCAGGTATGATATTATCGCTTCGGTCCAACGCATAAGTCAGTTCCGCCATTTCTTTTATGCAGTTTTTGCACTTTTCACTGCAATAAATATGCCGGAACCGTTTTACCTTGCGCGTATATGCCAGCCTACTTCCTGCAAATTTACGTGCACCACTGATTCTATATCCGCTTTTTCTAAAATAGCTTATTGCCTTCGGATCTTCTGGGTCAGCCTTAATATAATCAGCCCTAAAAGCCATAAAATCAGGGTCATGTGCTGTTTCATCATCAGTCATGCGGTTTTTATAATATTCATCAAAAATGTACAGCGTTTTATTCGCGTCATCTATGGCCATACGCACAACAGCGTTATAACTATCCTCAAAGCCAAAGTCCATGCCAGTACGGTACCAGCGCTGCGATATGCCACCGACCTGCGCCATAATTACATCATGCGGCAAAACCTCAAATTGCGGCAGCACTTTACGGCCGTTAACACCAAACCTTCCCTGCCGCGCAACGCGGTACAGGTCCGGGTCATAGTTTTTCATGTTGTCCAATTCTTCAATATAGCCAGCCGGAAGGAAATAATTATCATCGGCCACGCTGTGATGGTAAAAAGTGTTATTTACCACGAATTGGCGTTGCGCATAAAAAACATCCTCACGGATGCCCGGCATTACAAAAAAGTGCTGAAATACCCAGTTGTTTTTATCTATCGGGTTCGTAGATAAAATAAAATGCAGCGATAAGGTCGGATGGCGCACGCGGCCAAGCAGTTCTTTATATGCTGCATAACTTATTTCACTGGCTTCCTCAATCCATATAATTGATACACCGTTGATAGATTTTAACTTTTTCGGCTTATCCAGCCCCTTAAAGATAATCTGTGAGCCATTGGCAAAGGTTATGCGCATCGGGCTAACCGTATATTTAACAACGTTATCCTCCAGTCCAAGGTCATCTATAATCTCCACCAGTAACGAAAAACAACTGTCACGGATAGTATCGAACACTTGACGCACAACAAGTACCTTGCGCTTTTCTTCCAAGCATTTAAGTATTAGCTTCAAGGCAATATGATAACTTTTACTACTGCCGTACCCGCCGCAAAGTAGGTAAAACTTGCAAAGCCAGTCAAAAATAAAATCCTCAAAATGCGGGTTAACATCTTTGCTAATTTCATCATCCATTTACAGCCCCCGCCCTTCTAATTCTGATTGTAAGCGGCCGTTCTGACCAATCCTTTAACTGCCGCGCTTCTCTTATTGCACCAAGTTCCGCCAGCGCCTTTGTTTTGGCGTTAGCTATCAGCGTCAGCTCGCGTTCCACCGCCAAAATATATGGAAGATTGCTTTTCATTTTTCTTGTAGTTTTCTCCCTATTGTAAGCATCAATTACCGTTACCGATGATTCTTCAAGGACCGTTTCTTTTTGCAGTTTATCAAGCTGCGCCATTAGACGGCTTTCCCGCAAAATCAAACGCTTAATATCAGTTATCAGGGTTTTCTCCTCGTCAACCAGTAAATCATCAAGCATTTCAAGTTCTTCATCGGTCAGGTTGGTTTTGCGGATATTATCCAGTACGAAACGTTTTTCATTATTGCGATGCGTACCCTTCGGCGGCTTTTTGGCATCCTCAAACCGGTTTTGCGTGACAGGAAGTTTTCTTTTGGGCGGAGTAAAGGTCTTAACCGACACCGGCGCGTGCTCCGCAGGCTTTTCAACTTCATCTGTATTTTCGCCTTCTGTCACACCGCCATTATTCTCCGCATCATCTGTCACATTTTCTGTCACGTCATCTGTCACGCCGTCAGAGTTTTTTTTATTCTGCTGTTCTTTCAGCTTTTGCTCCCAGTTATCCCGGCGTTTCCATTGACGCACAGCGTCAGGCTTTACTCCTAATCGGTCAGCAATATCACGTATTGGTATTCGCCCTCCGGATTGCAGCCATATTCGCATGGCCTGTTTTCTTTTATCCGGTTGCTCCAATGGCATACTCTCCTTCCCGGCAAATTATTAAGCCCCTGCAGTTTAATGCAGAGGCTTTAATCTTTATCGCCATATATTCTTTTGTATTCAAGCGCGGCTGTTATATTTCCCGGTATCTTTCTTTGATACTTCCGCACTTTTAATAATTTACCGTCTTTGGTATATGTTGCCACAATATCTTCGGCAGTATAACCAAAAGCCAGCTTTTTTAATTCCTCTTTGTAGTTCACTGCGTTTACCTCCTGCCACGGTTTTAAACGCTTTACCTTACAAAACCTGCAAAGGTTATTGTTTTAGGCTTCATATTGTATTTCTTTGCTATTTCTGCGGATTTTTCATTAAAGGCTTTTATATATGGGTCTATAAGCCTTTTTGCTTCCTGCCGTTCTATAAAGCCACCTTTGTAACTGTCTCTCGCAATAATAGCCTGTTCTTTTAATACCTCAATCATTTTGCGCATCTCCTTTTATATTTGTAGCTTGATATTAAGGTATGCGCACCTATTCTTCAAGGACTTCTGCGTCCAGGTCTGCTATATTTATTTCTTTAAAAGTTTCTTTAATTGCTTTCGTATCGCCTTTATAAAACACAAGCACATTCTGATGCGTCTTGCCTATTTTGCGGCCACGCTGAAACGTTCTGCCGGCACGTTGCGGCAATGAACCGAAAGGCGTTACTAAAATAATTTCATTATAGAGCTTTGCGCCTGCTGTTTCGAATGCTGCAATAGTTTCAGAAACAAAATTACGGTAAAATCCTGTTTTTCTGTCCCTTACATCACCGACAACAAAACATGCAAAACGATTTTCTTTCAACATTTCCACGCAGCCTTCAATGATTTTTCGGTAGGTTGCCAAAAAATCAGCGTATTCCATATTACTCAAATCATGCGGGTTATCGCTGTATATTTCAAGGTCGAAATAAGGCGGACAACTAAAAATAAAATCATATTCACCTGCCGCCAATTCTTTTACATTTAAACTGTTACCGCAAATCCATTTTATTTTATCCGCGCCACCTAAAATATCAGCAGCTTGTTGATAATTAGCATTTATCTGCTCCTGCCGTAAATCTATGCCGGTATAATTGTATCCGGTTGCGGCCGCTACAATCCCTCGAACACTTCCGCCGCAAAATGGGTCAAGTATCTTGCCGCCATCAGTGCAAAACCAATAATACATTAACTCGCAAAGAACCGGGTCAAACATACTGAGCATGCCGCCGGTATTTGTAACTTTTATAGTACTGTTTTTCGGCATATAATCTTTGGCATATTTTTCTTCAAATTCTTTTGCTGTTATTTTATGCCCCAGCTTTGCTTCCTGCATTTCCTTATAATAATAAAATCGCGGCATAGAACCGGCCAGCGAACCTAAAGTTTTCATATTCTCACGCGACAGGTCACTTTGCAGCCCTAAACTGTACCAAAGCCGCTTACGTTCCTGCCATTCTTGCCGGCGTGCATCTAATACCGAAAAAGGTGCAAATAAAAACCTTTCAGCAAGCGTCTGGCGCGTTTCTGCCAGTTTTTTAACATCAGGCAAAGGGAAATTAGGCACTTCAAATTTAAACGCGCTCAAATCAAAATCTGCCAGTGCTTCCAGTTCCGCCGCCAACAGTTCAGGCTCCCACTCGGACATTTCCGCTGTCTTATTATCTACCAGCCTGAATGCCCGCACCTGCTCATCTGTTAAGCCGTCAGCCATAACACATGGTACGCTCTCCCAGCCTAATTTCTTAAAAGCCTTATATCTGGTATGCCCTGCTACTATTACGTTATTCTTATCAAGCACAATAGGCACAAGCACACCAAAATTTTTAATACTTTCTGCCACGGCGTCAACTGCCGCATCATTTCTGCGCGGATTATTCGGATAAGGCTTTATATCCTCTAATTGCACATCAATGACCTTTAATACCTCTTTCATTTTTTAACCTCCTGCCAAGGATTTGCAAATTGGCATAAAAAATACCACCTGCAAATATTTACAGGTGGTAATCTCTATACTTTTTGCATTTTAATTATATCATTCTTTAATATGACAGGTAAATGACAGAAAAATGACACGTTATTTTTTCAATAAATTGTCAAAGAACGGCACTATTTCATCCAATGTTTTTATATCTTTGGCCATTATAGTTCTGACTTCATTAATTAATTTACTCATTTTTTTATATTCATATATGCCTATCTTAATAGATAATTTATCATTATTATCTTTCTGTATATTCAGCCCATAAAATTCTAAATTTCGCTTATTAGAGCAATTTATTGAAGTTAATGCATTAGCAATTATTAAATTTATTTCTGATAGTTTGATTCTAACCTCATTAGATAACCATAAATCATATTTTGATACAGAAATTATGTTCTCACAAGTTTCTGCTAACATTTCTTTATTCATAAAACATGAGTATATGTTTTTTCCCTCGCCCTGTTTTAATCTATAATCATCGAAAATCTCTTGTATAACTTCAATTTTAGATATTACAAATTCTAAATATTCATAGGCTGTCATTCTTTTATCAATTATTTTTTTATAATAATCATTTTTATAATCAATATTTTTAAGTCTTTTTTCAATTTCTTCTTTTTGCAATGCAATATCTTTCATAACATTTTTTTGAAAGCGACTTTGCAAGTAGTATGTGCCTATAAACCATAAAACCAATATCAACAAACAAAAAATTATAAATTGAAGTTCAGATACTTGAAAATAGTTAACTGCTTGCTCTACCGCTTTATTCTGTAAATTATCTGCCATTTTACTCTCCTATAAAAATAAATACTGCTAATTGTTTTTAGCAGTATTTTGTAATGAACTTAAGCCAGCAAAGCAGTTTCAATGATTTTTTGTGTAAAATCGGCAACAATATCAGTATAAAAATCAATACCCATACGCATCATTCCTTTCCATCTATTAGACACATATTTAAATATGGTTGCTATAAGGCTGGATAGAATACACGTAATAAATATTCTCACCAGCATATCCACTGCTATGAACGCAGGCTCCATTACTGGCTTAAATTCATTACACACATATTATATCAAAAAGCGCCTACAAAAGTAAGCGCTTAAATTAATAAAACTATTTTTTTAACCCATCAATGCCGAACACCAATACTGATATTTTTTCAATTGCATCTAACTGCCAGCGGTAAATGGTGCGCGGGTCTGTAAAAAATTTTTCTGCCAATTCTGTACGTATTTCTGACGGCGTTCTGCCCTGCGTATCGTCAATGTACAAAGCCTTTATTACTTCCCAACGTCTGATATTCTCATCTTTGCCGCTGTTATAACAAAAACTTTCATAAAGCCCCAGCATACTTTGTACATGTTCATAAATAATGCGGGTTCGTGTTGCTGATTTCACAATGCTTTGCACTTTCATTTCTGCCCGGCCCACACCAAAGCGTTGCCACATGCTGTCAAGTATTTCAAAGGCGGTTTCATTTTCTTCGTCCAGCCTTACAAGGTCAAACACTGCATTATCAACATGTTCTTTAAAAATGCGGTAATTTTCCAAAAGCAGCTTAGTATTATTAATTTGCTTGTCCCTGCCCTTTTTAGCATCCTGTTTCAGCTTTTCGTATATAGCTTCTGCTGTTTTGGCGGCAGTTTCTTTAATAATGTCGGCAATTACAATCTCGGCTTCCTGTTTCATTTGCCCGCCCCCTGTGCTATAATATTTTTGCGAACATTTTTTCGGGGCTTGCCAGAGGGCAGGCTCTTTTTTTATTTATTAATCATCATCCGTTTGGTCGTTTATTATTTTTTCTGTAATTAACATCAGTTTTGCATCATGAATTACATTACGCTGATACTGCGGCAGTTCTTTAATATCCCTTTCCGGCATTTTAGCACAAGTTTTACATACACTGTGCGGCTTAAAATCAGTACTTACGCAAAAATCCATTACATCATAATCTCGGCCGCAAATTTCACAGTGCCCTGGCACTACCTTAGGCGGAGGTGGAATAATCTCATCATTAACAGCAATACAGTCAATAAATTCAATATCACTATCAGCGAACTGATAGCAGGAACCCGGCTCTGTTCCCTCGCAGTTCTGTATATTATGATATTTAATCCTATAACCACCACTATAAAGGCGGTCATGCGATAATTCACCTGCATTATGTACTGAATTACTATCTTTATCTACAATGCGAATAACCGGCATTTTAACGATGTTCGCCCTGTCCAGTGCAATACACCGCTTCACGCAGGCCAGCGCTGTATTTAAAGCATCTGCATAGTTGCCGATAGATGCCGCTTCTGCTATCGGTTTTAAATACTCATATGCTGATTGTAATTTCATTACTTTGCTCCTTCCATTCCACTTAAAATATTTCCAACAAAATCTTTAAAATAATTCTTATTCGGCTGCCAACAGGATTGTTCTTTCATTTCGGCTGCCAACAATATTTTACGCTTTTTATTGCACGCCGGAAGCCTACCCATCAGCTGATAATATTTACAAGTTATACACTCTTTCATTGTTCCACCACCTTGCAAATTTCCCGAACCTCATACAAATCATTATAGATAGTATCGTTGCGCATAATTACCCATCTGCCCTCATGCATTACAACTTTAAAAACCTTAACATCACCACTGCTATCAGTAAGCATAACTTTGTCACCTTCAAAAATGTTGACATCGTTCATATCTTCCATGTTGGTATACTGACCGATAGTTTCCGGTATTACCTGATGTCCATTAAATATATTTTCGCTGACAGGCTTCGTTAATATATAAATATCATCATTATAATTTATTAAATTTCCATAAATCCAGCTGTTAGTATAAACTGTTTTACCCTTAAACAAAATTTCCCGCATTTTATCCTCCTATTCAAATGTTAACTTAATATCCAAGGCATCACATATTTTAACCAAGGTATTTACGCCACAATTTTGACCTTTTAAAGCTCTTTTTAACGTGTTTACATGAATGCCAGCATAATCTGCAAACGCTTCATCACTCATGCGCGTAACTCCCAATTTACGCATTATTTCGCGGCGCAAGGCTGCAACGTTTTGGGTGTTATTCATTCTTGTCACCTCAGCTTTTGCCCGCATTGCGCTCTTTGCATTTTTCACATTTTAAAATTTCTAAAGTTCCTGTTATCATACTTGCGCGCCAGCTTAAAATCTCGCAGCCGTATAAAGCGCAATTATAATGTCCCATAACGCCTACAAAACAGGCGCGGCAGCCGTTGCAAAACTCGCCTTTCGGTATGGTTTCGGCCAATTCTTTTTTATAGTCCCGTTCAGGTGTCATTTTTCACATCTCCTGTTCCACATTTTGGCAGCTTTTTCGTCCCACGTTTTGCCGTTTTCTACCTTGTTTAATCTATCATCCCAAACTGTTTTAATCGCGATATTACAATCAACACAGGCTATATAGCCGCTACAAGTTGATAATGGTACAAATACCGCCTGCCCACCGCAAAAAGGACAAGTCTTTAAATTTTTATCATCCATTTTTATCACCGCCTAAATATTTTTTCCGCAGTTCAGGCAATGCAGCTTCGCATTCTGCTTTGGTTTTAAAAATCATTCCTGCTTCTTTTAATGCAAAATCGTTTACTGTACCTCGCCAAAAATCTGTCACGGCTTCTGAAAATGCAGTGTGATAATCACGTGGTCGATAATACACATCGCCGTCTTTGGGTTGCCATGGAAGTTTAATTATCTTGTATTTTCCTTTTATAAGCGACATAAAAGCAAAATCTGCTTGTTGTTCCCACTTGTCACAAACAAGGCAGCTCAATCCATCTTCCGTTAGCTTATAAAGCGTTTGTCCACAACCGCTAACATTAAATTCTTCGCCAAGCTCCACGTCCAGCATTTTAGCTACGTCTTGTATATAATTTTTCGCCATTGTTTGTCACCGCCTTAAAGTAGTTTCTGCTTATCTCATGCCACGTTACAGTATAGCCGTCGCCTTCGTCATCGATAATTTTAAAATCCGTCCACATGGTTTTACCATCGACCTTTTTTGCCAACGCACCACGTGCTTCGGCTTTATATATTTTCCCTTTGGTAAAGTTTCCCCATTTATCAGTAATGCACTCAAAGTAAAGTTCCTTGCTGAAACTGTATATGCCCTGACCCATTATAATCATCTCCCCTGTCCTGAATGGCTTTTTTGGGTTCGCGTGGTTTATATATCTTGCCGGTGATAATATCATCAGTCTGTGCAAACTCTTTGCATTTATTCGGGCGCTTTATCTGTTCATCGTTAAGCGTTTTGTCATATGCAGTGCAGTAATAGCAATCGCCTTCGCAACAAAACGCGCAGTACCTGCAATACTGTTTCATGGTCTTACTCCCCTTTTAGGATTATAATTTGCAAAATCAGGTTCGCTATTAAAAATAATCTTGTTATTGCACCACCGCTGCAAATGCCGCGTTTTCACCGGCGCGTTGTATTTGTCATATATCATAACAAAAGGGTCATAACCGATTTCCCGTAGCTTGTATATACGGTAAAGGTCTTGAGCGTGCGTGCTGTTATAATTTGTCAGCACATAAACCTTTAGTTTATCCTGCCGCAAGCCCCATTTCCCGGCATACTTTGCAAGCACTTTAGGCGTAAAATCATCGTTGGCATTGTCCCATGCAAAATGCAGGATTTTATATTTACATGCTTGTATAGCTTCCACTTTTTCATTCGTCAAAAGCCGTGCATCCAGTCCTTGCGTAAAATCTACTTCTGCGCCACTATCTGCAATTTGCTTTAATAATTCTTGCCAGTTCGAACAAGCCAGTATATTTGGGTCAAGCAATTTAATTTTCTTTTGTCCCTGCCAAAATTCTATTAAATTTGCCACCTTAACGGATTGTACGCCCTCTTTCTGCGCTACTATGCAAAACGGGCATTGACGTGGGCAGCCTCGCGTTAAATATCCATACGCAGTATCTTCAACACCGTATAATTCATAATCCGGGTAAACATGTTCGATATGCTCCGGCAAAGTTAAGGCTATATTATAACCAGTACCGCCTTGTATAAGTGTATCTGTTTGATATGCTTGCAGGTCGTCCGGCGTAAAGGTAAAAACCTTCGCCATGTATACCACATCGTAATATTCAAGACTGTTCGCCCATTCTACAACATCACCGTCAGCTTTGTGCCATGCCGATATTTTCATCAATGCGAGATTCGGGAAATTGTGACCATCAACATCAACTAAGCCTACTTTCATCATTTCCACCTTAAAATAACTCTGATATTTTTAAATCAACATCCGCCTGCTTACGCGCTGTAACAGTATCTCCATGTTGTGTTATTCTATGCTTGCGTACATCATAACATTTACCATTTGGAGCTAAATAATTGTTATCAACTTCCGGCGGCGTTGGCAGATAATATTCCTCTGGCAGGCTTCCAGCCTCGCATAATTCCCGCAGCCGCATTTTGTAATAAATAATGTGGTTACGGGTTAAATTCATATTTACACCATCAGCCCAAAATGGGTCTTGACAGCCATACTCCCGCAGATATTGCCAGTGTTTCAAATCTTGCACTATATTTTCACGCAGCTGTTTAATCTGCTGTTCCAGAGTTATTTTTTTCTCCTTTTTAGCCATTTTTCCACCCCTAGCTAACCTTCACCGGCCGTTCTTCAATATTTACATGCCGGGCCTTATCCCACATAATTCTTGTAGGCTCAACCAGTTTATTGAAAGTATAAGCACGGCAACGGTAAAACTCACGCGAATGGTCAAAAGACTCTGTAACTTCTGCCGGCTTAAATTCCACTGGCAAAGCAACGATATGTGTATATCCTCGCATTGCTAAAAACATCATTGCTGATGCAGGATTATCAGCAAAAAATACTTCATTATAACGGTTTGGTATAATTCCTTTTTCCATAATGCTGGCAATATTCTGATAATCAGTTGCGTGCCATAAAACCATATTTTCACCTTCTTTTAAAGATGTTCCCGACATATATGCCGGGAACATTATTTTTTTATTATTCAATCTGAACTTTTTTTACTTCAACATGCACACCAATTCTTTTTAACAGCTCCAGCATTACCTTAAGGTCATCAGGTATCACACCACATTCAATAGCTTCTTCAATCGTAGACTCACTGGCAAATTTTTCTACAAATTCTTTACTGCGTACTATTTCTGAAATCTGCTTATCAAATAAATTTTTAAAAATGCAATCAAGCATTTCACTATGAATTTTGGCCACAATATTTATAACTTCTTTATTTTTCACAAGCAGCTCTTTATTTCTATCCAACACTTTAATTGCAGATTTTTCCATCAACAGCTTAACTTTTCCAGCGTTAAATTCTGCATTTTTACTCATCAGTTTTTCTTCAATAAATTTTTCAATTTCTTTTTTGCTAGCCATTTTTAATACCTCCATTATTTAAAAAATTATTCCAAGCAGTACGGCAATAACACTGTAAACTGCCAAACAAACAAGTAAAAATTTTAATGATAGTGCTTTTAACATAGTTGTTCACTCTTTCTCAACTTCCAATAGCGGTTACAAACAGCTCTTGTTGTTCTTCCCAGTCTGCGCGCCACTTCATCTCTCGGTAAATTAATCAACGCTTTAAGTGCTGTATCATCTGCAAGGGTCCATTCTTTCGGCCGCTTCTGTTCAGCTATAAAATCAGATTTTCTTTTAGCATCAACCCACCCAGGTTCTTCACCTAAAGTATATTTTTCAAAATGCGCAAAATTCAGTTTATCCTGATTGGCTTTTGCCCATTTCCAGAAATCCCTTAACTTAATAATCCACGTTCCTTTGTTCTTACGCAGTTTAGATTTCCGTGCCGGTAAACCATTATCTATAAAACGTTTTACACGTCCTCTGGCCGACTGACCGTAAATGGTTGTTAAAATGCTTAATACAGTAACATAATCTGACGATTGCGTTTTACTGCCCAGCCCCATTAAATTGGCTTTTCTTGCTACGCTATTATTGCTTCTGTTTAAACGCCTGCAAATTTCATCTGTATTATGTTTCGGCCAAAGCGTTTCCAGAAGTTCCATTTCCTTTTCCGTCCACCGTGGCATTGCTACAACTCCCATAATTTAATACTTCTGGGTAATTTATTAGTGTAATAAGCTTGCCGCATTCTTCGCAGCGGTAGTAATTTATTACACGCCCCTTTGACTTCACTGCATGCATTCGCATTAAACGCGGATTTTTATTATTGCAGTTCTCGCAGTATAAATCTTTTCCGCGTTTGTATAGTCCATGAATACCTTTAACATGCTCCATAGTCTTCACCCCTTAAAAATTCTAACCGCAGGCCGCAATTCTTAATCTGGTAGGCTTCTACATCCGCCGCAGTAAAATATTTATGTCCATACAACTGCTTCATGTTCTGCCAAACTTTCAGCGGTATGCGGTAAAACCTTTCAAAGCCAAAACTGCAAAGTACAAAAGCCACCGCACCCATACTCTGATGTTTTAACAGCGCATTAAGCTGCGTTTCTTGCAACCTGTCATATGCCATCTTATCAAGATCCGTGTGTTTGGCTTCAAACACAATGGAGCGGCCATTTGCAAGCGTTCCCTTAAAATCAGGTTCAGATTTACTCGTAAAACATGCGATATATTGACCGCGCGGCATACTTTTTATTACTTTCATCGGTTCATGCGCTTTATCAATTTTAGCAATACCCATGTCCAAATAATTCCGACAGCTGGCCAGTATCATTTTTTCAAAATACGCACCAGCATTTTTATTTTTAAGACCGGTTAAAGCTTTGTTTGCCATCGTGTAACTCCTAACTTTTCAACCTTCAAATATCCGCTTATTATCAGCCTTTAAAGGCATTTTCATCCTTTAAAACTGTTACTTTAAAGCGCTACATTTTATAAAATAGTATTGCGGTTTCATTTATTCCATCTTCCTTTCACCTCTCGGATTGTACAGGCGTTAGTTTTTTTAAGCTAACGCCTGTACTTTTTTTATTTTTTGTAGTATCCACGCACCTTGTTTTTAACGATTGTCACTTTCAAGGCCGCTTCGCGTTCCAAACGATTTTCAGCAACTTGTCTGGTCATCGTTTCGGCCGTAATCTCTACATCATACAGTTCCGACAAAAGATGCTCGCGTGTTTCTTTTGTTGGATTTTTTCTGTAATCTGCCAACGCTTCTTTAACCTCGTTAAATTCTTCTTCCAACTTTACTATCTGTTCTTCCGGTGTGTAGCTAATAAATTTATAACAAGGTTCAATGCGCGTGCCATGCTTAACTTTGCTCATTTTTTGACGGCGGCGATATAATTCGCTAATAATGTCGCTTAATACCGGCACCGAAATGGTTACATGTGTGCTTTTGCAGTTTTTAAGCAATGCAAGCAAATTTTTAATTCTGCTTTTTTTGTCAATAGTGATTTTACTTTCCATGTTTATCGCTCCTTTAAAACGGAATTTCTTCATCAAATGCAAACGGTACGTGTTCATTTTCCGAAACAGTGCCGTATTTTTCAGTACGCGCACGTTCAAAGTCATCAAAGTTGGCTGGATTGTTATAGCTTCCGGCATTATTACCCTTCTGTTGGCTATCTTTCGCTGGCCATTGCCATTCAACATTACGGGCAACCAACTCCGTATAATACTTTTTAGTTCCATCACGGCCGTCAAAGCTATTTATATGAGTTGAACCGCTAACATAAACCATTTGTCCTTTATTAAGATTGTTACCGACTAACTCTGCGGTTTTTCCAAAACATTTAACATTGAAAAAGTCGCTTTCATATTCTCCAGCTTGATTTTTATAATCTCTGCGAACGGCCACGGTAAAACTTGTTACTGTTTTGCCGGTTTGCGAAAACCTTACTTCCGGGTCTCTCGTCAATCTGCCGCTTATAATATGCACATTCATTTTTATGCTCCTTCCTGCTCGATAAAATCAAACAATGTAGGCTCGCCGCGCTGCATCTCTGCTGTTTGCAAATATCCAACGCCGTCCCTGAAATAATCTGCTGACAACTCTATGCCGATGCCAAAACGTTCTTTCTGTACGGCCACCAGCGGCACCGTCATCAGGCCGCCAAATGGGTCAAGCACAACATCACCCGGATTGCTGTAACGGTTAATAAGCCTTTCGACTATATCAAGCTGGAGCGGGCACACGTGCATTTGCGCACGCTTACGACTTTGACTTGTGTTCAGCGTCCGCATACGGTTTATATCGTCCCAAACATCCATATTCCAACTACCCGGCGCAACTACCATAAACGATGCCGGAAGTTTACCGTTTTCGTCCAGCCGTTTTGCAAGTGCTACATGTTCTTCGTAGCTATACACGTTCTCGCGGCTGTATTTGCGGTATACGGCTTGAAGATTATCTACAGGTATACTTTGTAGTTCAGCCTTCGTTAACAGCCTGTTGCCGCTGCTACGCCAAAATCCGTGGGCATCTATCTGCCATTGGGCGCGTGTATAATCTGCTTTATCTTTCGTTACCGGCACATCTGCATACGCCCTGCTTGTATCGGTCGGCAGTTTTCTAAACAGCAGTATATATTCCGGGCAGCCAACGCCCATTTTAGTGCCGTCCTTGCATTGCTCCGTCCAACCAAGCCTGTAAGTCTGATTATTTTCGCGGACCACATCGGTCACAACCGTTATCATGCCAAAGTACATAAATCCGTGCTCCATATAGTGTTTAATGCACATCGCATGGAAAGGTTCCATGGTCGGCATTCCTGTACCGGTAGCATTACCAAACAGCACACGGTCTTTAACATGGCAGGCAAATACTCTGCCCGGCCTAAGAATACGCAGCAGGTTAGGCGTTAAATAATTCATCTGTTCAAAGAAGCGCTGCGTGTTTTGGTTATGCCCGAAGTCATTATAGGTGGCCGTGTACTCGTAATGATTGCTAAACGGTATGCTTGTTACAATCAAGTCAACGCTGTTATCCGGCATGTTTTCTGTTTCTAAAATGCAGTCATTGTTAACTGCTTTATAGTATTTGCCGCTTACTTCCACTCTTTCCACTCCCATCGTTCGCGCCAGCTTATCAATAAGCGATGTATTGGCAAGCCCGTATTTTTTTATTATTTCCGTCATTTTATCGGCCATGTAGGTATGCTGTTTCCATTTTTGCAGTAACACGCGCAATATTTCCTGTTCTTCCTCGGTGTAGATGATGTCGATAATAACCTTTTCCGTTTGCATAAACCGGTAAATGCGGTGTATAGCTTGGATAAAATCGTTAAACTCATAATCTATGCCTAAAAAGATAGCGCGGTGGCAATGATACTGGAAATTACAGCCCTGCCCGGACAGCGATTTTTTCGTTGCCAACAACCTGCTTTCGCCTTTGGCAAAGCCTATAACCCGCTTTTCGCGGATGTCATAGTCCTGACTGCCGTATACCTCAACAGCTTCCGGCAACGCCTTTTTTATTGCATGGCGTTCAGCTTCAAGGTCATGCCACAGTATAAAATGTTCATCCGGATTAGCTTCGACAATGTCCACCATTTTCGCAACTCGGGCATCTATGCTATCGCGTTTAATTTTTGCTGCATCTTTTAAGCTAACCGCGGCATCAGCAAGTAATTTGACCTGCCCATCTTTTTCCGTGTCGATGTCCTTATGCTGATAGCTGACGGCGTGGTAATTTATTTCCATCGGCGGCAGTGCATAACCAGTATCGTTATATCCCAAATCGCTGGGCTTTGTAATGAACAGCGACCAACTACTAAGCCACAACCAAAATTCCTGCTCTTTATGCGGGTACAGCGTCAAGTTATTGGCTTTGGTACTATCGCGTTGAAAAAACCTTGTCAGCGCCTGCCCGGTGTCCATAATCTCTAAAAAGCCGGCATAATGTATCAGTTCCTTATAACGGTTTGGAGAAGGCGTTGCCGTGGCTACCAGCTTATACGGCACGCCTTTAAATTTTTCAGTAAAAGTCTGATAGGTTTTACTGCCATAATCACGCAGGCAGCTTGCTTCGTCTAATGCGGTCGCTGTAAAATACGTTGGGTCAATATCTCCGTCACGAACGCGCTCATAATTTGTTATCACAATCTGTGTTTCAGCCGCTTTTACCTCGGCCATTGTACGCACATACTGCGGCGCTGGAATGCCAAGCAGTTCCTGCGCATCTTTGGTAAACTCCTGCCGTACTCCCAGGGGCATTACTATTAAAGCCTTGCCGCCCTTTTCGGCTGTTATAATCCGGCACCATTCTAATTCTTGCACTGTCTTGCCCAGTCCAAAGGCTTCAAAAAGTGCCCTGCGGCCACCTTTGACCGCCCACATTACCGCATCACGCTGGTGCGGTTTCAATGCCGGGTTTATTTTTTCTTTGCTGATTTCAAAGCCCGTTTCCGGTGCAAATGCTACTTTACTCAGCAAAAAATCCTGATAGCTTATCATACCGCCTGCGGCAGTGCCATAGGTTCATCGGCACCTTCGATTAACTCGGCATCCTGCGGTTCTTTTACTTCTTCAGCAAACAGGCTTGTTTGTGCACGTTCACCTTCTACATACAGGTTTGCTTCATGAATAAGTTCTTCGATATCATCACGCATATCTGCCGACATCAGTACTTTTTCATCATCCGGCATATCCGGGTTATACATACACTCGATTTTATTCGGCGTGTTAAGGTTCAGCGGCGCATTACTGTTTTGCAGTTCCATCCCGGCAATAATAACGCAGCCCATAACATCATCCTCGCCGCCGTAATTAAGGCTTATACCCCGGACGATAATTCTTTCGGCATATTCCGCCGGAAGTTCGCAAATATCTGTTACATGCGTTTTAAATACTTCAAGGCTTTTTAAAAAATTAGGATGAGGCGCTTCCGTACACTTCATGGTGTACTCGTCCAACAGCTGTTTGCCGCTTTTATACTCTAAATGAACCATTCCCTTTTTAGGGTCAAATTTAATTTTCGTAAATCTTCTATCCATGGCTACCTCCTAGTATTGCTGGCACATATCTCGGTAATATACCGATCGCGTATAGCCAAAGTATTTATTTACTTGTATGCCTGGCTCATGGCCGCAGGTTGGGCAATTTCTTCTGCCCTGGCATTTCTTTGCACAAAACTCTTTTTCGCGCTTATAGTTGGCAATATCGACATAGTTAAAGCGCAGCCATTCTTCGCTTGCGTCCGGGAAAACCTGCCGTCCAAAAGCCAAAACATCTTCGTCAAACTGTGGGTTAAGTTTTTCTCCGCGCGTCATCTTTGCTAATATTTCAGCAATAATGGCTTTATTACGCTGCCGTTGGCTTTGTGTAAAAGCCGCGCTAAAATCTGCACGTGCCTGTTCTTCGCGCTGCCGTTGTTCTTCTACCGTTTCCCGGCGAACCTGTTCTTCCGCCCAGTCGATAGCATCGGCCATTTCCTTTTCGTTCGGCCAGAACCCCGTCATAGTTACAACCTTTTTGCAAGCACGGTGGAAAACTTCCGGCGCAACAACCTTATACAGGTCATACCAGGTTTCAGCCAAGCGCAGCACTTCGGCTTTCAGCGCAGCCGTCTTTTCCTCAGCAGTAGCAAAAAGGCTTTCTGTCATTTTGGGTGAACGTTTCAATTCACGAAAGTACTTAAATGCCAATGCAATATCCTTTTTGGTCAACTCCTGATTAGGCATTATCATCACCTCCGATGATTTCGTCTAACACATCATCAAAAGCATTGTTTCCGGCAGTTCTGTCTGGCTTTTCTTTCAGCCTTTTAAGCACCGCCGCCAAATAACGCCATATCTTAGCACCTTTATAGCTTGCATTGCTTGCTGTTATATCAACGCCCTGCTTAAATAGCTTTTCGCCATAATCTTGTATCAGTGTTGCTACAAACTCCCGCTCTACAATTCCTGTAAATGGGTGTATACGCTTTTGGTAATATTTAATACATTCAGCAAATTCATTTTCAGCAAGTGTGTGTTGTTGGTTAACCTGCTTTCCATTTTCGGTTTGCTTATTGTTTATACAAGTAAGACTATTATTATTACTCTCACTATTACTAGATACTAGATACAAGCTACTAGGCATCCTTGGCGTGTCCATGGTATTACCTTGGTCTGTCCTTGGTATGCCCATAACCTGCCCTTGGCTTTCCACTTCCGCAGAGCCGCTCTCCATGCGGCTTTCAGCTGTTGGTGGCGGCAATGTGCTTGCTGATTCATTACGGTGTGGATGTTGATATTTCGTAAAATTTACAACCTGTATAATACCAACGTCAGCCTTTGGCGTGTCCATGGTATTACCTTGGTCTGTCCTTGGTATGTCCACCTTGTACCGTTTAATAAAACCTGCGTTTTGTAGTTGGTTAAGTAAATCATCAACATCGCAATTATCATACGGTAATATTTCCGCTTTAATTTTCTTAGGTCTATCCTCAAGGCGGCCTTCACGGTCAGCAATTACCCAAAGCCCGGCAAAAAGCAGACGCCCCAGCGGAGTAATATCTGCTAATTCATCATTAGTAAAAAAGCCCGGGTTAATTTGTCGCGTTCTTTTCATGGCCTGTCCCTCGTACCTTGCAAATATTTTTCTACCTGTAATCGTATTTCTTCGCTTTTCTTTCCAGAGTGCCGTTCATGATGACAGCGCATACATAAAAGCACCATTTTATCAAGTTCATCACTTTTCCGGCTGCCCTGTGGCTCATGGTGCGGTTTTACTCCATCTTCAACCCATGCGCCGCAGATAATACATTCGTGGTTGTCACGCTTATAAACAGCCTCTACCAATTTCTTTAACGGTACGCCTTTTAGGCGCACCGTTGTTGCTTTGGGTATCATCATTGCCCTTCACCAAAAAAGGCATCTAAAACTGCTTGTTCGTCATCATTCGACGCATCCTGCAAAGGTTTTGTTTCTACCGCCGCAGGCGCTGGCTTTTGTGCTTCTGCCGGTTTTTCTGACGCAGTCGGTGTATTCACCTGCTGTTTTTCCTGCATAGCCTTATGCGCCAATACAGCCTGTATAAACGGCTTTGCATCGGCATAATCGCGATGGTTTAACATCTGCTGCAACATTGCTGTTTCAAGTTCAGTAACATTTTTATAGCCGCCCCTGGTAAGCACTTTGCAGTAGTCTTCACCAACCAGCACATACGGCCGTGCATTTTGCTGCACAGACTGCTGCACTGCCGCCGTACTTTGTGCCGGCGCTTCAACGCCGCCGTCAATCCACTGGCGTATAAGTTCGCCGGTTTCCGGCGTAATAGGCTCAATTTTGCCTTCAAAAAGCCCTGTGCGGTCTTTAGAAGCTATGGCATAATGGCGTTCACGGTCGATATCAAAAACGATTGTAAACTCATATTCCATGCCGTCACGCTGTATCGGTGCAAGCCCCACCTTTACCGGCACTTTTTTGCCGCGCTCGTTTTCCTGCAATTCGTATGCCGTTTTACTGCGCATACAAACAATAACGTGCATTTTACATTGCAGAATTGTATCAACCAACCTGTTATGTTCCGGCGTTACATTACGCCACGCCGTATAACTGTTATTGCTTCTGCTGGTTGCCGCCTGCTTGTCTACCATCTCCAGCACGCCGCCCTGGCCGCTCCAAGCATGGGAAAGACTGTCAATAATAAGCACGTTATAACCTTCCCTTTCGGCTTCCTTAATAGCGTTTATATACGCTGCAGGGCTAAACGGTGGGGCAAGTACAGCAACATCGTAATCAGCAATATCCGCATACATTTCGCCACTGCCGTTTTCTGTATCAATCATCGCAACGCGGCCACCTAAACCTTTGGCTAATAAAATAGCAGAATATGTTTTACCGCTACCAGATACGCCGCATAAAGCCATTTTTAAATACGCTTTTTTGCGTTCAGCTTTTTTAAACATTCAAAATCACCTCTCAATTAATTTTGCTGTAAAACACATCTGGTTTTTCCTCAAATGTTACGCCGTCAACAATCTCGCCGTCAGCGGTAATAAACCTGCCGTCAACAGCAGTCAAAGTCTTTTTAAACTCACCCCATTTAACCGTTTCCTTGGTTTCAATAAATTCCGGCGCACTTTCTTTAACAAATGCTTTCAGTGCTTCATCGTCCTTTTTAATTTCTGCCGGCATAGCCTTAAAACCAATCGTGCCGCTAGGCAGCTTAATGCTTTTCTTCTTTTTCTGCCCTTCCAGCTGTTCCCTTGCATACGGCATTAAAAGGCTCTCAAAATAACCTTTATCGCCATCAAACTGCTCCTTAGCATCAGCTAAAAAAGCATCTAATTTTGCTTTTTCTGACTCTACATAAGCCTTAATTTCCTCGTACCTTACCTTTGCGCGGCTGATTTTTTTCAGGCACCATTCCGCGCCGCTCAAGTCTTTTACCTTAAACCTTTCATCGGTAGCGGATGCTAAAGCATTAACGCCCTGTTCTTCAAATACTTCGATTTTTTCTGCTGCGGTTTGCATGTTTCTTCCTCCGTTTCTTTTTCTTAGGTTTTTGCGCGTATTTTGTTTCACATATTGGGCAAATATAATGGTCCAGATACTTAACTAAATCTGATAAAATCCATTCTCTTAGGCATATTACGCAAGTTGCTCTTTGGGACATCCGTACAGCCTTTCATCAAAATATGCCTTGGAGATTTTACCTGCTGGCGGTAAAATGTACCCTTTGTCGGCCATCTCGTCCCGCAGTTCGCGAATAACTTTATACGCATAACTATCAGCGCATTCTAAAATACGCTTAACATCTTCTTTATCATAAAAAGCTGACGCCATTTGCATTTCTCCTTTCGGCGTGATAGAATAAAAATGTAGTTGCTATTGGTTGTGGCATAAACTACCTGAAATAGTCAGCGTTGCAGCGCTGGCTATTTTTTTATTGCTTAAAAGCTGTTTATTACGGTAAACCCATAACTCCATGTCGCTTATAGCTTGTTTGACTTCGCGTATATCTTCCAATGTTTCCGCGAAGTCTTTTTCTTCTTCCAGCCCCACCCTGTCATCAACCGCAATGCTTAACACATTGGCCAGCCTTGTATTTAACGCTGTAACTGCCGCATATAACCTGCAAGCAGACTGTGCAAGGCTTACTTCGTGGTATTTGCTGTAATGACAAGCTGTGCCAACCGGGCAAGCCGATGTGCAAAACCATTTAAGCGCCTGGTACTTTTTTAACCCCAGAGCTTCGGCCAGTCTTAAAACCATTTGCGGATTTGCCGCTGATGGATTTTCTAAAATTCTGCTGACGGTTGAACGGTGCATTGCCGCTTCTTCTGCGACTGTTTCCTGCGTCAAATGCTCTGCTTGAAGCAGTTCTTTTAACACATCCTCCACCACCTTTCCATTTACAATTAAGGTATGAGTTTAAACTCATTATTGGTTAACGTAATAGCGGATATACAGTTGGTCACCCGGTTGCAGGTATCTGCCCCCTGCAGTTAAAGCGGCATTATCAGCTGAAACACGGTACTTAAACGCTTCAAAGCACTCGGCTTCCGCACAATAATAATCTTCGGCAATGCTCCAAAGCGTTTCACCCGGCTGAACTGTATGTACCGCTATTACCTCTTTGCAATTATCAGCAACGCGATACTGTTCGATTTGTACGCAGCCCCAAAATAACAAGGCAACGATTACAGCCAATCGAAACCACTTATCGTTCATGTTGCACCTCCTTATCTTTTTGGCTTTCTCGCATTTTTATGTATTTAATAACAGCTTCATCGCTGTCGCTGGCCAAAATAACAGTCCAATTCGGCTTATAATCCGGGTTACTTAATTCAGCAAGCGGAAATGTACAAACCATACAAGACTTCATCATTTCCACCGCCTTCAAATTTTGTTAATAATAAGCGTACAGTTGCAGCCGTATTCTTTACGGGCATCTTCCGCCAGCTTTACGATATTTTTTAAATCGCTATCTAACACAACCTGAGCTTTAATGATGACCTTCAATTCATTTTGCTTTTCCATCTTTTCACCCCGCTTTATTTGTTACCGTTTCGGTAATATCATCTGCAAAAAAAATATTGATTGGAACACCATAAAACTTTGCTAACATTTCTAAATGTTCAAGTTTTAATTTAGTTTTTCCAGTTTCAATATCAAAATAGCCTTTACCGGTTTTGTAATTTATTCCATCGGCTACTTCTTGCATAGTATAACCTTTAGATTCGCGTAATTCTTTGATTTTTTTAAGTGCCATGCTGGTAATATCCATTTACCCACCCCCTTCGGTATTACCAATTCGGTAATTTAATTATATATTACCAATACGGTAATTGCAAGACTTTCTTTTCCTTTTTGGTAATTTTTTAACTATTTTTTTACCATTTTGGTAAAATGTAATTGAAATATCAAATTAGAGGTTCAATTATGATTGGTGATAAATTAAAACAGCTAAGAGAACAAAGAGATTATAGCCAAGGTTATGTTGCTGATACACTTGGTATTAGCAGGGTGAACTACAATAGATACGAAAATAATAATCGCGAGCCTGATGGCGAAACGCTAAAAAGAATTGCTGACTTCTTTAATGTTTCCACTGATGAACTTCTCGGCCGCGAAATACCTGTTAAAAACGAACCCGAAAAGGTATCTGCCAGCGACCAGCGCGACCTTGATAAATTTTTAGAGCAGTCGGAAGTAATGTTTGACGGCGAACTGCACCAGTTAGATGACGAAGGCCGCGAAATGCTGCGCGATGCCTTAAAATACGCATTTTGGCAAGCTAAAGAAAAAAATAAGCGCAAACCTAAAAAAGAATAGGCTTGCGCTATGCTGAAATGCTTAATATTAAATTAAGGGTACGAAACCTCGTGCGGAAATACGATACTTCAAACCCATACGAGCTTGCCAGGCATCTAAAAATTGATGTTTATGAGTTTAAGCTACCGCGTGACGTGCGCGGGTTTATAATACGTCCCTTACGCAGAAAAATGATATTTTTAAATGACAGCTTATCAGAAACTGAAAAAATCGTTGCTTTATCGCATGAACTTGGCCATGTTCGCCTGCATAGTGGTTACGGTTACACTTTAAAAGCTAATACCCCCTATTATCGCAGTAGCCGCCGTGAAGCCGAAGCTAACGAATTTGCGGCGCATTTATTATCTTACCGGCATGATATAAATGCAGATATGCTGCAACAGGTTTTAAACCAAAAACGGCCGGAGCCGTTATTGGTCCATAAAATGCTGAACGAAATTATAAACAGTCAGGAGATGTAGTAATGTTTGAATGCTTTAAATCATTATTTAAAAACAATAAAGCTACCAAACCTACAACTCATATAAATCCAAATATGACCGAAGAAGAATATATCAACGAAAGATTAGAAGACCAAATAAAATGGTATAGCAAAAAAAGCCAAGATGCTCAAAAGAAATATAAATGTTTAAAAAAGCTTGAAATTTCTATATTTTTGCTTTTTACAGTTTGTGGTACACATGCTGCAACTGTTATATCAATTCCATATACTAATTTTGAATTTACTGTCGGCTTTTTAATTACTTTAATAAGTGCAATTTTAAGTTATCTTCAATTCAAACAAAGTTTGGAAAAATACCATGAAAACTGGATTTTATACCGTCAAACTTGCGAGTTATTAAAACACGAAAAGTTTTTATATAGAACTCACTCGGGTGGTTATTTAACATCTTGTAACCCATTTAATGATTTAGTAGAACGCTGCGAAAGTATAATTTCCAGTGAAAATATTGACTGGGCACAATTACATGCTACAACACCAACTTGCCCAACAAATCAGTCAACAACTAATTCATAAGTCTTTTTGAAAATATCAGGCTTACAAGGATAAAGTTCTCCTTTTATTCCCTGAATAATATAGTCCCCTGGATTAGCTCTATGCGTGCCTTCTAACGTTTCAATTTCAGCATATCCATTATATTCACGCACTATCCCATTTTCTTTAGCTTTTATAAACCATTCTGTCAAATTATCTTTGCAATAGCAAAAAGCTTCAATTACAACTGGTTTTTTCCTAAATTTCATAAAATCAACTCCTTAAAATTTTTTAGAAAGAAGGTCTTTAAATGTTTAGACTTGATAAAAATTACCATATTTTTATTAGCCATTCTTGGAGTTATTCGAGCCATTATGAAACTGTCAAAAAGTGGATTGACAGTTCTAATATTACAGTTTCTGATTACAGTATACCAGAAAATAAATCATTTCCACCAATGAGAGAAAACGATTTAAAGCGAGAATTACTACAACAAATTTATCGTGCTTCTGTTGTTGTAGTAATAGCCGGTGGTTATGTTTCTTATAGTAAATGGCTAGAATTTGAAATACAAATTGCAGATGCCTATAACAAGCCTATTTTAGCTATAAAACCTTTTGGTAATGTAACATGGCCATCTGCATTAAACAACTGTAAAAACAAACAAAATATTCATTATGTAAATTGGAATTCTAATAGCTTTATAACCGAATTAAAAAGACTTCTATAAATAAATTATAGGTCTTACTATACTTATAATTATAACATATATTTAAGGAGCGTGTTTATGATGAGTGACAAACAAAAAAAGTTTGGCATTGCTGGGGTTTTAATTATTATTTGTGCAGTAGCGTTTTATTTTCTATATTGGACTAAAACGCCAGTTTATTCTATTAATTTAATCAGAGAAGCATGGCAAAATCATGATACTGTAGGCTTTCAACAGCGAGTTGATATGGACAGGCTCTATACAAAAGCCTTCGATGATTATATTAAAGCACAAGAAACCATAACTGGTGAAAAAATTACTAATGTTCCACTTGCCGCTGGTTTACTTGAAATGCTAAAGCCGGCTGTTGTAAACAAATTAAAAACTGAAACTTTAAACGCTATTACTGAACAATCATCACAAGTACAGCCTTCTACTACTTCTGGCAAACAAGACCAACTTGCAAAAAGTATGCAAGAAAAGGCTAACGCTAAAGATAATGTTGTTAAAGATGTTTCAACAATAAATCAAGAAGGTAAAGCAGCAACGGTCGCCATTACTTTGCATAACGCAAAATTAGACAAAGACTTTAAGCTGAATGTTACCATGAACGAACTTGATGATGGTACATGGAAATTAATAGAAGTAGCGAATTTAACAGACTTTTTAATTGAAGTTGACAAAGCTGAAAAAGAGAAATTAGCCGAATTAAACAAACCTATTTCAGAAGAACTTAATAAATCATTGCAAATAACTGGCGGCCAAATGAATTTAAGAAATGATGGCAATCCGTTCTTTACAAGTCATTGGCTGACTTCTAGTGCTACATTTAGCAATAATAGTGACAAAGACATAAAATCCTTTAATTATAAAATTAGAATTGATGAAAGTAAAAATGGCCCTACACTGGGAACTTACAACGTATCTTCTACTCTTTCAATTCCCAAAGGTCAATCTGGAACAGATTATAAAAGAATAGACCTTAACCCATTCAAAGATGCTGATAAGGCTGTTATAGGTTGCAATTTTAGCACTACTAATTTAACCATTGAAATAACTAGCATTGAATTTGCTGATGGCAGCAAATTAGAACTTTTAACAAAAGTTCCTGATGTTACTTCTATTAAGAAGTAATGAAACGGTTATAATTTTTAAACCGTCTAATCTACGCCATACTGATTAGACGGTATTATTTTAAAATTGTTACACAAACATACGTTTTATAAAGTGAACTATTTTGCAAACACTTGATATTATAGCAAATCAATTATTTTATACTTTCGCGCAAAAAAATCAACTTCGTGAGGTGATTGTAATGACATCATACAAAGATGAGAAAACTAATACTTGGTATTGCCAATTTTGGTACAAAGACTGGACCGGAAAAAATCGGCACAAGGTAAAGCGTGGTTTTAAGCTAAAACGTGATGCAGAACAATGGGAGCAAGCTTTTAAAAATGAGAACAATATTTGCCCTGATATAACTATGGACGAATTATTTATTCAATACGAAAATCATTTATATAATCTTGAAACACTTGGCACTTATCGAAAATCTACCGTTCTTTTTAAACTTGACGCTATTAAATATTACATTCGTCCATACTTTACTGGGGTTATCGCAAATAAAATAACTACAAAAGATGTAAATGATTGGGTAGTTAAACTTAAAACAAAAACAAATAAAAGAAAAAATACTGCCACTTTAGCATCTGCTACTGTAAACAGTAGACGTACTGTATTAAAGCAAATATTTGAATTTGCTATGACTAACTATAATTTTAAAAATAATCCTGTTGAAAAAGCCGAAAAAGCGAAATATTATTCTTCTGATGACCGCGCTAAATACTGGACGCTTGAACAATACAACGCTTTTTATAATGCATTAAATAATGAACAGTACAGAATTATATTTAACTTAATGTTTTATAGCGGTATGCGCATTGGCGAAGCACTAGCTTTAACACCATCCAGCTTTTTACCTTATAATATTTCAGTAGAGCATAATTTTAGACGAATGAAATATAAAGGTGAAATAATAAACCATATTGGTCCGCCAAAAAACAAACCTTCTGAACGTGGTATTAAAATTCCTCATTTTCTTTACAATCAAATCACAGACTATATTAGCAGAATATATGATATAAAAGAAGATGACCGCATTATTAACTATGCCTATGCCACAATATACAATAAAATGATGTCTACCATACAGAAGGTTGGTCTACCAAGAATAAGCCCGCATATACTGCGCCACAGTTATGCCAATATTTTACGCGATTGCACCAATGATATTGCCGTTGTTTCAAAACAGTTGGGACATTCAAACCCTAAAACCACATTAGCAATTTATACACACATGCTTCCTCAAAAAGATGATAATGCTGTTGAGGAACTAGAGAAGCGTATTATAAAAAGCTCAAATTTTGAAGACGTTGATTTTTTGAACTCAAATTGAACTCATGCACAAATAAAAGAACGGCTAAACCCGCATGGTTAGCCGTTCTTTGGCTTTTTTAAAACAAATCTATCTGGTCGTTTTCCGGCAGGTCTTTTAATGTGCCGTATTCAGCCAGTTTTTCTATTACCGATTTTGATACTTTGGAACGTACACGCAAATCTTCCTGCGAAATAAAGGGTACGCCGCTGCTGCGCGCTTCGTCAATGCTGAGTGCTGCGCTTGTGCCAATGCCGCTGAGTGCTGCCAGCGGTATGCGCACGCCTTTTTCCGTCGGCAAAAAGCGTGTCGGATGCGATTTATACAAATCTATCGGTTCAAATTCCAATCCGCGTTCCATCATTTCCACCGCAAGCTCCAAATAGGTTACGGTATCTTTATCCCTGTTGTTTGCCTTGCCGCCCTGTGCATATACATCTTTAATAAATTTCTTCATATATTCTTTGCCCTTGGCGATATAGGCCGCGTCAAATTCCGGCGCACGCACGCTGAAATAAGCTGCATAAAACGCTTTTGGGTAATGCACCTTGCAGTAAGCAATGCGGTAAGCCATTAAAACATAGGCTATGGCATGTGCTTTAGGGAACAAATACTTAACAGTCTGGCAGGAATTAATAAACCATTCCGGAACTTTGGCCGCCTTCATTGCATCCAGCATTTTTGGCTCCAAACCGTTTTTGGCAGCCTTGCCCTTACGCACATATTCCATCGTTTTAAACGCAAGGCTCGGTTCTACGCCCATGGCAATAAGGTTTGTCATAACGTCGTCGCGCGTTGCGATTGTATCTTCAGGAGGTTTGCCCTCTTTAATCAAATCCTGTGCGTTGTTCAGCCATACGTCCGTACCGTGCGAATAACCGGAAACCCTGACTATCTGCCCGAAGTTTTTCGGCTGTACGTCCTCTACCATCTGGCGTACAAAACGTGTGCCAAACTCAGGTATACCGTAGGTGCCAACAGAACTGTTAATCTGTTCCGGCGTTACGCCGAGCGCTTCCGTATCGCGGAAAATAGACATTGTAGCCTCATCGCCGATAGGAATTTTAGTCGGCTTAATATGGGTAAATTCTTCCAGCAGCTTGATAACCGTCGGGTCATCATGGCCGAGTATATCAAGTTTAACCAGCCTGTCATTAATGGAATGATAATCGAAGTGAGTGGTAACGGTCGTGCTGTCGCGTTCGTCCGCCGGATGGTTCATAGGCGTAATATAGTGAATATCCATATTGCGCGGCACAACCATAATGCCGCCCGGGTGCTGGCCGGTTGTACGTTTCAGCCCGGCAATGCCTTCCACCAGCCCCGCCATATAAGCCGGATGTTTGGTTAAGCCTTTTTCCTCGTAATATTTACGCACATAGCCGAAAGCTGTTTTGCTTGCCACTGTCGATATCGTACCGGCACGGCAAACATTATCTCGTCCGAACAATTCTTCGGTGTATTTATGCGCCACCGGCTGATATTCGCCGGAGAAGTTAAGGTCGATATCAGGTACTTTATCGCCGTGAAAGCCTAAGAATACCGCAAACGGAATGTTATGCCCGTCGCGCCACATAGGTGTACCGCAATGCGGACAGTTTTTCTCCGGCAGGTCAAAACCGGAAGCATATTCGTTATTGGTAAAGAACTCGCTGTAACGGCATTCAGGGCAGCGGTAGTGCGGTGCCAGCGGATTAACTTCTGTGATGTCAATAAGCGTTGCAACAAGCGACGAACCAACAGAGCCCCTGGAACCTACCAGGTAGCCGTCATCAAGCGATTTGCGTACCAGCTTATGCGCAATGTAGTACAAAATAGCAAAACCGTTGTTAATAATAGAATCGAGTTCGGTTTTAATACGCTCGGCAACAATTTCCGGCAATTCATCACCATACCATTCATGCGCCTTATCGTAAACCATTTTCGGCAGCGCTTCTACAGCGCCCGGTATGGATGGCGAATAAAGCTGGTCACGGTCCGGCACTGGTTTTATTTTATCAACCATATCCGCAACTTTGTTGGGATTGGTTACACAAACTTCATAAGCAATATCTTTGCCGAGGTATTCAAACTCCCCCAGCATTTCTTCCGTTGTGCGGTAATACAGCGGCGGCTGTTCATCTGCATCTTTATAATTCTGTACGCCCTGCAAAATTGTGCGGTATTTGCTGTCCTCCGGGTTTAAAAAGTGCACATCACAGGTGGCAACTGTCATTTTGCCGATTTTTTTGCCCAATTCATAAATTTTACGGTTATAATTTTTTAAATCTTCAACCGTACATTTATTTTCGCGCACCATGTACATATTATTGCCCAAAGGCTGAATTTCCAGATAATCATAAAATGCAGCTATTTTAAGCAGTTCTTCTTCGCTTTTTCCTGCCCTGACGGCACGGTAAAGTTCACCGGCTTCGCATGCCGAACCTAAAATAAGCCCGTCCCTGTATTCTTCTATAACTGCACGCGGCAGCGAAGGACGGGAAGGACGCGAATTATAATATTTTAAATGGCTTAAAGTAACAAGCTTATATAAATTTCTTAAACCGGTTTCATTCTTGGCCAGTATTATAATATGGTCAAGCTGTGTTTTGGTGCCTTTCTTTTTCTTAATACTATCAGTAGGTTCAATATCGACGCCTTCAACACCGCTGTCGCTGATTAAATAGCCTTCCATGCCAAAAATAAGTTTCAAATCGCTGCCTTCTGCGGCATCATAGCAGAACGGAAACGCCTGCACAACACCATGGTCGGTAATGGCAAGAGCTTTATGCCCCCATTTAATTGCTTTTTTAACCAAATCTTCCATCGGCGTCAGGGCGTCCATTTTGCTCATTTTGGTATGGCAGTGCAGTTCTACCCTTTTCACTTCGGCATTATCCATACGTTCTTCTTTTTCAATCAGCATAATGCCCTTAGGCTCGATAGTCATTTCGTCAAAAGCGTAACGGTCACGCCTTGCATCGCCCATAATGCGCAGATACACGCCCGGCTTGATTAAACTTTTAAACTTATGGCATTCTTCCAGCGTTTGAAAATACATATTGATGAAAATGCCGTTTGTATCGTCGCTCAAATTAAAGCTGAGCTTAACGCGTTTGGTGCGCAGTTCACGCTCGTTAAAAGAAGTAAGCACGCCGTCTTTATCAAAGCATTTTACAAACTGGCCTTCCACAACAACATTATTTTCTTCTTCTGTTATATCGTCAAGCGGACGGGGTTCGCCCCTGAAATTCTTGCCCCAGATAACGCCATTGCCGTTTTTGCCTTTGCCGCCGTTTCCGTACAGCAATTCATACGCACGGGCAAAATCGGCATCTGCCTCACTGCCGCAGCTGCCGTTTTCTTCATAGTGGTAACTTTCCAAATCGTTTTGCGGCGGTTCTTCCGGCAAGGGTATTTCTTCCGGTATAGGCTGCCCGCTGCAATTTGTAACAACAAACTCCGTTTCTTCAGGCGGCTCCGGCGGCAGCGGAATTTCTTCCGTTTCGGCTTTAACATTAGCCTCCGCATTGCAGCAGGAAAGCTCTACCTTATGCAAAGAAAAAGCAGCGGCCAGTTTATCTGCCACTGCTAAAGCAAGCCTTTCTTCAACCGGAGCAGCGGCCTTATACTCAATTACCCATTCGGACTGTTCAACATCAACAAAAATCTTTTGCGGACGTATCAGCCTGGTATGCAAAAGGTCTGACTCCGAAAAGGACAATCCGGCTAAAAATTCAAAAAACTTAGCTGTATCGGGAACAATGCAATATTTAGCCTTCATTACCTTTACCTTTCATAAAACAACTTAACTTAAATTTTCTACAGTAATAATTCCGGAAATTCTTTGCAATCCGCGGGCAAAACCGTCTTTATCGGTTTCCCTGCCAATTTTTAAATAAAGCTCCAGAATTACCTCATTTTTTTGAGAATTATTTTTTACGTTCATTGTTTTTACTTTTATATCGTTTTCGGATAAATACGAAGTAATATTTGTTATAATGCCCGGCTCGTTGTTGGCAACAATGCGGATATAACGGCGCGAATTGCGGTTGGAACTGGCAAAACGCTTTTCCCAGCTGCGGAACGAAACCAACGTGATAAGCATAATAGCCGTGGAAACAATGCTTATTACATACATTCCGGCACCTGCCGCCAGCCCTATTGCCGAAACCATCCACAGGCTTGCCGCCGTAGTAAGCCCGCGCACGGTAACACCTTCATGCATAATAGTACCGGCGCCCAAAAAGCCGATGCCGCTTACTACCTGCGCCGCAATACGTGCAGAATCCCTGTTATTGGCATTGCTTATGCCACTCACGTAAGTGTCATCAAAGCCATACATGGAAACAAGCATTATAAGTGCCGAACCGGTGCAGACAAGTATATGGGTTCTGAACCCGGCAGGGCGGTCGCCGCTGCCGCGTTCTATACCTACAGCGCCTCCTAATACGGTTGCTAAAAGCAGCCGCAGGATCATATCCCAGTTATGGGGACTTAACAAAAACTGATCCATAGAGACACCTCCAAAATTTTATTATTTAGCCATCAATCCTGCCAGAATATTTTTAATTTCTTCAACATAGTCGCCTTCAAGCGGCAGGTATTTGATTTCGCCGTTTTTACGGATTTTAACTTCCAGCTGGCCGCTGCTTAAAGTTTTCGGGCCAACAACAACTCTCAGCGGATAACCGATTAAATCTGCATCTTTAAATTTTACGCCCGGGCGTTCATTGCGGTCATCGATAACAGCTTCTACGCCAGCACGTTTAAGCTGCTGATAAATTTCTTCCGCTTTATCCCACGATTCTTTATCTTTAGCGTTCATGGGCACAACCAAAACTTCATACGGAGCAATGGCAACAGGCCAGATAATGCCGTTTTCGTCATGGTTCTGCTCGATAGCTGCGGCCATGGTGCGGCTTACGCCGATACCGTAGCAGCCCATTACCATCGGGCGTTCCTTGCCTTCTTCATCAAGGAAGGTTGCATGCAGTGCATCGCTGTATTTGGTATAAAGTTTAAATACCTGGCCAACTTCAATGCCGCGTGCCTTAACAACAGGAGCGCCGCAGTGCGGGCACGGGTCGCCTTCCTGAATCATGCGGATATCTGCAACATAAGTAACATTAA
This sequence comes from Phascolarctobacterium sp. ET69, assembly GCF_023336935.1. Classification (GTDB taxonomy): domain Bacteria; phylum Bacillota; class Negativicutes; order Acidaminococcales; family Acidaminococcaceae; genus Fusicatenibacter_A; species Fusicatenibacter_A intestinipullorum. Next base: position 516,326 of record NZ_JAMBLR010000001.1, read on the forward strand.
AATCGCGTTTAGGCTCAACATTTACAAAGTGGTAACCTTCTTCGTTTGCACCGCAGCAAATATTGTGCATATTCATAACAGTGCTGTCAACTACAACGGTAGCTTTTTTCAAATTAATGCCAACAGGGCCCATGTAACCGCCGATGGTTCCTGCTGCCGCAAGCTGTTCTTCGGAAGCCATTTCCAGGCTGTCTTCCAGTACGCCGCAGGTATTGACAATTTTAATTTCGTTAACCTCGTGGTCGCCGCGTACAAAGCAAAGAATTAAACCCTTGTTGCTGTTATAAGCTACTGCCTTAACGGAATGGTCAACCGGCAGTTTCAAATATGCGCACACATCGGCAATGGTTTTGCAGTCCGGAGTTACAACCTTTTCTTTTTCCTTAACTTCTTCATCAGCTGCTTCAATCGGTTTCAGTTCGGCTTTTTCAACGTTGGCCGCATAATCGCATTTGCTGCAGAAAACAATTTCATTTTCGCCGCTGTTTGCAATAACGGTAAATTCATGGGAACCGCTGCCACCGATAGCACCGGAATCAGCTTCAACCGGGCGGAAGTTTAAACCGCAGCGCGTAAACACATTGTTGTACGCATCGTACATTTTTTTATAGGAAACCTCAAGGCCTGCTTCATCCTTATCGAAAGAATAAGCGTCCTTCATGATAAATTCGCGTCCGCGCAAAAGGCCGAAACGCGGTCTTTTTTCATCGCGGTATTTATTTTGAATCTGGTAAACATTTAGCGGAAGCTGACGGTAAGAGCGCACATCCTGGCGGATAAGCGTTGTTACCATTTCCTCATGCGTCGGGCCAAGGCAGAACGGTCTTTCGTGCCTGTCCATCAGTTTGAACATTTCCTGGCCGTATACATCCCAGCGGCCGCTTTCCTGCCAGATTTCCGCAGGCTGAACAATAGGCATTAAAAGTTCCTGTGCGCCTGCGTCGTCCATTTCCTCGCGGACGATATTTTCTATTTTTTTCAATACGCGCCATGCCAGCGGCAAATAGCTGTAAACACCTCCGGCAGCTTTACGGATAAAACCTGCGCGCAGCATCAGCTGATGGCTGACAACCTCCGCTTCAGCAGGAACTTCCCTTAAAGTAGGAGCGTACATTTGCGATACTCTCATTATTTATTCTTCCTTTCCATCAAAATTTTATCTATTTCTTTAAATAATTCATCAACTATTTCTTCTTCTTTAACTTTGCGTAGAATTTCCCCTTTACGGAACAGCAACCCTTCGCCTATGCCGCCTGCAATGCCGACATCTGCTTCACGCGCTTCACCGGGGCCGTTTACAACGCAGCCCATAACGGCAACTGTTATGGGTTCGGTAATGCCGTCCAGCTTTTTCTCCACAGTAAGTGCCAGCTTTTCAAGGTTAATTCTCGTTCTGCCGCAGGTTGGGCACGAAATAAGCGTCGGCCCGTATTCACGCAGCCCCAGTGCTTTTAAAATGGCAAAGCCGGTTTTAACTTCCTGCACAGGGTCGCCGGTAAGTGATACCCTTATGGTATCGCCAATGCCTTCCGCAAGCAGCGTGCCAATGCCTACTGCCGATTTTATAATTCCGGAATTAATTGTACCGGCTTCGGTAATACCTACATGCAGCGGATAATCGCACTGCGAAGCAAGCAGGCGGTAAGCCGCTATCGTCAGCGGCACATCATGCGCTTTAAGCGAAATTTTAATGTTGCGATAATCCATACTTTCCAAAATACGGATATGGCGCCAGGCAGCCTCTACCAGTGCTTCCGGCGTAGGATGCCCATATTTTTCCAGTAAGTCTTTCGGCAGTGAACCGGCGTTGACGCCTATACGGATAGGGATGTTTAACGGCTTCACCGCTTCCACAACGGCACGCACCTTATCTTCACCGCCGATATTGCCGGGGTTCAGGCGCAATCCGCTTACTCCTGCATCAACAGCCGCCAAAGCCAGTTTATAATCAAAATGAATATCGGCAATTACCGGTATCGGGCTTTTTTTAACAATTTCCTTCAAGCCTTCTGCAGCTGTCATATCGGGTACGGCACAGCGTACAATATCGCAGCCGGCTTCGGCAAGGCGGTTAATTTGTGCCAGTGTCGCCGCAGAGTCGTCAGTATGCGTATTAGTCATCGACTGCACTGCAACAGGCGCACCGCCGCCTATTTTTACATTGCCCAACTGAATTTGCCTTGTTTTCCTGCGTTCCATCAGGCCACCTCTTTATCTGGATATATCACTGAAAACAGCCCACACGGTTAAAGTTAAAATAAGCCCAACGCCAATGCTCTGAATCATTGTCGCAGCTTTTTCTCCCAGCGGTTTCCCGCGCAGGGCTTCTAAAATCAACAGCACAAAATGCCCGCCGTCCAGCGCAGGCAGCGGCAGCAAATTAATAATGCCAAGGTTAATGCTTAAAAGCGCCGTAAGGTTCAAAAGCGGCATCCAGCCGTTTTCTGCGGCTTCACCGGCAATTTTTGCTATGCCGATAGGGCCTGTTACGTCTGCCGGAGCAGCACCGGTAACAATTTTATACAAGCCGTCCAACATCATCAAAGTAATATATTCGGTATACTTAAAGCCCATTTTAAGCGATTCGAAAATGCTGAAATTTTTATGCTCAATCTGCGGCGAAATACCAACCAAAGGCTTGCCGTAATCTTTATCATATTCCGGTTTTAAGGTATAATCCCTGGTTACGCCGTTGCGTTCGGCGCTTAATACTACTTCTTTTTCGCCGTAGCTGTTTATTTCAAGCACCATGTCATTCCACGTTGCAACCTGCTTTCCGCCTACCGCAATAATACGGTCGCCGGGCTGCAAACCCGCTTCAACGGCTGCTTTGCCGGGCATTACCCCGCCAAGCACCGGCTTATCAACCGGCAAATCAAGCCCGTTAACGGCAAAAATACCGGTAAACAGCACCACGGGTAAAATAAAATTCATTAAAACGCCCGCCAGAATAACAAGCATTCTTGAAGGAATTGGTTTTGATTTAAACGCACCTTCATCGGCAGGTTCATCCGGTTCCATACCGGCAATTTTATTATAACCGCCTAACGGAATGATTCTTAAACTGTACAGCGTTTCTCCATATTTTTTCTGAATAATGTTCGGGCCAAAGCCTATTGCAAACTCATCAACCCGCATCCCCGTCATTTTAGCAGTAATAAAATGCCCAAATTCGTGTACCGTTACAAGTACGCCAAAAACAAACAGGGCAGCCAATATAGTTATCACAAAAATCCTCCTGTATTTTTTACAAGTTATTCAAAAAATCCTTTGCGGCACATCTTGCAGAAGCATCTGCGTTTTCAATATCTTCCAGCACCGGCTGCAAAATATTCTGATGTCTGCCGACAACATGTTCTATGGTTTTAACTATGTCCATGTATTTAATTTTTCCGTCTAAAAATGCATAAACGGCTTCTTCGTTGGCTGCGTTAAACGCACACGGCAGCGTTCCGCCCTGTCGTCCGCATTCAACGGCAATTTTAAGGGCAGGAAATGCTTCTGTATCAGGAGCAAGGAACGTAAGCGTTCCCGCTTTTACAAAATCAAGCTGCCCAAAAGTATTATCATAACGCTCAGGATATGAAAAAGCATACTGTATGGGCAGACGCATATCCGGCAGCCCCATTTGCGCAATAACGGAACCATCTGTAAATTCCACCATGGAATGAACTATGCTTTGCGGATGTACAACAACATCTATTTTATCATAAGGCATGTCAAACAGCCAGTACGCTTCTATAACTTCAAGGCCTTTATTGGCAAGTGTTGAGGAATCAACCGTTATTTTTCTTCCCATGCTCCAGTTAGGATGCTTTAAACATTGCTCCAGAGTAACATCTGCAAGTTCTGCTTTTGTTTTTCCCAAAAACGGCCCGCCGCTGGCAGTAATAATAAGGCGTTTTACCTCATTTTTTCTGCCGCCCTGCAGCGACTGGAAAATAGCGCTGTGCTCGCTGTCTACCGGAGTAAGCGAAACATTATGCTGTTTTACCGCTGCCATAACGATACTGCCGGCAGCAACAAGCGTTTCTTTATTGGCAAGCGCTATGTCCTTGCCATGCTTAATTGCCTCCAGCGTCGGCAAAAGCCCGGCATAGCCTACCATTGAAGCCAGCACTGTGTTAATTCCGTCATAGGTTACGGCTTCCAAAAGCCCTTCCCTGCCTGCCAGAATTTTAGTTTTGCCGGTATAGCGTTCTTTTAAGCGCTGCGCAGCTTTTTCATCAGTTAAAACGGCCATATCAGGAGCAAACTTTTCAATCTGTTCCTCCAGCAGTTTATCGTTTACATGCGCAGCCAAAACCTTTATCTGCAGTTTATCCGGGTTGGCAGCAGCAACTTCCAATGTTTGTTTGCCAATGGAACCTGTACTGCCAAGAACGGCTATCTTCTTCATTTTCATGCCTCCAAAAGCTTACATAAACAAGGTGTTAAGCATTACGCTGAACAGAAAAACATAATATCCGACCGGCATTGCAAACAGAAGGCTGTCGCAGCGGTCAAGCACGCCGCCATGCCCCGGAAAGATTTTGCCGGAATCTTTAACACCAAAAGAACGTTTCAAAACGGATTCCACCAAATCGCCAAGCGGCGCAACAATTGCTACGCCAAAGCCCAAAAGCACGGAAAGCATTAAAGAACCCTGGAATACGCCTGCGGTATTAAGATAATGCAAACTGCCCATAATAACAAGCACGCAGCCGATAAAACCGGCTATCGCACCTTCCACAGACTTATTGGGGCTTATGGACGGGCAAAGCTTGTGTTTGCCGAAGGCAGAACCTGCAAAATAGGCAAAAGTATCGCTTGCCCAGGTTCCAAGCATAATAACCCAGAACAATATTTCTCCGCGGTCAATAGGCAGACCCCACAGGCTCACCTGTAAATCCGCCGAAGTAAAATACATGGCGTCACGCAGCAAAATAAAATGTGCAAAGCCAAAGCCGATATACACTACTGCCATAACCGAAAGCGCAGTATTAAAAGCCCACTTGCCATCGTTATGATGGCGCGCCATGCCTTCAAGCAGCACCAAAATGCAGCCCAGCATTAAAAACGCCGGAAGCAGAATAAAAGAATAAATGCTTATCACGCGGAATACCGATGCCGTATAAATAAGGCAGATGGCAGTTATACCGGTAGAAAGCCAGTAAATGTCATGACCGTTTGCACGCGCCATATTCCTGAGCTCAAACAAGCCTACCGTTGCCAGCGCAAAAACCGCAGCATCAAATAAATATCCGCCCTGATGAATTAAAAATATAACTACCGGCAAAGCAACTACGCCGGTTATAATTCTTTTTAACATTGCCACACCGCCACTTATTTAGTAATTAAACCGCCATAACGGCGCTCACGCCCGCCATACGCCTTCACTGCCTCCAAAAACATTTCCGGCGTAAACGCAGGCCAGTATACTTCCGTAGTCCAAATTTCTGCATAGGCAATCTGCCACAGCATAAAATTGCTTATACGCAAATCGCCGCCCGGGCGGATTAACAAATCCGGTGCCGGCAGCCCTCTGGTATATAAATAATCTTCAAATTTCTGTGAATCTATATCTTCAACCCGCAGCACGCCGCCCTGCACATCGCTGACAATATTTTGAACAGCATGCAGAATTTCAGCCTGTCCGCCGTAGTTTATAGCCAAATTTAAAACAATGCCGGTATTATCCGCAGTAACTTTTTCGGCATATTCCATTTTTTTCTTTACTGTTTCCGGCAGTCCTTCACGGCTGCCCATAAAACGCACTTTAACGTTGTTTTTATGGAACTCCTCAATTTCACTGGTTAAATAACGGCTTAAAAGCTCCATAATAAAGTTAACTTCCGTTACGGGGCGTTTCCAGTTTTCTGTAGAAAACGCATAAGCGCTGATAATTTTAACGCCTATCTTATCGGCAGTTTTAACAATATTTTTTAAAGTTTCCGCCCCGGCCTGATGCCCGAAAGTGCGCGGCTTGCCCTGCGCTTTGGCCCAGCGTCCGTTGCCGTCCATAATGATGGCAATATGCTGCGGTACTTTTTCCAAATCTATTCCACTAACGTCAACATTCAAATCGTTATTGCCGGTTTTAAATTTAAATAATGTATTAAACACGATATCACCTTTCCGTTAAAGGCAATAAAACTGAGGCACCTCCCCTAAAAAGAGGAGGCCACTTCAGTTTTATGCAATAAATCAGGGTTGTTTAATTGCACCAACCGGGCAAACGCCTGCACAAGCGCCGCATTCAACGCATTCTTCGCCGATTTCGTATTTGCCGTCGACTTCTTTAATTGCGCCAACCGGGCAGGTTGCAGCGCAAGAGCCGCAGCCTACACATTCTTCTTTATTAATTTTGAGTGCCATTATGTACGCCTCCTTTCCTATACCTTCTCACCACGGTGATTTCTGCTTTATTGTTATCCAGCTTGCGCTGTCTAACCACATATTCGCAAGGGCAGCCCTCCTGCGGTCTGTCCTTAAATTTGGGCGGTTCTGTTACAACAATGCTGCACTCGTATCCAGCTTCGCGCAGAATTTTAACCGCCGCCTCAGCTTCAAAAGCAAGCACATTCGGAAATTCCATCAAATTTCCATAACTTCCTTTTCTTTATGTTCCATAACGGTATCAACTTCTTTAATAAATTTATCCGTCATTTTCTGAATGTCATCATTAGCTTTTTTAGCTTCGTCTTCCGTAATTTCCTTGGCTTTTTCAGCTTTCTTTACGGAGTCGTTTGCTTCACGGCGCAGGTTTCTGATGCTTACACGTGCGTCTTCTGCTTTTTTGTGTACGGTTTTAACCAGTTCCTTACGTCTTTCTTCCGTAAGCTGAGGAAGATTAAGACGAATAACGCTGCCGTCGCTGTTCGGGTTCAAGCCCAAATCGGATTTCATAATGGCGCGTTCAATATCTTTCAAGAGATTTTTCTCCCAGGGCTGAATAACAATCATGCGCGGTTCCGGTACGGTTACGCTGGCAACCTGGTTTACAGGTGTAGGGGTGCCGTAATATTCAACCATTACCTTATCAAGCAGCGAAACGCTGGCACGGCCGGCGCGCACCGAAGCAAGGTCAACGCGCAGCACTTCAATAGTTTTCTGCATTTTGGTCTGTGCCGTCGATAAAATTTCCTTTATTTCTGCCATTTTAATTTCCTCCCACCAAAGTACCAATCTTCTGGCCCAAAGCAGCTTTTAAAATGTTGCCGGGCTTATCAATGTTAAATACAACAATAGGTATCTTGTTATCCATGCACAGGCTGATTGCCGTAGAGTCCATAACGCTCAGCTTACGCTGGATTACTTCGATATAATCAAGTTCTTCAAACATTTTGGCGTCCGGGTTTTTAGCTGGGTCGCTGTCATATACACCGTCCACGCCTTTTTTAGCCATCAAAATTGCATCGGCTTCAATTTCCGCAGCACGCAGCGCAGCGGTTGTATCAGTGGAAAAATACGGATTGCCGGTGCCTGCCGCAAAAATAACAACCCTTGCTTTTTCCATATGGCGGATAGCCCTGCGCCTGATATAAGTTTCAGCAATCTGGCGCATTTCAATAGCGGTCTGCACACGTGTAGGCACGCCGCGGTTTTCCAGTGCATCCTGCAATGCCAGCGAGTTTATTACGGTTGCAAGCATCCCCATATAATCGGCAGTTGCCCTGTCCATACCTTTCGAGCTTCCGGACAGTCCGCGCCAAATATTGCCGCCGCCGTTTACAACCGCTACCTGCAAACCGCATTCGGTAACATCCTGAATTTGTTTTGCTATGGAATCAACAATTTCCGGGTCAATGCCAAAGCCCTTCTCACCTGCCAGGGCTTCGCCGCTTAATTTTAAAACTACTCGTTTAAACTTACTTTCTTCAGCCAAAACACACGCCCCCTATACTTCAAATTTACATACTTACACATCTTATTTTCTATTCTACAAATTGTCTGTTTTTCCTCTTTTTAACAGGCATAATTTATGATATCTTTGTAAAAAGGCAAAAAATAAAGAGAACACCAAAGTGTTCTCTTTATTAAACAAGTTTTATTTTACAAAAGACATAACTTCTGCTGCAAAATCTTCCTGTTTCTTTTCAATGCCTTCACCAAGCTGATAACGGGTGAAACGGCGGATAGCAATGTTTTCACCGATTTTAGCAATGGATTCGGTAATTAAATCGCTGATGGTTTTGTCCGGGTCTTTAACGAAGGGCTGTTCCAGCAGGCAAACTTCTTTGTAGTATTTTTCAATACGGCCGGTAACCATTTTTTCAATGATTTTTTCCGGTTTGCCTTCGTTGCGGGCCTGTTCGGAAAGAACCATTTTTTCGTGTTCAAGTTCTGCTGCCGGAACTTCTTCACGGCGCAGGTAGCTCGGGTTAGCAGCAGCAATGTGCATTGCAATATCTTTTACGAGGGATTTGAAAGCATCGGTTTTGGCAACGAAGTCGGTTTCGCAGTTAACTTCAACCAGAACGCCGATGCGTCCGCCGCCGTGAATGTAGGATTCTACCAAACCTTCGGCAGCAATGCGGCCTGCTTTTTTAGCAGCGGCAGCAAGGCCTTTTTCACGTAAAAAGTCAATTGCTTTATCCATATCGCCTTCGGTTGCGGCAAGGGCTTTTTTGCAGTCCATCATGCCGGCACCGGTGCGTTCGCGTAATTCTTTTACTAATGCAGCGGTAATTTCAGCCATTTATTATTCCTCCTGAAATCTTAAAAATTATTCTGCGTCTTCAGCAGCTGCGGTTTCTTCAACAACTTCTGCAGCTTCTTCGGTCTGCATGCCCTGACGGCCTTCCAGAACAGCGTCAGCCATTTTAGCGGTAAGAAGTTTTACAGCGCGGATAGCGTCGTCGTTTGCCGGAATTACATGGTCGATAACGTCCGGGTCGCAGTTGGTATCAACAGTTGCAACGATAGGAATGTTCAGTTTGCGAGCTTCCATAACTGCAATGTTTTCTTTGCGCGGGTCGATGATGAACAGAGCGCCCGGCAGTTTTTTCATATCTTTAATGCCGCCGAGATATTTGGTGAGTTTTTCCATTTCATGGCGCAGGCCGATAACTTCTTTTTTCGGCAGTACGTCAAAAGTGCCGTCCGCTTCCATTGCTTCCAGAGTGCGCAGGCGTTTAATACGGCCCTGAATGGTTTTGAAGTTGGTCATCATGCCGCCCAGCCAACGTTCGTTTACATAGAACATGTTGCAGCGGAGAGCTTCTTCACGGATAGCTTCCTGAGCCTGTTTTTTGGTGCCTACGAACAAAATGCTTTCGCCGCTTGCAGCAACGTCACGCATGAAGTTATAAGCTTCTTCTACTTTTTTAACGGTTTTCTGTAGGTCGATAATGTAGATACCGTTTCTTTCAGTGAAGATGTACGGAGCCATTTTAGGGTTCCAGCGGCGGGTCTGATGACCGAAATGTACGCCGGCTTCGAGTAATTGTTTCATAGAGATAATTGCCATTTTTCTTTCCTCCTGTTTTTTCCTCCGCCTGCATCAGCTCTGCCCTAACCTTGCGGACAGCGGGCAAATCCGCAGACGTGTGTATTTTTACACGCGTAATATTATATCACAAGCTGTTTAAAGCAGGCAAGCCTAAATTGTAAAATTTTTACAAAAAATTGCCTGCTGCCAAAGCAAGATACTCTTTTAGCGCCATTGCCGTCAAATCAAGCGCATAAGCCTGAGGCACAAAGCTGAACGGCGAAATTACAATTTTGCCTGAAGAAAGATAATCGCAGGGATATGCGGTTACTTCCATATCAGTGTCTTTAACGGCAGCAAAATTCTGCATGGCGCGCGGCATATGCAGGGCAGATGTTACAACAGCAATTCTTTTCCAGCCGTTTTCCTTAGAGGCAGCAATAATATTCTGCGCGTTCTGCCTGGTGTTAAGCGCTTTGGTATCGGTATAAACCATATTTTCCTTTACGCCCATACTTATAAGGACGCGTTTGGCAATTTCCGCTTCACCGCCGCTGTCTTTAAACACCTGCCCTCCGCTTACAATCAGCGGCACGCCAAGCATTCTCTGCAGGCGCATGCCGGTTGCCAGCCTGTTCATGCCTGCCGCCGCAAGTGCGCCTTCACCGTCAATATCTGGCACGCCGCTTACGGCACCGCCGCCCAATACGGCAATTACATCCGCTTTTACGGCGGATTGCTGCGTATACCTGCTTTCCAGACCATGCGTTAAAAGCTGCGCCGTTGGCATTGAAGAAGCAAAATACAAAAGCAAAGTAATAAGCGCCGCAGCAAATTTTCCGGCTGCTTTGCGCTTAAACAGATAAAAGGTTAATGCTGCAAGCAGCAGAACAATACAGCCCGGAGGCAGCAGCCATAATAAAATAAATTTTAAAATATACATCATTCACATTCATCCAGCATTGCTACATACAGCTGCCGGAAAAGTTCTTCCGTAAGATTAATTTTATTAAGAATCGTATAGCGCTCTTTGCGCACTTCCTTGGCAAACATCCACGCCTTTATAAACATGTCTTCGGTTATGCCAAGTTTTGCCGGGTTAACGCTGATATCATAGGCTTTCAAAAAGTCAAGCACCACATGATGGTCCCTGCCCTGCAATTTGCACGAAACAACACTGCCCATGCCTACCAGAATACCGTGCGGAATATTATGGTCAAAAAGTTCATCCATCGCATGGCTGAACAGATGCTCCGAACCGCTGCAGGGACGCGAATTTCCTGCAAGCTGCATGGAAAGCCCGCTCAGTACCAAAGACTGCGCCAGCATTTTAATGCCCGGAATTGATGTAAGCGATTTTTCTTCCGAATATAAAAGCGAGTTGAACGCCGTTTCCGAAAGCATATAGGCAAAATCGTTGGGGCGGTCATTGTTTTCGTCACAGCCGAGCTGCCAGTCATAAAGAGCAGTGTAGTTGCTGATAGTATCGCCCACGCCAGCTTTCAGCAAAAGGCGCGGCGCTTCAAAAATAATGTCCGTATCAATTAAAAGGCCGTCCGGAATTTTAGAAGTAAATGAGTGGCGGCGTCCGTTCTGCGCCAAAAGCACCGATACGGGCGAACATACGCCGTCATTACTGAGAGCAGTAGGAATGGCAATATAGGCAACATTGGCAACAAAGGCTGCATATTTTGCCGTATCAAGCGCCGTTCCGCCGCCGAGGCCTATAACAAGGCGTATATTATTCATGGCAACTTTTTTTGCCACTTCCACAGCAAAATCAAATGAACTTTCTTTAACCGTTACAATTTCATAGCCGCGCAGCTGATTTAAAAGTATTTTTACTTTCCTGTCAAGCGTTTGCAGCAGGCCTTCCGTTGTTAAAATTAAAGTTTTGGCAAATACCAGCTTTGGCATATATAAATTAAGGTTTTTATTAAGGTCGGTAACTGCATTTGCTTTAACCTGCATAAAAAGCGGCAATGAATAGTTACTCATAAATTCGTCCCTCCCTAAATACAACTAATTTTATTATACCATTTGTAAAAGCCTGAAAATATTTAATACATAAATTTTACACAGATTATACAAAAAGGGCAGCTATGTTTATAACTGCCCTTCTTTTCAGCGAACATCTTCTAAAAGCCGCAAATATTTATCTTTTACAAGATCCTGCTCAAAAATATTTTTCAGGTATTTAAGCTGTTTTTTGCTGGTTCGCGGCTGCTGTGCTGCCCAATACCCCAGCGTAAGCTGAATAAAAAGGCGGCTGCGCTGCCGGTATTTTTTGCTTTCTTTTGCTTCGCCATACGAAAACCAGCTCTGGTAAAGACTTAGTTCGTCCTCCATGGCCTGCCGCGCCGCCGCGGCAATAAAATCGCGCCAGGAGCGCAAAAGCAAACGTACTGTTTTAATGCGCAGTTTTCCGTCAGCTTCCTTTAATATTTGTTTCAGCAAAACCAGCGAAAAATTCTGCACCGGCGCATATACTTCAAACGCTTTGGCAACGCCGTCCCACGCTGCATACATCTGCATATGCAGCATAACGTACATTAAAATGCTGCGGGTTAAAGTAAAGCTGCGCTGTTTAAGCAAAAAGTAAAACAATCCGTTTAAAAGCTGGTTTACAACATCATGCCAGCCTCGCCTTGCTGCCTGCGCCGCAAGGCATGCCCACCCGCGCAGAAACGGAAACAGCAGTTCTTCCGTAACATTTTCGTTTCTGCACAAACGCAGGCTCAGCCAGTGCAGCATCGGCAAAATGTCTGTATAACGTCGGTCGGCCGCAATAAACATCAAGGCATTCAAAACACCGATAAAAGCATCTGTGTTTTCCTTAACGTAATTATTTTTAGCGTAACGCACCGCCAGTTTGCTTACGGCAGCGGCAAAAATACCTTTATTATGCGTGCGCGCCGCCATTACAGCGGCATAGCGCAGATTCTGCAAAAAAACATTTTCTGTTTGTGCATCCTCCGGAGCTATGTCCAGTGAACAAACAGATAATAAATTAAGTGCTTTCAGCGCGCTGCGGCAGTAATTATGCTTTAACGCCAGGCAGGCCAGCAGCCCGAGCGTTTCCATTTTAAACTGCAAATCTCCGGCTGAAGATTCCTGAAATTTTAAAGCTGCCGCATCAAAAGCATCTTCGTCACCTTTACGCAGCGCGGTAATGCAATCTGTTTTTAAATTTTCCAATTCATTATCGGCTGCCATTTCAAAACTCCTGTTTACATAATATTGCTGGTGCCTTCATACACAATGCCGCTCACCGTATCAACGGTAACGGTTGTGCCGTCTTTCAGCGACTGCATGGCTCCGCACGCACCAACTATGGCCGGAACGCCGCAGCCCACAGCTACAATTGCAGCAGTGGAAGTAAGGCCGCCTTCTTCGGCAATAATAGCGCCTGCCGCCGCCGCGTATTTGCCTGCTTCATCAGGCAGAACGTCAACCACAAGTATATCCCCGGCTTTAAGTTTGCCGGTAAAATCTTCCGGTTTTGTGCATTTGCATACCACACCTGTAATTGATTGCAGGCCAATGCCAACGCCGCTGACAAGTTTTCTGCTCATGGCAACAACTTTAATAAGGTTTGTCGTGCCGGGCTTGCCGACAGGAACACCGGCCGTAACAATAACATTATCGCCGTCTTTAACGAGGCCGCATTTTTTAACGCAGCTTAAAGAACTTTCTATCAATTCGTCGGTATTGTCAGACCACGGCCCCAATACCGGGCAAACGCCCCAGTAAAGCTGCATAGCCCGTACCGTCTGCGGATGGCGGGACACGCCTATTACACCTGCCGCCGGACGGTATTTGGCAAGCATGCGTGCCGTAAAGCCGGATTCCGTAATGCTTACAATGGCGTCACTGCCAAGTTCCTGCGCAATCTGCACGGTTGCATGGCTGATAGCTTCCGTTGAATGAATGCGCTCGCCAATGCCTTTGTTTTTAAAAATCTGGGCATAATCAAGCGCAGTTTCGGTCTGCTCGGCAATTTTTGCCATGGTGCGTACCGCTTCCAGCGGATATTTGCCGGACGCTGTTTCGCCGCTGAGCATAATATCGTCAGTGCCGTCAAAAATTGCATTGGCAATATCGCTTGCTTCCGCACGGGTTGCACGGTAGCTGGTAATCATGCTTTCAAGCATCTGTGTTGCGGTAATTACCGGCTTGCCTGCCTTGTTGCAGCTGCGGATGATATTTTTCTGTACCAAAGGCACAACTTCGGCTGGTATTTCCACACCAAGGTCACCGCGGGCAACCATAACGCCGTCGGAAACGGCAATAATTTCTTCAATATTTTTTACACCGGCATGATTTTCAATTTTGGATATAATGCCCATGGAAGAACCGACTTCTTCCAGCACGCGGCGTATGGCAAGCACATCATCTGCTTTTTGCACAAACGAAGCCGCAACATAGTCCATGCCGAGTTTTGCGGCAAAAGTAATGTCGCTGATATCCTGTTCGGATAAAAACGGCAGTTTCAGTTCCACACCCGGGCAGGCTACGCGTTTGCGCGAGCTGATTTCGCCGCCATGCACAACTTTGGTATAAATTTTGCCGCCCTGTACATCAACATCAGTTACTTCAAGCGCCAAAAGCCCGTCCGAAAGAAGAATTGCGTTGCCGGGCTGCAATTCTTCCGGCAAACCGGCGTAATTTACATAGGAAATTTCCTGCGTGCCTTCAATTTCTTCTGTTGTAAGCGTAAAACTGTCGCCCTCTTTTAAAATAACCCTGCCTTCTTTAAAAATACCAAGGCGCATCTCAGGCCCCTTGGTATCGGCAATTAAAGCTATTGGTTTTTCAACTTCGGCGGCAGCTTTGCGCACTAATTCCACGCGGCGCGCATGGTCTTCATGGCAGCCATGCGAAAAATTAAAACGTGCCAGGTCCATGCCGGAACGCATCATTTCTGCCAGTAAAGCAGCATCGTCCGTGCTTGGGCCCATAGTGCAGATAATTTTGGTTTTTTTCATAATATTCCTCCGGCTTACGCGCGAAAACGGTTCTCGCAAAGCACCTCATAAGCATCTTCTGCTTCGGAGTAAGGGACGCTGATTTCATAAGCGCCCCCCTGTCCACCTTTTTTAGCTCCGGCTACATTCATCTGTATCAGAAAGCCATTGTTTGTAAGCAGTTCTTTAATCTCCTGCGCGTTCTCCTTGGTCTGCGCAATATAAACTACTTTCCACACAAATATTAAACCTCCGTTAAGCCTCTTTAAATGCTTTAATTTTGGCAATAAGTTTAGGCAGAATTTCCTTGGCGTCGCCGACAATGCCATACTGCGCTACTTTAAAGATAGGCGCATTGGCGTCTTTATTAACGGCAATAATAACATCGGAAGAACTCATGCCTGCAAGATGCTGGATAGCACCGGAAATACCAAAAGCAAAATATACCTTCGGCGTTACGGTTTTACCGGACTGGCCAACCTGATGGGCATGGTCAATCCAGCCTTCATCAACAACTGCGCGGGAACCGCCTACGCTGCCGTTTTCAAACAACGCTGCAAGTTCTTCCAGCATTTTAAAGTTGTCGCAGCAGCCAAGTCCGCGGCCGCCGGAGCATACAACTTCAGCATCTTCAATTTTAATGCTGCCTGCTTCGGTAATTTCTTCTTTGCGTACAAGGCTTACCTTAGATTCAACTTTATTTTTTACTTCATAGCTGATAACTTCACCGGTTCTGGAAGCATCCGCTTCTTTGGCTTTAAATACTTTGGATCGTACTGTACCCATCTGCGGGCGGTGTTCGTCGCAGACAATGGTTGCCAGAATATTGCCGCCCAGTGCCGGACGGGTCCATTCTACAAGGTCACCGGCAATATCAAGGCCTGTGCAGTCGGCGCAGAGGCCTGTTTTTAAGCGTGCTGCAATGCGCGGTGCAAGGTCACGGCCGTCAACAGTAGCGCCAAACATTACTGCGCTTGGTTTATATGCTTCTGCCAGTTCGCAGAAAGCATTTGTATAAAGGTCGGTATTATATTCAGCATATTCGGCGCCGGTTACGGTATAAACAACATCCGCACCTGCGGCAATAAGTTTTTGGGGAATATCGCCTGCTTCGGCAGCAACAAGCACTGCACAGCAGCGCTGTCCGCATTTGGCAGCCAGTTCGGAAACTTCGCCCAAAAGTTCATAAGTTACGCCAACAGGCTCGCCTTTTTCAAGTTCAACCATAACCCAAAGGTCTTTGCCTTCGCTGTTAGCTACTTCTTTTTTCTCAGCTTTTTCCATGCTGATTGCGCCAACCGGGCATTCGCCCACGCATGCGCCGCAGGAAATGCAGGTATCCTGGTTAACGGATGCTTTGCCGTCCTCCATGCTGAGCGCGCCTGCCGGACAGGTTGCAACACAGGATTCGCAGCCAATGCATTGTTCTTTATCTATTTTAATTGCCATGTCATTTCACCTCAACGAGTAATAATATTTGCCTGTACAAGTTTTTCAATCAGCATATCAACTGCTTTATCGGTATCTTCTTCATTAATGATTTCACTGTTAACCTCGGGAACAGGAGGAGTGAAAACTTTTTTAACTTTGGTAGGAGAACCGGAAAGGCCAATCATTGTGGTATCAATGCCGAGTTCTGCTGC
The DNA here is from genome assembly GCF_023336935.1 of Phascolarctobacterium sp. ET69. GTDB lineage: Bacteria > Bacillota > Negativicutes > Acidaminococcales > Acidaminococcaceae > Fusicatenibacter_A > Fusicatenibacter_A intestinipullorum. Next base: position 532,348 of record NZ_JAMBLR010000001.1, read on the forward strand.
TGTTTTAACGGGAATAACAGCTTTTCTTGCTTTCATTTTGCCTTTAATGCTGGCAAAACGCGGCTCTTTTTCCGCTCTGGTAACGGTTACAAGGGCAGGCATTTCCACAGCAAGGGTCTGGCTGCTGCTTTCATTTTCACGGTCAACCAGAACTTTATTGCCGTCAACGCTTACTTTTAATGCGCCTGTTGCCTGCGGAAAACCAAGATGTTCAGCCATTTCCGGGCCAACCTGCGCGGTATCGCCGTCAACAGCCTGTTTGCCGCACAAAACAAGGTCTACATCGCCAAGGCTTTTTACAACACCTGCAAGCGCAAAGCTGGTTGCCAGGGTATCGCTGCCTGCCAGTGCGCGGTCACTAACCAGCACTGCTTCATCGGCACCCATGGAAATTGCTTCTTTTAAAATTTCTTCAGCCTGCGGGGGCCCCATTGATACTACCGTAACTTTAGCACCGTTGGCATCTTTTAAAATAAGGGCAGTTTCAAGTGCCTGACGGTCAAACGGATTCATGATATTCTGCACTCCGTCCCTGATAAGGGTGTTGGTTTCCGGATTGAGCTTTACTTCGGAAGTATCCGGAACCTGTTTAAGACATACTACAATATTCATAAGCGACCTCCCAGAATCTTTATAAACATAATTATATACATACCTATTTTACAGTTTTTAACGCCTGCTTGCAAGCATAAACATTATTTTAGTTAAACTCCTGCCTGTTTCTTTGTTATTGCAGGCAGTCCGGGCCGAGCAAAATTTTAATTTCTTTGAAAAATCCGTCATTAGTGGCGTCAATCCAAAAACAGCGGTCGGTTTTAATTGTTTTACCGGACGAAAGCAAATGCAGGTAAAGCGGCGTGTTTCCGTGATAAGCTGCAAAAATGCGGCGCATTTCCTGCTGCACTTTGCCGGTTTCCTTATCGCGCGTAATTTTTAAATGGATTTCAGGCCCGGTTTCGTTAAGCTGGCGTACACCGGAAGCCTGCAAAGACACGCTGCGCTCGTCCACCTTTAAACGACCTTCAACCGAAACAACATTTTCCTGATACAGCAGCGAGGAAAACTCGTGATACTGGCGGGTAAACACAACCACTTCTATCCTGCCGCTGAAATCTTCCAGCGTTAAAACAGCCATTGTATCGCCATTTTTAGTGGTACGCAGGCGCACACCGCTTATTAACCCGGCAATGGAATAATATTTTCCGTCCATTTCTTCACTGGCTTCGGTTAATTTATATATCTGCGTGTAGTTTTCAAGCGCGGCCGAATAACTGTCCAGAGGGTGGCCGGTAACATAAAAACCAACTATTTTCTTTTCGTTTTCCAGCAATAATTTTTTGGGCATTTCGTCAAGCTGCGGCAGTTTAATATCCTGCACTTCTTCAAAAAGGTCATCACCAAAAAGCCCTATCTGCCCGCTGGCAGAATCTTTCTGGTAAGAAGCGCCCAAATCGGCAGCCTGCTCATAAACGGCAAGCAGCTGTGAACGTTTGGCGCCAAAGGAATCCATAGCGCCGCAGTTGATTAAGTTTTCTATAACACGCTTGTTTATCAGCCTTGAAGGCACACGTTTGCAGAAATCCAAAACAGAGGTAAAGCGTCCGCCGTTTGCGCGTGCTTTTATAATACCGTCAATTACCTGCTCGCCCACGCTTTTAATGCCTGCCATGCCAAAGCGGATTGCATTGCCTTTAACCGGCGAAAACTCCCTGCCGCTTTCATTTACGTCCGGCGGCAATATTTTAATGCCCATGCGTTTGGTAACGCCGAGATACCAACTTAATTTATCGTTGTCGCTCATAATGCTGCACAAAAACGCAGCCATAAACTGAGTCGGCCAGTGCTGTTTTAAATACGCTGTTTGATAGGCTACAAGTGCGTAAGCTGCCGAATGCGATTTGTTGAATCCGTAACCTGCAAAGTGCTGCAAAAGCGCAAAAATCTGCGTGCTTGTTTCTTCGTCAATGCCGTGGTTCTGCTTAGCGCCGTCAATAAACTTCTGCTTCATGGAATCCAGCTCTTTGGCTTTCTTTTTGCCCATGGCGCGGCGCAGAATATCGGCCTGGCCAAGCGTAAAACCTGCCAGTACGGAAGTTATCTGCATTACCTGTTCCTGATACAGAATAACGCCGAAAGTATCTTTTAAAACCGGCTCCAAAAGCGGATGCAGAATGTCTGCTGTGCGCGTGCCGTGCTTACCGGCTATAAAGTCTTCCACCATGCCTGTGCCCAAAGGCCCCGGGCGGTATAATGCCACCAACGGTATTAAATCGCTGAATTGTTCTGGTGCCAAATCCATTACGAGTTTGGTCATGCCTTCAGATTCAAGCTGGAACACGCCCTGCGTATCGCCGCGCCGCAGCATGGCGCAGGTTGCATCGTCATCAAGCGGTATTTTTTCTATATCAATTTTTTCTCCGGTAGTTTCGTAAATATAGCGGAGCGTATCACCTATAACGGTTAAAGTCCTGAGCCCCAGCAAATCCATTTTTAAAAGACCTAAATTTTCAACCTTGTCTTTATCATACTGGGTAATAACAAGGCCTTCGTTTGAAAGCTGCAAAGGTACGCAGTCAATCAAATCTCGCGGTGTAATTACAACGCCCGCAGCATGCGTACCGCTGTTGCGCGGCATTCCTTCAACCTTTTTGGCAATGTCAATCAGGCGTTTTACTTTTTCATCGCTGTCGTATAGCGCTTTAAAATCGTTGCTTGTTTCCAGCGCCTTTTCCAGCGTAATGCCAAGTTCACGCGGAATCATTTTGGCAACGTTATCAACAAGGCTGTAAGGCAAATCAAGCGCACGCCCTACATCGCGCACGGCGGCACGCGCCTGTAATGTACCGAAGGTAATAATCTGCGCCACGCGTTCTTTGCCGTAGCGCTTAATAATATATTCCAGCACGCGCCCGCGGTTAACATAACAAAAATCCGTGTCAATATCCGGCATGCTTACGCGTTCAGGGTTTAAAAAACGTTCAAAAAGCAAATCGTATTTCAAAGGGTCGATATTGGTAATGCCCAAAAGATAAGCAACTATGCTGCCCGCCGCACTGCCGCGCCCCGGCCCGACAGGTATTTCGTTTTTGCGGCTGTAATTAATAAAATCCCATACAATTAAAAAATAGCAGCTGTAACCCATGCGGTCAATAATATCAAGTTCGTAGTCCAAACGCTGCATAACCTTTTCGTCGGCTTTCGCATACCGCTGCGGTAAGCCTTGCAGGCACAAATCGCGCAGGTATTCCGTAGCATTGGCATATTTTTCCGGTATCGGAAATTCCGGCAGCAAAAGATGCCCAAACTCCAGCTCCACATGGCAGCGCTCAGCAATTTTAACCGTATTTTCCAGTGCTTCCGGGCAATCGGCAAAACGTTCTGCCATTTCCTCGTAACTTTTTAAGTAATACTCGTCGTTGGCAAACTTCATGCGTTTGGGGTCATCCACCGTGCTTGCGGTTTGAATGCACAATAAAACGTCCTGCGCTTCGGCGTCAGCTTTTTCAACATAATGCAGGTCGTTCGTGGCAACAAGCCCCACACCGAATTTGGCAGCCATGCGTTTTAATTCACGGTTTACAACACGTTCTTCATCAAGCCCGTGGTCCTGAATTTCAAAAAAGTAATTTTCTTTGCCGAAGATTTCAATATATTCCTGCGCGGCACGTTCCGCACCGTCAATATCACGCTGCAGTATTTTTACCGGCACTTCACCGGCAATGCAGGCGCTCAGACAGATAAGCCCCTCGCTGTATTTGCGCAGAATGTCTTTATCAATGCGCGGTTTATAATAAAAGCCTTCCAGATGCGATAAGGAAACCAATTTCATTAAATTATGATAGCCGGTATTATTTTCGGCAAGCAGAATTAAATGGTAAATGCCTCCGCGCTGGCTGCGGTCAAACCGCGACTGCGTAACATATACTTCGCAGCCGATAATGGGCTTGATATTCATTTTCTGCGCCTGCTGGTAAAAATCAACTGCGCCGTACATTACGCCGTGGTCGGTAATGGCAATACTGTCCATGCCAAGTTTTTTTGCACGCGCCAAAAGCAAATCTATTTTGGAGGCGCCGTCAAGCAGGCTGTACTGCGTATGCACATGCAGATGGGTAAATTTTTCAGTCATTAAAAATCTCCTTATTATTTCTTGCTATGCAAAAGATTATATGCAATAGACGGAACTAAAAACAAAAGATTGAAAAACAAGCTTACAAATAAAGTATACGGTGATGTTGGAAAAATAAAATGCCATGCACAGCCGGAAGCAATACCGCCGAACATTGAAAGCAGGCCCGCTTTTTTGCCAACCATGCCTTTAAAGAATATAACGGCAGTCATCGGCAGGAAAACGCCTGCGCCGCGCAAAGCCATTGAAAGATAATTCCATTGCAGAACGGAAGAATCGAGATGCGAATGAATAAAAACAAGTGCGGCGAGCGTAACTGCAAGAACCGTAAGTTTATTAATCCACAGCAGCTTTTTGCTGTCGTGAACTTTTAAAACCGCGCCGAAAATATCGCGGCTGAACAGCGTGCCTACACCAAGCGACAAACCGGCAATAGAACCGACGCAGGACAGCACCAATGCTGCTAAACCTGCTCCGCCAAGCCATTCCGGCAGATAATTGCATAAAAAGAACGGCAAGGTATCAATACTGTTCAGCTCCGGATGATGCAGTTTTATAAACATGCCGATAATAACGGAAGGCAGCCCCACCGGAATTGCTATGCATGCGGCAAGCAGGCACCCCAAAGCCGCTACCCTGCTGTTTTTCGCAGAAAATAAAGACTGCACATAGCTTTGGGTAGAAACAACACCGACAATCATGGAAAACAAATTAAACAACGCATGGTCGGCGCCAATGCCAAACATACTGAACCACGGCAGTTCCGGAAAAGCCTCGTGCATACCGCTTAAGCCGCCCATATCCGTAAAAGCCAGATAACCACCGACAAAAATAGTAGCGAAAATCAGGCCAACTTTAAATAATCCGGCCATGCCGCTGCTGTTAATGCCGCCGAAAAACACAAACCCCATTACCAAAAGCACTACAACGGCAGCCGAAGGCAGATAGCCCAAATGCAGAATACCGCCAATTAAATGCACCGAACTTAACGAGCTGGAAACAATACTGAAAAAAATGCCGAGCGAAGCGGCAATGCTTGCAATAGGCCCGGCCTGCGGGCCAAAATTAATAACAAGGTATTCCGAAATTGTTGTTAAACCGCTTTTGCGCAGAGGACGCGCATAAAAAGCAGCCATAATTAAAAAGCCCATGCCGCTTCCTAACGTAAACCACCACGCGGCAAAGCCAAAAGTAAAACCACCCTGTGCGGTACCGATAGTGGCCGCGCCGCCTATAATAGTTGCGGCAATAGACCCGGCAACCATTATTACACCGGCACTGCGCCCACCTACATCAAAATCATCTGCCGATTTTACCTTGCGCGAAGAATAAATACCGCAGCCAAGCACTACCGCCAAAGTAGCTATCAGGCTTAATATATGTACAAAACCAAGTTCCATCCTATCACCTTATCTCTTAAAACGGCTTTGTAAAAAAGAAAATACTATTTTAAATATTTCGCTGTCAGATTTTAATTTCCTGCCAAAAATAAAAACGCAGGCAACGCTCTTTTTCTTTGCCCAAAACCTGCATTTGCTGTATAATAAGCAGGTAAAATTTAATATTTCAGGAGAATTTATGACAGAACGCAATAAAACTATTGATAAACTGCGCGGCATCTGTATGCTCGGCGTACTCGGCATTCATACCGGCTCACTGGTTTTAATGTCGGTATCGCCCAACCAACATTTATATATGCTGTTTGAAATACTTTCGCGTTACAGCGTGCCCGCATTCTTTTTTGTATCAGGCTACGGCCTGTTTTGCCACTATAAACCCGGAACGGAAATTAATTACCGGCAGTTTATAAAAAAGCGCTTTCAAAGCAGCGGCATACCGTATTTAAGCTGGTCGCTTTTTTATATGGTATATTTTACAACAGTTGTGCCCGGCTGCATTCCCTGGTTTTCTCCATTAGGACTGCTGCACATACTGTTTTGGGGGCTGGCATGTTACCATTTATACTTTATGATTATATTATTATGGTTCTATGCTTTCTTCCCGCTCTTTCAAAAACTGCTGGGCGTAATGCAGAAATACAGTTTAAAAGCAGGCTTTGCCGCACTGTTCTTCTTCCAGCTGCTGTTTAATTATTGGACAATGCACCCCGGAATTACCTCGCAGCAGCTTCCAATAATATTACAAGACTTTTTTACTTACAGGCTTAACTACTTACCGCTGCATTACCTGTTCATTTTTATGCTTGGCGGTTTGGCCGCAGTTAAAGAAAAAGAATTTTTTAAAACACTTACCGGTAATTTTAAAAGCGTAAGTGCTTTATATGTACTTTCAATAATTTATATCTGCGGCAGCTACTACTATTACTATTATCAGTACGGTTACGATTTAATCAGCCTGACCAATACATTTCAGCAGTTAAGCCCGCAAGGCTTTATTTACACAATAGCTTCCATTTTATTCTTCTGCGGCTTCTTTGCACGGAAGAAAACAGAAAATTACTTAACCCGTGCCGTAGATTTTATATCCGATAATTCCATGCTTGTTTACTTTGCCCATCCCTTCTGGTTAAGCATGATTGAAAGGATAAGCCACCATTTTGGAATTGTAATGACAACCAAACGTGCAGCGGCATCTTACATTATTTTACTTGCGGTATCACTTGTTACCAGCATTGTATTAAAGAAAATATCTGCTAAAATACCCATGCTTAACCTGTTATTAACAGGACGAAAAAAGTAAAAGTAAATATGTTTTTATAAAGAAAATACCTGTGCCAAATGGTACAGGTATTTTTAATGTATTGTATAAGAACAAATAAGGCATACCTAAA
>NZ_JAMBLR010000002.1 GCF_023336935.1 Phascolarctobacterium sp. ET69
TAATAGCACTTACTTAAACCTGTGTCAACACTTTTTTTAGATTTTTTGTTTATTTTTTTACATATTTCAGATATTCAAATCCGTAATACTGCGTAATATTAAGCATTTCCAAGTAAACTATTACTTCTGCCAGTTCTTCCAAAATCTGATTTTGAGGATGAGTTAAAGCACTAAACCAGACATGTTCACCGCCATATTGCAAAATAAGAGCAATAATTCCAATAACCGCACTGATTATTGGAAATTTAATTTCAAAAATCAGTTTTTTCCATGGCATAAACTTATAAAACCCATATAAAATAACAACAATAACCGCACCAATAACGGCGTTAATAAAATTATGCTGAGGAATACTGTTCATACTTATAAACTCAGGCCCCATTTCAGTATAAATTCCTGTAGGGAAAAAGACCCTGCCCCAGCTCAGTTCCCTCATAAACATATCCAAATAGAGAAGCCCTACCGTAAATCCAATACCTTTAAAATAATAATAAGCACAGTTAAAGCAAAACATTGCGCCAATCAATAAAAGTATGGACTGAGCATTTTCTATAAAGCCGTTTTCCCAGCCGCATTCAGGCGGTAAAAATTGCGCTAACGGGTAACATGCCAAAAGCAAAAATATACTAAATAAATCCTGCGGTGTAACCTGAAATTTAAATTTTGGCATTTTATCATCCTTTTTTCATATAAATTTCATCTTATACTATTATAATTTTATTTTATATATTATACAATGACTTATCAGTCAATTTCAATATAAAAATAATACCCATACACTGCCGTAAATCAAAAGCAGTATATGGGTCTTTTTTTATTTATGATACTAGAAAAATCAAATCAATCTTTCCAAACTTCAACGCCGGTTTTATCTTTTAATACAGAAGCTTTAAAAACAGGGTCTTTAATACCTGCTTTTTTCTGTGCCAGATAATCTTTCAGCGCCAGATAAGCATTCGGAGCCAGCCTGCTGATAGCAATAAGGTTGGTAATTGCCATAAGCGCCATAAACAGGTCGGCAAGGTTCCAAACCAGGCTTACTTTGGCAACGGAACCAAACATAACCATTAATACTACAAATATACGGAAAATATTAAGCGCTTTTTTGCTCTGCCACATAAATGCAATATTAATTTCACCATAATAGTAGTTGCCGATAATGGAACTGAACGCAAAGAGGAAAATCATTACCGCCAGGAAAATAGACGACCAAGCGCCGATATGTTCAACAAGCGCATACTGCACAAGTTCAATGCCGCTGAGCCCTACGCCCATATAATCTTTGGAGAGCATTACAATAAATGCCGATGCAGTACATACCAAAAGCGTATCAACAAATACGCCCAAAGCCTGAATAAGGCCCTGTGTTACAGGATGATCGGTAGTTGCGGTAGCAGCAGCATTAGGAACCGAGCCCATGCCTGCTTCGTTAGAGAACAGGCCGCGCTTGATGCCGGTCATCATGGCAAGGCCCATGCCGCCGCCAAAAGCAGCATTCAGGCTGAATGCTGAAGTAACGATATCGTAAATAACCTGCGGCATTAAATTGATATTTTTAATAACAACATAAAAAGCAATTAACAGATAAATACCTGCCATTACAGGAACCATCCATTCGGAAACTTTGGCAATACGGTTAATACCGCCGAAAATAACCATGGCAGTCATAATGGAAACGATAATGCCCACGGTAGTCCTGTCAAAGCCAAAAGCGCCCTGCAAAGACAAAGTAATGGTATTTGCCTGCACGGAATTAAAAATAAGGCCATAAGTGCTGCATATTAAAACTACAAACAAAACAGCCATAAAATTATTATGCAGTGCATTTTTAATATAATAAGCCGGACCGCCGCGAAAACCGCCTTCTGCGCGCGGAACTTTATAAATCTGCGCCAGCGTGCTTTCAACAAAGCCGGTAGCAGAGCCTATAAGTGCCATTACCCACATCCAAAAAATCGCGCCCGGTCCGCCTACGATAATGGCGATGGCGATACCTGCGATATTGCCAACGCCTACGCGGGAAGCGGTACTGATACAAAAAGCCTGGAACGGGGAAATATGGTTTTTCTCGGTTGATGCACCAACATTAGTACAAAGCAGTCGTACCATTTCCTTAATGCAGCGCAGCTGCACAAAGCAGGTTCTGAATGTAAACCAGATACCAAGGCCGACAAGAAGAATAATAAGAACATAAGCGTATAAAACGTCATTTACCGAAAGAACTAAATTATCCAGAAAGTCCATTTAGGCACCTCTTACAATAAAATTTTACAGCATATCGCGGCTGGCAATAATATTAACGCCCAAACCCAATATATCCTTTACAATTACATCTCCGGTTTTTACCGGCGCTTTAACAGTTACGCCGCGCAAAAAAGCAGCGCAGTCCAAAACTTTTTCCTTCGGAAGCACAGTTTCGGACACTACCGGCAGTAAAGGCAGCATGCCGCCTTCAATACGTACGGTTGTTGTCAGCATTCTTTTGGGAGCAGTTACTTCGTCATTTGCATATTTTGCGCCGCGCGGGCAGGTATTGCCTTTCACATCAATAACCTTACCGTTTTCAACCGTAACAGTCATTTCGCAGCCCATAGGGCACATAATGCAGTTCATTACACGTGTTTCAGCCATCAGCCTTATCACTCCTTATCCAAAAATACAGTCAGGCTGTCGCCTATCAGTTCAGCTTTGGCAGCAGGTATATCAACAGCAATCATTTCGCTGGGTTTGGCAACCGGCAGCATTCTCTGCAAAACTACGTTTTCGCCGCTTTTTACTACCAATTTAACCTTGCGTTCGGGGTTTGCCACACGCATAAACAAGCGTACCTGTTCTCCTGCTTTGGGCAGATTGAGGCACTGGGGAACGCATGTGCGCACGCCTTTTTCTGCAGTTACCGTTACAAATTTAGTATCATTGTCAAGTTTTCCCTGTGCTTCAAGCGCAGCAAACTTACCGGCAATTTCCGCTTCTTCAGAAACAAAGTCAACAAGGTCATGCACATGCACAACGTTGCCTGCTGCATAAAAACCGGGCAGGCTGGTCTGACGGTGCTGGTCAACAACAGGTCCGTTGGTAAGCGGGTGCATTTTTAAATCCAGCCCGCGGCTGAGTTCGTTTTCCGGAATCAGGCCGACGGACAAAAGTACGGTATCACAGTCGATATCAAACTCCGTACCCGGAATCGGGCGCATTTTTTCATCAACTTTGGCAACAGTAATGCCGTTTACGCGGTCTTTGCCATGGATTTTTACAATTGTATGCGAAAGATACAAAGGAATATTATAGTCATTAAGGCATTGTACAATATTGCGTGTCAATCCGTTGGAGAACGGGCAGATTTCCAGAACAGCCTGAACCTTGCAGCCTTCAAGGCTCATACGGCGCGCCATAATAAGGCCGATATCGCCGCTGCCCAAAATTACAATTTTATGCCCCGGAATATAGCCTTCCATATTTACCATGCGCTGTGCAGCACCAGCTGTAAATACGCCTGCCGGGCGCTCGCCGGGAATACGGATAGCGCCGCGGGTACGTTCGCGGCAGCCCATGGTTAAAATTACGGTTTTGCCCTGAACTTTAATCAAACCGTGTTCCGGGCTGACAGCAATAACGGTTTTATCTTTTTCAACGCTCAAAACCATAGTATCGGTCAGGCATTCAATTTCAGGTTTGTCTTTTACAAGTTCAATGCAGCGGTGTGCATAACCGGGACCGGTCAGTTCTTCTTTAAAATGATGCAGGCCGAAACCATTATGGATGCACTGCTGCAAAATACCGCCCAGTTCACGGTCACGCTCAATTACAAGCACGCTTTTGGCACCGTTCTGCCATGCGCTGTAAGCAGCCGAAAGCCCGGCAGGACCGCCGCCGACAATTACTATATCATAAAGCTCTTTCATTATTCCTGTCCGCCTTTCACATCTGTTTTTTCGTAATATAAATGGGAATCTTTGCGTTCCTTCAGCACATCGGCAACGGAAATCCCAAGTTCACGTGCTAAAATCTGCGTTACGCGCGGCCCGCAGAAACCGCCCTGGCAGCGTCCCATACCGGCACGGGTACGGCGTTTAACAGCGTCAACGGTATTTGCACCGCAGGGAGCTTTTATGGCAGCTACAATTTCGCCCTCGGTTACTGTTTCGCAGCGGCAGATAACGCGTCCGAACAGCGGGTCTTTTTCAATCAAATCATGTTTTTCGTTATCAGTTAAACGTGTAAAGTGAATTTGTTTCGGCAAAGCAGCTTTAAAATCTGCTTTTTTCTCCAAAGGCATAAATTTGCCAACAGCTTCGGCAATTTCTTCTGCCACGGCAGGAGCTGCGGTTAAACCGGGAGACTGCATACCTGCAGCATTAAACAAGCCTTCAACTTCAGATGCACCGATAATAAAATCACCGGTATCAGAAACAGCACGCAGACCAGCAAATTCCGTAATGGCAGCGCCCATCGGCAGGTTCGGTATCAGCTTGCGTGCAGAAGCAATAATCTGGTCCATACCGCCTGCAGTAACGGAAGTATCTTCTTTATCTTCCATATCGTTGGCATTAGGGCCGATAAAAGTATTGCCATGAGTGGTTGTGCAAACCAGAATGCCTTTGGAATTTTTGGCAGGAGTAGGGAATACAACGCCATATACCAAATCATTGCAGGCAGTTTTGTCAAATAAAATATATTCGCCTTTGCGCGGATGAATTTTAAAGCTGTCATCACCGGCAAGATAGGCAATTTCATCAGCATAAACACCGGCCGCATTAATAACACATTTGGTTTTAATTGCGCCGAGATTTGTTTCAACAGCAACAATTTTGCCGTCTTCTTTAACAAATCCGGTTACGCGGCAGTTACGGATAACTTCTGCTCCGTTTTGAACGGCACACTGGGCAAAACGGAGCGCAGCTTCAAACGGCCAGCAAACACCGGCGCTCGGTGCCCACAAAGCGGCCACAGCTGTGGTAAGGTTAGGTTCTTTTTCCAAAACCTGTTCGCGGTTTAAAATTTCAAGGCCCTGTACGCCGTTATTTTTACCGCGTTCAAGCAGCTCTTTCAAGGTTTCAACTTCTTCATCATTAACAGCAACAACCAGAGAACCGGTCCATTTAATATCAAGGTCCAGCTCATCTTCCAGCTGATGATACAAACGGTTTCCCAAAACATTGGTAATTGCTTTCATGCTGCCGGTAGGTGCATCAAAACCGGCATGCAGAATAGCACTGTTGGCTTTGGTTGTACCGCAGGCAATATCCGGCTCTTTTTCAAGCAAAACACATTTTACATTATACCTGGAAAGTTCGCGCAAAATTGCACAGCCTACAACACCGCCGCCAACAACGACGATATCCGCCTCTTTGATAAAATCCATTTCGTCACATCCTAAACTGATTTCTTAATCATTATTTAAAGTAATTTTAACACATTTGTTACAAAAAAAGAATATTTTACGCGCCGAGTTTTCAGAAAAATTTAAGTAAAAACGCTGTGGGATAGACAATGTCCCGATTTTTTATTATTTGACACTGCCGTTACAGTATTTTAAAATTAAAGTAAGAAAGAAGGTGTGCCTATGAAAAAACTGGCTTTAATTTTAACCTTATGTTTTTTCTGCTTTGCCAATTTTGCTCTGGCAGCAGATAACGAAACAGAACAAACTGCCAAAGAACCGGCCGCTGCAGCCGAACAAAAAGAAGAAACAAAAGATAAAAACGCAAACGATGATATTAAAATTTTAATTGACAAAGAAGAAATGAACAGTGAACTTCAGCAGGGCACTAACAATAAATGCTACCTTGAACTTGAAGAAAACAAGTATATTGCTTATGTAATTGATACCAAGGATGACGATACGCGCCGCGATTTGTTCAAAAAAGCACCGGCAGAACGCGTAAACCATCTTTACACCAATAACGAAGAAATTTATAACTATCTTGTTAAATTTATCCAGAGCCGCGAAGAATCAGGGCGTAAATATTACGGTTACCGTATTACCGGCGGCATTGAAGAAAATGAAACTGCCGCCAACGGCACAGTTATTTATAAATTCTGGTTCATGAAACTTGATGAAGATACAGATAATGGCATGCACATTCCTATCGGAATAGGCATCGGCATAGGCGGCGGGCACCATCATGGTCCCTGGGTTGGCATAGGCTGGTAAAACTTAAAACTGCGTATAAAAAATCCGCACCGGAATATTCCGATGCGGATTTTATTTTTATTCGTTATCCTGCTGTACGGCGGCCAAAGATACTACTTTGTCACCTTCGTTCAAGGTCATCAGTTTAACGCCCTGTGCATTGCGTCCAAACTGGCTTATGCCTTCGCCGTCAATGCGGATGATGATGCCGGCTGCGGTTATTAAAAGTATTTCCTGCTCAGGGTTAATAACTTTCATACCAACAACAGCACCTGTTTTTTCGGTAACTTTAATATTAATTACACCTTTGCCGCCGCGGGTCTGCTTGCGGTATTCGCTGACCGCAGTACGTTTGCCAAGGCCTTCTTCGGTTGCCGTCAAAACTTCTTCATTTTCGTTGGTTACGCTGTCCATGGCAACAACTTCATCATCAAAGCCAAGCTGAATGCCGCGTACACCGTGAGCAGTACGTCCCATCGGGCGCACATCCTGCTCGTCAAAACGGATTGCAAGACCTCTGCGCGTTGCCAGCACAATTTCGCTGCTGCCATCGGTAAGCTCAACGCCGATAAGTTCTTCGTTATCATCCAGCGTCATGGCAATAAGCCCTGCTTTGCGCGCACTGTTAAAATCGTTAAGATTAGTCTTTTTCACAGTGCCATTATTGGTAGCCATAAACATGAACTGGTCTTCTTTAAATTCTTTAACCGGAATAACGGCAGTTATTTTTTCACCCTGTTCTATCGGCAGCAGGTTAATAATAGCCGTGCCCTTGGCAGTTCTGCCGGCTTCGGGAATTTCATAGCCCTTCTGGCGGTAAACCCTGCCTTTATTGGTAAAGAATAAAATATTATGATGCGTTGTGGAAAGGAACAAATGCTCTGCACAATCATCGTTTTTCTTGCCGCTGCCGCCGGTTTTGCCAACGCCGCCGCGTTTCTGGCTGCGGAAATTATCCAGCGTCTGACGCTTGATATAACCCTGATGGCTGATGGTAATAACAATATCTTCTTCGGCAATCAGGTCTTCAATTTCCATGGAAGAAGAATCAACGGAAAGTTCCGTGCGGCGTGCATCACCGAACTTTTTCTTCATTTCAAGCAAATCTTCTTTTATAATGCCCAAAACTTTATGTTCGTCTGCCAAAACACTCTCCAGCCAGTCAATGGTTTCCAAAACATCTATATATTCATCATCAATCTTTTTGCGCTCCAAACCGGTCAGCCTTTGCAGGCGCATATCCAAAATGGCCTGTGCCTGGCGCTGGCTGAGGCTGAATTTTTCCATCAGCGCAGCTTTGGCGGTATCGGCATTGGCGCTGCTACGGATAGTGCTGATTACTTCATCAAGATGGTCAAGCGCTATTTTCAAGCCTTCCAAAATATGGGCGCGTTCTTTGGCCTTGCCGAGCTCATATCTTGTACGGCGGGTAATAACGTCTTTCTGATGTTCCAGATAATAATTTAAAATCTGTTTTAAATTAAGAATACGCGGATGTCCGTTAACAAGTGCCAGCATAATAATACCGAAGCTTGTCTGCAGCTGGGTATGCTTATAAAGCTGGTTCAGCACAACATCAGGCACGGCGTCACTTTTCAGTTCAATTACCACACGCATGCCGCGGCGGTCAGATTCATCACGCAAATCAGTAATGCCTTCAATAACGCCGTCCTTTACAAGCTGGGCAATTCCTTCAATAAGGCGTGCCTTATTAACCTGGTAAGGAATTTCAGTTACAACAATGCGGTGCTTGCCTTTCTGCATCGGCTCAATTTCTGCGCGCGCGCGGATTTTAACAATGCCGCGTCCGGTATTATAAGCATTTTTAATGCCTTCAGTACCCAGAATTATTGCACCGGTCGGAAAATCAGGCCCTTTAATGGCAGTCATCAGCTGCGGAACTTCCACATCAGGATTATCAATAAGCATAACAAGACCGTCAACAACTTCACCCAGATTATGGGGAGGAATATTGGTTGCCATGCCTACCGCAATACCGGCGCTGCCGTTAATTAAAAGTGCAGGCACTTTGGCAGGCAGTACGCTCGGTTCTTTTAAAGATTCATCATAGTTGGGAACAAAATCTACCGTTTCTTTTTCAATATCTTCCAGCATGGTTTCGGCAATTTTTGTCATGCGCACTTCCGTATAACGCATTGCCGCAGCGCTGTCACCGTCCACGCTGCCGAAGTTGCCGTGTCCGTCAACCATCAGATAACGGGTGGAAAAATCCTGCGCAAGGCGTACAATGGCATCATAAACAGCCGTATCACCATGAGGATGGTATTTACCTAAAACTTCACCGACAATACGGGCGGATTTTTTATACGGCTTGTTGGAAGCCATGCCCGCTTCCTGCATAGCATATAAAATACGCCTGTGTACAGGTTTTAAACCGTCACGCACATCAGGCAGGGCCCTCTGCACAATAACGCTCATTGCATAATCAATATATGATTTCTGCATTTCTTCTTCGATATAAACGGGTAAAACCTTACCTGCTCCTGTTTCTAACTCCACAATATCACCTCAGTAATTACTTAAAGAAAATGTCATATATCTGTTTGCCTATTAAAAGCGTTGTTACCGTTAAAAATAATGGCCTTACATAAGCAGCCCCATGTTTTATTGCCATTTTTGTTCCAAAGTATGCGCCAGCTATCATGCTTAGGCCCATAATAATACCGTAAACCCATACCACGGAACCGTTAAAAATAAATGTTGCCAATCCGGCAAGATTACTGGCCGTATTAAGCGCTTTGCCGTTGCCGGCTGCCGTAACAAAATCGCATCCCAAAAATAAAAAACCGAAGATTAAAAACGTTCCCGTACCGGGTCCGAAAAAACCGTCATAAAAGCCCATGCATAAAGCCATTAAAAATGCCCCGGCCAGTGCCCAGAAACTAAAATCGGTACGGCTTTGAAAACTGCCCCATTCTTTATGACTGTAAGTATAAGCTGCAATCAGCACAAGCATAACTACAACTAGGTTGCGCATAAAATCCTGCGGCAGCAAATGCACCGTATAAGCACCGCACACGGAACCTATCATTGACATTGGCACCAGGGATATAACCAGTTTTTTATTTATATTGCCGGAACGCCAGAATGAAATTACGCTTGTAACGGCACCCATACTCGCGGCAAGTTTATTGGTTCCAAGCACCATGCTTACTGGCAGCCCTGATGTTAAAAGTGCAGGCACTGAAATCAGCCCGCCCCCGCCGACGGTGGAATCAATAAATGCAGCTACAAAACCGGTTGCAACAAATAAAACTATATTAAATAAATCAAGATTTTCCATATTTTACAAATACCTCTTACAGCAGTTCTTTACCTGCGGTTTTTAAATAAAAACCGGCAAAACCGCTGTGGCAGCTCATTTTTACAACTTCAGAAGTAATTTCATTGCTTATGGCATAAGGGTAACTTGTTAAAAGTTCTGCTTTTTTTAGCGGCCATCTCGTTCCGCTTAAACTTACACAGCTGTTTTCAAGCGGTATTAACGAAAGTGCTTTAAAATCAGCGCCAGCAGTAAATTCAAGGCTTTCGCCTGCTGCTAACAGAACCATCAGTTCCTGCTCATCAGCCATTATTACTGCTGTATTAGTTCTTTTTTTATAAGAGCATAACGAAAAGACATTGCTGTACAAATGGTCAAAACGCCCGCCCCAAATTCCCGTAATAAGCAAATTACTTTTTAAAGGCAAATTGTTTAAAAGAAGCTGCAAGTCGGTATCGTCTTTGGCAGGATTAAACAACAATGCTTTTATTTTTTCATCTTTTGCTTTCTGCAAATATGCCGGAGCGGTACTGTCAGCATCACCGCATAACAATTCAGGCTTAAAGCCTGCGTCAAAGCATATTTCTATACCTCTGTCGGCGCAGTAAATTTGTCTTCCGCAAGCAGCTTTTTTAAACCATGAAAGTTCAGGTTTTCTGCCACCGGCTGCGGCGATAACAAAATCCTCTTTTTCAGCACTGTTCTTTAATATAAAATTTCCCTGCGGTAAAGTTAAATTTAATTCCATCAGGATTTCTTTTTGGCTGCGGCAGGTTTAATAATAATCTGCCCGTTTTCTTTATAAACTTTCCAGTCTGCTTCGCCTTTGGTATTTTTAAACCAGTCCATACTTAATTCAAGCAGATAACGGTTTAATTTTTCAAGTGCTTCTTCCGGCAACAGAATTTCTTTGCCGCCTGCATTTTTAGCCGTTTTTATTTTTTTGTTTTTTACAGGCTCATCGCCGTAAACGGCATTTTCAAAGCTTACTTCTTCCTCGTAGCCTTTTAACATATCCTCATCAGATAAATTTTTTCTTATTTTCATTACATTTCACCTTATTACAAATCAAGATTACGTACCTTGCCGGCATTCTGCTCGATAAACTGACGGCGCGGCTCAACTTTGTCGCCCATAAGTACGGAGAAAATTGCGTCCGCCTCTGCGGCATCTTCCAGATGTACCTGCAAAACAGTGCGTGCTTCCGGATTCATAGTTGTTTCCCACAGCTGTTCCGGGTTCATTTCGCCAAGGCCTTTATAGCGCTGTACGTAAGGGTTATTATCGCGGCCTACTTCGTCAAGCACTTTCTGCAGTTCATCATCACTGTAAGCATACATGTGCTTCTGCCCTTTACGTACCAGATACAGCGGCGGCTGGGCAATAAACACATGCCCTTCCTTAATCAGCGGCTGCATATAACGGTAGAAGAATGTTAAAAGCAGTGTGCGGATATGAGCGCCGTCGACGTCGGCATCTGTCATGATAATAATTTTGCCATAACGGGCTTTGTTAATATCAAATTCTTCGCCAATGCCGCAGCCGAAAGCTGTAATCATGTTGCGGATTTCTTCGCTGCTTAAAATTTTATCAAGACGTGCTTTTTCAACGTTCAAAATTTTACCGCGCAAAGGAAGTATTGCCTGAAAACGTCTGTCGCGTCCCTGCTTGGCACTGCCGCCTGCGGAATCACCTTCGACAAGGTAAATTTCCGTTTCTGCGGCATCTTTACTCTGGCAGTCGGCAAGTTTACCGGGCAGGCTGCTTATTTCAAGCGCATTTTTGCGTCTGGTAAGTTCTCTTGCCTTGCGTGCCGCCAGCCTTGCGCGTGCGGAAATAATCGATTTTTCCACGATTTTCTTGGCAACAGCAGGATTTTCTTCAAAAAATTCTGCCAGCCCTTCGCTGACCATATTATCAACAATGGGGCGGATTTCGCTGTTGCCGAGTTTTGTTTTCGTCTGTCCCTCGAACTGAGGTTCCGGCACCTTTATGCTGATAACGGCAGTAATGCCTTCGCGCACGTCATCGCCGCTTAAATTATCGTCATTTTCCTTCAGCGTGCCGATTTTGCGGGCATAATCATTAATGGTACGCGTAAGCGCCTGTTTAAAGCCGCTTAAATGCGTGCCGCCTTCTTCGGTATTAATATTATTTACAAAAGTAAAAATATTTTCATTGTAAGTATCGCAATACTGTATTGCCACTTCTACAATATTGTTTTCCTTGATGCCTTCAATGTAAATCGGTTCTTCGTTAATTTTATCCTTATTTTCGTCAACGTATCTTACAAACTCAATAATGCCGCCTTCGTAATGGAAGGTTTCGGTTTTGCCGCTGCGCTCGTCGCTTAAAATAATTTTTACGCCCTTATTCAAAAAGGCCAGCTCGCGGATGCGGATTCTTAAAGTTTCGTAACTGTAAACAAGTTCGGTAAATATTTCGGCATCCGGTTTAAAATGCACGGTAGTACCGGTTTCTTCGGTAGTACCTTTTTCATACAGGGGAACCACCGTTTTGCCGCGTGCAAACTCAATGCCGTAAACTTTTCCGCCGCGGCGCACTTCAACTTCCATATGTTCGCTTAAGGCATTTACGCAGGAAACACCTACGCCATGCAGGCCGCCGGAAACCTTATAGCCGCCGTCGCCGAATTTGCCGCCAGCATGCAGTATCGTCATAACAACTTCCACGGCAGGCTTGCCTACTTTGTGCATATCAACAGGAATACCGCGCCCGTTGTCTTTAACGGTAATGCTGTTGTCATGATGAATAACAACCTCGATTAAAGAACAATAACCGGCCAGAGCCTCGTCGATACTATTATCTATAACTTCATACACCAGATGGTGCAGGCCCCTGCCGGAAATGCTGCCAATATACATACTCGGGCGCTTGCGTACCGCTTCAAGTCCTTCAAGAACCTGAATCTGGCTCGCGCCGTACTGACCTTTTACTTCTGTTGCTTCTTCTAAAACGGACATCTTTACCTCCATCAATTATCCCTGTCGCGGTTATAAACTTCAATGCCAAAATCATCTTCCGCACGCTTTTTCAGCGTAAGCGCCGAAATACCGGAAAGATAAATTTTGTCGTCAGTAAGTATACAGCTGGAATATTCACCGTTTTCCGATAAATCTATAACCTCGTATTTATGTTTTTCGCACTGCTTTTGCAGATAATTTTTAAATACATTGTTTTTCTGGTTTCTGATATTAAAAATAGCGATAATATCAGTATTTTTAATAACAAAATCAGAACCCAAATGTAAATACATGCTATTTCCCCCGCAAATTATTTAAAACATTCTGATATGTTTTATCATCAATCAAGTCAGGAGTTTTTCCTGTTTTAAAAATAACAGCCAGCATTTTTTCACTGCTGCTGGCAGTTTCATCCGCAACTTTGGCATAATAATGCTGCCGCAGATGATTTTTAACACTGTCATACAATATTTTATCACAATTCAGCGTTTTTTTACAATTTTCGTAATCGGACCACGGCTCCGTCAATAAAAATTTTACCAGTTCATCATGCAGTTTTTCCTGTTCATAACGGCTGCATACGGCACATAAATTGCCTTTTCCGTTAATAACGGCGCCGCAGCGGCTGCATTTTTTGCCGCCCTTTTTTAAAAGAGCTTTTTCGCGTTTTAACGCGGCGGCCTTAAAAGCCATCAATTTAAGCTGCAAACCGGTATTTTTTACGTTTCCTGCCAATGCGGAAATTTTTTGCCGTTCTTCTTCCTGCAGTTCAATTTTTTCAGGCTTATTTTCAGAAGCAGAGTCTTTTAAAAACTCGTTATCAACGCTGCCATTAAAAAATTTTAAATCTCCGACGGAACGTTTTTTTAAAACTCCGTTAATATTTTTTAAAAACTGCTTTTTCATTAAAAGCAGATGATTTGACCATACGGAACTGTCGGTATTAATATATAAAACTTTGTTTTCCAGCTTCACGGGCTTGGAATGTCTGGCAACATTTTCACCGCAAATGCTTTTCCACTTGCTTTGCAGGTAAAAAACAGTATAGGTATCGCGTTCTTCCTTGCCCGGAAGCATTTTCAGCAAAATCTGCTCCACATTATCCATCAGCCCTGCATTACCTTTCCGTTTTCAATATAAAAATAAGCGTTATTGTTTAAATCAGGTATTAAATGCTTGTCATTAACCGTAATAAAAGTCTGCACCCTGCCGTCGATAAACTTCAAAAGATGCGTGCGGCGTTCGGAATCAAGCTCGCTCATTACGTCATCAAGCAGAAGCACAGGATATTCACCGGTATTATTTTTCACATATTCAAGCTGGGCAAGTTTTAAAGCCAGTGCCGCGCTGCGCTGCTGTCCCTGCGAACCGAAGGCTTTCAGCAGCTTGCCGCTGACATAAAAGAATAAATCATCACGGTGCGGGCCAATGCTTGTATTTCCGCGCATAATATCCAGAGCCTGCCGCTCATGCAGTTCTTTTAAATAAAACTCCTGCCACTCATTTTCACTTTTATCGCTTTGCTGCAAAATAAAATCATTACTGGTTTTTAAAGCATAGTTAATCAACATGGTTTCGCTGCCGCCGGCAATGGAAGCATAAATGCCGGAAGCAATAACCAGCAGTTCTTCAAGCGCAGCCAGCCGTTTTTTTATGATGCGTGCGGCAGAAGCACTCAGTTCATTATTCCATAAATTCAGCTGGCTCTTATCGCCGTCATTATCGCGTATTTCTTTTAAAAGCCTGTTGCGCTGCTGCAAAAGGCGGTTATATTTTACCAGCAGTTCATAATAAGCCTTGTCGGTCTGGGCAATCTGCATGTCAAAAAAGCGCCTGCGCAGCTGAGGCTCTCCCTTAATAAGCTGCAAATCTTCCGGCGAAAACATTACCGTATTTAAAGTGCCGTAATGTTCTTTCGCCTTTATATTTACATTATCAAGCAAAAGTTCTTTTTTTATGCGCCCGTTTTGCTCGTAACGCTTTATTTTTATTTCATAATCAGAATCAAAACTCGTAAAATCAGCTTTTACGGCCATTTCACGCCGTCCGTCACCGAACAGGTCATCTTCCTGAAAAGTACGGTGCGACATGCCGAAAGCAGCATAAAAAATTGCTTCCAGCAGGTTTGTTTTGCCCTGGGCGTTTTTGCCGTAAAAAATATTTACCATTGCCGGAAACTGCAGGCTGCACAAACCGTAATTTCTGAAATTATGCAGATATAAACCTTTAATTTTCATTGCTTACAGTAATAGCTACCATGCCTTTAACGGTTACTTCGTCACCGGCGCGGATTTTTTTGCGTTTTTCCAGTACCGTCTGCCCGTTAAGGCTTACAAAGCCAGCTTCAATAAGTTCATGCGCCTGCCCGCCGCTCATTACAACACCGGCATATTTTAAAAGATTAGTTAAAGTTATATATTCCGTTTCAATCTGTACCGCAAGTTTTTCCATATCAGAACACAACCCTTACCGGAGTAACAATATAAATATAATTTTCTTCGCCCACCGGCTTAATGCATACAGGGCTTAAGGAATTATTCAGTTCCATAATGGCTTCTTCGTCGGAAAGATTCTTTAAAATATCAAGTATATACTTGGAATTAAAAGCTACGTTCAGTCCGTCGCCTTCGGTACGGCACTGAATATCTTCACGGCCTTTGCCGACATCAGGGCTGCTGGAGCTGATAATAATTTCCGTATCGCCGACGCTTACTTTTATAATGCTGTAATCGCCGTCGCTCGAAAACAAGGCAACCCTTTCCACAGCGCCTGCCAGTTCTTTAACATTAAACCTGGTTTTGGTATTAAAAGAAGGGGGAATAACACGTCTGTAATCAGGAAATTTACCTTCAATAAGCCTTGAAACAATTACTACCTGGTCTATTACAACCATAATCTGGTTATTTAAAAGAGAAATTTTAATTTCCTGCGGAATGTCGCTGTTCAGGTTGCGGGCAATTTCCGACAAAACCCTGGAAGGAATAATGATGGACATATCTTCATCGGAAGCATATGGCATGCTCTTAATGGCAAGCCTGTGCGTATTTGTACCGACAAAGGTAATCTTGCCGTCACTTATTTCCACAAGAATACCGGTAAACAAAGGCCTTGCTTCATCGGTAGAGCAGGAGAAAATAGTCTTTTTAATAAGCTCCTTTATTTTTTCGTCTTCCAACACAATCTGTTTTTCGGGATTAAACTCAGGAAATTTGGGATAATCATCTTCATTCATTAACAGCAGCTGAAAATCGGATTTTGCCGATTTTACGGAAATGGTTTTTTCTTCTTTATTTTTAATGATGGTAACGGTTTCTCCCGGGAGCTTGCGCATCAGCTCCGAAAAATGTTTGGCAGAAACCACAATTTCGCCGTTGGCTTCAGTATTGCTTTCAACGGTACAGGAAATTGCCATATTTAAGTCCATGGCCTGCACATATAAAATATTTTCGGCAGCAATGATATGGATACCGGAAAAAATCGGAGCGGTCGGTTTGGAAGAAATGGCTCGCTGTACAGTTTGAATTGCTTTGTTCAGGCTTGTTGTTGAGCATGTAAATTTCATGTTATGCAGACCTCCATTATTTTATAATAACTATATAGATTTAAAATAATTAGTAGTAGTTATAGTAGTAAGTGTGGATATGTGGAAATTATGTAAAGCCGCTGTAAAATCACATTTTAGCGCCTGTTTATAATATGTGGAAAACTGTTCATAACTTTTAACGTTATAAACTTTTCGTTTTCTGATTTTAATTTTTAACAAGTTATCAACAGGTTTAAACACATTTTCCACAGATAATTGTTGAAAACTTTATTACTGGTTAAGCTGCTCGGTTAAATAAACAATAGCTTTTTCTATTGTCGGGTCTTTTTTACGCTGGGCGTTGATTTTATCATAAGCATGAATAACGGTGCTGTGGTCACGCCCGCCATAGATTTCGCCGATGCGCGGATAGGATAAATCTATCAGCTCGCGGCAGAGATACATGGCAATATGCCTTGCCGTGGCAATGCTTTGGGTACGTTTTTTTGTAAATAATTCATCGGGCTTGATTTTAAAATATGCAGCCGTTGCTTCATTAATGGCTTCATAAGTTATTTGCCTGCTCTGAACGGTGGCTCCCATTTCGTCAAGAATGTTTCTGGCAAGTTCAACGGTTATGGGCATGCTCATAAGGCCGGCATAAGCAACTATTTTGGTATAGGCGCCTTCAATTTCCCTGATGTTTGTGGTAATGCTTGAGGCAACAAGCGTTATAACATCATGGGGAATTTCAATGCCTTCAAGTTCCGCTTTTTTGCGTAAAATTGCAATTCTTGTTTCAAGATCAGGTGACTGTATGTCGGCCATCAGGCCGCATTCAAAACGGGAACGCAGGCGGTCTTCGATATTTTTGATATGTTTGGGCAGTCTGTCGCTGGAAATAATAATTTGTTTGTTTTCTTCGTAAAGCGCATTAAAGGTATGGAAAAATTCTTCCAGGGTACGTTCACGTTTTTCCAGAAACTGAATGTCGTCTATAATGAGGCAGTCAATTTTGCGGTATTTGTTTTTAAAATTTTCCATTGTCCTTTTTTCAATGGAAGTAACAATTTCATTAAGAAATTTTTCGCTGGAAATGTAAAGCACTTTGGCATCCGGCTTATTTTTTTTAATCTGGTTGCCGATGGCATGCATTAAGTGGGTTTTGCCAAGGCCGACTCCGCCGTAAATAAAAAGCGGATTATAGGCAATGCCGGGTTTGGCCGCTACTGCCTGCGCTGCTGCATAGGCAAAACGGTTGGAATTGCCTATAACAAAAGTGTCAAAAGTATATTTTACATTTAAATTACTGGGAAACTGTTCTTCAAAAAGAACCGGCTGAACATAACTGCCGGTATATTCGGGCGGTTTTGCCGGCTGTGCCGGTGCCTGAACTTCTGTTTTTACCGGCTGCGGGGCAGGGGCAGGCGGTTCTTCCTTTGGAGCCTGCTTTTGTACCGGCGCGGCCGTAAAATCAAGGTTTTCTATCTGCAGGCTGAATTCCTTACCTGTTATTTCAGCAAGCAGATTTTCGATAATGGGTTTGTAATTTTCTTCCAGCCATTTTTTTAAAAAATTATTGTTAACGCCGATTATGAAAACTGTGTCTGTTGCCGAAAGCGGTACTGCAGGGCTGATAATAGTATTGTAAACTGTTTCGCTGACAGAATTTTTTAGCCTCTGAAGCAGTTGTTCCCATATTTCCGAAACATTATAGGAATTCATTATTGATAGTCCTTTCCACTGAATTATTTTTAATTTTTGCTGATTTTTCTGCAATATGTCTATCACTTTATTTTAACAAAATTGTCGTTTATTATCAATTGCTTTGTTTTTTTAATAAAATTACTGCCGTTAACCGGTTTTATGCGCAAAATTCTTGAAAAACTTTGTTTTAACGTATTCTTTATTCTTGACACTTAACGTACTATCTAATATAATTTTATCAGCTATCAATTCATTAAAATAGAGAATTTGATAAAACCGTTAATAGTAAGGAGGTAGCAGTTCATGAAGCGTACTTTTCAACCGAATAACCTTAGAAGGAAAAGAACCCATGGTTTCAGAGAAAGAATGAAAACTTTGGGCGGACGTCAGGTTTTAAAAAGAAGACGTGCAAGAGGCAGAAAGAAATTGTCTGCATAATATTATAAATAGGCCGCTCATACGGCCTATTTTTTCAATGCGGGCAGGTGTATATGCATAATTTGAAA
This sequence comes from Phascolarctobacterium sp. ET69, assembly GCF_023336935.1. GTDB lineage: Bacteria > Bacillota > Negativicutes > Acidaminococcales > Acidaminococcaceae > Fusicatenibacter_A > Fusicatenibacter_A intestinipullorum. The sequence continues at coordinate 18,137 of NZ_JAMBLR010000002.1, forward strand.
ACAGACAGTGATTTTTCTTTTAAAAAAGAAAACAGAATTAAATCGAAAAATGCTTTTCAGATTGTTTATAAGACAGGCAGGTCGGTAGTCGATTCCATGTCTGTAATGTACGTATTGGCAAATGATGAAAAAAATATAAAAATCGGTTTTGCTGTCGGCAAAAAAATGGGCAATGCTGTTGTACGCAACAGGGTAAAGCGGCTGATGCGCGAAGTTTTCCGCCACAGGCGCAGCGAGCTTAAGGATTCAATCCATATTATCTGGGTAGCGCGCAAAAAACTTATTGCTGCCGACATTTATACTTATGACAGGATTTTTATGCGTTTGGCCAAAAGGGCAGGTATACTAAAGTAAAGGTGAGAACATGAAAACGGTTATTATTTTGTTAATCCGTTTTTATCAGATATTTATTTCGCCGATGTTCCCTCCGCGGTGCCGGTTTTATCCTACCTGTTCACAGTATGCTTTGGAAGCTGTACGGAAAAAAGGCGCCGTTAAAGGAAGCTGGCTGGCGTTAAAGCGTATTTTAAAATGCCATCCGTTTCACCCCGGGGGATATGACCCGGTTGATTAAGCCGAAATTTATGTATTGCAATACATATATCAAATCAGGGAGTTGAAAAATTTGGACTTTTTAAGCAGTCTTGTACAGGAAGCAATTACTATTCTTTATAATATCAGCGCATCGTTTGGTTTTGCAAACTACGGCTTTGCCATTATTCTTTTAACTGTTATTGTAAAGATGGCAACTTATCCGCTTACCAAAAAGCAGATTCAGTCGATGAAAGCCATGCAGCGCCTTCAGCCTAAAATGAAAGCCATTCAGGAAAAATATAAGGGCGATAAAATGAAAGCCAACGAAGCATTGGCTCAGCTTTATAAATCCGAGGGCGTTAATCCTCTGGCAGGCTGCCTGCCGCTTTTAATTCAAATGCCTATCCTTATCGGTATTTTCTACGGCATCCGTGATTTCCAGTATGCAGGTTCCCCTTTGTTCATGGGGCTTGATATTTCCAGAAGCCTGAGCGAATTTATGTCTGCCGGCGGACCGGAAATGTATGCTTATGCTGTTTTGCCGGTATTGTCTGCATTAACTACTTTCCTTCAGTCTAAAATGACGATGCCTGATACTTCCACTACGCAAAATCAGGTTATGCTTTACGGCATGCCGCTGTTTATCGGTTATATCAGCATCAGCTTCCCGACAGGCCTTGTACTGTACTGGGTTGTAATGAACATTATGCAGATTGGCCAGCAGCTTTTTATGGAAAGAGGACAAAAGAAATAAAGGGAGATTTTAAAGATGGATTTTATTGAAAAAACCGGTAAAACCGTGGAAGATGCTTTAAATGACGCATTGGCTGAACTGAAAACTACTGCCGATAAAGTTAATGTTGAAGTTATAGAAGAAGCTAAAAACGGTATTTTTGGTTTATTTGCCAAAAAAGCCAAAATCAGGGTTACCTTAAAAGATGCTGCCAGAAAAATCGGTGATATTGTAGACGAAACAGTGGACAGCATTAAAGAAGATTATAAAGCAGGCAAACAGGAAGCTGCCGCTGCAAGGGAAGTTGCCAAAAAAGAAGAAGCAAAACCCGCAGTGCGCGAACATGTTATTGAAGAAGCTGCCGTTGAAGCCGCCAAAGAATTTTTGCAGAAGATTTTTAATGCCATGCGCATTGAAGTTGTAATGGAGAAATTCATCAACAAAAACGAAGGCATGGTTACTTTTAAACTTCATGGTTCCGATATGGGCATTTTAATCGGCAAACATGGCCAGACTCTTGATTCTTTACAGTATCTTACCAATCTTGTTGCCAACAAGAATTCTGCTGAGCGCATCAGAATTGTAATTGATATTGAAGATTACCGCGAACGCCGCGTTGAGACTTTAAACCGCCTGGCACTGCGCCTTGCCGATAAGGTTAAACGTACCGGCGAACGTGTTGTGCTTGAGCCGATGAATCCTCATGAAAGAAAAATTATTCATGTAGCATTACAAAACGACCGCCGTATTACTACGCTCAGCGAAGGTGAAGAACCGTACCGCCGCGTTGTAATTGAATTAAAAAAATAATTTTCTTAATTTTAAACCCAGTCGTTTGTACTGGGTTTTTCTTTTGGAGAACAGATTATGGAAAATACAGCAAAACAATATCAGGAAGAAACCATCAGTGCTGTTTGTACGGCTTTGGGCGAAGGCGCTATCGGCATTATCCGCATCAGCGGGGAAAACGCCCTTGCTGCCGGGGAGGCAATTTTTAAGGCAGCCTCCGGCAGAAAACTGGCTGATTATCCCGTAAATACTTTGGTTTACGGCCATGTATATGATGCAGACGGAAGCATGGTTGACGAAGTTATGGCCGTTTATATGCGCGGGCCTCATTCCTATACGGCAGAAGATGTTGTGGAAATTCAGTGCCATGGCGGTGTGCGTTCTTTGCAGAAAATTCTATCGTTAAGCTATGCCGCAGGTGCGCGCCCAGCTGAGCCCGGTGAATTTACCAAACGTGCTTTTTTGAACGGCCGTATTGACCTGGTGCAGGCTGAAGCCGTAATGGACATTATAAAATCCCGCAGTGATGCGGCCCTGAAGGTTGCGGTACGCCAGCAGGAAGGGCAGCTTTCTTCAGAGGTGCGCGGATTAAGAAAAGAACTGCTTGATGTAATTGTTAATTTGGAAGCGGTTATTGATTATCCGGAAGACGATATTGAAGAAATGACTTTTGCTTCCGTTTTGGATTCCGTAAATAAAACGGCAGAAGGAGTTAACAAACTTTTGGCAAATGCCCATACCGGTAAAATTCTGCGTGAAGGTTTGCGTGTGGCCATTATCGGTAAGCCTAATGTCGGTAAATCGAGCTTTTTAAACTGCCTTTTAAAAGAAGACAGGGCTATTGTTTCCGAATATGCCGGTACTACGAGAGACGTTATTGAAGAACAGTTTTTATTGGGCGGAATTCCTATTGTACTGGCTGATACTGCAGGTATAAGGGAAACGGAAGATTATGTTGAACGCATCGGCGTTGAAAAAAGCCGCCGTATACTGAATGAAGCAGAACTCGCAATTGTTGTGCTCGACGGTTCTGCACTTTTGTCTGAAGAAGATTTTGAAATATTGGAATTAGTTAAAGGCCGCAGTTATGTTATAATTATCAATAAGAGCGATTTGGGCAGCGCAAATATAAAGAACAGTTTAAACGGTGAATTTAAAAATGCGCCCGTTATTGAACTTTCTGCCAAAACAGGTGCGGGGCTTGATGTTTTTACAGGCTGGCTGCAAAAATTTGTTTATGGCAGTGATAAACATTTGGGCGACGGTATTTATGTTCAGAATGCCCGCCATGAAAATTTGCTTAAAAACAGCCTGGCAAGCATGCAGGATGCGCTTAGTGCTGCCGAAGCACAAATGCCTTACGACTGCATAATGATTGATTTGCGCAATGCGGCCGGTTTTCTTGGTGAAATAACCGGTGATACTGTGCGTGATGAAATAATAAACGAAATCTTTTCTAAATTCTGTATCGGTAAATAATTTTGCAGGTGAAAATATGTATATTACTGATAATTACGATGTAATTGTTGTTGGTGCCGGCCATGCCGGTGTAGAAGCAGCTTTGGCTGCAGCCCGTCTGGGCGGTAAAACGCTGCTGGCAACTCTTTCAATGGATAATATTGCTTTAATGCCGTGCAATCCTTCGGTTGGCGGCCCTGCCAAAGGGCATCTGGTGCGTGAAATTGATGCGCTTGGCGGTGAAATGGGCATAGCTGCCGATAAGGCCTGCATACAGATGCGCCTTTTAAATACCGGCAAGGGTTATGCTGTGCAGGCTTTGCGCGCGCAGGAAGACAAGCCTTTTTACCATACCATTATGAAGCAGACTGTTGAAAATCAGGACAGGCTTGATGTTAAACAGCTGATGATTGACAAACTGCTTGTAAGTAACGGCGAAGTAGTTGGGGTAGAGGCGGAAACCGGGGAAGTTTTTGAAGCCAAATGCGTAATTCTGGCAACCGGCACTTATTTGCGTGCCCGCATTGTTTACGGCCAGGTGAATTATGAATCCGGACCTAACGGTTTGCGCAGCGCCAATAAATTATCACAGTCGCTGCTGGAAAACGGACTGGAATTAATGCGCTTTAAAACAGGCACTCCGGCACGTATCGACGCCCGCAGCCTTGATTACAGCAAAATGGAAATACAGAGCGGCGACAGCAAGCTGCGCAATTTTTCTTTTATCAGCAGTATTACAGAGCGCAGCCAGGTGCCGTGCTGGCTTACTTATACCAATGAAAAAACACATAAAATAATCCGCGATAATCTGCATTTATCAGGTATGTTCAACGGTATGATTGAAGGCGTAGGGCCGCGTTACTGCCCTTCGATAGAATCTAAAATTGTGCGTTTTGCAAATAAAGAGCGCCATCAGCTGTTTATTGAGCCGGAAGGCCTGCGTACCAATGAAATGTACGTTCAGGGAATGTCAAGCTCGCTGCCGGCAGATGTGCAGCTGAAATTTATGCAGACAATACCCGGGCTTGAAAACTGCCGTATGATGCGTGCAGGTTATGCAATTGATTATGACTGCCTTGACCCGCTGCAATTAAAGGCTTCGCTGGAGCATAAAGGCATCAGCGGTTTATTTTCGGCAGGTCAGTCCAATGGCACAAGCGGTTATGAAGAAGCTGCGGCACAGGGCCTTATTGCCGGTATTAACGCCATGCGCAAAATTAACGGGCAGGAACCCTTTATTTTAGGCAGAAGCGATGCTTATATCGGAGTTTTGATTGATGACCTTGTTACTAAGGGAACTAACGAGCCTTACAGAATGATGACTTCGCGCGCGGAGTACCGCCTTTTGTTAAGGCAGGATAATGCCGATTTGCGCTTAACGGAAAAAGGGCGCAGCATTGGCCTTGTAAATGATGAACGCTACGAAAAATTTACAGCCAAACGCACTTTGCTGGAGCGTATTATTCATCAGCTCAGCACATCTAATGTGGCCCCTAATGCCGAAACCGAACAGAAAATTAAAAATATCGGTACTGCTCCGGTTAGGCCGGGCATGACTTTATTAGACATTTTGCGCCGCGGTGATGTTACTTATAAAAAACTGGCAGCGGAATTTGCTTTGCCTGAACTGCCGGAAGTTGTTGCCGAACAGGCTGAAATTTTTGCAAAGTATGAAGGTTATATAAACAAGCAGAAACAGGAAGTTGAACGTGCGCTGAAACTGGAAAACAAATTAATACCGCAGGATATTGATTACCATGCAATAAAGGAACTTTCTTCGGAAGCTGCCGAAAAATTAGCCAAGATTAAACCTGTTTCTATCGGCCAGGCATCCCGTATTTCGGGTGTATCACCGGCAGATATAAATGTCTTGATGATTGTTCTGGAAGTAAAGCGCCGCAGGGAGCAGGATAATGAGTGAATTTATAAAAATACTTGATGAAGCCGCTGGCAAGGCCGGTTTTAACCTTACGCCACTGCAGCTTGAACAGTTTGATACTTATTACAGAATGCTTGTTGAAACGAACAAGGTAATGAACCTTACTGCACTTACCGAACCGCAGGACGTTGCCGTAAAGCATTTTGTTGATTCTTTAATGGCTTACGATACTTATTTCCCGGGAAAAGTTTTGGCAGATGTCGGTACCGGCGCCGGTTTTCCGGGAATACCGCTTAAAATTTTCTGCCCTTCCTTAAAAGTTGTTTTAATAGATTCTCTTGCCAAAAGGCTGAATTTTTTGCAGAATGTTATTGAAGCTTTGCAGCTGCAGGATATTGAATGTGTGCACTTGCGTGCGGAAGATGCAGGAAAAAATGCCGCTCACCGCGAAAAATATGATATTGTAACGGCACGTGCAGTAGCAAGGTTGTCGGTACTTGCTGAATATTGCCTGCCGCTTGTTAAAACCGGCGGTATGTTTATAGCTTTAAAGGGTTCAAAATATAAAGAAGAAATTAATGATGCTACCAAAGCGCTGAATATATTGGGCGGCAAATTAGTTTCGGCACGTCAGGTGGAACTTCCCGGGCTTGATGACGGCAGGGCAGTTGTTGCCATAAAAAAAGTAAAGCCTTCGCCGAAGGCTTATCCGCGCAAGGCTGGTTTACCGGAAAAACATCCTTTGGAATAATGGAGGTTAGCCAATGTTTGTTGAAGATGGTTTTAAAATTTTACAAACAGAAAAAGAAAGCAGTTCTGTTATTAAACATTTCAGCAGTGAAATTAAGGTAGAACGTATCCCGGTTGAAAAAATTGTGCCCAATCCGTATCAGCCGCGTAAGGATTTTGAAGAAGATGCCCTTGACGATCTTGCAGCTTCCATTGCTGAATATGGTGTTTTGCAGCCGCTGCTTGTAGCCAGAAGCGATAATGGCGAATATGTGCTTATCGCAGGCGAACGCAGACTGCGCGCTTCCAAATTAGCCGGGCTGAAAGATGTTCCTGCCATTGTAAGCAGTTATACAAAGCAGCAGAGTGCGGAAATTGCTTTGATTGAAAACCTGCAGCGCGAAGATTTACATTATCTGGAAGAAGCAGAAGGCTATGAAAAACTGATGACGCAGTTTAACCTTACGCAGGAAGCAATGGCTTTGCGCGTGGGCAAAAAGCAGTCTACCATTGCCAATAAACTGCGTTTGTTAAACCTTCCTCCGGAAATCAGAACTGTTTTAAAAGAAAAACAGCTTACCGAAAGGCACGGCAGGGCGCTTTTAAAATTAAAAAACAAAGAGCAGCAGGAACAGGTTTTAAAACTGATTTTAAAAAATGGCTGGAATGTAAAACAAACGGATGAATATATTGCAAAATTCCTGGCAGACGAAGCTCCGAAGCCGAAAAAACGCCTTGTTATTGTTAATGATGTAAGAATTTATTTAAACAGTGTAAAAAAGATTGTCAGCACTATCAATGATGCCGGTATTCCTGCGCAAATCAAGCAGGAAGTTGACGGTGATGATGTTATTGTAACCTTGCGCATAAAAAATACCAAAAAACCTAATATTGCCAAAAATAATTAACTCTGTGGATAATGTTGTTATTTATGTTTAAAACAGAAACTGAAAATAGTTTCTGTTTTTATTTTGCCAGAATTTGAAATTTTATTATACTGTTAGATGAAGATATGGTACAATAAAAACAAGGAACGCTTTTATAAATTTAATTAAGGGGTGAGTTGTGTATGGGTGATATGATGATGTATGCCGTAATTGCAGGTATTGCTGCCGGAGTTTTTTTCTACATGTTTAAAAAAGTCAGCGGCGGCGATTACAAACCAATCGAACTTAAAAACTGCCCGTTATGCGGTAAGAAAACTGCAAAATTTGTTACCATGGGCACCTTTAAGCATGATACTCTGAATAAAGTTATCTGCACTTCATGCAGCGCAACTACCGATGAGTATACATCTTACAAACAGGCTGCCGAAGCATGGAACAACGGCAAAGTTAAAGTAAAATAAATTTTAAACTCCGGTTTATCAAGCCGGAGTTTTCTTTAATTTTATTAATGCTTTTTGTTTATAAATATAGTAAAATAGAATACAAAGCTGCTTTATGGAGGTATTGTTATGAATTATAATGATGTTTTGCAAAATGCACGTGCATGCATAGATACTGCTAAATGTAAGGCTTGCCCTGTATGCAACGGTCTTGCCTGCCGTAATACTATTCCCGGCCCCGGTGCTAAAGGGGTGGGGGATACTGCAATCCGCAACTATCAAAAATGGCAGGATATCCGCGTGCAGATGGATACTCTGCATGAAAATAAACCGGTTGATATGTCGGTGCAGCTTTTTGGGCGCAAGTTCAGTTATCCTTTTTTTGCCGGTCCGGTAGGTGCTATCGGCCTGCATTACGGCAATGCTTATGACGAACTTACTTATAATAAAATTCTGGTTTCGTCCTGCGCAGAAAATGGTATTGCCGCTTTTACGGGCGACGGGCTTGATGAAAAGGTAATGGTTAGCGCTTGTGAGGCGATTGCCGCTACCGGCGGAGCCGGTATACCGACTGTTAAACCGTGGAATTTGCCGCTTGTAGAAGAAAAATTGCAGCTTGTTAAAAAAAGCGGCGCTTTTGCCGTTGCAATGGATGTTGATGCCGCAGGGCTGCCGTTTTTAAAAAATATGCAGCCTCCTGCAGGAAGCAAATCTGTTGAAGAACTTGCTGAAATTGTAAAAGCCGCCGGTATTCCTTTTATTGTTAAAGGCGTCATGACCGTACGCGGCGCGCTTAAAGCTCATGCCGCCGGTGCTGCTGCCATTATAGTTTCCAATCATGGCGGCAGGGTTCTTGACCAGTGTTCTGCAACGGCAGAAGTATTGGAAGAAATCTGCCATGCAGTAGGCGGAGGCATGAAAGTACTTGTAGACGGCGGTATCCGCAGCGGCGTTGATATTTTTAAAGCTCTGGCGCTTGGCGCTGACGGTGTTGTAATTGCCCGTCCGTTTGTAACTGCTGTTTATGGTGGGGCAGAAGAAGGCGTTAAAGTTTATATTGAGAAACTTGCCGGTGAACTTGAAGATACCATGAAAATGTGCGGTGCCGAAAATATTGCCGCTATTTCGCGTGATATGGTACGCATTTAATGGAGGGGTTAATTTGTCGATTGAAAAAGTAAGAAAATATTTTGCCGCACGCGGCATGAAAGACCAGATTTTGGAATTTGATGTTTCCAGCGCGACGGTTGAACTTGCTGCCAAAGCCTTAAATTGCGACGGCTGCCTGATTGCCAAAACACTTTCTTTTTTGGTTCATGATGATGTAATTTTAATTGTTGCGCCGGGTGACGTTAAAATTGACAATCATAAATATAAAACGCATTTTGGGGTTAAAGCAAAAATGCTGCCTGCAGCAGAGGCTGAACAATTGATTGGTCATGCAGTTGGCGGGGTTTGCCCCTTTGCCGTTAATGAGGGTGTAAAAGTTTTTCTTGATGAATCTTTGAAACGTTTTGAATTTGTATATCCTGCTTGCGGAAGTTCCAACAGCGCCATTAAGCTGACGATACCGGAACTTGAAAAGAATACAGACCATTTTTCCGGATGGGTTGATGTTTGCAAGTTAAAATAAAAAATGCGGCTTAGCCGCATTTTTTATTTTCTGTATTAAACTATTTTAATTTCAGCTTTAATGTTTTTAAAAGTTTCCGGTACAAGTTCACATGCCAGCACAAATTTATCAGGAACTTCGCTGATGTTTTTTATATTATAAGTGTTTGTTTCCTTAAAACCAAAGCGTTTGTAATATAAAGGGCTGCCTATTAAAAAAGCCGCATTAAAGCCCTGTTTTACGGCTTCGTTTAAAGCGTATTTCATTAATGATGTACCTACGCCGCAGTTGCGATATTCTTTTTTTGCGCTGAGCGGCGCGACAAGAACGGCTTTAACCGGTTTGTTGCTTTTTAAATTTTGTCTGGTAAGCATTATGTGCCCGATAAGAATATTTTTATCATAAGCGGCAAATTCCAGTTCCGGTATGTAATTGCTGCTTTTACGCAGTTCCAAAACAAAATCCTGCTCGGTTCCGTCGCTTACTTCTGCAGTTTTAAAGGCTTCTTCTATAAAAGTATAAATTTTATCGTAATCATCTTTGTTAACTAATTTTATATCCATTTTAAGCTCCTTTCTTTGTTATTATATTTTAAATTTTTTCTTACGGCAAGTAATGCAATAAATGTTTCACGTGAAACTAAAAAACTTTTTCCTTTTCTATATGTTTGGCTGTGAAAATGTGATAAAATTATTAAGAAAGTTTTAGTGATTTTTTATGAGGTGAGTAGTTTGGTAAAAGTAATTGCAATCGCAAATCAAAAAGGTGGTGTAGGCAAAACAACAACTGCCGTTAACCTTGCAGCCTGCCTGGCGCAAAAGGGCCGTAAAGTTTTAATGCTTGATGCTGACCCGCAGGGCAATGCCACCAGCGGCCTTGGCTTTGATAAGCGCGATATAAAAAAATGTATATATGATACCTTAATTAATGATGTAATGATGAAAGATGTGCTTCTGCACAGCGATTATGAAAATCTGGATGTAATTCCGGCAACTATTCAGCTTGCCGGTGCGGAAATTGAACTCGTAAGCCTTATGAACAGGGAAGGTCGCTTAAAAAATGCGCTGGAACGCGTAAAACATGATTATGATTATGTTTTAATTGACTGCCCGCCTTCTTTGGGGCTTTTAACCATTAATGCCTTAACGGCTGCCAATTCTGTGCTTGTACCTATTCAGTGTGAATTTTATGCTCTTGAAGGTGTAAGCCAGTTAATGAATACCATTAAACTTGTGCAGCGCAACCTTAATCCGGCATTAAAGCTGGAAGGCGTTTTGATGACTATGTTCGACCAGCGTACCAATTTATCAAGCGATGTTGTTGGGGAAGTACGCAAATATTTTAATACCAAAATGTATAATACAATTATTCCCCGTAATGTACGTTTAAGCGAAGCACCTAGCCATGGGCAGCCTGTTATAGTTTATGACCCTAAATCCAAAGGCGCTCAGGTATATATGGAACTTGCCGCGGAGGTACTTGGCGATGAATAAAAAAGGTTTAGGAAAAGGGCTTGGCGCGATTTTTACGGATAATGAAACCATTGCGACGGTTGAAGAAGTACAGCCTCACGAAAAGGAAATAGAAATTGCTGTAAGTGATATAATTCCTAATCCGCTTCAGCCGCGTAAAACTTTTGATGCCGATAAGCTTGCTGAGCTTACTGAGAGTATTAAAGAACATGGCGTAATTCAGCCGTTAATAGTTAGAAAGAACGGTGGCAAATATGAAATTGTAGCCGGTGAAAGACGCTGGCGTGCTGCTAAAACTGCTAAGTTAAAAACTGTACCGGTTATTGTACGCGAATACGATAACGCTAAAATGGCAGAAATTGCCCTTGTTGAAAACATTCAGCGCCATGACCTGAATGCCATTGAAGAAGCTGAAGGCATTAAACGCTTAATGAATGAATTTGGCTTTAATCAGGAGCAGGCTGCAAAAAAAATCGGCCGCAGCCGTACAGCAGTTACCAATATTTTAAGGCTTTTAAATTTACCGGCAGCTGTGCGCGAAGCAGTTTCACGTGAAACGTTAACGATGGGGCAGGTAAGGCCGCTGTTATCGTTGGAAAACGCACAGGAACAGGAAAAACTTGCCCGGATAATTGCGGAGCAGGGGCTTTCTGCAAGAGCGGTTGAAGAAATTGTTAAGAAAATAAAAAACGGCGAAGAAATTACATTTGAAAACGATGCTGAAAAAACTAAAAAAGAAAAAACAGCCCGAAAAAATAAAAAGACGGAAATCAGCATTTATTGCAGAGATTTTCAGAACCGTTTGATTGAACTTTTGGGAACAAAAGTAAAAATTGTGCCTAAAAATGAAAAACAGGGTAAAATAGAAATTGAATATTATTCTGCTGAAGATTTGGAGAGAATTTATGAGCTGCTGGAGCAGCAGCCGAAGCAGAACAAAATTAAAAGAGAAAAATTTACAGTTTAATATGTTTATAAGGGTGAAAAGATGAGTGGGGTAATAAAAGGCGTGTGCTTATTATGAGCGGCCTGGGTACAATTGCCAATGCGGTAGCAATTATATGCGGAGCACTGGCCGGGATAGTTTTACGCAGGGGCCTGCCTGAAAAATGGCAGCAGACCATTATGCAGGGTGTTGCGCTGTGTATTGTGGTAATAGGGCTGCAAATGGCTTTTAAAACAGCTAATATTGTAATAGTTGTGGTAAGTCTTGTAATAGGTTCAATTATCGGCGAATATTTTGATATTGAAGGCAATTTACAGAAATTTGGCAGCTGGATAGCTTCCAAGGTGTACCATGGAAAGGACGGCAGCTTTGCAGCGCAGCTTGCGCGCGGGTTTATATCATCTACGCTTATTTTCTGCATTGGTGCAATGGCTGTTGTCGGAGCTTTGCAGGACGGGTTAAAACAGGACCCTACAATTTTATATGCCAAAGCAACGCTTGACGGTATTATTTCGGTAATTTTAACTGCAAACCTTGGTATAGGCGTGGCGTTTTCTGCTGTTAGTGTTTTTATTTATCAGGGCTGCTTAACTTTGCTGGCTGCTTTTTTACAGACGGTAATGACGGAAGCGGTTTTAAACGAAATAACTGCCTGCGGCGGTGTTTTAATAACTGCCATCGGCATAAATATGCTGAAAATATTGGAAATACGCATTTCGAATCAGCTGCCTGCAATATTTATTGCTTGTCTGCTGGCATACATATTTATTTAAAACGGAGGTAATATTTTGGAGAATATCAATTTAGTGCTGCAAAATTACTTGCTGCTTGTGATTATAGTTTTACTGGCATTGGTGATAATGTTATATGTAATGTATAAAGGCCAGAAAAAAGAATTGCAGGCACTTAAAGAAAAATATGATTTTTTTACCCAGGGTGATAATGTTAACTGGGATGAACTTTTAACAAAAACTTTAACGGAAGTGCGTGCTGCCAAAGCAGAGATGCAGGCGCTTGAAGAAAACCAGCAAGCAATGCGCGAACAGATGAAAGGCTGCGTTCAGAAGGTAAAACTTATGCGGTATAACGCTTTTGCCGATACCGGCAGTGATTTAAGCTATTCCTTATCTTTGCTTGATGAAAATAATAACGGCGTAGTGCTTTCAAGCATTTACGGCAGGGAAGACAACCGCACTTACGCAAAACCGATTGAAAACGGCAAATCAACTTATAATCTTTCCGAAGAAGAAAAAAAGGTATTGCCGTAAAATTTTGCTCTGAAAATTTCATGCGTTTAAATCGCTTTTAAGGAGCATAAAAAGCAAAATTAATATTCTGATAAGCGTTGACGCAAAAATACAGTTATAAACGATTTATATGGATATAACGGCGAAAAGGCAAAATATTATATTTAAGTAAAATGTTGAGTAATTTTAAAAATTTTATATAGATATGGTATAATAGTAAACACGAGGTTTGAAAATGATTTTTGATACACATATGCACTGCCAGTATTCCATAGATTCCAAAATGTCTGCTGAAGAAGCAAAAGCCGCTGCCTTACAGCAAAACCTTGGCATAATTATTACCGAACACTGGGATGAGGATTATCCTACCAACCCGGAGGCTTTTGTTTTTGACATTGAAGATTATTTTAAGCAGCTTGGCCCGTACCGCAGCAAAAAACTGCTGCTGGGAATTGAGGTAGGCATGCAGGAAGAAACAGCTGCTAACGATAATCTTCTTGGCAGAAAATATCCTTTTGATTTTATTCTGGGTTCTATGCACTGTGTGAACAGGCGTGATTTATATGAAGAAAAAACATACGCCGGAAAAACCAAACAGGAAGCCGTAGAGGAATTTTTGCTGGCGACGCTTGCAAACCTTAAGCTGCATGATAATTTTGACAGCTTTGCCCACATAGATTATATGTGCCGTTATATGCCTTACGACGATAAAGAACTGGTTTACGCAGAAGCGCCGGAGTTATTTGATGAAGTTTTTAAATTACTGGTAACGATGGACAAGGCAATAGAAATTAATACACGCAGGCTTGACAGTTCTGACGCGGTTAATTCTTTGCTTGTTTTATATAAAAGATTCCGCGAACTGGGCGGCAGGTATGTTACCCTTGGCAGCGATGCCCATTATAAAGAACATGTAGGCAGGCGCCTTGATATTGCCCGGGAAATAGCGGAAGTGGCAGGGCTGGTTCCGGTTTATTTTGAACAACGAAAAATGCAAAGGATGATTTTTTAAATGAAATGTATACGTTTTGAAGCGAATGGCAACAAAAGAATAGGTTTTATTGACGGAGATGTAGTAAGAACTGTTTATGGCAGCCTGGAAACTTTCTGGCGTATAACAGATGAAGTTTTCCGTTTGGAAGATGTTAAGCTTTTAGCGCCCTGTGTGCCTAAACAGATAATTTGCGTTGGTTTTAACTACCGCAGCCATGCTGAGGAGTTTCATGCTGAAGTACCGAAAGAACCGATGCTGTTCAGTAAGGCGGCACATACAATTATCGGTGACGGCGCTGCGATAGTATATCCCTGGCAGAGCAAAGAAGTAGTTTATGAAGCCGAATTGGGCGTAGTTATAAAAAAACGCATGCGCAACGTAAAACCGGAAGATGTAAAAGATTATATCTTGGGCTATACCTGCGCCAACGATGTAACTGCCCGCGATTTGCAGCTTGACGATGTGCAGTGGCTGCGCAGCAAATCCTTCGATACTTTCTGCCCGTTGGGCCCCTGGCTTGAAACAGACCTTGACCCGACTGACTTAAGCATTAAAACATATTTGAACGGTGAACTTAAACAAAACGGCCGTACAAGCGATATGGTATATAACCCGTATGAAATTTTAAGTTATATCTCCGAAAGCATGACGCTGGATGCCGGTGATTTGGTGCTGACAGGTACGCCGATGGGCTGCGGGCCGATGGTACCCGGCGATGTGGTTACGGTGGAAATTGAAGGCATCGGCAAACTGACGAATACCGTAGTAAAAGGCTGATTAAAAAGCTGACTAATATTATGTGGCTGTAAAAAAAGACGAGCTATCGTCTTTTTTTATTTGGGCAGCTTAAAAAATTTGCAAATGTATTTTTTTAAGGGGGATGATATATTTTGAATACAGAGCAGCATTTTAAAGCGCGGATTATTATGTTTATCTGCGGCATTGCTACAATGACTTTCGGCATAGCACTGTCGTGTAAGGCTAATTTAGGTACGTCGCCGATATCGAGCGTACCCTGGGTTTTAAGCCTTTGTACTCCGTTCAGCGTTGGCTTTTTAACCATAGCAATGAATTTGCTTTTTGTTGCCGTACAGCCGCTTTTACTGCGTGCTTTTTACTGGCGCGAACTGATGGGGCAGGTAATAGTTACCATTCCTTTTGGCAACAGCATAGATTTTTTTATGTGGGTTTTGCAGGATTACAACCCGGATACGCTTCTTGAACGCTGGATAGCCTGCCTTGCAAGCGTGGTTATTCTCGCCTCCGGCGTATTTTTGGAAGTGCGTGCTAAAATTTTTCTGGCAGCCGGTGAAGGCCTGGTAAATGTACTGGCATTTGTAAGCCATAAAAGTTTCAGCCTTATTAAAAACTGTTTTGATATTTCGCTGGTTACGCTTGCCGTTATTATTGCCTTTATGGAGTTCGGCGGCTTGCACGGCGTAGGGCTTGGCACGGTGGCTGCTGCCGTTTTGGCAGGCAGAATAATTTATTTATATGAAACCTACCTGCATTTTTTTGACAAATGGAAGGTAAAAGCCTGATTACAGGCGAATAATAAAATAGATTGTTTATTATTTAAAAAGATGTTACAATGAAAATGCTGACTAATAAGTCTGACTGATTAATATACAGGCAGGGATACTTATGAAAAATATGACGGAAGGCGAACCGCTGAAATTAATAATACCTTTTATGATACCGCTGTTAATAGGCAACGTTTTTCAGCAGCTGTACAATATCGCCGATATAATTATAGTTGGGCGTACCATAGGCGTTAACGCACTGGCAGCTGTCGGCGCAACCGCACCGCTTTTTATGATGCTGGTAATTTTAACGCTGGGCATGAGCGGTGGTTTCAGTGTTGTTACGGGGCAGCTTTTCGGTGCTGGAGATTTGGATGGCGTGCGCCGGAGCGCGGCAATGTCAACCATGCTTTGCACAATGTTTGTAATTATAATGATGGCCGCAGCGGTAATGTTTATTGACCCTGTATTGGCGCTTATGAACATACCGCCGGAGCTATATGCGGATGCCAAAAGCTATGTTATGATTATTGTTTACGGCCTGATTTTTATGATGGCCTATAACATGCTTTCCAACATTCTGCGATCGCTTGGCGACAGCAAAACACCGCTGTACTTTTTAATTGTGGCCACGCTGCTCAACATTGTTCTGGCGCTGGTATTCATTATCAACTTTGGCTGGGGCGTGCCGGGAAGCGCGCTGGCACTCGTAGTGGCACAGGGTTTTTCCGGGCTGCTTTGTATAATTTATATTGCCAAAAAGTTTCCGGTGCTGCATGTGCGTTTAAGCGATTTTAAATGGGACAGCCGTTTTGCGTGGGAACATATCCGCATGGGACTGCCGATGGCAGTGCAATTTTCGGTGCTTGGCCTTGGCATGATTATTATTCAGGCTATTTGCAATCAGTTCGGTTCCGAAACCATTGCTGCGTTTACTTCAGCTATGCGCATTGAACAGCTGGCCTTGCAGCCGATGATTTCATTCGGGCTTGCCATGGCTGTATATACGGCGCAGAATTTCGGTGCGCGCAAGTTTGGCAGAATAAGCCGCGGCGTAAAGAAATGCTCGCAGTTATCGCTGGCTTTCAGTCTGTTTGCAGCGGTCATAATGTATTTCTTCGGGCAGGAAATGATTGGCATCTTTCTGGATAACCCAAGCCCGAAGGTTATGGCAGAAGCCAAGCAGTATCTGCATTTAAGCGTGCCGTTCTATTTCTTTTTAAGCCAGATTTTTATTTACCGCAACTCTGTACAGGGCATGGGCATTTCAATGATTCCTATGCTTTCAGGCGTTGTGGAACTGCTTCTGCGTTCTGCGGCGGCCTCGTACTTAACCATTGATTACGGTTATACCGGCGTATGCTATGCCAGCCCGATTGCCTGGGTTGGGTCTTCTATATTTTTGTTTGCCAGCTACCATTACTTTTTAAGGTTGCTGGCGCGTAAAAATTTGGGTTTTAAACTAAAATAAATATCTGTTGGAGGTGCTGTATGGAAAACAAACAAATGCTGGAGGAATTTCTGGAGCTGGTACAGATTCCGGTAAACTCCCGTAATGAAAGGCAGATTGCCGATGTACTTAAAGCAAAGCTGGAAGCGCTGGGGCTGGAGGTTACGGAAGAAGACACCGGTGCCAAAATCGGCGGCAATGCCGGCAATATAAGGGCAGTGCTGCGCGGCACGGCAGATTGTGAGCCGCTGCTTTTTTCCGCGCATATGGACCGTGTTGCCAATAACGGTGCCATTAAACCGATTGTTGATGAGGAAAAGGGCATTGTGCATACCGACGGCAGTACGATTTTGGCTGCTGATGACGTTGCCGGACTGTGCATTATATTGGAGGCGCTCCGCAAATTAAAAGCCTCCGATAAGCCTCATGGAGATATTGAAGTGGCCTTTTCTGTCTGCGAAGAATTTGGCATTTTAGGCGGCAGGCATTTTGATTTCAGCAAATTCCGCGCTAAAAGCGGCTATGTTTTCGACGCTGAAGGCGATATCGGCGGCATTGCCATTCAGGCTCCGGCCAAATGCAGCTACTGCTATAAAATTCACGGCAAAGCCTCCCATGCAGGCGAAGCTCCGGAAAAGGGCATTAACGCCATCCGCGCAGCTGCAGCTTTGATACTGGCTATTCCGGATAACAGGCAGAGCGCAAACTCTACTGCAAATATTGCTTCGGTGCATGCAGGCGGCCCGGCGCTGAACATTGTATGCGATTATGCCGAAGTAAACGGTGAAATGCGCAGTACTGATGCCGGTGAATTTGAAGCGCTGCTTAAAAAATATGCAGATGTAGTGCCTGTGATTGAAAAAGAATACGGCGTTAAAGTAGATTATTCTTCGGACGTGCTTTATAAAGCCTTCTGCCTGAATGAAAGCAGCAGACCGGCGGCACTTACTGCCAAAGCCCTTCAAAAATGCGGCGTTGAGCCTAAATTTGAAAAGAGCGGCGGCGGTATGGACGCTAACCACTTTAACGCTAACGGCATTGAAACCGTAGGTATTGCGGTTGGTTATTTTAATTGCCATACCGGTGAAGAATACCTGAAATTGGAAGATTTTTACAAATGCGGCGAAATGGCAGCGCAGATTGCGTGGCTGGCAGCTGAAAAATAAAAAGAACGGCAGGGTTTAAAAACTCTGCCGTTTTTTATAAGTATTTTAATTTATAAGTAAAACTAATCAATGAAGTTGGTTAAAATCTGCGGCTCACGTTCAGGCAGGCCGTATTTTTCTTTGCCCAGGGCAATGCTTTTAATTAAAAATGCCATGTTTTTGCCAAGCGTACGCATGGTTTGCAGGCCTTCTTCATCTTTGCGCACATCCTCCGGTGTAAAGCCGTGTACGCTGTTCCAGTACTGGCTGGAGGCAACCGGCATGCCGACAATGGTGAAGTATTTGTTAAGTTCGTCAAAGGTGGCAGAGCAGCCGCCGTGGCGCGCGGATACAACGGCAGCGCCGACTTTCATGCTCTTATCAAACGGAGTGCTGAAAAAGAGCCTGTTTAAAAAGCTGATTAAATTGCCGTTGGCGGAAGCATAATAAACAGGCGTGCCGACAACAAGCCCGTCACATTCGGCAAATTTAGGTGCAACTTCGTTTACAATATCGTTAAAAACACATTTGCCGTTCTTTTTGCAGGCACGGCAGTCAATGCAGCCGCGGATTGCCTGATTGCCGATATGGACGATTTCCGTTTCTATTCCTTCCGCTTCCAAGGTTTTGGCAACTTCGCTGAGTGCGGTAAAAGTGCAGCGTTCGGCTTTGGGGCTGCCGTTTATTAAAAGAACCTTCATTTAAAATACCTCCTGAAAACTGATTAAATAACTGCTGTAATAATATATTACCACATTAAAGTTCACTTTAGTCAATAGCAAAATTAAAGGCACGGTTTAAGCCGTGCCTCGTTTGTTTTACAGTACCTTTTGCAGAAGGTTAATTACGTTTTGGTGGGTAATTTTATTGATGGTTTCGTTGCTGTAATACTTGCATAAATACTCTATAAGCGGTTTATAATCCTGCACGCCCTGGATATTATAGGGCGGATGGGAAATGCCGTCAAAATCGCTGCCAAAGCCGATATGGTCATCATTGCCGATAAGGTTCAGCATGTAGTCGATATGCTTATAAACGCTTTCTATGCAGGCATTGCGCCAGTCTTCTTCAAGAAACTGCCCTGCAAAGGTAATGCCGGCAAGGCCGCCGTTTTGTGCCAGTGCCTTAATCTGTTCATCGTTAAGGTTGCGCGGGTGAGAGCAAAGGCTTTTGGCATTGGAATGAGTAGCGATAATCGGCTTGGTGCTTGTTTCAATAACGCTCCAGAAACCTGCTGTGGAAATATGGGAAACGTCTACCAGCATACCCAGGCGGTTCATTTCCGCTACAACTTGTTTGCCGAAAAGAGTCAGCCCGCTGCCGGTGGCTTCTTCGTTAATGCCGTCGGCAATGTCGTTGCGGTTGCTCCAGGTAAGCGTCATGGCACGCACGCCAAGTTCGTACAGGCAGCGCAGTGCTTCCAGGCTGCCGTCAATGGCGCCGCCTTCTTCAATGGCAAGCAGGGTTGCCGCTTTGTGTTTCAACACATTGCCTGCATCTTCGGCAGTACGCACTTCCAGTACATCAATGCCGCTTTCGTGCAGTTTTTTTATTTCCTGGTTGTATTTATCAAGCAAGCACAGGGTATAACGCAGGCCGCCCTGATAGCGGAAAACTTCGGTAGGAACATAAATAGCGCAGAATTGCAGGCCGCCGCCAAGGGCAATCTGGCGTTTAATATCAAAGTGCTGTTCGTTTTCGTACAGCGAAGCGTTTTTATTGTAGAGTTCGGTTAAAGTATCGCAGTGGCAGTCGCAGATAAACATTGTATCAGTCCTTTCTTAAAAACAAATAGCTGCCGCAGAAGCAGCAGCTATTGAAATTAAACTTATTAAATTCCAGCGTAGTAATAGTAGAAGGTCATGCCGAGAGTTACAGCCAAAGCGCCGCACATCGGAATGAAGGTACGTTTAACAAGGTCGAAGCTCGAAACGTTGCCCATGCCGGAAGATACAACGATAACTGCCGTAATCGGGGAGCAGGTACGTGCAATGGAGGCTGCAAAGTGCATCGGCAGAAGCATGAGCACAGGATGCAGGCCCGTATGTGCCGCAACAGCAGGGGTAAGTGCCGCAAAGGCAAAGAACGGAGCGTTGCCGCTGCCCATAACGATGGAGCTGAATACGATAATGGAAACCATTACCAGCATCATTGCCATCGGGCCGAAGCCCAGGGTTTTGCTGCCTTCGATAAGGCTGTCGATAGTGCCCATGGAGAGCAGGCCCTGTGCGAAGGTCTGGCCTGCAATAATAAGGGTAATTACGTTGGCCATCTGCATACCAAGGCCGTCAAAGAAGGTCTGGATATCGGCAAATACTTTTTTGCCGTCGCGCCAGCGTGCAAATTCGCAGCAGGCACCTATGAACAGGCCGATGAACATAGCCATAACGATGTTCATTTTAATGGTGGTAATCCACAGGGAGCTGAAGGAAAGAATAAGGCTCAGAGGAATTACAGGCAGAACTGCATACCACAGCGGAGCAGAATCGGCAGGGTTTTCTTCTGCTTTTTCAACTTCCATCGGTTTAACAACATGGCCCATGCGTTTATCCATGTATTTCTGGGTAAAGTAATGCAGCGCACCTACAACTACAAAAGCTACCATAACAATAGGAACCTGATAGTTGGTCCAGTACAGTACGGGGTCTACGCCGGCGGTGGTTGCCGAAAGAATAGTACCGGTATCACTCGGGCTCCAGTCGAAGCACAGGGTGGAGGCAACTGCTGCCGTAGCGGCAAGGCGGCTTACGCCGAGGCCGATAAGAATCGGGAACATTGTTACCATTAAAAGCATGGCAAGGCCGGATGCACTGTTGATGCAAAGGCCGATTAACATGCCGACAACCCAGGTGCCGGAAAGTACAAGGTAAGGGGATTTTAATGCCAGCAGCGGTTTAATGGTTAAGCGTACCAGTGAGCGGGATGCGCCGATGCGGTCCATATAACGTGCAAACGCGCCTACGGACATAATGTTAAGGCCGAGGCCTGCGGCGTTGGAGCTCATGGTTTTGCGCATAAATTCAAATGCGTCGAAGAACCAGGAACCGGTAGATGCTTTTTCCGGCAGGATTGTGCCGTAACCGCAAAGCACGGCAATGTACATCAAAATCATGCCGCCCAGAAAAAGTACGGGCTGCGGCTTATATTTTTTATAGATAAGAAAGCCTACCCAAAATGTTACAAGTGCGGAAATTACAATACCCATCTAATCATCCTCTCTGTTTTATAGTTAGAACTAATTACAGTATAAGCTAAAACCGCAGGCAAAGGCAAGCAAAAAAGCTATAAATTTACAGAAAATTTTTAAAATATCAATAAATTGTTAAGTTTATAAGTGCAGCTTATATATTAAACGCTGAAAACAAAAACTTTATTCCGCAGTTAATTTCTGCCAGGCTTCCAAAGCGCGGGCAACAAACAGGCGGCGGATATTTTCGTTTTCGCCCATGCCGTGCAGATACGGTGTTACTTTAAAACCGCAGCTTTCCAAAATGGTTTTGTGCGAATCTTCATCATCACCGGCCATATCGTTATTGGCATGGTCACCTGCAACCATCATGGCGGGCATAATGGTAATTTCCTTAATATCTTTCGCTTTTAAAAGCGGAATAACGGTATCAAGGTGAGGCCAGCCTTCTACGGAATAAATATAAGCGTTGTCAAAACCGAGCTCGTTGAGGCGGTTCTGCATTACCGAATAATAGGCATTGGCCGGGTGCGGCGTGCCGTGCGCCAGAAGAAGGACTGCGCTTGCGGGTGCAGGCTGCGGGAACTGCGTGCTTAAAGCCTGCATGGTGTCTTTAATATCGTCACGCTGGTCTTCCTGGCCCATCCAGTACATCAGCGGCGTGCCGAGCGACATTTTTTTAAACAGGGTTTTATAGCGGTTAAAAACAAAAGTTTTATAAGCGTATTCAATGCCGGGAATAATATCCAGCGAGCAGATGGCAACGCGGGTATAGCCCTCCTTATGCAGCGCTTCAAGTGCTTCTTCCGGTGTCGGGTAAGTTATGCCTTCATTCTTTTTAATGCGTTCAATAACAATATGGGAGGTAAAGGCAAGTTCGGCTTTTACGCCCGGGCAGGCGGCTTTTATTTCTTCAAAAACCGCATCAATGGTGCGGCGGCGCGTTTCTTTATAAGTAGTGCCAAAGCTTGTAACAAGAATGGCGTCTTTATCCGGCAAAGCTGAAAGTTCGGGGTTTTCGTAAACGCATACGCCAATTTGTGCGGCGTCAAGAAGGGACGGGGTTGCCGTTTTTACTTCGTTGCTTAATTTGTAGCCTGCTCCCGTATCGGCAGCAAAAAGGGGGTTAAATGTTTTCTGCAAAAGATTCACTCCTTTAAATTTTATAAAAAAACCTTTCTGCCGCGACAGAAAGGTTCTGATATCCGCCTGATGGTGTTTTTTATTTGGTTTTAATGCTGCATTCAGCCAGATGTTTTTTTATGCCTTCAAAAGTTTCCGGGCTGATTACATGTTCAATGCGGCAGGCATCATGTTCGGCAATGTCGGCAGGTACGCCGATATGTTCGGCAAAGAAACGGGTAAGCACTTTATGGCGTTCAAGCACTTCCTGTGCTTTGGCAAGGCCGGCATCGGTAAGCACAATATTGCCGCCTGCTTCCACCAGAATAAAGTTTTCGCGTTTTAAAATACTCATGGCACGGCTGACGCTGGCTTTAGTAAAATTCATCTGTTCTGCCACATCAATGGCACGCACTTTACCCTGTTTCTGCTGTAATTGCAGAATCGTTTCCAAATACATTTCGCCTGATTCCTGCAAAATCATAATCAAGACCTCCGTGCTGCAGTTAAAATATTCTATCTAATATTTTAACATTATAGGGCAAGCGGGGCAAGTAATAATATTCTATCGCGGCTTTTAAGTTTGCTTTGGCATACGCGAGCGTTTTAAAACAGGCAGGCGGGTTAAAATACCGGCAATAAGCGGCGCGGCAAAGGCGGTAAAAATCATGCCCGGCACCGCGGCGGCGATAAGGGCATAAACGGCCTTCTCGACAAAAAGAGCCAGCACAAGGCGGCTTAAAGCGCTGGCAACAGGACCGGCAATTATATAAAAGGCTTTGCTGCTGCCCATAAAGGCAAACATTACGGCAATTACAGCGCGGAAAGAAAGCGCAATCAGCACATTAAAAACATTTTGCGTGCCTAAAATAAGGCAGATGGCAGAAGCCGCGATACCTGCCGTAAGGTATTTTTTTATGCCGAAAATACCGCAGGCCGCAACTGCAATCGGCGCCGAAAGCTGAAATTCGCTGCCGGGAATTAATGAAGGAATTTTAAAGCTGCCGCTGACGGCAATAAAAGCGGCGAGCAAAGCGGTCTGGCACATATCACTGACGGAAAAACGCATGGTTAACCTTCTTTTTTGTTATGGTTAACTATAATATAAAACAGGTTAACGATTAAGTCAAGAGATTATGTTTGGTTTGTTTAGATGGTTTTGGGACTTTGAATTTAGGTTATTATATTTTTATTTACATTTTTACTCATATTACTTTTTGTAGGCCAAAAAGTAACCAAAAAGCCTTCGCTCCTCAAAAAACTTAACGGCTCAGTATCAAATCAGTTTGCCACTTGCAGCGCCTGCGGAACTCGTTTGCTGCGCCGCAAACTCAAACATCCTCGGCTATTGCTGCAAGTGCCTTTTTATTTAAAGTTTTCGCCTGTTTTTTGAAAGTCGCGTTTTGTTCAAATTCGCACTTTGGTAAATTTTTATGAGCAAAAGCAATGTTGCCGTAGGTTTTAATTGCACAAAATCATTAGTTGCATATTTTTTGTTGTAAAGTACGATATAAAGACAAAATATACTAAATCAAGAAGTTAAAAAGTACTGGTTAAGTGCAATCGCGGCATTAAAAATTGAGCGGTATTTACTGAAAAGCAATAAAATTTTCCCGGTGTTTGAGCGAAGCGAGTTCCGCGGAAAATTTTATTTTTTGCTAAAGTGCCGCGTTAAAAATTTTTTCAGCCGCGTGACTTTTCTTGCTTCGTTCTTTTGGTCACTCAAAAGAATGAAGATGAGTAATAAAGTAAATAAAGAATAATTAAAGTATTATCAAAGGCATAAAGTAAAAAATAATATAGTAAATAAAAAACTAGAATATTAAATGCAAATGGTTAACCATATAAGCTATACTCACTCGCGGTTTTGTTGTACAATAAAAACAAAATATTTAACGAGGTATAAAAGGTAACAATGCTTGATTTTATAACAGAAACCAACAGTGTATGGCAGAATATGCGCAGCTGCGGGCTGCCGCTGGTGCTGTACGGTATGGGCAACGGTGCTGATGCCGTGCTTGACAGAATGGCGGCGGAAGGCCTGACGGCAGCCGGAATTTTTGCCAGTGATGAATTTGTACGCGGGCAGAACTTCCGCGGTTTTAAGGTGGAGCATTACAGCGATATTAAAGCCCGGCTTGGAAATTTTGCGGTAGTAATTGCTTTTGCTTCCGAACTGCCGGAAGTTATTAGCCGTTTTAAAGCGCTTGCCGCAGAGCATACAGTATTTGCGCCGCATTTGCCGCTTTATGCCGGCAGCGAAGAAGTAACAAATGCATGGCTTGAAAAATATGCCGGCAGGCTGCAAAATGTGTATAACAAGCTGGCAGATGAGCAGTCGCGCAAAGTTTTTGCAAACGTACTCAATTATAAACTCAGCGGCAGGCCGGAATATTTGTGGCAGTGCGAAACGGACAGAACTGAAGATTTAACGCAGCTTTTTACTTTTGGCAAAGAAGAAAGCTATCTGGATTTGGGCGCCTATGACGGCGATACGGTACGGGAGTTTTTGCAGCTTACCGGCGGCAGCTATAAAAAAATAACGGCGGTGGAAGCAGACCGCCGCAATTACCGCAAACTGTGCGCAAAAAAAGAAGGGTTAAAAAATGTACAGCTTGTTGAAGCCGCAGTTTGGGACGAAGATACGGAACTTGATTTTTCCGACAGTGGCGGCAGGCAGTCTACATTAATTAATGCACATAAACGCAAGGTGCGCGCGTTAAAAATGGATAACCTGCTGCAAAACGAAGCTGTAACATACATTAAAATGGATGTGGAAGGTGCGGAAAAGCAGGCGCTTTCAGGGCTTAAACAGCATATTAAAAGTGACAGGCCCAAAATGTTTATTGCCGCATATCATTATGATAATGATTTTTTTGAGCTGCCGGAGCTTTTATGGCAGCTGTGCCCGGAATATAAAATATATCTGCGCAAGCACAGATATGTACCGGCGTGGGAAATGAATTTTATGGCAGTTTATCAAGGGACTTAAAATGTCCCTATGGGTCAAAAATAGCATATTGTGCGTTTGTAATGGAAAATATGAAAAATATTTGCAAAAAGTAACAGAAATGTTAAAAATATGTAAAACATTTTACCTAATGTAAGCAGGAATTTTACAAAACCGGGAGAAGAATATTAATAGTATCTTAAATACGTTAAAAGGAGTGGAGACTCATGAAAAAAGCAAAATGGCTCTGTACTGCTGCGGCAGTTCTGGCATTATCGGCTGCAGTTGCAGGCTGCGGCGGCAGCGATAAGCAGGAAGCCGGCACTAAAGCAGGCGGACCGAAAGGCGAGGTAATGGTATATACCTCCATTTATCCTGATATTATTGATAATGTTTGCAAACCGGCAATGAGCAAAGTTTTCCCTGACATGAAAGTTGACTGGTTCCAGGGCGGTACCGAAAAAGTTATGACCAAAATGGCAGGCGAAATTAAAGCTAAAAAAATCGGTGCCGATGTTTTAATGGTTGCCGAACCTTCTTACTACCTGTCCCTTAAAAAAGACAACCTTCTTTTGGATTATGTTTCCCCGAACCTGAAGGACGTTATTACCGATAAGGACGAAAAAGGCGCATGGTCTTCCGTTCGTATCAGCAACATGATTATCGCTTATAACTCCGACAAGCTTTCTCCGGAAGAAGCTCCGAAATCCTGGAAAGATTTGACTGACCCGAAATGGAAAGGCAAAATTGCAATGCCTAACCCGATGCTTTCCGGTACTGCATTTGTTGCAGTTGGCGCACTTGCCGATAAATACGGCTGGGAATATTTCGACCAGCTGAAAGCTAACGGCATGCGTGTTGAAGAAGGCAACTCCGCAATTCAAAACAAACTTTTAACCGGCGAATATGCAGCAGCAATGATTCTGGAAGAAAACATCCTGAAACTGGCTGCTACCAAAAACGAGCCTTTGAAAGTTGTATATCCTGAAGACGGCGTAGTTATTATTCCTTCACCGATTGCTATTTTCAATACTACCAAAAACCCGGATGGTGCTAAAGCCATGGTTGACTGGTGGCTTTCCAAAGAAGGCCAGCAGGCTGTTGTTGAAGGCTGGATGCACTCCGTACGCGGCGATGTACAGCCTCCTAAAGGCGCTCCGGAACTGAAATCCTTCTCTGACAAAGCTGTAAAAGTTGATTGGCAGAAACTTGCCGACAACAAAGCTGAAATTAAGGAAGAGTTCCGCGTAAGGGTTATGGAATAACGGTTCTTTCTAAATCCGGCATGAAATAATTAAGTGAAGGAATTTAGGGGTCGCTATGTGGCGATCCCTTTTTTCCCATTATAAAAAGCAACCTTAAATTATGTTTTAGGGCGGCCCTTATGCCGTAGAAAGGAGTTATGGTGGGCTTTTTACAAAGAATAAACAGCAAATTTATTGTAATTTCGCTGTCGGTATTACTGCTTTTATATTTTGTGGTTTTTCCGCTGGGCGTACTTTTGTATGACAGCATTCTGGTGGACGGCTCTTTTACGCTGGCCAACTACCGTGAAGTTTACAGCCAGGACGTAAACTGGCGCGCTCTTGCCAATACTGTTGAGCTTTCGCTGATTGTAATGGTGGCAAGCGTTATTATTACTTTTCCGCTGGCATGGCTGGTTGGGCGTACCGACCTGCCGTTTAAAAGAGGCTACCGCACGCTTTTGGTTGCCAGCTATATGATTCCGCCTTATGTAGGCGCTATTGCCTGGGTACAGCTTTTAAACCCGAGCGTAGGTTATTTAAACAATGTGTTTAAATGGATTTTTAACTTACAGACTGCACCGTTTGATATTTATACCACAGGCGGCCTGGCCTGGGTTTTGACTTTATTCTATTCTCCATTTGCTTTTATTACTATTTCGCGTGCGATGGAAAAAATGGACCCGACGCTGGAAGAAGCTGCAAGGGTTTCCGGTTCTTCGCCGCTGCGCACTCTTATTGAC
Organism: Phascolarctobacterium sp. ET69; assembly: GCF_023336935.1. Taxonomy (GTDB): domain Bacteria; phylum Bacillota; class Negativicutes; order Acidaminococcales; family Acidaminococcaceae; genus Fusicatenibacter_A; species Fusicatenibacter_A intestinipullorum. The sequence continues at coordinate 45,221 of NZ_JAMBLR010000002.1, forward strand.
GTTACGCTGCCCCTGATGGCGCCTTCTATTCTGGCAGGCGGCCTTCTGGTATTCATTGCGGCAGGCTCCTGCTTCGGTATTCCTGCTATTGTTGGTATGCCGGGCAATATTGAAGTTATGACAACCCGTATTGTTACTTATACTTATATGGGCGACGAAGCGGGCATCCGCGATGCAACGTCGCTGGCAGCTTCCCTGATGTTTATTGCCAATGCCCTGCTGTTCTTTATGACCTGGATGCTGGGCCGCAAGGATTATACCACTATCAGCGGCAAAAGCACCCGCCCGAACATTGTTGAGCTTGGCAAATGGAAATGGCCTGCATTCTTTGCGGTAGGCTTCTATGGCTTCGTTGCCGTTATCCTGCCGTTAGGCTCTATTTTGCTTACTTCGCTGTTAAAGAGTATGTCCAAGGGCATTACTCTTGACAACCTTGGCTTTGATGCCTGGATTCCTGTTATTACCAGCTCCCAGTATATGGAAAGCGTATGGAATTCCGTTGTATACGGCGTTATTGCCGCTACTATCGGCACAATTCTTTCGGTGTTTATCGCTTATCTTGCCGTTAAAACAAATGTTAAAGGACGCAACCTGCCGGATATGCTGACAATTATCGGCGGCTCCACGCCGAGTATCGTTATCGCGCTGGCACTTGTTATTACCTTCTCCGGCAACTTTGGCCTGAACCTGTATTCCACCATGTGGATTCTGGTTGTCAGCTACCTTGTAAAATATATGACGATGTCCGTGCGCACTATTGCAGCTTCCTTAAGCCAGGTACATATCTCTCTGGAGGAAGCGGCTCTTAACTCCGGCGCAAGCTGGCTGCGTACCTGCAAAGACATCATCATGCCGCTGATTGCACCGTCAATTATCGCCGGCTGGTTCTTAATCTTTATGCCGTCATTTTACGAATTGACGATGTCGCTGCTGTTGTACGGCAGTGATACCAAAACTATCGGCGTACTGCTGTACGATTTGCAGACTTATGCCGATACACAGAATGCTTCCGTGCTTTCGGTAATTATTTTGCTGATAGTTCTGGTGGGCAATGTTATTTTGAACAAGCTTACTAAGGGTAATGTTGGTATTTAAAAGGAGTGGAATAAATTGTCAGAAGTACGTATAGAGCATGTTTTTAAACGGTTTGGTGATGTTACGGCCGTAAGCGATTTTGACCTTACCGTAAAGGACGGCGAATTTGTTTCGCTCCTCGGCCCTTCCGGCTGCGGCAAAACAACTTCGCTGCGTATGATTGCCGGCTTTGAAAGAGCGACAGAAGGTGAAATTTATATCGGCGACCACTGCGTAAGCTCGCATATAAAAAATACTTTCGTGCCGCCCGAAAAACGCGATATCGGCATGGTTTTCCAGTCTTATGCCGTATGGCCGCACATGACTGTTACCGAAAACGTTGCATATCCGCTTAAAATTCAAAAAGTTCCTAAAGAAGAACGCGCTGCAAGAGTTGCGGAAATGCTTAAACTCGTTCATCTTGACGAGTACGGCAGCCGTTATCCGCATCAGCTTTCCGGCGGTCAGCAGCAGCGTGTTGCACTGGCGCGTGCGCTGGTAATGCGCCCCGGCCTTCTGCTTTTGGACGAACCTTTGTCCAACCTTGACGCCAAGCTGCGCGAAAGCATGCGCTTTGAAATTTCTTCTATTCAGAAGGAACTGGGCATTACCGTTATTTATGTAACGCATGACCAGTCCGAAGCAATGACTATGAGTGACCGCGTTGTTGTTATGAGCCGCGGCGTTATTCAGCAAATAGGCACGCCGTACGAAATTTACCGCAACCCGGCCAACAAGATGGTTGCCGACTTTATCGGCCTTGTAAACTTTGTGGAAGGCGAAGTACAGGGCGACCGCGTATATATCAGCGGCACCGGCGTATCCTTCCCCAATACCAGCGGCGTAACCGGCAGCGCTACCATTGCTGTACGCCCGGAAAACATTACGATGTCCCGCACAAGCGGCACTATCGAAGGCACGCTGGTACACCGTTTCTATCTTGGCGATGCGGTTGATTACCGTGTACAGTGCAAACACCATGTAATCCGCGTTATCGTAAAAGGTGCGGAACTGAAAGAGTTTACCGACGGCGAAAAAGTTTACCTTGATTTCGATAAGATTATGGTTTTCGACCGTGACTGATTTTTAAAAGTAAAATCCCGGACAGTTTGCCTGCCCGGGATTTTTGTTTATGCGCGCGGCTGTGGTATAATAAAAGAAAATCAGCTTGGCGAGGTTGAAGAATGAAAAAATTTTTGGCTGTAATTGCTGCGGCTTTTTGTATTTTAACAGTGCTGAATACGGCGCATACTGCCGGTAAAGATGAGGCAGAAAAAAAGGAACAGGTAAAAATCTGCATAAGTATGCCGGTGGATATAGCCGAGGCGCTGGCAGAAGATTTTACCAAAGCAAGCGGTATAGAAACGCAGGTAGTGCCGCTGCCGCCGGGAAGTGCGGAAAACCGTTTTAATTTTCTTGCTTCTTCCGGCAGCGATGTGTGGCTCGGCGGAACGGCGGAGGAGTTTTACCTTGCCGCTGAGCGCGGGCTTTTGGTAAGCTACCAGCCCAAAGAAGCGTATGCCATTCCGGCGGAATTCCGCCAGAATAACTGGCTGTGGACGGCTTTGTACATTGACCATATCGGCTTTTTAAGCAATAAAAGAAACCTGCATTATTTGGGGCTGTATGCGCCGGAAAGCTGGCAGGAGCTGCTGGCTGAACCGCTTAAGTATGAGCTTGCGCTGGCAGACCCTAAAAGCGGCGGCGCAGGCTATGGCATGATGACGGCCTTATGGCAGCTGAAAGGCGAAAGCGCGGCTATGGATTATGCTGAGCAGCTTAACCGCCAGCGCCCGGAATATTTTATTAATTTGCAGGAAACCATTGACGAGGTGCGCCAGGGTTATAAAACCGTGGCGGTAGTGCCGCTTTCGGTGGCACTGCTGTTGGAGCGCAGCGAAGAGAATCTTTTTGCAACGATACCTGCCGACGGCAATAAAAATTTAATCAGCGGCGCGTCGGTGCTGAACGGGCCTAATAACGCTGCGGCCGGTAAATTTATAGAATACCTGCTTTCGAACCGCGCGGCGGAAATTGTTGCGGAAAAAGGGCACGGGCTTGTATGGAGCTTAAGCGCGGCGGCAGATGACGAGCTGCGCAGCCAGTATACGGGCAAAATGCTTACGCCGGTTGACGATTTAAGCTGGACGGCAGGGCAGAAAGCCAATGTTATTGAGCGCTGGCTTACCGCAGGCAGGAAAACACAATAAAGTTTTAGGCATAAAAAGAGCCGGGAGCATAGAGCTTCCGGCTTTTAAGTTTATTATTGAATTTTGCAGCCGGGCTTCAGCGGCAGGGTGAAGGTAAACGTGCTGCCTTTTCCGGGCGTGCTTTCCGCCGTTATGGTGCCGCCGTGGAGGCTTGCAATCCATTGTACCATTGAAAGCCCCAGCCCTGCGCCGCTGCTGTTGCGGTGGCTGCTTTCGGCCTGATAGAACCGGCGCCATATTTTAGGCAGTTCCTCCGGCGCAATGCCGCAGCCGGTATCCTTAACGGAGCAGACAACGCTGCCTTTTTCTTTATGCAGGGTAAAATCAATTTTGCCGCCGTTTTCCGTATATTTAACGGCATTATCCAAAAGGTTCAGCAAAAGGCGCATTAAAAGCGTCTGGTCGCCTTCAACGTAAACTTCCGGTTCAATAGAGGCATTGACGGTTATTTCTTTTGCACCGGCAATCTGCTGCGTTTCTTCAATTACAATTTCAGCCATTTCGCTGAAATCAAACTTTTCAATTTCAAATTGAATTTTGTTGGCATCGGCACGGGCCAGCATTAAAAGCTGTGCCAAAAGGCGCGACATTTTGCGTGCTTGTGCAAGTATTTTTTGCAGGGCTTCGTCTTTTTCGGCAGGCGGTGCCTGTTTTAGGGCGTATTCCGCCTGGGCAATGATTGCTGCCGCAGGTGTGCGCAGTTCGTGCGAAGCATCCGCCGTAAACTGGCGCTCTGCGTCAAAAGATTTTTCCAGGCGCGAGAACATGCTGTCGAAGGTTTGCGCCAGCTGCATTATTTCTGGGTCGGCTTTGTTAAGATTAATGCGCTGCGATAAATCGCTGCCGCTGCCAATACGTTCTGCGGCGGCAGTAATCTGCTTTACGGGCTGAAAGGCTTTTTTGGTTATCAGGTAGCCGCCAAAGGCAGAAAGCAGTATTAAAAACGGAAAGAGCAGGGCACATTGCCATAAAATTTCATCGCGGGTGGCGTAAATGCTGCTTAGTGAAGTGCTGCCGCGCAGCCAGATGCTGTTTTCAAGCCGGGCGGGGCGCAACTGCAGGTCGAATACATACCAGGTCTGGCTGCCGTTGGTTACGGTTTGCAAAAGCTCGGAGCGGAAGGGGGTATACGGCATCTGCACCGGGTTCAGCCCGGCGATTAATGTGCCGTCGTTATTATAAACGGCAAGCATAACGCCGTCATGCAGAAAATCAAGCTCGTCAAGGCTCAGGGTGCCGTCGCGCCGCAGTTCAAGGCTGCTGGCGTTTCCGTAAACCTCGTTTTCCAGTTTGTCCTGCAAATTAAGCAGCAGTACGTCGTCGGCGGCAAAAAGCACGGCCGCAAAAATAACGCTTAATACTGCCACAATAAGCCCGGTATACCACAGGGTTATTTTTTGTTTAACGGATAATGCTCTCATTTTTCTTCCCTCAGCACGTAACCTGCGCCGCGGATAGTATGCAGCAGCTTTTTGTTAAAGCCGGTATCTATTTTTTTGCGCAGGTAACGTATGTAAACGTCAACAACGTTGGAACCGCCTTCAAAATCGTAATTCCATACATGGTTTTCTATTTTATCGCGCGAAAGCACGCGCCCGGGATTACGCAGCAAATATTCCAGCACGGCAAATTCCTTGGAAGAAAGGGTAATTTCCGTGCCGTCACGGGTAACGGTGCGGCTGTTTAAATCCATAACCAGCCCGCCGTATTCCAGCACGTTAGTTGTCTGCCCGCTGTGGCGGCGCAGAAGCACACGCAGGCGCGCCAGAAGCTCGTCATACGCAAAAGGCTTAACAAGGTAATCGTCGGCACCGGCATCAAGGCCGTTTACTTTATTTTCAATGCTGTCGAGAGCCGTTAAAAGCAAAACATGGGTAGTGTTGCCTTCGGCGCGCATTTTTTTCAGCAAAGTAAGCCCGTCAATGCCGGGCAGCATAATATCAAGCACAACCGCGTCATAGGTTGCCATTTTTAAATAATCTTCGGCGTCAAGCCCGTTGCCGCAGCCGTCAACGCTGTAACCGCTGCTTTGCAGCTGCTTTTTTAAGGCGTCAAGTAAATCCGGTTCGTCTTCAACAATTAAAATCCGCATAAGGCACCTCCTTATAAAATTATTATAACACACCATAAATTTTTAGATAATTTTTGAATTTCATTTTTGTTTTAATTTTTCTTTAATCTTTGGCAGCTATAATAAAGACAAGATAAGGGAACACCTCAAAACAAATAAGGACAGACCTTAAAATAAAGGAGGAAACAACAATGTTGAAATTAACCGGCAAAAAATTAACCGCTCTTGCAGCAGCAGCTCTCACCACCTTAACCATTTCCGCAACTGCTTTCGCAGCAGCCTTCACCTCGGCGGATGCGCAGTCCATGGCAGCAAAACTTGTACCGGCAAGCGCAACCCATGTGGCTACCAAAGAAGATTTCAATGAATATGAATTCAAATTCTTCGACAACGGTACCGCAACTTCCTACGAAGTAGAAATCAGCAAACTTACCCAGTCTGTAAAAGAATATAAAATGGAAGCACGCACCATCCTTGGCAGCAGAAATATTGTACTGAGCGCGGCTGACGCACAGGCTGTAGTTACCAAAGAATATCCCAACGCCAGCTTCCACAAAGTAAAACTCGATATGGACGACGGCCTGTATGAATATGAACTCAAATTCACCACTCCCGAACTCCGCGGCGAAATGGTGCTGAACCCCGAAACCGGCGCTGTAATTGAAAAAGAACTGCGCTACAACGTAAGATAACAAGTTTAACCAACAACAAAAGCCTGCACGCATTGTGCAGGCTTTATTTTTGCAGTAAGGCATAAAAAACGGCAGCCGTAAAAAGCTGCCGTTAAGTTTTAACTCAATTATTTGCCGAGAATAATGGAAGTTAAGGTTACAGGGTCAACATATTTGCCGTCTTTGTAAACGCGCATGTTGCCGCTGGCAATTTCATCAATGAGGATAACTTCGCCATTGTGGTAACCAAATTCAAATTTAATGTCGTACAGATCAAGGCCCATTTTAGCAAGGTCTTCTGCAACGATTTTGGTAATTTTAAGGGTCTGTTCTTTCAGGCTCTTGTAATCTTCGTGACCCATAATGCCGAGTACAACAAGTGCGTCTTCGGTAACCAGCGGGTCGCCTTTAGCATCATCTTTGAAAGTGGTTTCAACATAGCCGCCTTCAATAGCGGTGCCGTCAGCAATGTAATCGCCATAGCGGCGGATAAAGCTGCCGGTTGCTTTCAAACGGCAGATAACTTCCAGGCCTTTGCCGAATACGGTGCAGGGAAGAACTTCCATGGTAGCGTTTTCAACATCAGCACTTACATAGTGGGTTTTTACGCCTTCTTTTTTGAGAATTTCAAAGAAATGGATGGAGGTTTCGAGGTTAGCTTTGCCGATACCTTCAATGGTCAGGCCGATGCTGTTTTCGCCCGGGTCGAATACACCGTCTTTACCGGTGCAGTCATCTTTAAATTTTAAAAGTACGTTGCCGTTTTCAAGTTTGAAAACGGTTTTTGTTTTGCCTTCGTAAATTTTTTCCATAAAATTTGTTGCTCCTTTCAAACTATTCGGATAACTATACAGATATTATATACTTGGACGCCTTTTATGGCAATAGTTGTAAAAAATTTTATAGTTTTGCGACAAAAATATTAAAAACAAAATAGGGCGCCTTTGAAAAAACTGCGTGATTTTATCTGAAAACGGACGGCTATTATAATTTTATTAAACTTTTTATAAAAAAATAAATGGATTTACTCTGTTTTGGCAGCAATATAAGTGTAACAATGCTTACACTTAACGGCTTTTAAAAATATAATTTTTAAAATATTGCAAAAAATTTGCTTTTTATAAAAATATAAGGTATAATTAAAACATAAGCAGAGGATGCTTTACAATTTAATAAAACACTTAGTCGGACATATTTTTTAATTAAGACATTTCCTTCAAAGTAAAAGAAGGAAATGTCTTTTTTTGTTTTATATGGAGGTTTAACATGAGAAAATCAGCAAAATACTTTTTAAATAACAACGGCAAAAAATTACTGGCAGCATCCGTAATGTCATTGCTTTTGTCAGGCGCTGCCCAGCCGGTGCTGGCTGCAAGCGCAGAAATTTTAGACGGTACGGCCAATGATAAATATGCTCAGGTAAACTCCGGCGATATTTACGGAACTGTTTATGGTGTGCGTAATGATGCCGATGCTTCCGGCGGTACAATTAAAATGAATGAAGGCGCCGCATTTAACTTGTACGGAGGGCTCAGTTTTAACAAAAATGAGGCCAAGGCTGATAATAATGTTGTTACTATAAACAACGGCAAAGTTGTATTTGCTGTTTACGGCGGGCAGGCACAAGGGCATGATGCCGATGCTTCGGGTAATATCGTCAGCATAAGCGGCAGCAATTCTGAGTTAAGCTTTGAAGGAGGTGCTCATTCTGTTGCAGGCGGTTTTGCCCAAACATACAGCGCCAATACATCTGTAACGGCAAATAATAATGTGGTTGCGGTTACAGGCGGTTTATTAAAAGCAGGTATTGCCGGCGGTTATATATTGGGCAACCATAATGCAGCTTCAGTCCGGGGCGAAGCCAATGGCAATATTGTGTTTGTAGGCGGCAGTGCAAAGGTCAACGGCGATATTTATGGCGCTAATGCCGAATTTAAAACCGGTGATACCACTGCAACTATGAATAACAATATGGTAATTGTCAGCGGCAATGCCGATATCAGCAACGCGGCACTGCATGGCATAGGCAGCAGCGGGAGCAGCGGCGGTAAAATCAGCGGCAGCGGCAACACGCTTGTAATTAACGGCTGGCACGGCAGCGTAAAAACTGTGGACGGTTTTAATAATGTGGTGTTTAAGGAAGTTGCCTGGCAGGATAACGGCAAAGTGCTGAACATAACCGACGGCGAAAACAGCAGCCTGAAGGATGCTGAAATTGACGCCAGCCATATCCATTTTGATGATGCCAGTGATATTAATGATAATGACAGTATGATTTTAATACATGCTGAAAACGATGATAATGAACTGAGCAGCAGCAAAATACAATCCGGTAATTTTACGGCAGGTGTTGCCGTTGAGGGTGACGGCGAGGCGAAAGTGGAAAACGGTGACCTTGTTTACCAGATTAACGGCATACATGCGGCAAAACAAACAAAACTGGTTGCCGAAAACAGAGCTGTGGCAGCGGCGTTTATAAACCAGGGCACGGATTTAATCAGTGACAGCCTGGACGCTTTAGGCCGTGATGACAGCTACGGCATTAAAACTTTTGCGGCAGTGCAGGGCAATCGCAGCAAATACGATGTGAACAGCGATATTAAAATCAACGGCTGGAGCACGATTGTCGGTGTAGGCAATGCCGATAAGTTCAGCGGCGGTGATGAGTTTGCCTGGGGCGTATTTTACGAAAACGGCAGCGGCAATTACCGTACCTACAATGAATTTAACGACGAGTTTTTCCGCGGCGACGGCAGCCTTGTATATAATGGCGGCGGTGTTGCTGCAAGGTATGAAAATGCGCACGGCGTTTATACCGAAGGCAGCCTGCGCGCAGGCATGCTGAAATCTGAGATGGATAATGCCCTGCATGACGGCAGCGGTGCGGAATACGGCTATGACAGCAGCAGCGCTTATTACGGAGCGCATATCGGCATAGGGCAGGTTATACAGCTTAGTGATGACAGCAGTGTTGATGTGTATGGAAAGTTCTTCCATACTTATACGGAAGGAGATAATTTTAGTGTCGGCAATGATAAATTTGAGTTTGACAGTATTAACAGTGACCGCCTGCGTATTGGCGCCAGGGTTACAGCCAACAAAGAAAATAAGTTCAGCACTTATTACGGCTTAGCGTATGAATATGAGTTTAACGGCAGTGCCGGGATGCGTGCTGCGGGAATGGAGGTGCCGGAACAGAGTTTACGCGGCAGCAGCTATATGGCAGAAGCAGGGTTAAATTATCAGCCTTCGGCAGACAGCCCGTGGAGCTTTGACCTGAATATGCGCGGCTATGCCGGTGAACGCCAGGGTGCAAGCTTTAACGTACAGGCAACATATACCTTTTAACTGAATACCCATCAGGGTAAAAAAATAACACCGCTTGTGCGGTGTTATTTTTATGCGGTTTTATAACGTTGTATCGCGGAACAGGCTGCTTAACATCTGCCTGCTGCCGATAATCCAGAGAATATCGCCGTTATTGATAACAAAAGAAGCGTCCGGGTCGGATATGGTATAATCGCCGCGCTCCAGCCCCAGCGCCAGCCATTTGCCCTTGGAAAGAGTATCGCTTTTTTTCAGCGTGCTTCTGGCAAGCGGCGAAGCCGATGTTACAGGCATGGCATAGCACAGCAGCATGTCGTGCTCTTTGCGTACCTGGCTTTCGTGTTCCAGAAATTTGTGCAGCGTAACCGTTTCGGTAATTTTGGCAAGCCCAAGCCCCATGTTCTTTATTGCAGCGTCAAAAGTTTGCAGAACATTCAGCGGCGCGGTAATAAGCAGTTTGTCGCCGGTGCGCAGTACGGTATGCCCGGATGGAATCGGATGGTAACCGTGCTGGTTGCTGATTTCGATAACAAAAATTTTATAGTTGCGGTGTACGTCAAGGCGGCGTATGCTCCAGCCAATCCAGGGCGAGCCCGGTTGTATTTCGTAGGCGCAGGTGTAAAACTGTTCGTCAAGCCACATGCCGTGCCGCGCCGAAGCACGTTTTTGTGCGGCAGCAGCCAGGTTTTCGGCATTTAAATTAATTAAAAACTGCGATTCAATCTGCAAATAGCGGCCGATGAGATAATCGGACGAGTAAATGAATTTTGCCAGCACCAGTGCGGCGATAATGGCAATAATGATATGCAGCCCGAGCATGGTTGTGAAAACCTGCATGATGAAAAAGAGTCCGATTGCGGCTTTTAAAAACATTAAAACCAGTATCAGCGGGCGGTTGCTGCGTTTTTTAAACCATAAACCGGCCATCAAATCGCGCCGTCCCAAACGGCTTACCATCAGTGCTGCCAAAAACGGCGACATGAAAAGCAGTGTCACGGCAGCGGCCGATAAATCGCCGAAAGGCGGCTGTAAAACGCTGCGGCAGTACGGCAAAATATTGTAGGTGCCGATGTAGGAAATGAAAATTAAAATGACTGTATAAACGGTGATTTTTGTGAAATAAAGCTGCAAAAAGTCTTTCCAGTCCGACTGCTGGCGGGTATTTTTATTGTCGCGGTGCGCTTCAATAAGCATAACGGCTGTTTTTTTAGGCAGGCGGCGCAAAAAGCGGCGGTAAACCTTGTCGGTGCTGAGCAGGATGTGTGGCGTTAAAAAGATGGTGAGTACGGAAACCGTAACGAATACCGGGTACAAAAAGCTGCTTGTCAGCCCGTAGCTGGCGCCGATATTGGCAACGATGAACGCAAATTCGCCCAGCTGGGTAAGTGAAAAGCCGCAGCGCATGCTTGTTTTAAGCGGCTGGCCGGAAAGCATAACGCCGAGGGAGGTAAAGATGCATTTGCCAACAATGAGCGTTATTGCCAGGGCAATAATTGTAAACAGGCTGCCGCTTACTACGGAAGGGTCAACCATCATGCCGACGGATACGAAGAAGATGCCGGAAAACAAATTTTTTACCGGTTCAAGCAAAACCTTGGTGCGGCGCGTGTAAATCGTTCCCGAGAGCAGAGTGCCCATTAAAAAGGCGCCCAGTGCCGAAGAAAAGCCCATTTTGGAAGCCAGCACTACCATGCTCAGGCATAAGCCGAGCGAAACGATAAGCAGTGTTTCGTCGTTGAAATACTGGCGTGTTTTTTTGAAAAACGTCGGCAGAAAATAAATGCCGATAATAAAGCAGATGATAAGGAAAAATACCAAAAGCCCGATGCTTTCAAGCATGGACAGCGGGGAAATGGCGCTTCCGGCGGCGGCAACGGTGGAAAGCACTACCATCATGATAATGCCGGAAATATCTTCCAGAACCAGAATGCCAAAAGCAATGGGGGCAAAGGCCTGTTTTAAAAGGTTCAGTTCGCCGAGCGTTTTGCTTACAACGGCGGTGGAACTCATGGTAAGCATGCAGCCGGTAAAAATGCTGTCGGTAAGGCTCCAGCCCAGCAGCTGCGCACAGGCAAAGCCAAGGCAGGCAATGCCGGTAAATTCCGTTACGGCAGCTATAATGGCCGTATTGGCTGTGCTTTTTATTTTATTAAAATTGTAATCAAGGCCAAGGTCGAACAGTATGAAAATAACGCCTATATCAGACCATACGGTAATATTGTCGCTGTCGATAACGTTTGGCAGCAGCGAAAAGTGCGGGCTGGCCAGAAAACCTGCCAGCATATAGCCCAAAATAAGCGGCTGGTTAAGTTTTTTGCATAAAATTGTTGCCAGCCCGGCCAGCGTCAAAATCATGGCCAGGTCGCTGATAAGTGGTACTAAATGGCTCACGGCCAACCTCCGTAAAAGTTAAACACAATTTTAGGGGCAAGCCTTTATAAAAAGCCTGCCGGGATATGATATAATAATTTAGGAAAGGAGAAGGTTATGCAGACAATACAAAAAGATTGCCGGACGGAAATCGTAATAGAAAAATCACGTTTTATCTGTACGTTGAAAAAAGTAGGCAGCGAAACAGAAGCGCAGGAGTTTATCAAAAGCATCAAAAAAGAATTTTGGGATGCTACGCATAACTGCTCTGCCTATATTATAAATGATATGCAGCAAAGGTCGAGCGACGACGGCGAACCTTCGGGAACGGCCGGCGTGCCCATGCTGGAGGTTTTGCGCAAAAAAAGCCTTACCGGCGTAGCCGCCGTGGTAACACGTTATTTTGGCGGCATTAAGCTTGGCGCCGGGGGATTAGTGCGCGCATATACTAACAGCGTTGTGCATGCCGTTGAAGAAGCCGGGCTTGCACGCCGCGTTGAGATGGCCGTTTTTGCATTAAGCGCGCCTCCGGGCGAAGCCGGACGCATTATGAACAAGCTTTACAATCAGAACATTTTTACGGTGAACGGAGCTCAGTACGGAGAGCGCGTTAAGATTCTGCTGTACATGAAGCAGGAGCAGCAGGCGGAAGCTGAAGCCTGGCTGACGGCTGCACTGAACCGCCCCGTAACGCTTGAAGAAGTAAGCACGGAATTTGTGGAGGTTCCGGTATAATTACAGCAGGTTTTTAAGTTCTGCGCTGTTTTCGGCAATAATAATGCCCTGTTCCTGCATTTCCTTAATGGCAGCGGCAACGGTATCGGGCGCAATGCCGCGGCAGGCAGCCAGATTAAGAATAACCGTAAAACCGGCGCGTGCCAGCTGCAAGGCCGTTGTTTTAACGCAGTAATCGGTGGCAAGGCCGCCGCAGATAACGGCTTTAATGCCGCGGGCCTTTAAAAATTCAATAACGCCGGTAGAAAGCGTGTCTTTTAAATCGTGGTAGCAGGCGCCGTAAGGGTGCATGGCAGGTTCAATGCCTTTATAAACCTGATAGCTGTAGGCTTTTGGGTCAAGCCCGGGAATAAAATCAAAGCCCTTCGTGCCTACTATGGCATGGCTGGGCCAGTATAAATCGCAGTTTTCGTAACCTGTAACCGGCGTCAGCGGCGCGTGCCCGTTTTTGGCAATCCATACGGCATTGGGGCTGTGCGCATCGCGCGAGGCAACGCGGACGGAAGCAAAGGCTGCCTGGGCATTGAGTTCTTCTGCAATCATGTCGCCTCCGGCAACGGGCAGTTCATCCGGGCACAGCGGCGTAAAAGTCTGCTGTGCGTCTATATCAAAAGCGGCAATTTCATTTTTGGATAAATTTAATTTTTGCATATTCAGCACTTCCTGTTAAAATAAGATAGTAATATTATACACCTATTGCAGTTAAGTGTACATTAAGATAAAGTGAAAAAACAGGATTGACATTATTTATTTGCAATTATATTATTACTATGATTTTGTAAAGGAGCTATGTATGAAAAATTTTTGGGCGCTGCTGTTAATAACAGCGGTGTTTATTGTTTCCGGCTGCGGCAGTGCTGGCAACGGCAAAACTACGGACGAAAAAATTACGGTTGCGGCCAGTTTTTACCCCATGGCAGAGTTTGCCCGTGCAGTCGGCGGCAGCCATGCGGAAGTTTATACAATGATTGGCGACGGCATAGAGCCTCACGACTGGGAACCTTCGGCACGCGATTTAACGCGCCTTGCCAAAGCAAAAGTGTTTGTGTATAACGGCGGCGTGGAACCGTGGGCACAGCCTGCGCTGGATGCTGTTGCGGATGAAGGCGTGCTGCCAGTTGAAGCCGGCAAAGCGTTTATGGCGGAACAAAACAGCAGGCTCGACCCGCACTTCTGGTTAAGCCCGCGCAAAGCGGAAACCGAAGTTCTGGCTGTGCGCGATGCTTTTATAAAGGCAGACCCGGCCAATGCTGCCGCTTACGAAAAAAATGCGGCGGATTACATTGAGCGCCTTAAAGAACTGGACAGGAAAATGGCTGCCGTTACGCAAAACGCGCAGATAAAAACTTTTGTTACCACGCATGCGGCATTTGGGCATCTGGCAGCAGATTACGGCTTGAAACAGATTTCCATTATGGGGCTGTCGCCGCAGTCGGAGCCTTCTCCGGCGGCGCTGAACAAACTGGTTGGCGTTATGCATGCGGAAAATATTAAATACGTGTTTTTTGAAACACTGGTAAGCCCGCGCATTGCCGAAAGCATTGCCGCGGAAGCAGGCGCGCGCACCCTTGTGCTTGACCCGATTGAGGGGTTGAGCGGGGAAGGCCGCCGCAGCGGTGATGATTATTTAAAAATTATGGAGCGCAATATTAAAAACCTTGAAATTGCGTTAAACGGTAAAGAAGAATGAAAACGGTTATTGAAATAGAAAAACTTGGTTACAGCTATGGTGAAGGCTGGATTTTAAACGATTTGTCGCTGAAAATTGAGCAGGGGGATTTTGTTGCCGTTATCGGCCCTAACGGGGCAGGTAAAAGTACGCTGCTTCGCCTGCTGGCTGGAATTTTAAAACCTGCGCAGGGGCGCATTGCCATTTTTGGGCAGGACAGGGAAAACTTTACGGCGTGGGATAAAATAGGTTATGTGCCGCAGAACCCGGCACGCCAGCACAGGGCGTTTCCCATAAGCGTAAGGGAAGTGGTATCGCTCGGGCGTTTAAGCGGCGGCAGTATGTTCCAGCATTATACGCATGAGGACAAAGCCGCGGTAGACGATATTATAGAACGGTTTTCGTTAAAAGAACTGGCGCACCGCAAAATAGGCGAACTTAGCGGCGGCCAGCAGCAGCGCGTGTATTTGGCAAGGGCCATGGTGCGCAGTCCGCAGCTGCTTTTGCTTGACGAACCTGCAACCGGCGTTGACCCTGACGCCAAAGAAGAACTTTATACCATGCTTGGCGAAATCAACCGCGGGCAGGGCGTAACGATAGTTATGGTTTCGCACGATTTGGAGCTGGCGGTAAAGGTTTGCAAAAACGCGCTGTGCCTTGACCATAACATCTGCTTTTGGGGCGATGTGCACCAGGCGCTTGTGCACAGGCATAAGCACGGTTATTTTTACAGATAGAGGTAAGAGAAATGTTGGAAATGTTTTCTGCGGGATTTATGCAAAGGGCGTGGATAGCCGGGCTGATTGTAGCCGTTATCTGCCCGCTGATAGGCAGCTTTCTGGTGCTGCGCCGTCAGTCGATGATTGGCGACGGGCTGGGGCATATTGCCTTTGCAGGCGTGGCGGGCGGCGCGCTTTTAGGGGCGCAGCCGGTGGTAAGTGCGGCACTGGCAACCGTTGCGGGCGCGCTTGTTATAGAAAAAGTGCGCAGCAGGCTTAATACTTTTTCCGAAATGGTGCTGGCCATCTTTTTTTACAGCGGTATCGGGCTGGCGGTAATTTTCAGCAGCATGAACCGTATGGGCGGTTTTAATTTAAGCAGTATCCTGTTCGGCAGTTTAATGACCATCAGCACAAGCGATTTATGGGTGGTGGCGGTGCTGGGGCTGTTTGCCTGCGCGTTTACGGTGGTATTTTACCGCCCGCTGCAATATATTACGTTTGATGAAACTTCCGCACGCGTGGCAGGGATGCCGGCGGGTAAGCTTAATGTATGGCTGGCGGTGCTTACGGCGCTGACGGTTGCGCTTTCCATGCGTATTGTCGGTTTGCTTTTGGTATCGGCTATGATGGTCATACCAGTTGCCTGTGCGCTGCAATCGGCACGCAGCTTTGCGGGCACCATTATCGGCGGCATTATTTATGGCATTATCACGGTCAGCGCCGGGCTGACGGTATCATATTACGCAGACCTTGCGCCGGGCGGCACAATAGTGCTTACCGGAACGGCCTTGTTTATTTTAAGCTGCCTGAAAAGCAGCATGGTTAAGGAAGAGGCAGCGCTGCAGGCGGATTGCTGCCATCACCATGGGGGAGAAAATGAGAAAGGTTGATTTGCATATTCACAGTACGGCGTCCGACGGCACATGGACGCCGCAGGAACTTGTAAATGCCGCGCAGGCCGCAGGGCTTGGCCTTATTGCCGTTACGGACCACGACAGCACGGCCAATGTGGCGGAAACCATGCGTATTGCTGCTGCCAATGGCATTAAATGTCTTCCGGGCGTAGAGGTGTGCTCCACAAAGGATGGCATGTCGTTTCATATTTTGGGTTACGGCATTGATACAGCAAATAAGCCTTTGCAGGAACTGCTGGCGCATAATACTTATCTGTTGGAGAAAAAAGATGACGACAGCGTTCAGCTTTTAATTAAACAGGGTTGGCCGCTTGATTTTAAAGAGTTTCAAAATTACACTTACGACCGTAGGCGCGGCGGATGGAAATCGCTGGCTTACCTGATTGACAAAGGCTTGTGCAGCGGCGTTAACGATTTTTTTAAACGTATTTTTACGGCTGAAAACGATTTGGGCTTCCCGGAGTTTCCGCCTATCAGCGAAGTTATTGCGGCAATTCACGGTGCGGGCGGCTCTGCTCTGTGCGCCCATGCGGCAAGCTCTTTCCACGGGCCGGGGCTGGCGCAGACTCTGGTGGAATTGATTGAAGAACCCTTTGACGGTTTTGAATGTTACCATTCCGGGCACAGCGAGGAAGACACGCAGCTTCTTTTAACGCACTGCCGTGCGGAAGGCATGCTTATCAGCGGCGGCAGCGACTGCCACGGCAGTTTTGTTCCTACGCGCCATCTCGGCAAGCCTGATGTGTACGAAACGGACATCTTTTTGCCCGGCCTTATTTGAAATACTGGCGTAAAATAACCCTCTTTACCGGCTTTGGCTGATAAAGAGGGATTTTTTATGTGCGGTAAGGAAATTTTTTCAGCAGCGAAGGCACAAATATTAATAAAAATCCGCTGCGGGCAACGTAAAATACCAGAAAGGCCAGCCACAATCCGCTGTTGCCTAATTCCGGCACAAGCGCGGCTTTGGCAAGCAGGTAACTTGCGGCGGTAAACAGCATGGAAATGCAGATGGGCGTTGTTTGCAGCGTACCGTTAAAAACGCCGTAATAAACAATGCCCAGCGCCGATAAAACCGGGAAGAAAACGATAAACATATCATATCTGTTTACGGCAGCAAGAATTTGCGGCAAGCCGGTAAAAAGCCCGGCAATTTTAGCGCGCCATACAAAGTAAATACCTGTCTGCAAAAAGGCTGCTGCCAGCGACTGTACGGCACTGATTTTTAATGTGCTTTGCAAGAGTTTTTTGTTGCCTTCACCGGCGGCAATGCCGGCGTAAATGGCCGCTGCCTGCGAAAAGCCTGTAAAAATATCGCCCATAACGTACTGAATTTGCATTAAAATGGAGTTTGCCGCTAAAATTTCGCCGCCGAAGGCAGAGCTTTGCGACATAAAGGTATTAATCATTATCAGCATGCACAGGGTGCGGATAGCAAGATGCCCGCTGCAGTTAAGCAGTTTGGCAAAATCCTGCCCTCTGAAAAGCTGTGCAGGGCTTATGCTTTTTAAAGAACATGGCCTGCTTTTGTAAAATCCGTACAGCGCAAGAACTGCCGCCAGGATGTTTGCAAGGGCAGAAGCCGCAGCCACACCGGCAACGCCGAGGCCGCAGCCGTAAACCAGTATAAATGCCAGCAGGGCGTTGGCAATGTTTGCCGTAAGCCCCACGGCAACGGAAAAACGCACCTGCATAATGCCTGCCAGCCAGCCCTGCGCCGTTTGGTAAAACAGGGCGGCAGGTACGGTATAAACAATAATGTTAAAATAAAGGCGCATAAAAACCAGCGTTTCGGCAGGCGGGTTAAAAAACTGCACAGCCGCGTTAAAAATATGGTTTTGCAAAAGTATTATAACAAGCCCTATGCCGCAGGCAAGAATGCTGCCGCGCAAAAATGCGCATAATTCCTCCTGCTTGTTGCCGCTGCCCAGTGACTGCGAGGCAAAGCCGGAGGCCGTGAGCCCGAGAAAGTTAAACAGCCAGAAAATTGTGCTGAAAATGACTGAACCGAGCGCAACGGAATTAATGTAATGATAGCTGCCGAGCCCGCCCGCAATGGCGGTATCAACGGCGCCGATAAGCGGCACGGATACGGAAGCTGCTGTAAACGGCAGGCTGGTTATTAAAAATTTTTTGTGCGTTAGCTCCATTTTACTGCCTTTTTACCTTAATTAACAAACAAAGTGTATGATAAAAAACGGTTCATCTGTTATAATTATAGTAAGCAGTAAAGCCTCGGGGCAATAAACAAATCGGCGCAGATGTGCGTTAATGTACATTTTTTTAAATTTGTGCGGGGTGAGATAATGGACAGGCGTCAGCAAAAAACACGTGCGGCAATTTTTGAAGCCTTTACTGAGCTTTTGGCGGTAAAAAGCTATAATAAAATAACCGTGCAGGAAATAATTGAAAAAGCCAATATCGGGCGCAGCACTTTTTATGCGCATTTTGAAACGCGTGACGATTTGGTAAAAGCACTGTGTGATGATTTGTTCCAACATGTGTTTTCCAAAGCATTGGAAGCAGAAAAAACTCACGATTTTTCACTGGCGGGCGGCGGCTACCATATTATTCTGGTACATATTCTTTACCACCTGCGCGACAGCCGCAAAAACGTATCGGCACTGCTTACTGGCGAGAGCAGTTTGTTTTTAAAATACCTTAAAAACTATTTTTGCGAATACATAAATAATTATCTGCTGCCGGGGCTGCCTCAGCACAAAAACCTTCTGCCCGGAGATTTTCTGCTGAACCATATAACTTATTCGTTTGTAGGCCTTTTAATGTGGTGGATTAAAAATGACTGGCAGAATCCGCCCGAAGAAATGGCGCAGTATTTTGAAAAAACGGTGTTGCCGTTAATTTAAGCGTAAAATTATGGAGGGATGATTATGGAGAAAGCAAAGGTTTATTTTACCGACATGCGTACAGGCTACGGAGGGCTGAGCCTGCCGCAGAAACTGGCAAAACTTATTAAAGCGGCCGGCATCGGCAATATTGATTTCAACAAAAAGTTTGCCGCCATTAAAATTCATTTCGGCGAACCCGGCAACGTATCGTATTTGCGCCCCAACTATGCCAAGGCCGTGGCCGATGTTGTAAAGGAATTCGGCGGCATGCCGTTTTTAACGGACTGCAACACTTTGTATGTAGGCCGCCGCAAGCATGCGCTGGAGCATATTACCGCAGCTTATGAAAACGGGTTCAGCCCCTTTTCCACAGGCTGCCACGTAATTATTGCCGACGGGTTAAAGGGTACCGACGAGGCTTATGTTCCTGTTCCCGGCGGTGAAGTTGTAAAAGAGGCCAAAATCGGCAAAGCACTGATGGATGCCGATATTATCATCAGCCTGAACCATTTTAAAGGACATGAGGCGGCAGGCTTTGGCGGAGCTATTAAAAATATCGGCATGGGCGGCGGTTCGCGTGCCGGTAAAATGGAAATGCACCATGACGGCAAACCGCAGGTTGACCAGAGCAAATGTATCGGCTGCCATGCCTGCGAGCGTATCTGCGCTCATGGCGCGCCGGTTATTGAAAACAAAAAAGCCCACATCGACTGGGACAAATGTGTTGGCTGCGGACGCTGCATCGGCGCATGCCCCATGGATGCCGTTAATCCGCCGGAAGCTAGTGCCAGCATGGAAATGCTTAACAAACGCATGGCCGAATATGCGTGGGCAATTCTGGCAGGCAGGCCGCATTTCCATATCAGCCTGATTGTAGACGTATCGCCTTACTGCGACTGCCACGCTGAAAACGATGCACCGGTTGTGCCGGATATCGGTATGCTGGCTTCGTTTGACCCCGTTGCATTGGACCAGGCCTGTGCTGATTTGGTAAACGCCGCGCCGGTAATGCAAAACTCCATTTTGGCAGAGCATATTGCCGCCGACCCGGAAGAAGCAGCCAAGCATGACCATTTCCATAACATTACTCCGGAATCGGAATGGAAGGCCTGCCTTGAACATGCAGAAAAAATCGGCATGGGTACGCGCAGTTACGAACTTATTACAGTAAAATAACCATGCAAAATAAAAAGAGAAGCATATCATAACAGATGTGCTTCTCTTTTGCCGTTTTATGGTTAATCTTCGTTGTGTATTTTGCCGTAAGCCAGCAGTACCGTTCCCTGAGGTGCGGAAAGCGCCGGGCATACATACAGTACAATGCCGCTTTGCTTTGCGTAATAGGTTGTTAACGTTTCGCCGAATAAATCGGTTGTGCGGCCGAGAATCTGTCCTTCTTCCACAAAATCGCCGCTGTGAATATGATGAAGCCAGCAGCCTGTTTCCTGCGCTTCAAGGTAAATAATATCCGTTACGTCGCGCGGTATATAGCGCCGCGGTTTTACCGGTTCGTTAAGAAGGCCCAGCTTGCGCATAATATTTTTCAGGTCGGACTTGTATTCTTCTATGTCTTCATGCAGGCACAGCCCTGCGCCGCCGCGCTCAATTAAAAGCGAAGGAAGGCCGGTGGAAGCTGCGTAGTTGTAGGCTCCGCCCGTTGCCATTGAACGCACCATATATTCCACGTTCAATACCTTGGCAACGCTGCGGGCTTTTGCCGCCAGTTCCTCTGTCGGCTGGCCGGGATAATAAACATAGGGGTGCAGGCTTTCGTGAATATCGCCGCTGTGCAGGTCAACATAAAAATCTGCCAGAGGGAAGAAACTGCTGCTAATTAAACCGGCGGTTTTTTCGGATAAAGTGCCGTCAGGATTGCCGGGAAACACACGGTTTAAGTTTTTGCCGTCCTCCGGCACGATAAATTCTTGGCGTGCCCAAAAGCCCTGTATATTAACGGGATGAAGCATTATCAGGCTGCCGTGAATTTCCTGCGGGTCAAGGCTGCGGCCAAGCTCCATGGCGGCGGCAATGCCGGGGTATTCACCGCCGTGAATGCCTGCCGTTACCAAAAGGGTGGGGCCGTCGAAAGCGCCGTTTATAATTGTCAAGGGTATTTCTATTTCAGTGCCGGGTACAGGCAGCATGGTGCGCAGCTTGCTGCCGCGGCAGATTGTAAGGCCACATACGGATAAAGTATCGGACACAAAATCAACTCCTTTTTAGTAATTGTTAAATGCTTTATTCATTATAACATTAACAATAATTTACTGCAAATAAATATCAATTAAAATATCGTCACTAATAAAATGATATACCCATAGGGGTATGGCTAAAGTAAAATGTGCCGGGCTGGCGCAGCTTTTATATTTAAGCTGTAAAATCAAATGCAAATAATAGCCAAATGTAATTTATTGGCGCACATATAATTGACTAAACATACAAAAACAATTATAATATGTTAAAAGAGGCAAAGGAGCCGTAACTGGTTTCCTGTGCCTCTTTTGTTTTATATGCTCAGAAAGCTGCTGATGAAATTTTTAGAGTGGGGGGATTTGTAATGCAGGAGCTTATAGCTCATCAGGAAACTATTAACCGCCAGCTGGCGCGTTACGGCGTTAAGTTTGGCATTTATAAAAACGGCGAATTTAAAGAGCGCCTTTTCCCGTTCGACCCGTTGCCGCGCGTTATTCCGGCGGCGGAGTTTGCCGTGCTTGATAAGGGGCTTTGCCAGCGCGTAATGGCGCTCAACATGTTTTTAAAAGACCTTTACGGCGATAAAAAAATTATCAGCGACGGCGTAGTGCCGGAGGATTTTGCCTTTGCAGGCTCCGGCTACCTGCCGGTTTGCGAGGGGTTTACGCCGCCGAAAGGAATTTACAGCCATATTTCCGGCATCGATCTGGTGGAAGGCAGGGACGGCAGCTGGTTTGTGCTGGAGGATAACCTGCGCATACCGTCAGGCGCTTCGTATCCTTTAATTGCGCGCAGGCTGTGCCGCAGGTGCAGTCCGGAATCGTTCCGCCAGCATAATATTGTGGATAACCGCAACTACGGCGCGCTTTTGCGCGAAGTGATGAACAATGTAAACACAGGCGGCATTAATGTTATTTTTACGCCGGGGCGCTACAACGCAGCTTATTTTGAACACAGCTATCTGGCGGAACTGAGCGGTGCGGTGCTTGCCGAAAGCGGCGACCTGTTTGTTGAAGACAACAAGGTTTATTACCGCAGTGAAAAGGGCGCGGAGCGCGTCGGCGCGATTTACCGCCGCATCAGCGATGAATATCTTGACCCGACAACCTTTTTGCCCGAAAGCCTTATCGGTATACCCGGCGTAATGGGCGCTTACAGGACAGGCAATGTGGCAATTATCAATGCTCCAGGCAACGGTGCGGCAGATGACAAGGGCATTTACTACTTTGTGCCTAAAATGGTACGTTATTACCTTGGCGAAGAACCGGTGCTGCACAATGCGCCGACCTACCTGCCGTTTTATAAGGAAGATTTGGACTACACGCTGGCAAACCTTAATAAACTTGTTGTTAAGGACGTTGCCGAAGCAGGCGGTTATGGCGTGGTGTTTGGGCGCGAGCTGACGCAGGAAAAATTAGCGGAGCTTGCGGGCATGATTAAACGCGAGCCGCGCCGTTTTATAGCGCAGGAGGTTATAGATTTTAAGGACCTGCCGGTGATGGAAAACGGCGTGCAGGCAGAGCGCAAGGCCGACCTGCGTGCGTTTGTGCTGACTGGCGCGGAAACGAAGGTATGGCCCAGCGGGCTGACACGTTTCAGCCGTGAGCCGGACAGTTTTGTTGTTAACAGTTCGCAGGGAGGAGGCTTTAAGGATACATGGGTACTATCGGATTAAGCAGGACGAACCGCCTGTTCTGGCTGGGGCGTTATCTGGAAAGGGTTTACACAACTTTAAAAGCAACGCGTATTATGTTTGATGCGGAAACTGACGGCGCGGAAGCCGATTACAAGGATTACTGCCGCCGCATGGGCATTGCCTGCCATTATGAAAACACGGCTGCCTTTATCCGCAGCTACTATTTTAATGCGGAAAACGCAGATTCTGTTGCCGCGTCACTGGCACATGCTTATGATAATGCCATTGTACTGCGCGAAACGCTTTCCAGCGATACGCTGGCTTATGTGCAGATGGCTGTAACGGCAATGGAACTTGCCGCCAAAAGCAGCGGGCCTGCCGTAGAGCTGCAATGGGTTTTGGACGATATTATGGCGTTCCGCGGCTCGTGCGAGGAAAA
Organism: Phascolarctobacterium sp. ET69; assembly: GCF_023336935.1. Lineage (GTDB taxonomy): Bacteria > Bacillota > Negativicutes > Acidaminococcales > Acidaminococcaceae > Fusicatenibacter_A > Fusicatenibacter_A intestinipullorum. Next base: position 68,101 of record NZ_JAMBLR010000002.1, read on the forward strand.
TATCGAAGAAGAAATTAACCGCAATATTATAAAATCGGGCGCAAGCCTTGAACGTGTGGATATTTTTCTGCGGCTCGGGTATCTGCAGGAGCAGTGCCTGAAAGAAGTTCGGCACCTTGCCAGCCGTTTAAAAAAGGCGCAGCTTGCCGTAAACGAAAACAATATGCAGTTTTTGCTTAACTCCCTGGCAGGCAGCCCGGAAAACCTGCCGCCTGCGCCGGTGCTTACAGCGGCGGTAGAAGGGCTGCTTGTAAATATCTGACTGATGGGTGATACTGATGAAACGCCTGCGTTTTGCTTTTATAACCACTGTGCAGTATTCGCAGCCAGTGCATGGGCACCAGCTGGCACTGCGCTGCGTGCCGTTAAACGATGCCGGGCAGCATTTGGAAACTTATACCGTTAAAATAATGCCCGGCAGGCTGCCTGCGCCGCAAAATGACGGCTTTGGCAATACCGTGTTCTGGTGCAGCATCGGCAGCGAGCATAATGTTCTGCGTTATGGCAGCAGGGGCATTGCCCGCGTGGAAGAACCTGGGCAGCCCGCACCGCCGCCTAATCCGTGCCTGCGTTTTGCCGGCTTTCGCACAAAACCCGGAAAAATATTGACGCAGGTTTCTTCCGCCATGGCTCGCGGTAAAACGCTTGCTGCGCTGGACGCGCTTTGCCACGCCGTGCACAGCCTTTTGCGCTATCAGCCCGGGGCAACAGGCATTTATACCACGGCCGAGGAAGCCCTGGCTGGCGGGCGCGGCGTGTGCCAGGATTACGCGCACGTTTTTATAGCGCTGGCGCGGCTTGCAGGCTGGCATGCACGCTACTGCATGGGGCTTACCGTTGGCGAGGGGGCAACCCATGCCTGGGCAGAAATTTATTACGAAGGCGCATGGCATGGCTTCGACCCGACGCGCGACTGCCGTACGGACGCAAGCTACCTGCGTTTTGCCACAGGGCGCGATGCTGCCGACTGCCCGGTGGAGCAGGGAACCTTTTACGGCCTTGCGGACCAGACGCAGACCGTTTTTATGCGCGTAAAAGAAATTTAAGGCAGTAGTACGCCGCTGCTTTTTAACATAGATACCGAAAGAGGTGCAGCAAAATGGACATAACAGTTGCCGGCCTTGGTCTTGCCGTGCACGAGCGCCTGGAACTGCATAAAAACAGAATAACGCCGCTGTCGGGGAAGGACGGGGGCAAACGTATTTCCGTTGTTACAGGCATACACGGCGACGAGCTGGAGGGGCAGTATGCGGCGTGGCTTTTAAACCGCCGCCTTATGGAACACCCTGAATATTTGCACGCCACCGTCGATATTTATCCCGCCGTCAATCCGCTGGGCATTAATACAATTCAGCGCAGCATACCCTTGTTTGACGTTGATTTAAACAGAATCTTTCCGGGGGAAAACGGCGGTCCGGCGGCAGAATATTTTGCAAATGAAATAATTAATGACGTTAAGGGGTCGGATATTGCTGTTGATATTCACGCCTCTAATATTTTTCTGCGCGAAATGCCGCAGGTGCGTATTTCCGAAGAAACGGCAGACGCACTGGTGCCGCTGGCACGGCTTTTAAACGTGGATTTTGTTTGGATTTACCCGGCTGCCACCGTGCTGCAAAGCACTTTTGCGTGCAGCATGAACTCTATTGGTACGCGCTGCCTGGTTGTGGAAATGGGCGTTGGCATGCGCCTTACGCCTGCTTACGGTGAGCAGCTTACCGAAGGAATTTTGAATTTGATGCGCAGCGAGGGCATGTGGGACGGAAAAACGCACTGTACCCATACGCCGCTTATCAGCCGTGACGAAGTGGCCTTTGTAAACGCCGGCGCCGCCGGTATTTTTATGGCGCAGGCACAGCACGGCAGTTCTGTAAAAAAAGGGCAGCTGCTTGGCATTATTGCCGACCCGCTGACTGGGAATATTAACGAGCGCGTTACCGCGCCTGCAGATGGGCTGCTGTTTACCCTGCGTGAATATCCCGTTGTTTATCCGGGCAGCCTGCTGGCGCGCATCGTAACGGGAGGCAGCAGAGAATGAAACGCGAAATTTTATATACAATGAAAATGCCTTACCGGCAGGACTTTCTGCTGGAAGGCTTCCGCTTCGGCGAAGGCGAAAAATCCTGCGCCGTTGTGGGCGGCATACGCGGCGATGAGGTACAGCAAATGTATACCTGCGCGCGCCTTGTAAAAGTACTGGCGGAAATAGAGCAGCGCGGCAATTTGCTGCCGGGGCACGAAATACTCGTCATTCCCTGTGCCAACCGCTTTTCCATGAATGTCGGCAAACGCTTCTGGCCGATGGATGGCAGCGACATTAACAGAATGTTTCCGGGGTACGATTTGGGTGAAACCACGCAGCGCATAGCGGCAGGGCTTTTTGAGGCTGTTAAGGATTACCGCTGCGGCATCCATATGGCAAGCTTTTACCTGCCCGGCAAATTTGTGCCGCACGCCCGCATTGTTAATACAGGTTACCAAAGCCCGGCGCTGGGCAGCATGTTCGGGCTGCCGTATATTGTAACGCGCGAGCCGAAGCCCATAGACACAACAACGCTGAACTATAACTGGCAGATATGGGACAGCGCCGCCTTTAACATTTATACGCAGGAAACCTCGCGCCTTGATGATGACAGCGCCGCAAACGCGGTGGACGCCGTACTGCGTTATTTAAGCCGTGTCGGTGCGGTAAAATACACCTGTTACAGCGGCTATCTTTCCACTGTCATCAGCGAAAGCGAGCTTATTAACGTACTTACACCGGCAGGCGGCATTTTTAAAGCGTTAAAAGCCCCGGGCGAAGAAGTACGCAGGGGCGAGGTGATAGGACAGATTATTGACCCCTTTACGGCGGAAATAACGCACGAAATAACCGCTGCCGCCAAGAGCATGGTATTTTTTGCCATGGAAAAGCCGCTGGTGCTGGAGCACGAAATTGCTTTTAAATTAGTGTGCCGCAAAAACGGATGAAAAACGGTAATTAAAAGCTATTAACTATAAATGAACAGCAAATAAAAAACAGCCTTTAGGGTGCGCCGGTAACGGCACTGCCTTAAAGGCTGTTTAATTTTATATTGTTTTAGTCTTTTTCCAAGTCTGCAAATTTGGCGGCCATGGTGGGGTTGTTGCGCGTTAAGCGCTTAATGGAAAGGTCCTCCGCTTTGTTGTTAGCAAGGCGCAGGTTATTTTCGGAAGATAAAAGCGCGTCCTTGGTTTTTTGCAGATGGTCAATCGTTTTGTCGATTTCTTCAATGGCTTTTTTAAATTTTTCGCTGGCAAGGCGGTAATTGCGCGAAAACTTATCTTTAAATTCATTCAAATCGTTTTCAAAATTGGAAATATCAATGTTCTGCGTTTTAATAACGCTTAATTCCTTGCGGTATTGCAGTGAATTCTGCGCCGCGTTGCGCAGCAGCGTGATGATGGGAATAAAAAACTGCGGGCGGATAACGTACATTTTGGGGTAGCGGTAAGAAACATCGACAATGCCGGTGTTGTACAGCTCGCTTTCCGATTCCAGCATGGAAACAAGCACGGCGTACTCGCAGTTCTTTTCACGGCGGTCTTTATCAAGTTCCTTAAAAAAGTCCTCGTTTTTCTTTTTGGTTGAAGTGGCGTCCATTTCGTTTTTCATTTCAAACATGATGGAAATAAACTCCGTTCCGTCCTCGTCCGCTTCGCGGTAAATATAATCGCCCTTGCTGCCGGTGCGCGCATCGTTGTCTTTTTCAAAATACGCGTTGGCAAAACCGGTCATTCTTAACTTGTTGAACTCTATTTCGCAGTGCTGCTCCAGGCTTTCGCCAACCATTTTTGTGGACTGGCGCAGTTTAAAGTCTTTATAGCGCTCAATTTCCTCGTCTTTAAATTTGAGCTTTTCTTGATACTGGGTAATTAAAGTCTGCTCGCGCAGTTCGCTTTCTTTTTTGCCGTTTTCAATGGCGGAAGTAAGCTGCAAAATGTTTTGTTCCTTGTCGTTAAGCTCTTGCTGTTTTTCGTTAACTACTTTGGCGATGGCAAGTTCAATTTCCTGTTTGCCTGCGTTTAAACGCGCCGTAAGCCCGGCAATAAGCTGGTCCTTCTGTGCAAGCTCCAGTTCTTTTTTGTTAAGCGCATCCTGTAAAGATGCGGCCTGCGACATTTTCTGCATATTCAGCTGGCTTTTTAAATCGTTAATTTCCATTGCTTTTTTTGCAAGCGCAACATCATACGCTTTGGCGGTTGCGGTTTTGGCAAGTTCTACCGAAGCGTTTTTTTCTTTCTCAAACTGTTCTAGGCGTTCGTGAATTTCCCTGTGGAATTCCTCGTCCCTTACCTGTTTTACAATGGCGGCGTAGCCGGTTTCGTCAACCTGAAACACCTCGCCGCATTTGGGGCATTTTATTTCCTGCATCTATTGGTTCTCCTTATTTGTAATTTAATTTTATAATTTTATTTGCCGCTTGCAGGCCGCAGTCATAGCCGTGGTCGTACAGCGCTAAAAGTTTTTCCTTGTCGAGGTCAAGCCGGTCAATCGTCAGCGGCTGCTGCGGGCGTATAATAACGGCCTTGCCTTCCTGTTCAAGTTTTTCAACGGCTTCTATTTGTTTGTTGTAATTTTGCGGGCGTTCTGCCAAAATCTGCTGCAAAAGCGGGTAATGCTTGTACCACAGCTTAACCAGCGCCGCCGGAACGGTGCTGCTTTTGCGGTAGCCCTTGTTGCGCGTCAGCACAATTACAAACTTATCGTAGCCTGCCCTTTGCCCGCGGTCAAACGGAATGGGGTCTGTCAGTGCGCCGTCCAGCAGGCGGCGTTTATCGAAATGCACAATGGGCGCTAGAAACGGCAGCGATGCCGAAGCGCGTACCGGCGTAAAATTCCTGCCCATATCCATCTGCGTGTACCATACCGATTCACCCGTGCCGCAGTCCGTTGTGCCAACCTCCAGCCTGCCGGGATATTTATAAAACGCATCGTAATCAAATGGAATTAAATGGCGGGGAATATCGTTTAAAATAAAATCGAAACCGAACAGCGAGCGTGTGCGCAGCCAGTTTTTTACGCTGCAGTAACGGTCATCGCCCACATAATCTTCAATAATCCGCCTGGTGCGGCCCTTTTGCCCCGACATATACGAAAGTATATTGCAGGCTCCCGCCGATACCCCGGCGATATGCGGAAAAACCAGTTCTTTTTCCAGAAAAGCGTCAAAAACACCGGCCGAAAACATGCCGCGCATGCCTCCGCCTTCCAGTATCAGACTGAGATTGGACAGTAGCATAAGGCACCTCCGTTAAACTTGCTGCTGATTTTTATTATAACATTTTACAGGCGAAGGGCATATAAGTTTGTTTATTTTTTGTGCGGGCAGAGTTATAATAAAAACGTAAGCCAAAACAAACCGGCTTACGGAAGGAGTATAAAAAAACAATGTCTGCTGTACTTGATTATTTAAAAGAAAGCGGCGTATTTTATCTTTCGACAATGGACGGCAATCAGCCGCGTGTACGTCCGTTCGGCGCTGTGTGCGAATTTGAAGGCAAATTGTATTTTATTACCGCAAAAACAAAAAACGTTTACAAACAGCTTTTGGAAAATCCGCGCGTGGAAATTTCTGCCATGAAAGGGCAGGACAGCTGGATTCGCCTTGACGGCGAGGTAAAAATGGACGACCGCCGCGAAGCGCGCGCTGCCATGCTGGAAGCCGTGCCGGTTTTGAAAAATATGTATAATGCCGATGACGGCGTTATGACCGTTTTTTATCTTGATAACATTAAAGCAACTGAATATTCCTTTACCAGTGAACCCAAAGAATTGGCATAACCGGGAATTTTTAAGGGGCGGCCTTTTTACAGGGCCGTCTTTTTTTGACGTTTTTTTACAGGAAACAGCAGACAGATTTTGTTATAATATTTTGTTAAGGAGGGAGTGCCGTGGATAAAACAAGAGGCCACGCAGCGGCAATTATAACCATTTTTGTGTGGGGCGTTACGTTTATTTCAACAAAAATACTGCTTACGGGCTTTTTACCGGTGGAAATTCTGTTCTGCCGTTTTTTACGGCACTGGCAGGTTTTGCGGCTTCGCGCGGTAAGGAACGCCCGCACCGGCGTTTTATTTTTGGTTTCGTCCTTGCCATGGCAGGCATTTACCTCATCAGCACTGCCGAAAGCGGTATGCAGTTTAACCTTACCCGTTAAGCGCTGCCGCCGTGTGGGCGCTTTACGCCGTGCTGACGCGCAAAATAACAACCTTCGGCTACAACACCATTTTAATTACGCGGCATATCTTTTTTTACGGGCTGCTGTTTATGCTGCCTGCGTTATATATCTTCGGCTTTACGCCGGATTTAACACGCTTTTATAACCCGGCATATTTGTTTAATATTTTGTTTTTGGGGCTGGGCGCATCTGCTATGTGTTTTGTAACGTGGAACTATGCCGTTAAAGTGCTGGGCGCCGTTAAAACAAGCGCTTATATTTATGCCGTGCCGGTGCTGACAGTTGCTTCGGCTGTAATTGTTTTAAACGAGCCGGTAACGGTAAAAATGCTGGCGGGCGGCGTGCTGATTATACTGGGGCTTTTGCTCTCGCAAAAAGCGTAAAACAAAAATTTTTATAATGCGGTATTGCTTACAACGCATAAAAAACCTGCCTTCGTTACGGAAATAATCCGTCCGGAGGCAGGTTTTGTTTATGTAAGTCTTTTAATATTTATCAAACAGTGAGCTTTGCCCGCACTGCAAACTGCGTGCGGAGTAATCCGCAAGGGGAATGAAGGTAAGGCGCTTATTTTCGGGGAACAGGTAAAAACCTGTGTACTGGTAGCCGCTGTGCTGCGTAAGCGTAAGGCGCAGCAGGCAGGACACATTGCCACTGGTGCATTTAAACTGCATATAGCGGGTGTTTAGCCCCTGAAAGGTTTTGTATTCGCCTGCTTCCGTAAGCACAAGGTTTTGCAGCTGGGGCGGCAGGTTTAAAGCTTCGGTATTTACCTGCCGGTAGCTGTACTGCGGCGGCGCTTCAAATTCGGTTATTTCAATAATTTCTTCGCCTTTTTCCTTCAGGTGGCGCGTTACCGGTGCAGGCGGCGCCATCAGCTGTTTGCCTGCCAGCGCGTCTTTAAACACTGCGGCTTTGCTGTCTGGAATGGAGGCGTTAAACATCATTGCCGTTGTGTCATCCGCGCCGCGGGTAATCATTGGGCCTTCTGCGGGCAGCCCTGCCAGCAAATCCGCGCCGAATGCCGTGGGTATTGCCAGGCTGTAAGACGGGGCTGTTTTATTAACATAGTAGGTAAAATCTGCCGGTTTGGTTAAATACCAGTTTTCTTTGGCAGGTTCTATTTTTACCGTGCGGCGTACAACGCGCGGCTGTTTAACCTGCTGCTGTACGGTGTTTTTGCCCTTTTCGGTGCCCTGTTCTGCGGTTTTTACATTTGCCGGTGTTTTTACGGCAGCTTCCTGTTCAGGGGCTGTGCCGTTTGGCGCAGTTGTATTACTGCCGGATTCCGGGCTGCCTTTTGGCGTTTGGGCGTTCTGCTGTTCCGTGCCGGATAGTTTTTCCGCTGGCGGGTTATTCAGTTTTGCCGTTGCTTCTGCCAGTAAATCCGGCGTAATTGTGTTTGGCGTCTGCGGCATTGCAGCGTGCGCAGCACCGGCTGCAAACAGGCAGATTGCCAAAGCGGCAATAGTTTTTTTCATGGCTTACTCCTTCAGCGCGCTTTGTATAATACCGCCGCCAACAATAAATTCGCCGTTATAAAATACAACGGCCTGCCCCGGCGTAACGGCGCGCATGGGTTCATCAAAGGTAACTTTTACGTATTCGCCGCAGGGTTCAATGGCTGCCGGTACATCCTGCTGGCGGTAGCGTGTTTTGGCGGTTACGCGCAGCGGGCCGGTAAGGGCGGCTTCGGTAATAAAATTACAGTTTTTGGCAAGCAGCCCGCGGCTGAACAAAGCTTCTGCCGGGCCTACCGTAACGTTTCCGGAAGCGGTGTCTTTTTCTATTACATATAATGGGTAATCGTAGGCAATGCCAAGGCCTTTGCGCTGGCCGATGGTGTAGTTTACAAGCCCTTTGTGGCGGCCGAGAACCTGCCCGTTAAGATGCACAAAATTACCGGCGGTATCGGAAGCTTTGTCGATGCGCCCGATTAAACCTGCGTAATCGCCGTCAGGCACAAAGCAGATATCCTGGCTGTCCGGCTTTTGGGCGGTAACAAGGCCTGCTTCGGCGGCAAGTTTGCGTATTTCGTCTTTGCTTACGCCGCCAAGTGGCAGCAGCACGTGCGAAAGCTGCTCCTGCGAGAGCGAAAACAGCATGTAGCTCTGGTCCTTGCGGTGGTCTTCTCCGCGCGCCAAAAGCCAGCGGCTCTTTGCGCTATCGTAAACTATGCGGGCGTAATGCCCTGTTGCCAGGTAGTCGCAGCCGAGCTCCCTGGCGTAATCCAAGAGTGCGCCGAATTTTATGTATTTGTTGCAGTCAACGCAGGGGTTGGGTGTGCTGCCGCAGCGGTATTCGCTGGCAAAGTGCTGTATAACGTGCCTGTTAAAGCAGGCTCTTAAATCAACAACCTTGTGCTCAATGCCAAGTTTCTGCGCTACGGCCTGTGCGTCTTTAATGTCGCGGTCAATATTAAGCGGCGCATCCGGCAGGCCGATATCGCAGCCGTTAAACATACGCGCCGTAACGCCAATAACTTCATAACCCTGCTCTAAAAGCAGCATTGCCGCGGCAGAACTGTCTACGCCGCCGCTCATGGCGGCAAGTACTTTTTTCTTCATGTTATTCCTTCGGCGGCAGCGCTGCGCAGATTTCGTTTATTTTGGCTTCGTCAACGCGCATGGCTTCAATGGTTTTTTCAAACAGTTCGTCAAGCGTCCAGCCAAGCATTTCGGCGCCCTGCGCAATTACCTCGCGGTGGCAGCCTGCCGCAAATTTTTTATCTTTAAATTTCTTTTTAATGGATTTTACTTCCATATCGCTTACGCTTTTGGAAGGGCGCATTAAAGCGGCCGCGCCGATAAGTCCGGTAAGCTCGTCGGCAGCAAACAGAACTTTTTCCATCTGGTGCTCCGGTTTAATGTCGCATACAAGTCCGTAGCCGTGGCTGGCGGTGGCGTGGATGAGTTTTTCGTCTATACCGCGTTCGCGCATAATTTCCTGCGATTTAATGCAGTGCTGTTCCGGGTACATTTCAAAATCAAGGTCGTGCAGAAGCCCGGCCAGTGCCCAAAAATCTGCTTCATCGCCGTAGCCGAGCTCGTTGGCGTACCAGCGCATAACGCCTTCCACTGTCAGCGCGTGGCGCAGATGAAACGGGTCTTTGTTATATTCTTTTACTAATTCCCAGGCTTCTTCACGTGTTAAATTTGCCATAAAAAATCCCTCCTGATTATTATAAAGCATGTTTAAAGCACTATTATTTACAGCAGCATTTTTCTTCCTGCCATTTCAGTAAATCCGCCAGCGTAATATTATCTACAACATTGTTGATGGCTTCGCCTATGCGCCGCCATACTTCTGTTGTAACGCAGTCATCAAGGCGCGGGCAGAGTGTCGGATGCACGGATGCCGCGCAGGCTACCGGTGCAAGGTCGCCTTCAAGCACGCGCAGTATTTCCCCAACGGTGCATTCTGACGGTGCTTTGGTAAGTTTATAGCCGCCCTGCGCGCCGCGGGCGCTTTGTACAAGCCCGGCTTTGCTCAAACGGCCGATAATCTGCTCCAGATATTTATCGGATATATCCTGCCGCAGGGAAATTTCTTTAACCGGCGTATATTCATGCTGGCTGTTGGCTGCTAAATCGAGCATCAGGCGCAGCGCGTAACGTCCTTTGGTAGATATTTTCATGCTGAACTCCTTTCATATAAAGTATTTTACTACTAATCAAGTAGGGATTCAACAAAAATTTAAAGGGCGGCATTTTGCCGGAACAAAATTAAAAATTTTAACGGTTTTTTTATATTGTTATGTGTGTTAAAATAAAAGCATAAATTTTATTTTTAAAATTCTACTCCGGAGGAATTGTAATTATGGAAAACAAAGAAAAGATGGATATTGAGAAGGAATTTCAACACTATCTTGAAATTTTCAAGCATGATAAAGAACTCGGCAAAGCCCTGAGCCTTGTGTCTTTCCCGGCATTGTTCAACGATAAGTTTTTGCAGGAAAACAGCAAGTTTACTTCCATGAACGATTTAATAATCCGCAGCGGTTTCGGCATTATGAACCTGCTGGAGGTGGAAAACGTAAACCAGGAAAAATGGAATGCTTATATTGCCAAAAACAGCAACTGCACCACCTGGTTTGAATTTGGCAAACTTGCCATGATTGAATGGATGAAAGCCAAACTGGAGGAAGTTAAGAACGCTGCAAATTAAAAAATAATGCTTTAAAAAGGAAGTGAGGCCGCGTGGATATTGTACTGCATGCGTTTGAAGGCGTTTTTACCGTCAGCCTGATGGTATTGGCCGGGTATTACCTTGGCAGCCACCACTGGTTTTCGGAAGAAAGCCTGAACCTGATTTCCAAACTGATAACGAAAATCTGCCTGCCGCTGTATATGATTGTGAATTTAACGGAAACGCTTACGCATGATACGGTTATACAAATGAGCAGCGGCCTTCCGGTAGCGGTTTCGTCGATGATAATCTGTTTTATCATCGGGCAGCTTGCCGTGCGCTTTGCCAAAATACCCAAAGGGCGGCGCGGCGTTCTGGCGGCAGTGTTTTTTGTAACCAACACCATTTTAATAGGCCTGCCGCTTTCCACCGAACTGTTTGGGACAAAGTGCATACCGTTTGTACTGGTTTATTATATGGCGAACACAGTGGTGTTTTGGGTTGTGGCGGCCCATATTATTGCCGTTGACGGAACGGAAAACGTACCGCCGCTTTTTAGCGTGCAGACGCTGAAGCACATTGTTAACCCGCCGCTGGCAGGCTTTGCCATTGGCTTTACCTTGGTAATGCTTGAACTGCACCTGCCGCATCCGCTGCTTGTTTCGTTTAAATACATGGGCAATATGACAACGCCGCTGGCCATGCTTTTTATAGGCGCCGTTGTAAGCAATGCTGACTGGAGCAAAATTCATTTTGACCGGCAGATTTTACTTGCCCTGTTCGGGCGTTTTGTAGTTTGCCCGCTGGGAATTATTTTAATGGCGCCGGTAATTGGCATACCGCCGCTTATGACGCAGGTGTTTACCATTCAGGCGGCCATGCCTGCACCTTCCGTGCTGCCTGTGCTTGCCAAAAATTATGGGGCTGATTACGAATATGCCGCTACCCTTACGGTTGTTACAACGGTTTTGGCTGTTGTTGTAATGCCGTTTTATATGTGGGTTGCTTCTTAATTTGTTTGCAGTATAAACTAAAAAATACGAACAAATTTTCATAAATATGCTTGACAAAATGCGCTGTTCGTTTTATTATAACTATAACGAACAAACGTTTTGAAAGGCAGTTGATTGTTTATGAAAAAGCTGACGGCAATAGTAATGGCAGTCTTTTTATTATACAGCGGTTACGTGTTCGGCACAGTATCCGCAGCAGATGAAATTTACACCACGCGCACGGTAACCGTGTACAGCGGCGATACCATGTGGGATATTGCTTCACGCTGGGCGGAAGATGACGAAGATGTGCGCGCCGTTATTTACCGCATCTGCGAGGCAAACGGTTTGCAGAATACGGATTTGCAGCCGGGGCAGAAAATTATGGTGCCGGTGCGTGTGCATGCCGGTGAGGGCGTAATGCTGGCGGAAGCAACGAACGGAAATTTATAAAATACGAACAAAATAAAAGCAGGCCTGGTGATTTTAAAATCATCAAGCCTGCTTATTTTTTTATGCCGTAAATAAAGCGTTTTATTTGTTTTCCGGCTTCCATTTGCCGCTGAGTACCTTAAGGTAGTTTACTTTGTCGGTAGCGCCTTCCGTACTTATTAAAAGCACGCGCGAGTTTTCGTCAAGCCCAAGTTCGTTGCGCAGCTGCGCAAGCTCTGGGTCCTGCATCAGCGCTGCCAGAACTCCGGCGGTTACCGCACCCGATTCGCCCGAAACAATGCGCGCATCGCCGCTTTGCGGCATACCCAAAAGCCGCATGCCGCTGGCTGCATAGTAATCACTGCATGCAATAAAGGCGTTTGCAAAATTATTGATTATATCCCAGCTTACAGTGCAGGGTTCGCCGCAGCAAAGCCCGGCCATCATGCTGTTCATTCTGCCGGTTACTTTGTGCAGCGTGCCGTCGTTTGCCGCTGCCGTTTTATACAGGCAGGCGGCTTTATCCGGTTCGCAGATAACGGTAACAGGCAGGTTGTTCTGCCAAAGCGATGCAAAATAGCCGAGTACCGCGCCTGCCATGCTGCCTACACCGGCCTGCAAAAACAAATGCGTCGGCGTTATGCCGTTTAGCTGAGCAGTAATTTCCTGCGCCATGGTGGTATAGCCCTGCATAATCCAGGTGGGTATTTCTTCGTAGCCGCTCCACGCGGTATCCTGCACCAACACCCAGCCGTGCTTGCGGCTCATGGCATAGGCAAGGCGCACGGCGCCGTCGTAGTTAAATTTTGTAATTTCCGCTTCTGCGCCCAGCGCGCGGATGTTGTTAAGCCGTTCCTGGCTTGAGCCTTCGGGCAGGTAAACAACTGCTTTATGCCCCAGAAGTTTGGCGGCCCAGGCTACGCCGCGCCCGTGATTGCCGTCTGTTGCCGTTACAAAGGTTACGGTGCCGAGTTTGGCTTTTGCTTCTTCGCTGCACAAAACGTTAAAACTGTTTCCGTCAACGGGTATATTTAATTTGCCGCATAAGTATCTGGCAATGGCGTAACTGCCGCCCAGCGCTTTAAAGGCGTTCAGCCCAAAGCGTGCTGATTCGTCCTTAACAAAAATCTGCCCAACGCCGAGCTGTTTTGCCAGATTAGGCAGGCTTACAAGCGGAGTTTGCGCATAACCTGCAATGCCGTTGTGAAATTCAAGTACGGCCTGCATAGCTTCCGGCTGCACAAATTTGAGGCTGCCGGTATTTTTATTTCCTTTATGAAGTACATATTGCAGATTGGCCATAAAACTGTTCTCCTGTACTAAAACGGCACAGCCTAAAGCTGTGCCGCAGTTAATTATTCAGTTTATGAACTTTTTAAAACAGTTCTTTTAAAATCATGGTCTGTTCGCGGTCGGGGCCTACGGAAACAATGCCTACTTCAACGCCTGCTACTTCGCTCATGCGTTTTAAGTATTTTTTGCAGTTTTCCGGCAGGTCTTCGTATTTGCGTACGCCGCTGATATCGGTCATCCAGCCTTCAAATTCTTCGTAGATAGGTTCAACCTGTGCCAAAACTTTCAGGCTTGCCGGGATTTGTTTGATTTCTTCGCCGTTATATTTGTAGCCTACGCACATTTTAATTACCGGCATTTCGTCAAGAATGTCAAGGCGGGTTACTGCCAGGCAGTCAAGGCTGTTTACGCGTGCGCTGTATTTCAGCATAAAGGCGTCAAGCCAGCCGCAGCGGCGCGGGCGTCCGGTAACGGTGCCGTATTCGTGGCCACGTTCACGCAGGGCGTTGCCGTCAGCGTCAAACAGTTCGCAAACAAACGGGCCTTCGCCAACACGGGTGGTGTATGCCTTAACAACGCCAACCACATGGTTGATGCACAGCGGGCCTACGCCGCTGCCGGTTGCCGCATTGGCAGCAGTCGGGTTGGAACTTGTTACATACGGATAGGTGCCGTGGTCAATATCAAGGAAGGTAGCCTGTGCGCCTTCGAACAATACGTTTTTGCCTGCTTCAAAAACTTCGCCAAGCACAACGCCGGTGTCGCAAACATGCGGGCGGAGTTCTTCGGCATAAGCCAGGTATTCTTTCAGCACGCTGTCATAGTCAAACGGTTCGCCGCCGTAAATTTTGGTAATAATTTCATTTTTGGCAGCCAGGTTTACACGCAGCTTGTCAGCAAAAGTATCGGGTTCCATCAAATCGCAGATGCGGATGCCGGTACGGGCTACTTTATCCATGTAGCAGGGGCCGATGCCGCCTTTGGTAGTGCCGATTTTGTGTTCGCCGAGTGCAGCTTCCTGCAGTTCGTCCAATTTTGCATGGTAAGGCATAACAACGTGGGCGCGGTCGGAAATCAAAAGATTGCTGCAGTCAATGCCCTGGGCTTTCATGCCTGCAATTTCCTGAAGTACAACTGCGGGGTTAATAACTACGCCGTTGCCGAGGATATTGATTTTATCTTTGTACAGTACGCCGGAGGGCAAAAGACGCAGTTTATAGGCAACATCGTCTACAACAACGGTGTGCCCTGCGTTGGAGCCGCCGGAATAACGTACAACAGCGTTGGCTTTCTGAGCCAGGTAATCAACAATCTTGCCTTTGCCTTCATCGCCCCACTGGGCGCCGATAACTACAACAGATGACATAACTATCTCTCCTTATATAATCATAATCCGAAGCGCGCCATAATGAGGTCTACATTGCGCAGCATCGGCATGGGGTCAAAGCAATGCTCAATTTCTTCGTCGGTGAGGTATTTTTTAATATCCTCATCGTGTTCAACATTGGTTTTAAAGTCTGCACCTTCCAGCCAGCGGGCCATAGCGTTGCGCTGTACCCATTTGTAAGCGTCCTCGCGCAGTACGCCTTTGCTTACGAGGGCAATCAGCAGGTTCTGGCTGTAAATAAGGCCGCCGGTTTTGTTCATGTTGGCAATCATGGCATCCGGATAAACCAGCAGTTTATCAACAATGTTGATGAATTTGCGCAGCATATGGTCCAGTGCAATGGTTGCATCCGGCAGAATAACCCTTTCTACGGAAGAATGGGAAATATCGCGTTCATGCCACAGGGTAACGTCTTCAAGGGCAGCAACGGCATAACCGCGCAGCAGCCTTGCCATACCGGAGATTTTTTCGCAGGTAATGGGGTTGCGTTTGTGCGGCATGGCCGAAGAACCTTTTTGGCCGGGCGCAAAATATTCTTCAGCTTCGCGGATATCGGTGCGCTGGAGGTTGCGGATTTCGGTTGCCATTTTTTCCAGCGAAGAGCCGATAATGGCGATGGTGGTTAAATAATCGGCGTGGCGGTCGCGCTGGATAACCTGGGTTGCCAGGCGTGCAGCCTTAATGCCGAGTTTTTCGCATACATATTCTTCAACAAACGGGTCGATGTTGGAATAAGTACCGACAGCGCCGGAAAGCTTGCCGACGGAAATAAATTCGCGGGCCTGTTTCAGGCGTTCCATATTGCGTTCGGTTTCATCCATCCACAGAGCAAATTTCAGGCCGAAGGTCATCGGTTCGGCGTGAATGCCGTGCGTGCGGCCAATCATAACGGTGTGTTTGTGTTCGGCAGCGCGGCGTTTTAAAACTTCGTGCAGCTTTTCGAGGTGTTTCATCAAAAGGTCTGCGGACTGCTGCATCATAACGCCCATAGCGGTGTCTTTAACGTCGCTTGAGGTTAAGCCTTTATGGATGTATTTGGAAGCATCGCCCACATATTCTGCAACATTTGTTAAAAAGGCGATAATATCGTGGTTGGTAACAGCCTCAATTTCTTTAATGCGTTCAATGCGGAAATCTGCTTTGGTCTGAATGTCATGCAAAGCATCATCAGGCACAATGCCCAGTTTGTTCATGGCTTCGCAGGCAAGAATTTCCACGCGCAGCATGGTGCGGAATTCGTTTTCAAGAGTCCAGATATTGCCCATTTCCGGATTGGTATAGCGTTCAATCATATTTTTGCCCCCCAAAGTGTTTTTTACAATAAGAAACAGGAAGCAGCCTCTTTTGTGCCCTTCCTTAACGACAAAACTTATTATCCTTTCTTATCATACCATTTATAGCATTTTACCGCAAGGCTATCCGGCTTTTTTATAAAAATATTCCTGCGGAAGATGCAAAACGGCAGCGCCAAAAATTTATGGCTGTGCCGTTTATATCAGTAAAAAGCATGCAGCGCATACAGTGCTGCCAAAAATATTAAATTGTCAACCGTAAAAATTGCCAGGTACTGCCTCCTTAAATGTGGATACTTTGCAGCAACCTGCTTGTAGGAGATAAGGCTTGCCATGGAAGCAATGAGCGTGCCGAGGCCGCCGAGGTTGGTGCCTACGATAAGCGCGGCGTAGTTATTGCTGTAACCTGAAAGCAGCATTGCCGCAGGTACATTACTGATAACCTGGCTGACGGCGACGCTTATTAAAACTTCGTTGCCGGCCAGAATCTGATTGATAAAACTGTGCAGGCTTCCGATATGGTTCATATTGCCGACAAAAATAAAAAAGAAAAGGAAGGTCAGCAGCAGGGAATAATCAATCTGTCGGAACAGACTTTTATTTTTGTATAAAAGTGCGGCGGCAACAATGGCCAGCAGTACTAGGTGCGGCACAAAGTGGGCCACGGTTAGCACGCACAAGGCAAATAAAACAAGGTAAAAGCAGACGGTGCGTTTGTCTTTAAGGCGTTCGGTTTTTATATCCAGCTGCAAATGTTCTTCCGGGTAAAATACAAGCACAACTGCCGTCAGCATAAAAGCGGCAAGGCCGGTATACAGCCACATCAGCTCCAAAAATTCCGGCACGCCCATGCCCGAAAGCGAAAACAGGTACAAATTCTGCGGATTGCCGATAGGCGTAAACATGCTGCCGAGGTTGGCTGCTATCGTCATCAGCGTAACGGTGCCGCAAAGTTTGTCCGTTAAATTAATCATTTCCAAAATCATAATGCCGAAAGGCACAAAGGTAATCAGCGAAACGTCATTGGTGATGAACATGCTGCTGATGAAGCATAGAAATATCAGTGTAAATACAATGCCGCGCCTTGTTTTTACCTTAATTAATATGCGGCTGCCGATAAACTGCAAAAAGTTCTGCCCGCGCAGGCCTTCAATAATCAGCATCAGGCAGAACAGCATGATGAGCGTATTAAAATCAATATAGCGCAGATATTTAAGGCTGGGCGGCTCAATGAGGCACGAAAGCAGCGCCAGCAGCAGCGAAACGCTTAAAACAACATCATTGCGCAGATAGTTTTTTATTTTTGTAAGCACTTGTTAAACGCCTTTCCGTAAAAGCAAAATAAATTCTTAAACATTGTACCATATTTGCAAGAAGATACAAAAGATTTTAATAAAATTTTAGCGGTTTATTTTTGTTTGCTGTGCTTTATTTGTTTACGTTTGTTGACATAATTCTTTAACGGAGTTACACTAATATCAATATATTAAAAGAAAACAGCAATATTTAAAATGCTGTTACAAAATTTATTTTGTTTTGAAAGGGAAAGATATTATGAAGGAAAGTGTACAGGCAAAATTAATGCTCAGTGCGGCTATGGTTATTTTTGGCACGCTGGGCGTTTTTACGCGCAATATCGGTGTAACAAGCGGTGAACTGGCGCTGTACCGCGCAGTGCTGGCATCCGTCCTTATCGGGTTTTACCTGGTATTTATAAAAAAAGGCGGGCTTAATTTAAAAAAAGCCGGGCGTGAGCTGCCGCTTTTACTTGCTTCCGGCATTGCCATGGGCATTAACTGGATTTTGCTGTTTCAGGCGTACCGCTATACAACAATTTCGGCGGCGACTTTAAGCTATTACTTTGCGCCTGTTATCGTTACGGTGGCTTCGCCGCTTTTGTTTCATGAACGGCTGACGGCGAAACAGATTATCTGCTTTGTAATGTCCACGCTGGGGCTGGTGCTTATTATAGGCACCGGCGGCGGTGAAGAAACTGCCGGTATTACAGGCATTTTGTTTGGGCTGGGGGCGGCGGTTTTTTATGCCGCTGTTATTTTGCTTAATAAATTTATTAAAAACGTGGCAGGCATACAGCGTACCATTTTGCAGATGCTGGCTGCCGTTGTTACTTTGCTGCCGTACGTGGCGGTAAGCAGCGGGTTTAATTTAAACCTGCTGGACGGTACCGGCTGGGCATGCCTGCTGACGGTGGGTCTGTTCCATACAGGCATTACTTACTGCCTATATTTTTCCGCACTGAAAGATTTGACGGGGCAGGAAGCCGCTATTTTAAGTTATATAGACCCCCTGGTTGCCGTAATAATTTCCGTACTTTTACTGGGCGAGCCCATGACGCTGATGCAGCTTATCGGCGGCGCACTGATACTGGGATTTACTTTGTGGAATGAGAAAGCGTAGCTTTATCATAATTTAAAAATTTAAAAGCATAGAGATATACTTCTGCGGCACGGCAAAAATGATGTGGCTTCTTCGATTCCGCCCGGGCTGCGCAGCCGGGCTCTCAAAAAATAGCATGCTGAATTTAACCGCCACATTTTTTGGCTCGTGCCTTGAAGCACATCTCTATGCTTTTGCTGAATTTACAATGTAAAACCCGCCGCATGATAACGGCGGGCTGCTTTTATTATTGGGTTAATAGCCACTTAATGCCGGCGGCGCTGCGGCTGATAATATTGCGGTAATGGCCGCCGGGGTTAAGTTCATAACAAGTGTTAATGCCAAGGCTGCGGTAATGCGCTGTCAGCTCTTCCGTACACTGCTGCACGGTTTTAAGGTACTGGTTGCGTGCGCGTGCTTCTTTATCGCCAAGCGAAAAATACAAATGCTGCGGAGTTTTACAAAGCACGCTTTGCATGGCAAAATCCTTAAAGCCGGGGTACCACAGTGAACCGCTCATACTTGCCGCGCGACTGAACAAATCCGTTTTGTACAGCGCGTATACGGTAAACAAACCTGCAAGCGAATATCCTGCAAGCCCGCGCCACAAAATTCCGTTCAAGCCTGCTTCGGCCTGCGGTAAAACCTGCTGCGTTAAAAATTGCAGGTAGGCGTCCGCGCCTCCGGTAAACATCTCGCTGTACTTAAATAAATTGCCTGCCGCCCATGGCGAAAGCTCCGCTTCCCAGTTCAAGCCGCTGACAGTTACCAGAGTAAAATCCGGGCAGCCCTGCTTTTGCAGCTCATCATAAACCTCGCCGCCATCATCATTGTAGGTAGTTAAATAAATTACCGGTTTGTTTTCCGCCAAAGCGGGATAGACCGTTATTTTTTTGTTGCCGCTTGTAAATGTAAACATAGTGCGCTTCAAATTATAGTAGTAAACACTATCATTGTAAATTTAATATTATTATACTGATATTATACATTACAAATAAAAATACTGATACTATATTTAATTAAAAAATATAATATAATTTAGTTGTGAGGGTAAGTTTATTAAGATTTTGCCAAGGAGATATAAATTAATGAATACTAAAATGCTAAAAACATTCTTTGAAATAGGTGAAAACATTGCAATAGAATTTAAGCGCTGCGACAATCAGATAGAAGTTGATGTTTATGAAACTGTTTGTGCATTTTTAAACAGATTTGGCGGAGATATATTTTTAGGTGTATTAGATGACGGTACAGTAGCCGGTATTTCTGAAAAAGCTGCGCCACAATTGATAAAAAATTTTATAAAATGTATTAGCAATCCAAATCTTTTTTCTCCAACTATTTATTTGGTACCTGAAATAAAAAAATATAAAGGAAAAACGATTATACACATTCATGTTCCGCCAAGTGCAGAGGTGCATAGATTTAAAAAAGTTATTTATGACCGTGTCGACGATGCTGACGTAAAAGTAACGGCAACATCGCAAATAGCACAAATGTACATACGTAAACAAAATGTTTTTACTGAAAAAAGAATCTATCCTTATCTAAAAATGGATGATTTACGTTTAGACCTTTTGCCAAAACTTAGAAAAATGGCAGTCAATAATTCCGGCGAGCAAACACATCCATGGAACAGTCTTAGCGATGAAGAACTTTTAAAAAGCGCCGGACTTTACGGAACAGACAGAACTACTGGAGAACACGGTTATAATTTAGCTGCTATTATGCTGCTTGGTAAAGATGAAGTTATTAAAGATGTTGTACCGGCATATATGACTGATGCATTACTTCGCAGAATTAATACAGACCGTTATGATGACAGGGAGATTATACAAACCAATTTAATTGAAAGTTATGAACTTTTAATGGAATTTGGACGTAAACATTTACCTGATAAATTTTATTTAGAGGGTGACCAAAGAGTAAGCCTTCGTAACATTATAACAAGGGAAATTATTGCTAACACTTTAATCCATCGCGAGTATACAAGTTCGTATCAGGCAAAATTTATAATAGAAAATAATAGGATGTATGTAGAAAACGCTAACCGTTCCGTCCAGTCAGGTATAATAACACCGGAAAATATGGAACCGAACCCTAAAAATCCTATTATTGCCTCGTTTTTTAGAAACATTGGATATGCTGACCAGCTTGGTTCTGGCGTAAGAAATTTGTTTAAATACAGTAAATATTATTCCGGAAAGGAACCGGAGTTTATTGAAGGCGATGTTTTTAAAATAATAGTTCCTCTAAATAGTGCTAATTCGGAATCCACCACCCAATCCACCACCCAATCCACCACCCAATCTCAAAATGAAGAAGTGTGGAAATATATTATAAAATTACTACAAAATGAACCGGAGATATCCCAAAAACAAATGGCAGAACGTTTAAAATTAAACGTAAATACAGTTAAATATCATATCAGAAAAATGCAGGAAGAAAATAAAATTAAACATATCGGGTCATTGCGTAAAGGAAAGTGGGTTGTAGTTATAAACGATGATAATTGAATAAAACCAAAACGTTGCACAGAATTATAACGGAACAATCAAAACGTGAAGGATTGAGTTTAAACCAATATGTTGCTAACATTTTAGCTTATGCCGCAGGTGAGCGCAACGCATTGACGAGGGAAAAGTAACAGTCAATATTGTAATTATGAACGATTGCGTAAAATTGTAACCAAAACTACCGATCTAATTTTTACTAAAATAATATAGAGCGGTAGTTTTGGTTATCCAATTATAAATATTGTTCGTTTTGAATAAAATACTTATTAGTTTTGTTTGTCTTGTTCAAGTATAGTTTTGTTTTTCGTTTTAAATATATTTTTTATATCTTTCTGAAATAAACTACCACTACTAATTAAGCCAACAGCTGTAGAAAAATGTTCTGTAATTTGAGATTGATATACATTTTCTAAAAAAATTGATAGAATTACTAATATAAAGACTAATAATATTTTACCAAAAAATATTGCTATATTTTTCTTTTTCCTTGCCTTTTCTGCTGCTTCTGCTTCTTTGCGTTCATATTCTTTAATCTTATCTTGTAACTTAGCGTTTTCGTCATCTTTTCCTTTTATTATATCTTTTTGTGAAGCAATAGTAGCTTCTTTTTCAGATAGTGCTTTTTGCGAATTTGCTTCTAAAGTTGCAATAAATTCTTCCTTTTCTTTTAGTGAAGTTTTTGTATTTTTTATATTTTCTTCATATCTACTCAAATATTCAGTCGAAAAGTTCATTATTTCATCTATATTATCTCCCTTTAAATCTTCTGGAAAGTTTGGTTTATTTCTAAGAGTAATTATTCGTGCTGCAACTTGATCTGCTGTTAAGTTACCATCTTCGTATTGCTTTTTCACTTCTGAAAATGCCTTTTCTGCTTTCTTTGCAATACTTGAAGATAAAACAACTCGTGCTTTTAATAATGCACTTACGCTTGATGGGAATGCTTTTTTAGAAAAACTATTTCCCAACTTATACCATAATAGGTTAGTTATTCTATCAAGCGAAACGGCAAAATTAGAAACATTGTCAATACTTTCTTGATTTTTAATAATATTTGATTGTTTATTTGACATAATAAGAGTAACTTTCGTATTAGTTACAATGAGATGTTCAGAATCAAGATCATTGCAATAATAATTACCGTTTCGAAGTTTGTTAATGTTGCTTATAAGTTTTAGTGCAGTTTCTTTTTTATAATTTTTATCATCATCTTCATCATCTTCATCATCTTCATCATATTCAAAACTTTCTAAATTAGTTGCAAAATAATTTTCATCATAGTAATTATTATGATAATCTTCTATAATATTATAACTATATTGTAATTTATAATAAAAATCAGATTTTTTAACTTCTACATCAGCTGATGTACTACAACCATTTATTATGGCTTTCATAGCCGGTTTGTCTAATAAATATTGGCGTTTGCCATCAACTATTTCTTCAGCAGTTTTAAAAAAATCATCAATTTCTCTTTTTATGTCAGAAAAATAACTAAGTGTAATTTTCTTTTGACCACTAGAGTTAGCTACTCGTACTTGCTCATAAAAATCATTTGCAAATTGCTGATAAATATCACCATTATATCCAACCAGACTAAATAGAATTTCTGTACCTAAATAAAGTGTTAGTGGTTTGGTAATACTACCAGTTTCTCTAATATTACAACTTAATCCCATATAAAGAATACTGCCTTCGCGTATTCTATTTAAGCCATCTTGAATATCTTTGTTATGTTCATTTTTTAGAATGAATTCTCCAATGAAATCAGTGTATTTAGATGAAATTAAAGATGAATCATCAATTAAGAAATTTATCAGTTCTTTAGTTAATATTTCTTCGTTAATAGGTGCAAAATTTGTTCTGCTTAATACATAATTGGATAAATCTTTAAATATAAATGAATTATATTCATCGGCTTCTTTTCTTTTTAATTCGAACAATGATTTTGAATTAATTTTTGACATTGAAACGTGATATATTCCATTTTCTAAAGAAATACCTGAAATATTTTTTAAAGTGGTTTTAATTACGGCTTCTGGAATTAAAAAGAAAAAATGTTCTTTTAATTTATTTTTCATTTCTACAGCAGAAAAACTATATAATGGGTCTGTTGTAATTATGTATATTATGAATTCTTTTAAAAGCTGATAAGAATTTTCAAACTTTTTTTCATCAGAAAGGCTTTTTAATGTAGCAAAAGAAGCTAATATGGAAGTCGTTTTCAAATTATCTATATTTATCATTTTTAAACCTCATTTCAATTTATCACATAATGACAAAAATTCTTTGATTTTAGCAATTATACGCTTTTGTTCGGCAAATGGTGGAAGAGGAATGTAGATAAATTCTTTCATATCTTCAGAGCCTATATTTCCTTGATTTGCAGTGCCGGTTTCTTTTTTGAAAATTAAATCGCGGATTATTTCGCTTTGTAAAACTTTTAACAAAAATTCTGGTACTAAACCATACACTATTCTAAAACATCCAACTCTTTGATTTAAAAACAAATTTCTAGCTTTTACATCATTTTTATTTATTTTGGTTGTATAAAGATAATCTTTTTTTCGTCTAGTTCCAGTCATTGTTATTAGTATATCATTAATTTGTATTTTAAAATTTTTGGTTTGAATGGAAAGTTCATCTGAAATATATACAGGTTTTGCATCAAGTAATAAAGTATCTTGCTTAATATTTCCTAATCTTAAAATTTGATTATTAGATTTTGATACATACGAATTACTTTTATAAGCGTATCCTCCTATAAAAATTATTACTTCCCCCAACCTTACCCACTTCCAATTTTCCGGTATTTCAAATGGCTTTTCGTCGTCAGTGATTGGCGGCAAGGGCTTTTCTTTTTTTATTTTACCTTCTTTAATAAGTTTTTGTTTTTCGGCTTGTATTTGTTTGTAAAGATCTTCGGCATTGCCTTCTTCCGGGCGTTGGGGAACAAGCTTGCCCTGGATGGCAAGCTGTAAAACAGATTTTTGTAAATCATCGGGGAAACGTTTATTAAGCTGCTGTAATTTGTTATAGGCAGTTTCGTAACGTTCAACATACGGCAAAAGTTCCTCGATTTTGGCAACAATACGTTTTTGCTCGGCAAGTGGGGGAAGTGGAACAATGAAAGAATTTATTGTTCCCATTGAAATATTATCATTTGTTGAGTTCTTGCTGTCTTTTATTATTTTTTGTATTAATGGAGATAGCACAATAAAATTAATATATTCTTGATGAACGAAAATACTCCTAATTGTAGCAACTCGCTGATTTGTCATCATTTGTTCGTTAAGTTTTTTGACAAAATAACTTTTACCAACTGTTCCTCCAGTCATACATAATATAATATCTTTTTCTTTTAATAAAAATGGTTCTAAACTTTCATCAAAAATATGACGTACTATTTTAGTGTTTATAAGTCCATTTTCGTTAAAATCCGATATACGAATTACCCTTATACCATTTTGTTTAAAGTTTTCACTTTTAAAAGCATATCCACCATTTATAAATGAAATTTCACCAAGCCTTACCCATTTCCAATTTTTCGGTATTTCAAAGGGCTTTTCATCATCAGTAATAGGTGGTAAAGGCTTTTCTTTTTTTATTTTGCCTTCTTTGATGAGTTTTTGCTTTTCGGCTTGTATTTGTTTGTAAAGGTTTTCGGCATTGCCTTCTTCTACGCGCTGCGGCACAAGTTTGCCTTGGATGGCAAGCTGCAAAATGCTGTTTTTAAGCTCCTGCGGCGTCATTGGTTTTCACCCCGCAACAGTTTAGTAATGTCTGCCAGTACGCAGTCTATTTCGGTATTCAGCGCTGCGCGTTCTTCCTGATAGCGCTGGATTAAATCCATCGGGTCAAGTATTTCTTCTTCTTCGTGTGGGTAGCCGCATAAATCAAGATTGTAGTTAAAATCTTCTATAAGCTGTTTTGCAGTATATTTTTTGGCTTTGTCAAAGCCGTCAATGTTAATTTCGGTGCGGTTATTCCACCAATCCATAACCGGCGTAAAATGTTCCAGCTTCATGGGCTTGGTTTTGCTAAAATGTTTGTAGCCTTTGGGCATATCAAGCCTGTAAAACCAGGTTTCTTCGGTTGGGTTGGTATTATCAAAAAACAAAATGTTAGTGGTAATGCTGGTGTAGGGCGCAAAAACGCTGCCCGGCATACGGATTACGGTATGCAGGTTAAATTCGGTAAGCAGTTTCTTTTTAATATTAATTTTGGCGTTATCTGTGCCAAACAAAAAGCCGTCTGGTAATATTACTGCTGCCCTGCCGTTTTGCTTTAAGCGGTACATTATTACGGACATAAATAAATCTGCTGTTTCGCTGCTGGCAAGGTCAGCCGGGAAGTTGCTTTTTACTTCGCTCTTTTCGCTGCCGCCATAGGGCGGATTCATTAATACAACGTCAAAACAGTCGTCATCGGTGTAATTAAGCACTTTATGCAGCAGGCTGTTGTCGTGGTAAACTCGCGGCGTATCGACATCATGCAGAAGCAGGTTGGTTATGCAAAGCATATAAGGAAATTGTTTCTTTTCGATACCGTAAATAGATGTGCCAAAGGCTTCGCGGTCAGCGGTGTTTTTAATCTGCGGCTGCAATTCTTTCAGCCAGCTTGTTAAAAAACCGCCGGTGCCGCAGGCAAAATCTGCCATTTGCTCGCCAATCTGCGGTTTTATCATTTTTGCCATAAAATCGGTAACAGCGCGCGGAGTGTAAAATTCACCGGCAGAGCCTGCGCTTTGCAGTTCTTTTAAAATATTTTCGTAAATTTCGCCAAAAGCGTGTATTTCGTCATAATCGCTTAAATCAAGCTCGTCAATTATATTGATAAGCTGTCGTAATTGTACGCCGTCTTTCATATAGTTGTTAGCGTCGGCAAAGGTAGTTTGCACAATGGCTTTTTTTATAGGCGTATCTTTATCTACGGGAAGTTTTTTCAGCGTGGGGAATAAAGTGTTGTTGACAAAGTTAAGCAAAGTGTCGCCCGTCATGGCTTTGCCGGATTTATCATCAACCGCCCAGTTTGCCCAGCGGCAGTTTTCGGGAATGATGGATTTATAATCGCTGTCGTCAAATTCCCAGTCCTGCTCTTTGGCGTCATACACCTTTAAAAATAAAAGCCAGGTAATTTGTTCTATGCGTTGGGCGTCGCCGTTAATACCTGCGTCATTGCGCATAATATCACGCAGTCTTTTAACAAATCCGGTTAAATTACTCATCTATTATCCTACCTCGTCCGTGTAAATTTCGTTTTCCAGTTCCTGCACAGCTTTTAAATAAGCGTCCCTGCTGCCAAAATAACTGGCAATTTTGCTGGGTTTGCCGTATTTTATAAACGGGTCAAGTTTTAAAATATCGGTTTTTTCAATTTCATAAATGCCGGTGTTCATGTATTTATCAAGCAGGGCATTTAAAATTTCGCGTGCCATGCCGCTGTATTTACTTAAAAAGTCGCGCTTTTTAACGTTGTTGGCGCGTTCTTTGCGTGTCAGCGGCTTTTTATCAAAGGCAATATGGCAAATAAAATCAAAATCGTCTACTTCCGTCATATTTTGTTCTGCTTTTAATTTTTCAAGGTCAATGCCTTCGTTAAGCAGCATTTCGCGGATTTTTTCTTTCTTCTGCTGCGCCGTCCATTGCCTGATAAAGTTATCAAGTGAAGCATATTCGTCAAGAATGTTCTTTTTGGTGTAATCGACAATGCTTTCCTGCCGCAGTAGTTTGCCGTTAACATCGTAAACGGATACAGTTTTGTAAATTACTTCTACTTTACAGCCTTCTTTATTGATGATTGGTTTGGGTATATACGGTTCAGGCGGCGGTTCGGCAATGCCGCCGGTATTTTTGCCGCCTTCCGGGTAAGCACCCGGTTTTTTAGGCGTATATTCATCGTCAATTTCAATCGGCCCATCCCAATCAGGGTCGGCAAACAGGCGGGTTACGTTGCGGAAATCCATTACTACAAAATGCGTTTTGCCTTCTTTGGGGCGTAAACGCGTGCCGCGGCCAATAATCTGTTTAAACTCCGTCATGCTGCCTATCATTTCATCAAGCACGATAAGCTTTGTCATTTTACAGTCCGCACCTGTAGAAAGCAGCTTAGAGGTTGTGGCAATTACCGGGTATTTGGCGCTGACAGATATAAAATAATCCAGTTTGCTTTTACCGTATTCATCACTGCCGGTAATGCGCACAATGTAATCGGGGTGTTCTTTTACAATATCGCTGTTTAAGTTTACAAGTGCCTGGCGCATACGTTCCGCAGCGTCTTCCGTTGGGCAAAAAACAATGGTTTTAGCCATGCGGTCTGTGGCTTTTAGGTAATTGGTAATTTCGGCAGCAACTTGTACAATACGGTCTTCGATAATGATGTTGTAATCATAATCGCTGTTATTGTAAATACGGTCTTCTATTTCGTTGCCAAAAATATCCTTTTGCCCTTTATAAGGCCGCCAGCCGTCACCGATATTGGTTGTTATGTTGATAACTTTAAACGGCGCTAAAAATCCGTCTTCTATGCCTTCTTTAAGGCTGTAAGTATAAACCGGTTCGCCAAAATAGCTAAGGTTAGAAATGTATTTGGTTTCTTTTGGAGTAGCGGTCATACCTATTTGCGTGGCAGAGTTAAAATATTCCAAAATTCTGCGCCAGCGGCTATCGTCCTTAGCAGAGCCGCGGTGGCATTCGTCAACAATTATTAAATCAAAAAAATCGGGCTTAAAAAGTTTGCTGAAATGTTCTTCATCGTTATCGCCAATTAATTGCTGATACAGTGAAAAGTATACCTGATGTGAGGTTATTGTTGTTTTGTTGTCTTTAGCAACATTAATTTTATGAATTACTTTTTCGAGCGGAGCAAAATCCTGCTGAATAGACTGATCAACAAGGATGTTTCGGTCGGCAAGATATAAAATTTTATGTTTTATTTCGCTTTGCAGCAGGCGGTAAACTATTTGGAAGGCTGTATAGGTTTTGCCGGTTCCGGTTGCCATAACAAGTAAAAGACGGTTTTGCCCTTTGGCAATAGCGTCAAGAGTTCTGTTTATGGCAATACGCTGGTAATAGCGCGGCGGATAAGTTGTTTGGCTGCTGTAATAGGGCTGCTCTATAAGTGTTTCCTGTTCAGTATTTATATTTGCTTCCTGTTTATAGCGGGCAATTAATTCTGCCTGACTGGGAAATTCATTTAATTGTAATATGCGCTCTTTGCCGGTTAAAAAATCGTGCTCGGCAAAGCCATCTCCGTTGGAACTGTATGCAAAAGGAAAATCGAGCATTTGGGCATATGCCATCGCTTGCTGCAAACCGTGAGAAATGCTGTGGTTATTATCTTTAGCTTCTACAACGGCAATAGGATTATTGGCATTGATGTATAAAAGATAATCTGCACGTTTGGCAGGTCCGCGGCTGGCGATGTTTCCTCGCAAATTATATTGCCCGTCCGTTATCTGCGTTTCCATGGTTATGTTTTCAACATTCCATTTGGCTGTTATGGCAGGCGTAATATAGCGCAGCTTGATATCTTCTTCTGTCATGTTCTTTTTGGATAAAAGGGAACTCATATATTTTCCCTCCTTTGCGCATATTTTGATACAGTTACTATTTTAAGTATAGTATAAATTTATAACATTAGCAATTATATAAAACATTTTAGCCTATGCCGCAGGGGAACGCCATGCACTGGCGGCAGAGAAGAAATAAAAATTCATAATAAACAGAGCAAAACCGGCAGCCGATTTTTATATTAGCTGCCGGTTTACTTTTACACATAATTTTAATTTACCCAGTCGATAAAGGTTTTAAAGTAGGCTTCTGCTTCTTTAACGGTTTCGGTAATGTCGTTGCCGTCTTTGTCGGTAATTGTGCCTTCTACCCAGCTGCCTTTAACGCCGCTTCTGAAATACGGTCCGGCATAATAGCTGAACTCTGCGCATATCGGGGCGCCGTGTTCTTTCTGAATCAGCCAGGCGTTGTAGCTTTCAAGCAGTGCTGCCAGCGGCAGGCCGTTATCAACAAGCCCGTCATATACGCTGAAATCTTTAATGTGGAACGGCCCCATTTCCCTGTACAGCGGTGCGCTGTCAATCAGCATTTGTTTTTCTTCGTCAGTCAGCGGTTCCGGGTATTCCATAACGGCGGTGTTTTCCAAAACCTGCTCTACGGTAGACATGCCGGAAAGAATTGCCTGTACGCCTTCCTGGTCAGCGGCAAAACGCAGAGCCCATGCGGCAGGTGTCATGCCGGGGCGTTTTGCCTGCAGCTGTTCAAACAGCGTTTTGGGCGGATAGGTAAGCATGCCGCCTTTAACTGGTTCCATAATGTTAACCAGTTTGCCGTGGCGGCGGATAATGTCGTAGCATTTTTTCGACTGTACCCACGCTGCGGAATAATCATAATAGTTAAAGGCAATCTGCACAAATTCAACTTCGGGATGTTCGTTCAGGATGCGTTCCAAAAATTCCGGCGCATCGTGAACGGAAAAGCCAAGGTGCTTGATTTTGCCTTCTTTTTTGTATGCCGAAAGAATTTCAAAAATATGGTACGGCGTAACGATGTTGTCATAAAAACCGCTGTTCAGATTGTGGACAAGGTAATAATCAAAATAATCTACGCCGCAGTTTTGCAGCTGCTCTGTAAAAATACGTTTAACGTCTTCTTCGCTTTTAATTGCCCAGGTTGGCAGTTTGGTGGCAAGCGTAAAGCTTTCGCGCGGGTGGCGTTCTACCAGCGCCTTGCGGGTAAATTCCTCGCTTTTGCCGTTGTGATAAACATAACTGGTATCAAAATAGGTATAGCCTTTTTGCAAAAATGCATCTACCATTTCACAGGTTTTCTCCAAATCAACATGTTCGGGGTTGTCGTCAAGCTGCGGCAGACGCATCATGCCAAAGGCAAGTTTTTTGTTCTGCATATAAATCCCTCCTTGTTAATTTTTATCATATCGTTGGAGTTAAGACTGCGTCAATAAGTTTTTATGGTTTACAGTAGCCTTAAAATGGCAATAAAAAACGTCAGCCGCATAATACGGCTGACGGTATTTTCAGCTGCGCCATTCAACAATGTCATCAAAATTTTTGCGCGGACGCGGGGCAGGTTCTTCATCAGCGTAGCCCAGTGCAAAAGCTGCGGCAAGCTCGCCGACCAACCATGTGCACAGCTCCTGTTGCGCAAAATAGGTGTCGCAAATCCACAGGCTGCCAAGCCCTGCTTCCACCGCCGCCAGCGACATGTTTTCCACGGCTGCGCCTATTGATTGTGTGTTGCATATTTCAAACACACGGTTTTCTGCATTCTGCGGTGTCAGTAAATCAAGCCCCAGCGGATTGACTACAAAAATAATTATGGGTGCCTGCCGCATAATGGCAAGCGTGTTCCACGCACCGGCTATATACTGCGCGCTTTCGGGCAAAAACGGCTGCTGCGCTTCACGGTGCAGGCCCTGTTCCATTGCGGCCAGCGCTTCTTCTTTTGCTTTGCCGGTTGTTACCACAAAATGCCACGGCTGCCTGTTTTTGGAGGACGGGGCAAGTGCGCCTGCTTTTATAATTTCTTCAATTATATGGCGCGGTACCGGCGTGTTTTTAAATTTGCGTATGCTGCGCCTTGCGGCGATTGCGTCAAGCATGCTCTTCCTCCGTCAGTATTTCCGACAGATTTTCAATAATCTGCCGCAGGGTTTTTACGGTTTCTTCAAGCGGCAGGGCTTTGCTTTCGTCCCATACCATCTGCGGGAGCAGCGGCACATGTGCAAAGCCGGTTTTTACTGGCGTGCCGTTAAAGTGGTGCAATGCGGTGTAAAAAATGTCGTTGCACACATAACCGCCGGTGCAGTAGCCAAGGTGAACCGGGCAGCCCTGCTTTTGCAGGCGTTTTACAAGGGTGTGCGTTGGTATGGTTGCAAAATACGCTGCCGGTGCGCCCGGCACAACGGGTTCGCCCCAGGGTGCTGCGCCTTTGTTGTCCTCTAAAAGCGCGTCGCGCAGGTTTACGGCAACAGCGTCAAGGTGCAGGCGTGTGCTGCCGCTGTCCATGCCCGTCATTAAAATAACGTCGTGTTTAAGGCGCTCAGCTTCTTCAAGCAGCAGCCGCCCGGCCGTGCCGTAAATATTAGGCAGCAGCATTTTATGCACGCTGAAGCTGCCGATTACTTCCGGCAGGGCCTTAACTGCTTCCCACGAGGGGTTAATGTTATAATGTGCAAAAGGGTCAAAACCTGTCAGTAAAAGTTTTTTCATCATATTCCGGCAGGCTTTATTTGGCCATCTGGTAAATCTTTTCCATGTCGTCAATGTTCAGTGCTTTAAAGCCGCCGATAGTGCGCGTGTTGTTAAAGCTGCATTTATAGGCCAGTTCTTTAATCTGTCCGTCGGTAAGATGAATATCCATATCGCTGATTCTCGTCGGCATGCCAATGCTCTTAAAAAATGCTTCCATAGCTTCAATGCCTTCAAGGGCAATTTTTTCTTCCGCACCGGCTGTATAGGGGATGCCGAAAACATTAACGGCAAGCTGCGCAAAGCGTGCGGGGTTAACCGGCATTACATAACGCGCCCAGCTGCCCCAAACTGCTGCAAGGCCTGCGCCGTGGGCGATATCAAACATGCCGCCGAGTTCGTGCTCCAGCTGATGGCAGGCCCAGTCGCCTAAAGTGCGGTCGCCGGTAATATCGTTATGGGAAAGAGTGCCGCTCCACATAATTTCGGAGCGTGCGTCATAGTCATCAGGCTTTTTAAGGGCGGTTTTTACGTTGCGCATTACGTTTTTAATCAGTGTTTCGGCAATGCCGTCCGTTAAATTAAGCTGTTTAACATTTGGTTTGGTAAAAAAGCGTTCCAGGCTGTGCACAATAATATCCGTGCAGCCGCTTGCCGTTTGGTAAGCGGGCAGGGTATAGGTAAGCTCCGGGTTCATAACGGCAAATTTGCAGTAAGCGTAAGGAGAATAAGCGCCGCGCTTTAACCAGCCGTTTTCATTGGTGATAATGCTGGCGTTGCTCATTTCGCTGCCTGCGGCGGCAATGGTCAGCACTGTGCCGATAGGCATGCAGGCCTGCGGTGCTTTGCCGGTGTAGTAGTCCCATACGTCGCCTTCGTTGGTAAGGCCGTAGCCGATAGCTTTGGCGCTGTCGATAACGCTGCCGCCGCCTACTGCCAGTATAAAATCTATTTTTTCTTTGCGGCCGAGCTCAATGCCTTCATAAACTTTGCTGAGGCGTGGGTTCGGCACAACGCCGCCCAATTCTGTATAGCTGATGCCTTCCGCCTGAAGCGAAGCGCAGATTCTGTCAATCAGGCCGGAGTTTTTGGCGCTGTGCCCGCCGTAGTGAATGAGTACCTTTGTTGCTCCGGCTTCTTTGCACAGTGCGCCGGTGCGTGCTTCGGTTCCGCGCCCGAAAATTACTTTGGTCGGTGCTAAATATTGAAAGAATTCCATATGGTTCAGCTCCTTTATAAAACTTATATATTAATGGTACGCCAAAAGAAAGCTGATGTAAATATGAAGAAAAAAGTTTTACATCGGGCAGGCGTTTATAAAAAAACGGCGAAGATAATTATATTGTAAAATTTTTAACAGGAGGTTTTACTATGCAGGGTAAAAAATATATAGCGGCTGCTCTGGTATGCGGCTTTATACTTGGCAGCAGCACTGCTCCGGCACAGGCCGGAATTTTGGGCACTGTTTTAAAAGGCGGCGCCATCGGCGTGCTTGTAAGCCAGTTTGATGACCAGCTTAACAGCGCCATTAACACTTTAACCGGCAAATATGCCGTAAGCAGTGATTACGCAACCAAGGTTGTGCCGGTAATTACCGTTGGCGACGGCAGCTATGCAGGTGCGGCGCAGGTAAGCGGCCCGCATGCGCAGGTAGAAAAATGCAAGGCTGCGCTTTTGATAGAAGCATCATTTTTCGGCAGTTTCCGCGCCAAAGCGCTGATACCGATTGACAAAGTTGATATTACCGATGTTAACCGTGTACAGGGTGTAGGCGTATCGGCACAGATTGATGTAAAACTTTAATGGCGGTAACAGTTGTGACGGCAGAAGAATTTATTGAAAAACTACAACAATACAGCAGCCCGCAGGTTTTTAACCCGTGGGCAGATTACGACACTGAATGTGACATTGGCCCGCAGGCGCCTGTAATACGTGCGGCGAACTTTCTGCGCTATTTAAAGCTGCGCCAAAATGCTCATTTTCTGTTCATTGCCGAAGGGCTCGGCTACCAGGGCGGGCATTTCAGCGGCATGGCCATGACCAGTGAGCGCATTTTACTCGGAAATCATCCGGATGTTGAGCCGCAGGCAGTTTTGGGTGAGTGGGATTACAGGCGCACCAGCAATCCGGACAGCCCGCGCCTGAACCGCACGCAAAAACTGTACGGCTTTAACGAACCTACGGCGACGGTTATGTGGAACGCCATTGCGCGCCACGGGTTATCTCCTTATGATACGGTTTTGTGGAACATTTTTCCGTTCCATCCGTATAAAGGCAGCAATATTTTAAGCAACCGTACGCCGACAGGCGAGGAGCTGGATGTTGGCATTGAGTACGCGTGGCTTTTAATGCAGCTTATTCCCGGCATGACGGTTGTGGCAATCGGGCGCAAATCGCAGCAGACGCTCGGCAAATACGGTGTTGCCTGCGAGTGTGTGCCGCATCCTTCCATGGGCGGCGCCAACGCTTTTAAAAAAGCGGTGGCAGAGCTTTTTGCCGCACAGGGCGGTGAAAAATAATGGCTAAAACAGATTTTACACGTGACCAGACAATCAATATAGCTGTAAAAATGGGCAAAATTCTGCTGAAAAGCGGCGCGGAAACCTACCGTGTGGAAGATACCATTTCGCGCTGCTGCCTGGCGCACGGCTATGAGGTTGACCCTTTTGTAACGCCCACCGTTATAATTTTGGGCAACGAAGATACCGACAGCTTTATCCGCGTAAGCAGAATTGGCTACCGCAGCACCAATTTAAGTCTTATCAGCGAAATGAACAGCATGTCCTACAATTTTGCCAAGTGGGATATGGGCTACGAAGATACCTGCAAATGGCTGGACAAAAAATGGCGGCAGCCCGCGCCTTACGGTAAATGGATGGTCTGCCTTGCCTCCGGCATTGGTTCGGCAGCCTTTGCGGCGATGCTGGGCGGCAACAGCCATGACTTTATTGCGGCCTTTATTACGGGCGGCGCTGCCATGGTTGCCTTAAAGCAGATTGCAGGCTACCACCCCAGCGCTTTTTGGGAAAATGCCGTGGCCGGTGTTGTCATTGCAACCGTTGCGCTTATCTGCTGCGCCATGAGCGTGCAGTGCACAATGGAAAAAATTATTGTAGGCGCGCTGATGCCCTTTGTGCCCGGCGTGGCTTTCTGCAACGGCCTGCGCGATTATATGGCAGGTAATTTAATGAGCGGCAATTCGCGCATTGCGGAAGCGCTGCTGTTTGCTTCGTCCATTGCCATCGGCATTGCGTTTGTGCTGCGTGCCTGGTTTATCTGGGGGTGGGATTTATGGAAATTATAACCGCCTTCGGGTTTGCCTGCATTGCTACTATGGCGTTTGCGGTGCTGTTTCAGGCGCCGAAAAAGATTGTGTTTATCGACGGCGTTATCGGCGCTATCGGCTGGGTGGTTTTTATATACCTGCGGCATGAGCTTGGCTATACGTCATTTGTTTCCAACTTTTGCGCCACTATTTCGCTGGCATTGGCTAGTGAGCTCAGTTCCCGCATTTTCAAGCAGCCGGTAACGGTGTTTGTTATACCGGGCATAGTGCCTCTGGTACCGGGGCTGGGCATTTATCAGGGCATGTTTGCCATTATTAATAATGAATATAACAACGGAACTTCCATTTTGCTTACGGCAATGACGGACTCCGTTGCCATTGCCATCGGCGTAATGCTGGTTTCAAGTTTGTTCCGTGTGCTGAAGGTGCGCCGCTTTATGCTGCAGTACCGGCGTTCCAAACGGCAGATGGAGTTAAAAGTTAAAGGCAGAAAATAAATAAACAGCACACGGAAAGCATTGTAAAAGCTGCTTTGGTGTGCTGTTATTGTTATAAGTTAAAAAATATCGGGATATTCCGTAGGCAGGTGGGCAATATGGTAAATATAAATAATGTGCTCCACCTTTTTACAGATACAGATATAGTTCTGGCTTTTTAAAATTTTAAAATTCCTGCTTTTCAGCGGCTCGTATTTAATGCTGTCGGCCGCCGGATAAAAGAGCTTCAGTTCTTTTAAATCGCGCAGTATTTTGCCGGTTATTCTGTCTGCTTCGTCCGGCGTAATGTTGCGCCGCCAGTAAGCGCCGATATTTTTCAGGTCGTCAACCGCGCGCGGCAGAAGCCTTATTGACGCTTCAACCATGGCTTTTCTGCTTCAGGCTTGCTTCAAATTCTTCCAGAGCGCAAGCGGCTGCTCCGTTTAATCTTGTGTTTTCGCTTTCCAAAACTACATTGCTGAGTTTTAATACTAAGTCGCGCAGTTCAAACGCCCGGGCGCACATCACCACTAAATCCTTTTCCCCATTTTTGGTAATGTAAATTGCATCGCCTGTTCTGCGTGCCAGTTCGGCAATTTGGTTGTAATCGGTACGCAGGCGTGTAGACGGCTTAATATAAACCATCATATTCCTCCTATCATCAAATTTTACCGCCTTTAAAAGTGACGGCAAGACGAGATTTTACCATAATCTTTAAACTTTGTAAAGATAGGGAATAAAATTTTTGAACAGGCGGCAGCAGGGAGGCTGGCCGGGTTTTAGAATAT
Organism: Phascolarctobacterium sp. ET69; assembly: GCF_023336935.1. GTDB lineage: Bacteria > Bacillota > Negativicutes > Acidaminococcales > Acidaminococcaceae > Fusicatenibacter_A > Fusicatenibacter_A intestinipullorum. The sequence goes on from NZ_JAMBLR010000002.1 coordinate 103,510, forward strand.
TGCCAAGCCGGAAAGGCTGTGATATAATTATTAATACAATTTACACATGCGGGTGTAGTTCAGTGGTAGAACAATAGCTTCCCAAGCTATGTGCTAAGAATTTTTACATATCTCGCAACCCCAGTATTTATGCCTGTTTCGGGACTTGCCGAAACAGGCTTTTTTAATACAGGTGCTTATTCAGGTGCTTATTTGTACGCAAATCATCATCAGGCATCTGAAATGATTAAAAATTATCTCAAATAATTATTAAAGTAAAGAAATTATAGCCAGTGCTAAATTTAGCACTGGCTATTAATTTCATCATTTGCAGTAATGGTCTCATCAATTAAATTATCCATTTCTTTAGCGGCACCTTTTTTTGCGACCGTTATTGGGTGTAAATATCTTGACGTTGTTTTCAAATCGCTGTGACCCATATTATCTTTTACCGTGCCAAGGTCAACGCCCCTTGCTAATGAATAAGTTGCCCCCATATGCCTCCAGCCATGTACGGTCATATGGTTAAAGTTGTTTCTGGCAATGAAATCCTGCAACCAATTATAAAATGATGACAAGTCTAAAATTTTCACGTTTTCACCAGATTTTATGCCTCGTGTTCTGACAAAAATCCAGTTTTGCGGATTCTTGAGATTCCTGCTCTTTAAATGTGCTTCCTGATTTTCTTTATGTTTGAGAAATAGTTCCTTTATTCGTGCACCAAAAGCCAATTCCCGTTTTGAAGATTTCGTTTTTGGGTCTTTGGTATTTATTCCCTGTCCCGGCACATAGTAACTGCTTTCTTCAATTTTAAAAACGCTTTGCTCAAAATCGACTCTGTCCCATGTCAATGCGTACATTTCTCCGCGCCTGCAAACATCCTGAAACGCCAAAAACAACAGCAACTTTTGCTTCACGTTGGTTGGCGTATCTTTTAATTCCCGCACAGCCTGCATAAAGCGTTTAAATTCATCATACTGATAAAACGGAGTCTTACTCTCAGCTGGCTTGGGACGCTGATAAACCGGTATTTCTTCACATGGATTCTTATCAACCAGCCCCCATTCAATACAGCGGTTATAAATTGAGCGCAGCAGTTTATATACGGAATGTACCGTTGTTTCAGATAGTTTTTTGGTCGGGTCACGCATTTTAGGACGATTGCGCAGTTCGGCAATAAGCCATAAAACATCATCTGCTTTAATAGCGTCTGCCTGGCGTTTACCTATATACGGCAGGATATTGTTTTTGATATTGATTTTATCGCTTTGTGCTGTTGTCGGGCTTAACGTGCTGCCATATTTTTCCGTCCATACATCAATCAAATCAGTGACTGTCATCTTTGTGCGTACAGCAGGTCTAACATTTTGTCTCTGCTTCTTTTGCATTTCAGCCTGTACCTGAGCGTAAAATACTGCAAGTTTTTTGTTAACAGCGGCTTTTGTTCGCGCTTCAACTGTTTTACAACGGCGGACTTGCGGACCATTCTTGTAACCGCATGATACTACTAATTTATACTTATTATTACCGAGTTCAACTATACTTCCAGGCATATTGCTTTCTCCTATCGATATTAAATAATAAAGCGCCGGTTTTACCCCGGCGCTTTATCATTTTTTATTAAATCATCTTGGCGAAAGCCGGGCGATTAAAATTTCTTTCCCGCCAAGCTATCAGTGCTTTTCGGCTAAATACATATTTCCTGCCAATCTTCTTGGCCGGTATCTTTCCACTTCGTACATATTGAAGCAGGGTTGAATACTTTATCATGCCCTCAAAAATTTCTTTGAGAACCATTTTGCTTGTCATTAAGTCATTATTTAACATGTTTATCACCTCCTTCAATCAGATTACCAAAGAGTCCGGGTTCCTCAACGTTCTGTTCAGGTCCAACAAAGCTGTAAAACTTGCGAAGTTTTTCTGGGTCGCGGTTGCGTTTTGAAATATTATAGTCAGGCTGCACTGCGGGAATCCTTACATCGCCTTCGCACCAAACATTCACGATGGTGTCCCGACCCAAAATAACAGCTTGTTTTTCTAACATTAATTCTTTGGAACCGCATTCAACCTTTACGCTAGCGCCGAAAGGCAAAGTTTTAAGTTTTTTAGCAACATCCAAAGGATCATTAGTTACACCGATTTCGTGGTTATCAATGAATAAATACGCTTTTTCTTCAATCATATTCTCTTTCATAAGAATACCTCCTTAATGTTATTAAATATCCGCGCGGACGTCTTGGTGATACCTGTCTGTCCTGCGTAAATCTTTTTCCTTCTGCTTCCTGCATAAATCCCATACTTACTAGTTTTTTACGCAGTTCAGAACCGAATTTAATGCTGTAATTTTTGCGAGCTGCATAACTTTCAACAAGGTTATTAACCATAGTAGTGATAATCCAATAGTTTCCGCTTTCTTCATTATAACCATCTGCGTCTTTGCTGGTTATGAAAGCAGACCTTGAAGCCGCTATACTAAATCCGCCGTTTTCGATTCCTTCAGTTATTGCGTCAATGGCAACTTGCTCAGGCGCCATTGTGGCTGCAACAAATTTCATCTCGCGTCCTAATCTGAGAATAGCTTCTCTGGCTGCGACTGAATCGAAAGCGATGTTTACAGAATCCGCAAAACTATTAAATATGTCTGCAACGCTTAACAGTGCAGCTATGCTGATGGTAAGTCGTTCGTATTCCAGCTTAATGTTCGTGCGGACTGTTGCCGTGTTAACTTCCTGTATTTGTGGTAGGTTACGCAAAATACAATCCTGGTTTCTTTCTAACCAGTCAATCCAGGAAGAAAAGAACGCTTGAACCAAATCAGGGCTTTTTTGTAATTCGGTAATGTATCCGAAATTAATCGTCCCCTTGCTTACGTTAAGAACCAAAGAACGGAGATAACTTGAAAGGGTGCATAGGTTAAAATACTCACCAGTCGCTATTATTCCACCCCTGAATGTTCTTTTGGGCAACGGCTTACGGTCAGGTCCACATTTATCTTTAATGCGCCCATCGCCGATTATTCTGGCAATTTCATCTGCTTTTTTTTGAAAATCCGATTGCCCAGGCTTGGGATAAAAATCGTCCACAAGTGTTAGCAGGTCGCTGTTGTTGGCGATTTTTTCTTCAATAATTGCTGTTGTATCATCAAAGCGCATATCGACGTTAAACCCCATTATGGATAGCCAGCTTATTAAGACTTTTGTCAAACTAGTCTTACCAGAGCCTGTTTCGCCAGCTATGTAGAGTATTGACCGGCAACCGCCGTCATGGCAAGCGTTCTCATAGAGACCAGCCATGTACGCATAAAGTGCATACATTAAAAGCGGTAAAACAATCTCTGCTGGAGCGGTTCTGCAAAAGATATTGTAGAACTCGTCTGCTTTACGATAGTCTGGACACAATTTTAAATTGTTCCGTACTTCGTGGTTGCAGTCTTTGTGGCCAGCATGAAGAAAGTTAAATTTGCCATCAATTACCACCCAGCCAATTTGATGATAAATTTTATAAATATCTTTTGGTTGAGTACTGCTGAATGTTTTTACCTGTTCGTAGATGTAAGTTTTAAAAACCTCATCCTTCCCGTGAAAAATAAAGCACAGAGAATTTTCTTTAGCAAGATTTTTTTCAAGCTTGTACAGGTTTTCACGTTCAATAACGTAAGTAAAGCTTTCTGCCGATGTAGTTACTATTAACTCATATTTATCAACACTACCTAAGGCATCAATTTCTTGGAACTTTTTGGTAAAGTTAATAAAATAAGTAGCAACTTCCTCATAAGTTCCATTCTTGTTAGGAACTAATAAGAACCCATTTTGCCATATAAACTTGCTTTGAGCAAATTCATCATTCAACGCTACCGTTTTATGCGGCGCGGGAATAGGCAAATTAGAGAACTGATGATTAGTTGGTACTGGATAAGTTACAACAGTTTCAGCATTACGCTTGAGCGGAGCAGCAATTAAAAGTTGCTGTGCATACTGGTCAAAATGGCCTGATGCTTGTTCCGACAGAACTACGTTTTCTCTAAGCTGTAGTAAAGCAGCTTTGTTGGCAGCGGCTTCCTCTGGAGATAGCGATGTCCTCGTACACATTATGTACTTTGGTTCGCTTAGTTTTAGCATAATTAAACATCTCCTTTTATTAAGTTTTTTCTGTAAGTTTTTTCTGAATGAACATATAAGTCTCACTTTCCTTTTTACTAGTAGCACATTCTATGCAAAATTTACAATCGCTGCTATAATTGTAAATAAGCAGAACAACCGTTGTGTTCTGCTTATAATTTAACATAAAAGTGCGAAATTATAATTCACTCTGCAAAGTTGGTACTGTTAAGGAGATTTTTAAAATGATAAATAAAGCAAACGGTAATAATTTAAAATATTACTTTAATGAGCCTTTAGAATATATTAAAAGTTACGAAAAACTTTTTAATCAGCTTAATTATTGTGAAATTACAAAATTCTTTTTATCTGTGGAAGCAAATGTTTCTGATGACTTTTTAAAAATTTTTATAGCAGTATTAATAGGCGATTACAGGGATATAAAAAAGGCAAGCATTTTATGTTTAACCTATTTAAGAAGTGAAATTATAATTAAACAAAAAAAGTATAATTTGCCAAAAGATGTTGCCCATCAAGAGGCTTTTGCGTTAATTGATAAAGAAATAGAATTATTACGCACCAAATATGACGAACCAAAGTATAAAAACATTAACAATGAGTTTGTTAAATTTATTAAAAAACATGATAAATTGTATTATTTTTCTTTTCTTGATGAAAGTACAGAGAAAACAATAAAAAATTTAGAAAATCAGCCTAATTTTGAATTAGGTTCAACAGGCATATCAATGTTTACACCAATACTATTTTCATATATTGTAAACACAAAAGAAATTATTAACAGTAATTTTTATGATTGCATCAATCCTGAAAAAAGGTCAGATGCTAAGGAACAAAAATATAGGTTAGATAGAATAAATGCTTTTATTTGGTCTTGCACATTAGTTGCTTCGCTTAATTATTGTAATGGAAATATGGAAATATTAAATAAAGCGCATTTAAGACTTTCTTATGATATTTTTAAAGAGTTTATAAATTTAAATAATGGTTTTAATATAACGGCCTTAGAACCATTATTGAAACCTTTACCACACCGTAATACAGCAGTGCCACACTATGATAAATTTATTCTTGCTAAAAAATTGCAATGTTTGAAACATGGATACGTAATTTTTGATTGTTATTATTTGGATGATCCGAATTTACCGATAAAATGTTTTGATAAATTAATCGATGAATGTCCGTATAGGTATGATAATAAAGAGCTTCCAAACGGACCCAAATGTAAGAAACTTTCGCCTGACAGATTATGTGAATTTTTTAACTCAAGAAATGCTTGGCTATCTGACTATGAACTTAAGGGTATTAATTTAACTTTAAAAGACCTTATATATCTTTTAGGTTCAGAAATTTCAGAATCGACTATGAAAAAATATATTTTGGGAAAAAGTATTAAAATTTCAGAAGATAATTTGGATGAACTAGTTTCGAAAACAGGTATTCCTGAAAGTTTTTTCATATCTTCAGGATTTGTTAATCGGGATGGTTTTAGAAAAATATATTATCATGACAAATTATTTGTGCTAATCGATAAAAGCGAAATTTTGTTATTAAAGAAAAAGTATGGAAAGAGCTTAAAAGGATTGCCAGAAGATATTAATAAAACTGATCAGAAAATAATTAAGCAATTATTTAATATATTTGAAAAAAATGAAGAACTTAATTCAATCAGAACATTCAAAAAAGTTTATGATAAAATTGAAAAATTAATAGGGAAAAATATATAAAAGCAGTTTATACTTTTTCCACTAACTTTTGACACTTTGATAGAGCGATATTATCGTTTGAGTATTGTTTGTATCATAAATCTTGAATTTTGAAACCGCAGGTAATAAAAGACCTGCGGTTCTTTTAATATTTATTGCTTTCTGTACCTTATAAGCGTAGATTTGCTAATGCCGGTCAGACGCTCAACATCTTTATAGCTTCTGGTCTTTTTCAGCTCTAACGCCAGTTCGATTTTATCACTTGAAATTCGCGGCCGGCCTTCTCTATAACCGTTTTTATTCTGGGCTATCAGACGTCCTTCGTAAGTACGTTCATAAATCAACGTCCTTTCAAATTTAGCAAAGACCAGTAGTACTGTAATGAAAAAATTACCCATTGCAGTGTTCTCCAAAAGGCCGATGTTCAAATAACGCCTTTTGTTCATAAATTAATAAGGCGCACTTGAAGTAACAAGTGCGCCTTATTAATTGCTAATATATAAATTTTTACTAAATTAATAGAATTAAAGCTGAGCCTGATTCAATTTTGCAGGATATCCAGCATAAAGTAGCCATCTAAGAGGTAATTCCATTGTATTTTTGTTATCTTTTATCCCAGTCTTAATTTTTACATATAGATCTTCATCCGCTGTAAAAGGCACTTTTCCTCTAACGCAATATTTAGCTCTTTGACCAGGATAAAGTTTATCACCATTATCCATAATTAATGCATAACTAGGATCTCCATTTAAATAACCTTGTAAACAGCTATCAACATCAGGGTCTAAAACTTCTTTTTCTTTACCCTCGTAACCAACCATGATAATTGGTGTAATTTCTAAAAGTTCATTATTACTTAAATTAGCCAATTCAAAAGTTAGAATAAATTCGCCATAATTTCCACCAAGGTGATTATATTTTCCTCCTATAAGAGCTGCCCCCAAAATCCCTTTTTGAAAACCATAAACCTCATAGGTGGACATAAATGGATCTGCTAATGTTTGCGTAGTATATAATTTATCAGCTAAACCTTTGCACAGATATTCATCAACCCATGCTTTTGAATGTGTATAATTTAAATCTAGATTTTCTGCAACGATTCCTCCTATTTTTCCTACTCGTTCGTCATATTTCACAGTTGCTAAAACATTCAAACTATCTAACGTAAGTTTAAACATATTGGACAAATCTGTTTTATATGTTTCTACATCTTCATTTAAAACAATACCATTTTCATTTTTAATTTTATCAATTTTAATTTTATCCAATTTATCATTTAAACTTTCTAACTGAAGTTTAGCATTTTTAGCTACATTTGATATGCCAACAAATTTTGTATATGGCATGAATTTTAAGTTAATAGGTTGAGCATCTCTGGATAGCTGCTTTAAATTTTCTTTATAATAAATATCGAAGTATTCATTTCTGATAGCAGTTAACTGTGAAATTTGTTTAGCCTTTTGTTCTTTTAATACGTTTTCATCATCATTACCACATGATATTGTAAACAAACTTATTATCACAATAAATATGATTAAAAATAATTTGCGCATAAAAATACCTCCAAAATAAGTTATATATTTTTATAAAATTTAAATACGCTTTATAAATATTTAGTATTAAAAATTTTTATTATTTATTTTCAATATCCTCTAATAATTTACTAATAGAAACATTCAATTTTTCAGCAATTCGCATTAGTGTTGATAACGATACACTCTTAGGATAATTTCCGTTTTCAATCCGCGAGAGATATTGTGGTGAGATGCCGACTTCTTCAGCTAATTTTTCTTGTGTTAGTCCATTTATTTTTCTATAATAAACGATACGTGCGCCAAGCTTTTTGTATTGTAATGCAAACAAATGACATCACCTTCCTTATATATTAATTATTGCACTTTTACAAGTTTCATGTATCTACTCCGTGGGTTTAGAACTTTACAAATAGATTAAGTGATAAAAAATAAGCGCAGAATTGAACTCCTGCGCTTATAATATTAAGTGTTTTTCGTAAATTTATGCTGCTTTAATAGCTGTTTTTTGGCATTCTCGGCAAAGAGGGCGCCCAAAATTTTTAATGGAATATTCAACTACCCTATCATTGGTTATTACATTGCCGCAGCCAGTACAGGTAATTATGTTATTTCCTGCTTTAGGTTGCGGTTTAACAGCAGCCCGGTGTTTAATGTTATTTTGCGGTTCAGCGTAATTATTCTCATCAGTCTTGCTATCTGCTTCCGGATCATCACCGGTGGCAATGCAGAAGCTAAGCATATAAGCGTACTTGTTTGCTGCCGTTTGCGCCTTCATTACTGCCTTATCACCAGCGTCCTGACCACTGCCTATTCCGTAAATTTTTACTTCCTCTCCGCTGTCACCGTCGATAAGTGTTATTTCTACCTTTACTGTTGCCAGATGCTCGATATTCCCCTTAAGATTGGTAACGTCTGTAAATTCTATCAACTCCGGCACAGCAACACAGGCTATTTTATTTTTCGTTAGCGATTCATTAACCTTTTGCAGTACATCTTCTGCCGTGGCATATTTATATTTGTGAAAGCTGTTCAATCCGTTTTTTGCTACATAAGCACATTCAGCCATAACGGCGAGTAATTTTTTAGCAATATTGGTGTTTTCCATTGTATGCAACTCCTTATGATTTTATGTCCAATGTCCGGATGTCCAGCAGTAAAATGGTGTGTTAGCCATTGCTTTCAGGCATTTTTACACCTTTTTTCCGCAGGACATGTGGACATCAATATTCATTTGGGAATAGAACAGTCAGCCTGTCATATTCATTACCTGTACTGCTTTCGGCAATAATCCATATTTTGCCCTTTGAGGTATTATACGCCCCTAAGACCATACTAAAAGTTTTAACAGCTTCGTTATTGCTTTCGGTATCAGTCTCCGATACATCGCCCCAGTCAAGCGATTTAAAACGGCGCATTGCTTCGTAAATTTCTCTTTGAAATTTGCCGTTATTGATAGTTTCGGTTGTTATCCCCAGTGTTTGAAATCTCTGTGCGTTATCAAATAAACTCATAATTCTTCCTCCTTTTAGGCATAAAAATAGCAGGCAGCTTTCACGCTGCCTGCTTCATACCCGCTTTTACCAGTCTGCCGTAAGGGCAGTTACCGGCAACTGCGCAGTAGTCTCTGCACTTCCTGTCATTCCAGCGTTCTTTAGGAGTGCAAAGCTGCGGCAGATAGCCTTTTTCGAGAGCTTCTTTTAAGCGTTTTGCTTTGGTTTCCATATAAAGCTTAATCCAACGGTCAGATATTTTGTTAATATTGATGATATATACCTGCCTCCTGATATTTCTTTCTTCTGCAATACGCAGACTGAAATCGCGGCAAAATGCCTGTATTTTCATGCTTTCAACCTTAAAGCCGCGCTGCTCTAAAAGTATGCGGTAATAGTTAACCTGTATTGCCCAGTCTAAGATATGGCGCACGCCGTCAGTACGCCATTCTTTCCTCGTCTTGGGCTGACCTTTTCTTAAGCCTGTCTTGTATACTTCGCCTGTAGGCACGTCTACTTTGTAGTAGCCCAAAGCACGCATAAGTTTATAGGAACTTGTTATTTTATAATCGCCAAGTGTTTTATCGCTGAGGTCTATAATCTGGCCGTACAGGTCAAATTTGCCGCTTGTCACTTCATCAGCAAGGCGTTCCTCGCTTAAAATATTACCTTCTGTAAAACCTTCATTAATGGTATGGACTGCACTGCCGTGCAGAGCGTAAAGCTGCTGCATGGGGTCAACGGCATAATCAGTTGTTTTCTTTAAATATGTTTCCCTTATGCCGCAGAGAAGCTCCGTCACCGTAGGCTCTTTAATGTTCCTTTCCAAAGACTGTGCTATTGCCCTCAGCGTCGGCAGAAACATACAACGCTGCTTTTTTACGCAGGATTTTAAACAATCCGTTATTTTTACTTTATCACCGTGCGGACAGATGAATGCTGTTGCTGTCATGCTGCTAATCCTCCTTATCATCTTTAATTTTTATTGCAATGCGTTCTCCGCTTTCAAACTTGTTAAAATTAAAATAATCTCCGGCTTTATCTGAGAAGTTGTATGTTTTTATAATTTTTTTACTTGCTTTCTCTAAATCTTCCTCGTAACCGAGATGAGATTTCGGAAAAGTAGTGTTTAAAAATTCTACTGCTTCTTTCCACCAGGTAAAGTAATAGGTATCGCCGTTGCCTTGATAGCTGTAATCAACTACATAACGATCGGTAAAATAAATGCCAAGCTTATCCGTATTGATATAAATTTCGCAACCCGGTTCTTCACTTTGGTACACCATTTTAACAGTTCCGTTATATTTTTCTTTCAACATATATTCCAGTACCGTCATATTTGGATTCCATGCACTCTCAGTATCTACACGCAGATAATAGCCTGCCGTATCTTTCTCGACATTAGCATCACAGTTTGCAAAATAATCCCTGCCATCGCAGTATTCGCCATTAGCGACTTTAGGTAAGCCGCAAAATTTTAGAAACTGCTTAATGGAATTAAGCTTCCGGTCGCCAAGGCATTTACTTACAAGCTGCCGTATTTCTTCTAGCGGCTTTTTTCGTTTACTGTAAAAAACTATGCTGTTGGAACAGTAATTTGCCAATTTTCATTCCTCCTAAAAGATGTCCAATGTCCTGATGTCCAGTAAGAAAAGGGTGTGCAAAAGCCTGTTTTGCGCCTTTACACACCTTTTTTCCGTTGGACACGCGGACATTGGACATTATAACTATATCTCTATTAGGCACTTTGGGCAGGGTGCGGCAACATAATAATTTTTCTGTTTTTAGCTGATTCCACGCTCTCGTCCAATAATGTTCCGCCAATGCGTTCCAGTTCCGTTGCTCGGTTATAATCCGCTACGTCCTGCGAACTTCTTGTAACGGCGTTAACCAAACCGTACTGGGTAAATTCACCGGCCATGATGAAGTGGCGCAGAATAGATGCCCTCTCATTTTTGTTTAATACATACCTGTCGCCGAGTACTTCTACCGTCTGTACCGGGTCATCACCTGTTTTAAGGTTCTTTGCCATGCGCAGCTTATTGACGGTAAGCATGAACTTTGTTTCATCAACGGCAGCACTTACAATGTCCTGCACTTTCATAAAATAGGCTTTATCGTCCTGGGCAAGCGTGGCGTCACTGTAAAGCTCGTAAGCGTTATCGGTATCTTCAACCTGCCTGCCGGTGTGGTATTTTTTATGGGCAAGGTCTTTGCTGATTAAACCGTTTTTGCAAACCAAACGGTATACCAACGGCTCTACCTTTAACGCTCCTAAACCGATTTCACTGTTGGACACTACAAAACCTGCTTGAACAATATCGCCGGGCACGATTTCTGTTTTCATGGTTTTGTTGATGACCTTTAAGTAGAGATGTGTTTCCGTTACATCACAGCTTGCAATCTCACAGCCTTTCATAGCTGCAATAACGGGCAGCACATGGTCTACCAGTTCCAGATTATCCAGCCTGCGGTAACGGTCGCTTAAAAAGGCACGCAGCTTACCGTCCAAAGTGCGGAGCATACGTTTCTCCGGCGTGGTATTAAGCCAGCTGTTGATATTGCTGTCGAGCAGCGCAGGATTTTCCTGGCGCATACGCTCATAATACTTGTATGGAATACCCAAGCGGTCGGCAATCTGCCTGTGGGCGATTTCGGAAATACGGTAGCTTAGCTTATCGCTATCTGTTGCAACGGTGAGCATACTTAACCCATTTACCGAATTAACGGTAATACTGCGGGTATCGGCAATTAAATCCTTGCGTGCAGCCCTTTGACGTTCCAGTTCCCCATAAAGATTTTGAATAGTTTTGATTCCCTGTTTCATAGTTAGTTCCTCCTAAGTTTTATTTATTAGATTTACTTATATATAAAAATAACGGCAGTCCAAAGCAAGGCTGCCGTTAGGATTTTTGAATATAGAAAAGCCGCTGACATTGCTATCAGCGGCTCATTTCTATGTTCCCTATGTTCCTTCGCAAGGGCTTCTGTGGCGGACACAGAGCTTGCAAGTTTATTCATAGTTATAATATATCATTGAAAATTTGAAGTATAACAGAAGCTGTTCCGACTCCAGTTCCAATAAAGCAAAAACTTATTTTATACATTTTTTAGTCTTTATTACTACTGTAATACCCATAAAACTATAATAAAAATAGTTTTATTATTACCGGAACTGGAACCGGAACAAAAATATACTATTATTTAAAAAATAAACTTCGTCTACAAGTAGGCATATTATCAATAATAAAATCAAATAATTTATCGATATTCCAACTATACTGTGCTGAATAATAAACAGGTTTTAATATATTTACACCAGTAGCTTCTCGTACCCTCCTTTGTATAGACAATGCTTGATTTTCTAAAAAAGCATATAATTCAGCGTCAGGCGCATTGAAAGAATGATTCCAATGATAACCTTTCATTGCAAAATCTGCCTGGTTAATGGCAACTAATATTCTGTCGCGTTGAATATTTGGAACAATGACCTCATTCAATAAAGTATAAGTAGTTCCCATATCTCTATTTCCACCTTCAATAATAACTAATACCATATCAATCCAACCATATCTTTGTTGGTCAGGATTAGTTACATAAACTTTATACAGAAGGTCAACCAGCTTCTTTTTATGAACCTGGTCTTTTGCTATGCCATCGCCTAAACCAGGGGTATCCCAAAGTCTGAACGCATCATTTAATGAATAGGAATCCAGTTCCATTGTTTCCGGGTCAACACCATCGCCTACTTTAGCAACATTTTTTTGAAAAAAAGCATTTAACGTTGTAGATTTTCCAGCTCCAGTTACACCTGTAACCATTACATCCAATGGACGTATATTCATTTTACTCAGGTTATTTTCAATATCATTAGTTCTATATGAGCTAAAATCTATCACACCATATTACTCCCTTTATAACTAAAATTATTTTTAGCTAAATAGCCCTTTAACAAATCCAACTACACCACCAATTACACCGCCAACTACTTTTCCTATTCTTCTACCGCTTTCACCAAAAACAGAACCTATTGCTCCACCAATATCGGCACCTTCGGCAGCACAGTCTTTAACTGTTTCCCACATAGATTTAGATATTTCTTCACTATAATTTTTCAAATCATCATTATCTTTCCACATTTCTTGGTTTTGATTGATGTTTTCAATGTACGCCAACCTTTTTTGTTTGGGCGTAAATTTAATAATATAATATAAAAGTTTTGACAAATTATACGGCTTGTTTTGTTCCTTGCCTTCTTCTTTAAATCCGGCACAATAATAAATAGGGTCTACATCTACACCCGTTCCTTCCTTGATTCTCCGTTTTACAGAGGTAACTTTTTCTTCAAGAAACTCTACTAAGCGTGGTTCCGGTTTATTTTCTTGATGATTCCAATAATGACCCTTCATTGCTACATCTGCCTGATTTATAGCAACAAGAATCCTATTTTCTTTATCTTCTCCAAGATTAGGAATAATTACACTATTAATCAATTCATAAGACGTACCTAAATCTCTTGAACTGCCATCCAAAATAACTAATACTAAATCTATAAGCAGATTACCATTTTCGTCACGCTCATTAAGTTTTTTTATAATATTTTTAGCATGACGGTTATCCGCTTCTTTTCCATCACCAAGCCCCGGACTATCCCAAAGAATTAGATTTTCTAATTCATACTTTTGTATGTCCATTGTTTCTGGGTCTACGCCAACGCCGACCTTTGCCTTTTCTGCGTTAAATAATGCGTTGATAGTAGAACTTTTACCACAGCCAGTTGCGCCTGTAATCATTAAGTTGATTTTTTGTTCTTTTAATTTCAAGAAATTTTTCATCAACTTATTTTTTTCGACATCCGGTATATTAGCATTCATGATGTCAGATTCCATTGCTTCCAAAACAGTTTTTTCTTTTTCCATAATAACGCCTCCTCTTAATTTAAATCATTCTTTTATTATTTCGCACACATCTACATCTAATGCCTGAGCGATAAGCAAAAGCGTTGTAAAAGGCAGGTTCTTTGCATATTTGCCATGCTCGATTTTAGACAAATAAGACGCAGATATACCTGCTTTTTCTGCCAGCTGTTCCTGTGTCATGCTTTTAAGCATTCTGTAATAAACGATTTTAGCGCCTATTTGTTTATAACGCATAGCAAACATGGTCAAATCCTCCTTTCTTTATTATCCTACTTTATAAAGCACTTTGTGCTGCTTGCTAGGCAACTACTTGCCTGATAGGCAAGACAACGCATTTTTAAGCAGTTTTATGAAATTACAAGGCAAAATAAAGAAGCCGCTGACATTTCTGCCTGCGGCTTCTTTCTACGTTCCCTATATTCCTTTGCAAGGGCTTCTGTGGCGGACACAGAGCTTGCAAGTTATTCATAGTTATAATATATAATTGAAAAATTGAATTATAACAGAAGCTGTTCCAGTTTCTGTTCCAATAGAGTGAAAAACTTATTTTATATATTTTTAAGTTCTTATTCCTACCTTAATACTCATAAAACTATAATAAAAATAGTTTACTATTACCTGAACTAGAACCAGAACACAAAATTAATAAATTACCAAAATTTTAATATATCAGGAACTCTTGGCTTTATAGCATTCCAGCCATGTTTCAGGGCACCTCCAATATCGCCATCAAGCAAACAATCTACGGCCTTTCCACCTTCTTTAAGGCGATAACAAGCATCTTCTACAACACTGCCTATTGCTTTTTTAGCTAATGTTTTAGCAGCTTTGCCAACAGCTTTAACTCCTTCATAAACTTTTTCGCCAACTACACTGCCAGCCATTCCTCCGGCAATCATGCCGGCAATACCGGCAGCAGCAAGCCCAATGGGATTAGTTACTGTTGCAAAAGCTGCAACGGCAGCACCTGCCGCACCGCCTTTAAAAGCACCAAAAGTGCTGCCAAAGGAACTGCACGTTACCCTGCCCATAGCATCCGCACCTTGGGTGGCAGTCATTTCACCATTGGCTACTTTCCATAAAACCTTAGCATTTTCTATCGCAGCACAGCCAACTGCTACTATACCGGTATTGCCAATAGTTTTCGGCAGCATTTTTAACGCGCCCTTCTCAACACCGACTTTAATAGCTGCTGCCGCACTAACTTTTGCGCCAGTATCAACACCTGTGCAAACGGCAAGTTTCATTGTTTCAGCCGGTTCAATTTCTTTGCCTTGTATCAATTTAGCGGCAGTATCAATACCGGCAGTTAAAACAGCAGCACCGGCGCCTGCATAAACAGCCTGCCTGCCAATGTTATAAGCAAGTTCCTTGGTATTATAGCTGTTCCAAGTGTCTTTTTTCGGAAGCCTGCCTTTTTCCTGTGCCCGTTCTTCCATTTTTAAAGCTTCTTTTTTGCTCAACGGGTCAGAAGCTACATCACCTGTTTTATCGTCCCCGCCGATTTTATCTATTACTGTTTTAGACGGCATTTTCTCTGCAACAGCGTCACGCTGGCCTTCCGGCACAAGTGCGCGCTGGCTTCTGTAATCGCCTTTGCCAAGCAGCCTTACCGTAGCGTCTGCGTCTTTGCCAAATTTTACCTGTATGCGCTCTACAACTTTGCCGTTTTGGCTCATGTCTTTTATCAATAAATCTACGGAATTTTTGGCATAAGCCTGACCTTCCGGACGTAAAACCTCCGCCCTTAACGAGCTGCCTTGCAGTACGGCGTTTCTGTTAAAAGCATTCGCATGGTATTGTTCGGCAATAAACCCATGCAAATTAGGATTCTGGCTTACTGCACCGCTTTTATTTAAAATAGCCATTACCATTTCACGGTTATTTTGTGCCAATACTTCGTCTATATTGGAAAGGTATTCACCGAACTGCGCTACTTCCATGCCGGTACATGCTTCGGAAATTTTCTTGGCTACCCATTTTTCCTTTGTACCGCCGTTATCACAAAACTCATTGATAGAAGCATAGCATTTATCCTGCTCTTTAATGCCGTTTACAATTTCCTCTGCGTCTTTTTGTATTTCTTCATCAGATTTTTCCGGAAGTTCTTCTTTTAACGTACCTTTTAGCCAGTCAATGTCGCTTAAACTTTCTGCCTTTTGGTCATAAGACCGGCTAAATTTTTCCATCAGCGGCAGAAGTACTTTAGTATCATTTTCCGCCAGTTCTTCTTCCGTTGCCATCAGCGCCTTACATTCTTCGGCAACTTTAACATCATCTTTTACTTCCAATTCTTTAGAAGCCATTTGCATTTCTATCCCTCCTTTTAGCAGGACGCATTTTTAAACTTGCATTCCGTATATTTTTTCTTCATCTCGTCAATGGATTTTTTCATAATCTCCGTAAGAGAATGTGTATTTTTGATAGCTCTTTTAATATCGTCAAGTTCCAGCTTATCCTTGCCGTTGGCAAAAGCGTCCTCAACTGCGTCTTTTACTACACCTTCAATATCAGCGCCGCTGTACCCGTTGGTCTCTTTAGCTAAAGCATCGATATTAATGTTTTTTAAATCAGCAGGGCGTCGCTTGCCGATATGAATTTCAAATATTTTTTTGCGTTCTTCGATATTCGGCAAATCCACATAAAAAATTTCATCAAAACGCCCTTTACGCAAAAGTTCTGGCGGCATTTTGGTAATATCGTTAGCCGTTGCCACAACAAAGGCAAGGCTCTTTTTCTCTTGCAGCCAGGTCAAAAATGTGCCGAAAAGGCGGGTAGTAACTTCTGCCGCTCCGCCGCTGCCGCCGATACCAGCAAAAGCTTTTTCCATTTCGTCAATCCATAAAACGCAGGGAGCAATGCTGTCAGCAAGGGCAAGCGCTTTGCGCATATTGGCTTCCGATTCGCCTACATATTTGCCAAGCAAACGGCCCATGTCCATACGCAGAAGCGGCACTTCAAAAAGCTTGGCAGCTGCTTTGGCATTAAGAGATTTACCGCAGCCCGGCATACCGGCAATCAACACGCCTTTAGGTGCGTCTACACCAAACTGCTGTGCCGCACCGATAT
Source organism: Phascolarctobacterium sp. ET69 (assembly GCF_023336935.1). Classification (GTDB taxonomy): domain Bacteria; phylum Bacillota; class Negativicutes; order Acidaminococcales; family Acidaminococcaceae; genus Fusicatenibacter_A; species Fusicatenibacter_A intestinipullorum. Next base: position 120,323 of record NZ_JAMBLR010000002.1, read on the forward strand.
TTTTAAATATTTTTGCTTTGCGCTCCAGCCACTCTTTAAGGTTCTCCAGCCCGCCAATATCGTCAACGCTTTCAGTTACCTGCACCATTTCCAAAATACCGGATTTTTTAATTACCTGCTGTTTCTGCTCAAAAACAAGTTCCAGGTCACTCTTATACAATTCGCCGTTGCCGGTAATGGCAAGAGCTAAAATATTTTGAATTTCGGTATCTGAAAGCCCTTTAAAGCTGTTGACCAGTTCGTTTAAAAATTCATTGGTAGGCTTGGTAATACCCTGTTCATCAATAAAGCTTAAAATAATTTGGCGTATTTCCGCTTCGCTTACAGGGTCAAGTTCCAAAATGGTAACGTAGCTTTCAATTTCTTTTGGTATTACGCATACCGGAGAAACAATTACCACATTACAGCCAAGCCCGTTTAAAGATTCCAAAGCAAATTTTTTTAATAAGGCTATTACCTGCGGGTCTTCAAGGTAGGGGTGAATATCTTTTAAAACGATGATTTTTTCTTCAAAGGCTTCTTCATCAACATTGATATGGTTTAAGGTTTGCAGTATGCTCTGTTCCGGTTCACGGACATTATCTTTCATATCCCAAAAGCCGTCAGCGGCGCTCCATTCGATAATGCCACGGTTATCAGCAGTTTCCTGTATTAAAGCATCGCATTTTTCAGCTTCGGCAGAGTTCAGATAGATAATTGGAAACCCTGCATCTATATAGCGTTTAAACTTTTCACGCATTGTAAGCATAGTATCAGCTCCTAATAATTCAAATTTGTTTTATTAGCGTTTGACATAATTAAAATGTTCCATTATTTATGTTTAAAAAACTTATTTGCTTCAGGTGTCTTAAATTCAAGCGGCATGGTTTCACTGAACCTATTACCGTCAAGTAAATACTTCACGGCAGCAACCCAATCTGACATCATATCTTCTGTAAAACCAAGCATATATGCCAAGTCAGAAATCATGTTTATTTCGTTATTGTAGAATGATTCATCAATTGTTGCTATAAGTAGTGCCCAAAAAATCATTCCGCCTCTTATTTTATAGCTGTCAAAATCTACTTTTTCTTCACTTACACGAGGCTTATCTGCAAGTAATGCTTGCATGAGCCCCAAAATTCCACTATTTGCTTCATAAAATATTTGGCAAGCGCAAAATTGACTTTTTCTTAAATTCATCATTGTTTGCCCTAATTTGTTAACTTGAGGTCCTCTAATTTCTGAATTTGACAAAAAACACACATCATAAACTTGTTTTATGTAAGGATTATTTAAATAATTATCTAATTTGCTATCATCAAGAATTGGCAAACAAAAAGGCATAGCAGCATATCCGTTCCCAAGAATTGTATTTTCAATGCTCATATTTGGTTTTTTAGCATAAAACCAATAGCAGGTTTCCTTTAACATTGTTTCAAATTTCGCTAATTTTACTTCACTTACATTTTCCATAACAAATACCTCCTACGCCATACGGTCTAAATAGTTTTTAAAATAACCTTTTAAATCGCTGTTTTCTATCACATTCAGCAGCTTATCGCTTTTTATATCCGGGTTAAATTCATAACTGCCAAGCCCTTCTTCTATGCAGTTAAACAACTTTTCGCTTTGGGCGCGCTGCTCATCGTTTAAAAGAAAGTCAAAGGCGGCAGATACTTTATAACCACTGCTGATTCTTCTTTTTTTAGCTTTAGGTTTTACCGCTTCTTTGGCAACTTTAATGGTATCGCCTAAAATTTTAACACCAGTCAGTTTTATGCCCAGTTCTTCCAACGTAACTTCCGGCACCTCAGCAAACTTAACCGTAGAGTTATTTAAACCGACATAGGTTTTGTTTTTGTATTTGGCGGTTAACGTAAATTCTTTGCCCAGCAGGTATACCGTTTTGCTGCTGTCATCCTTAACCAAAGCGTTTAATTCTGCCTGATTAAACGCTACATTGCCAGCATTTTCTAAAATATTTACATCATCTGTGTATTTACGAATTTCTTCTTTCCTGTCCACCAACGCTTCTACATCTTCAGCGGTTACTGCACCGGCAGATTCTGCTTTATACTGCGCTCCAAAAATTTTGCATACATTTTCTTCAAAATCGTCTTTGTCGCGGTCTAAAGCGTTAAGCTGCTCTGCAATGCTTGCATACCCTCTATCGTTAAGCCATTCGGTCAGCTTATTGTTAAAGTAGTATTCCAGCACTGCTTTCAAATCAAAATACTGTTTTAATTCTTCCATCGTCCTGATGTTTTGTTTTTCCGGCATATTAAGCCCAAATCTGATTTTTCTTGCCATTATTATCAACTCCCAATCTTTTAATTTTATTTGTGCTTAAAAAATTTATTTGCTTCAGCAGTTTTAAACTCAACAGGCATATCGCCGCTGAACATATTACCGTCCAGCAGATATTTAACCGCTTTAATCCAGTCATTTATCATATCTTCGGTAAAGTTAAACTGGTATGCCATGTCTGAAATCATATTCATTTCATTTTCGTAAAATCTTTCATCAACAGCAGCCATTACCAATCCCCAAAATATTAAAGAATCTTTAACCTTATAACTTTCAATATCTACAGCCATATAGTCTCCACATAAGTTGATAAAGCAAGTATAATACTTATCCGAATTTATTTGCTTTATTTCTTTATCCAATTCTATAGCAGATATTTCCTCTTTATTGAATAAATCTATGGTAAAATCAGGCAAAAATAGGCATATACTGTATATTGTTTTAATAAACTCATTTTCTAAATATTGCTTAGCTCTTTTTAAATCAGTAGGCGGCAAACAAAAAGGTATTACTACAAAATGGTTTTCTTTATTAGACGTTAGCCAAGCAGAAGCCGCTCCTACTATATTGATTAGCATTTTTTCTTTAACATTGTTTTTATCTGAATTTTTAAATCTATCAGCAGCTTGATTTTCAAATCCTCTTTTTGCATCTTCAACCATTACTCTTATTTCTCCCTTATAGAAATTGTTTACAGCATTCTGAAGCTGCAAATTAAATGCTTTCCTTGCATTTGATGCAAGGGAAACACTTTTAGCTGAAGATAAAACCTTATGAGAAGCATCTCTCATATCAGAAATAACTTTAGCTACTTCTGGATATTTTGCGACAATATAATCTTTAGTATATGGCTTTGCCAAAACATACATTGCAAGACAGGACAAAGGGTAGTTGTGGAGCCTTTGTTGGACGAGACATATTTCCAAAAACATCTTTCCTGCAAGAATTCCTGCATCAACATTATTGCGAAATTCTTTTAAATTTTCGTCAAATGCCGCATTTGCTATTTTAGGGTCTTCACCATTATCAATAGCATTGATAGTTTTCATCATTTGATTAATTACGTTTAACATAATAAACTACTCCTTTGAAATTTACTTATATAAATCATATATTTTCTTTATCTCGCTTTTAACCCGTTCACGAAACTGGCGCGGTTCTAAAATCTCCATATTGCAGCCCTGCGACAACGCCCATTTTACAAAACCTTCGCCGAACACTCGTGCTCCGTATACTTTATATTCGCCTTCATCTTTTATCAGCCAATGGTTCGGCAAACGGTCTTTAAAGGCTTCTTCCGCCTGCTTTTTACACCGTACTTTTACATTCAACAGTTCCCCGGCATACATAAATTGCAGGCAGTTGCGCATTTTACTGGCATTATAGGTGTTATACAAATCTTCGCTGTACTGCTCGCCAGTAACATTAAAGCTTTCAATTCGGTCAATTCTAAAAAACGCGGGGTATTTATAACCGGAGCCATCTATAAAAGCGATTAGGTAAAAGTAAAAATCAGAAAAAATAAAAATCAGCGGCAATACCCGTTTAGTTACCTGCTCACCATTGCCTTTGATGTAGTGCAGGTCAATTTTTAAACGCTTGGAAATTACGCGGTTTAAATCTTCAAGCATTTTTAATATCGCTTTGCCGTGTACAGGTGAAATATAATTATCAACTTCGGCATAAACAGAATTTACGGCTTCCCTGCGCGCCGTTGGGTCAAGCATCATACGTACAGAACGCATTATGCCCTGCATTTCATCTTTGCGCAGAACCTTTGAACCGATTAAAACTTTAAGTATCGTTATTACTTCGATACTACTGAATTTGTAATTGCTCCAACCGGAAAGGTAATAGGCGTTTTCGCTTTTATTAAAAAGCACTTCAGCATTGGAATGGATTTCCGACAGATAGTAACGTATATCCTCAAGGTCCCTGTCTACTGACCTTTCGCTGATATTGTTGCTTTTGGCAAAGTCAGCTTTATTTAGTTTTTGTCCCTGTATAAGGCTATGGAACAGCCTTAAAATTCTGCTTACTTTGTCCATAATGTGCCTCCTTTCCTTTTATCACGATTATAGCAATCAAGGACGACAGATTGTGTCGTCCTTGGTTTTTAGTTTGCAAATATCAATTTATTCTTTTATTATTTCGCACACATCTACATCTAATGCCTGAGCGATAAGCAAAAGCGTTGTAAAAGGCAGGTTCTTTGCATATTTGCCATGCTCGATTTTAGACAAATAAGACGCAGATATACCTGCTTTTTCTGCCAGCTGTTCCTGTGTCATGCTTTTAAGCATTCTGTAATAAACGATTTTAGCGCCTATTTGTTTATAACGCATAGCAAACATGGTCAAATCCTCCTTTCTTTATTATCCTACTTTATAAAGCACTTTGTGCTGCTTGCTAGGCAACTACTTGCCTGATAGGCAAGACAACGCATTTTTAAGCAGTTTTATGAAGTTATAGTACAAAATAAAGAAGCCGCTGACATTTCTGCCAGTGGCTCATTTCTATGTTCCCTATGTTTATTTGCAAGGACTTCTGTAACGGACACAAAGCTTGCAAGTTATTCATAGTTATAATATATAATTGATTTTTTCAATTTAACACTTTTTACAAATCTAATTGATAATTTGGGCTAACATTATGCTCTTTAAAACGCCGAATTATCTTAAATCCATACAGTGTAAGTATCCCACTGACCAAATCTTTTAACTGACATAATTCATCAGGACCAATCTGTAATTTATATCCGTCTACATACTTAACAGAATTAAGAACATAGTGGGCATGTAGGTTATCTGTATTACCATGCACGGCATATGCAATTTGACATTTATATCTATCGAACAACATGTCTGCAACGTTTCTTACCACCATATTAAAACGCTGAATATCTTCTTCATCATCTACTTCTGCTTCTTCTAACGATAAAACCATTTGTATGTATTCATTACCACCGGTTTTATCATAATATTTTTTGACGTTAAGCATATCTCTTGCTGCTCTAAACGGGTCTGCACCTTTTGCGTAATAATCTAAAACAAGGTTGTTATGTTCTTTGTTACTTGCAATATAATCTATCATCCCTGTTAAAGTCATATTAGTTCCATTATAAAGAGTTATCGTTGCCATTATAAACAACCTCCTAATTTATCAAAAAATTTATCTTTTAAATCATTAAATTCTGTTCTCAGAGTCTGAGCCATATCATTTCCATTCAATTTCATATGATTGATTTTTTCATCCATTTCTACAATCCTGGTTATCATTGCAGGATCTGTCTTGTTAATTTTATCTTCCAGTGAAGATTTCCTAATAAAAGCTGTTGGTTTTAACCCTGCTTCTTTACTTCTGGATTGTAACTTTCTGTATTCATCTTCAGAATATCTAATAGTCATTTTCTTCGTTCTTTTAGGCACATTATTTTTTTCATTTCTTGGTTTATACTTCTTTTGGAATTTAGATTCTTCGGTATTTAATTTGATATAAATTTGCCGCAACCCTAATTCGTTACATTTATTCGTCATTTTGTAAAACCTCCAATTCGTATTTGCCGTCTTTTTATATATCTAGTATTAAATTCCTCTCCACTTTTTATTGACACTGACATTCACGCAGACACTCATTGCTACAAACTCTCTCTGATTAAGCCTCTTGCTCTCTGCTCCTATAGTATTATTAATAGAATATATATAATACCTATAAGCATTTGCTTTACTAATATGTTATGTTCTTTTATTTTTTAATAACGGTTAAATACCAAAAATACCATTCGATTTTATTCGGTATTAACATCTCTGTAATCTAAATGAAAGGAGATGTTATAATATGCAGAAAATATTATGTACAGTGGCAGAAGCGGCTTCTATGTTAAATTGCAGTACTAGCAAAATATATAAACTGATTAACCGTGGCAATCTTCCTTATGCTAAAAATGGTAAAGTAATACTTTTACATATTGACGATATAAATGCTTATGCAAGATCAGCTGCCAGTAATTACAAATCACCTTGTATCAACTAAGCTCTACTACTGTTAAAACTCATCTTTTATAATTACTTATACTGCATTAAACATAGCTATAATTAAATATTTATTAAACTAGAAAGGGGTATTAAAATCATGTTTAACGAATATGGTGATATGTTAACGGTAGAAGATCTTATGGAAGCCTTGGGAATTGGCAAAAACGCTGCCTATGATTTATTACGCAATGGTGAACTTAAATGCTTCCGTTTAAAAGGCCGCTGGAAGATTCCCAAAGAATCAGTAATAGAATATGTACGTTCAAAAGCATTTTTAAAATAAACAAAGGCAGCATTTCAATGTGCTGCCTTTACTTATTGCTTGCCTTATTAAATTTAGTATATTATAATTTACTTAATTACGATTTACTAAATGAGGTGATTTTATGTTCATAGGACGTAAAACCGAATTACAACAATTAAATACACTATATAAACAGGATAAATTCCAATGTGTTATCATCTATGGCCGCAGACGTGTCGGCAAAACCACTCTTATTAATGAGTTTATCAAAGATAAGGACGCCGTTTATTTTACCGGTATTGAAAGCACTTCTAAGGATAATCTTGAAAATTTCAGCAGAAGCATTGCTGCCTTAAATAACGCTAATACCGATAATGCTCCGGTATATAAGGATTTCCGCAGTGCGTTAATTGATATAGACGCACTCGCCCAAAACAGAAAAATCGTTCTTGTAATTGACGAATACCCTTATCTTGCACGCTCTTACCGCCCTATATCATCACTTTTACAGGAACTGATAGATACCAAATTCAAAAATAACGCCAATTTGTTTATCATACTTTGCGGTTCTTCCATGTCATTTATGGAAAAGCAGGTCCTCGGTTACCAAAGCCCGTTATACGGACGGAGGACAGCTCAGTTTCATATCAGGCCATTTACCTTTTATGAAGCCGCTGCTTATTATAAAAACTTCAATAATGAAGATTTAGCTGTTATTTATGGCATAACTGGCGGTATACCGTTGTATATGTCTTTTATAACTGACACTCTCAGTCTGAAAGACAATATCATTAATACCTTCCTTACACCCAGCGGCTATATGTATGAAGAACCGTTTAACCTTTTAAACCAGGAACTAAGGGAACCGGCCATGTATAATGCTATCATCAGGGCTGTTGCAACAGGCAGTTCCAGAATTTCCGAAATAGCATCTAAAGTAGGTATTGAAAATGCTGCCGCCACAAGCTATGTAGACAAGCTTATTGAGCTTGGCATTATAGAAAAAGAAGTTCCGGCAGGTACAGCAGGCAAAAGCCGCAAAAGCATTTACGGCATCAAGGATGGTATGTTCCGTTTTTGGTATAAATTCATACCCGAAAATAACATTCTTGTTCAGCGTAACATGCCGGAAGCAGCATGGACAAATATTCAGCCACACATCAAGGAATATATGGGTAAAGTTTTTGAAAACATCTGCGCAGACTATTTGCTGGAAAATTATACCAAACTGCCTGTACAATTTCAAAACCTCGGACGTTGGTGGGGCAATAACCCCAAAATGAAACGCGAAGAAGAAATTGATATTGTTGCCGCAAGTAATGATAAAGCAATCTTATGCGAATGTAAGTGGCGCAATGAAAAAACTGATAAAGATGTACTGGAAACATTATTGGAAAGGCGCAAACTGCTGCCGTGGTTTAATGAGTGTTATTATTGCATTTTCTCCAAATCCGGCTTTACTGCCGCCTGCCAGCAACTTGCAAATGAAAATGACAAAGTTAAACTGGTAACTTACAAAGATATGATATAAATTTAAACATTATTGCCACATCAATTTTGATGTGGCTTTTTCTTTAAGCAATAACTTTCATTCTTGTCATGCCAATGAAATAGTGCTATACTTTATTAAAACACTTGTTTGTTGTAATGCTTTAAAAACTCTCTTTTTGTTCGTTATTATATTGAGGTTTTATTATGCGCTCTATTCTTCATGTTGATATGAATAACTTTTATGCTTCGGTCGAGTGCCTGTACCGTCCTGAAATCCGGCATCTGCCCGTTGCCGTTGCAGGAGACCCGCTTAACAGGCACGGCATTATACTTGCTAAAAATATGATAGCCAAACACTTGGGCGTTAAAACCGGCGAAGCAATCTGGGAAGCCAAGCAGAAAGCGCCAAAGCTTGTTACCGTACCGCCTGATTTTGCCAAATATCTTAAATTCTCCCGTCTTGCCAGAGGCATACTATATGATTATACAGACCAGATTGAAGCGTTCGGTTTGGATGAAAATTGGGCGGATGTTACAGGCTCGTTATCTATTTTTGGTAGTGCGCATGATATAGCAGAACTAATACGTAAGCGTGTAAAAGATGAACTCGGTATTACCGTAAGTATCGGTGTTTCTTTCAATAAGATTTTTGCTAAATTAGGCTCAGACTATAAGAAACCTGACGCTATTACAGATATTATGCCGGATAATTTTAAGTCTTTGGTATGGCCACTTCCAGCTTCAGACTTATTGTATGTAGGCAAAGCAACAAGCCGTAAGTTAACAAGTATCGGCATTACAACCATTGGCGGCATTGCCAATTGCCCTAAAGATGTTTTATGCCGTAAACTCGGCAAATGGGGCGAGGTACTTTGGCTTTTTGCAAACGGTTTAGATACTGCTCCTGTACGTTTACTTGGGCAGGAAGCCGCTGTAAAATCTGTTGGTAATGGAATTACCTGCCCAAGGGATTTAACTGCTGATGAAGATGTGCAGCTTGTTTTTACAGTACTTGCTGAATCGGTAGCGGCAAGACTAAGGGATTATAATTTAAAATGCACCGGCGTTGAAATACAGATAAGGGACAAGAACCTGTATTACATGACCCGGCAGCAAAAAATAAGCCGGCCTACTTTTTTAAGCAGCGATATTATAGCAGCAGCCATGCAGCTTTTCAGAGCAAACTACCGCTGGTTTTATCCAGTGAGAGCCGTTGCGCTTAGGGGCATTAATTTAGTAACGGCAGATACGTTGGTTGAACTTTCCCTATTTGAAGATGAGAGCAAAAATTTAGCTGCTGAAAATTTAGCCCGTACAATAGATGGCCTGCGCAAACGCTTTGGGCATGATTCCATACTGCGTGCGTCAAGCCTGTTAGACCGGAATCTGACTGGCTTTAACCCCAAAGAAGACCATACCATACACCCGGTATCATATTTTAGATAAGAGGTGCTGAAGATGCCACGAATAGAACTGGATATAATTGTTGAACACCGTAAGGACGGGCTTGCCTTACCTAAAACCATAATTTGGGATGATGGGCGCTGCTTTGATATTGACCGTGTGCTGGATATAAGAAAAGCCGCCGCAACCAAGTGCGGCGGCATAGGCATACGTTACATCTGCCGGATTAAAGGACGTGAGTATAAGATTTTTGATGAAGACGGCAAGTGGTTTATAGAACAATAGACACTTTATAAATTTCTTCTATTTCTAACAATCATTCTAATAAAAAAGTTAGTTATATTTATATGGAAATCTTGAACTCAAATTCTACTTAGGTGCGTTATTTAATAAATAAACTTACACAACCTATAACATATTAAAAATTTTGCTGTAGATTGTGCAAGTTTAATTAAAATTAAAATTATAATTATTACTTTTGAAAGCTGTCATCAGGTGCAATTTTTTTCATGGTAATTAATGGATTTTCAGATACCGCGGTGCTTGTCAGGTGCTTATTAGGTGCTTATTTGAAATAAAATCATCTAAATTCACATAAAATACAAAATTTTTGTACTTTGTACAAACACGTTTTCAATCAAAAGATTACAATTTAAAATTTTGCTTGTTTTGACTACATTTCTCAAACGCAGGTATTGCAATGCTTTAGGGAGTTATGCTATAATGTGTAAGTACAAATGTTACACATGCGGGTGTAGTTCAGTGGTAGAACAATAGCTTCCCAAGCTATGTGTCGCGAGTTCGAGTCTCGTCACCCGCTCCAGAAAATATGCGCACCTGCATTATTTGCGGGTGTTTTTTTATTGCAGTTTTTAAGATAAGATTGATTTTAAGGCGAATATAATAGTAAAGAAAAACCGTCCAGATAGTTTTGGTATGCTGAAATAGCGTTTTATTTTGCCGTATTTTGCTTAAGGCTCTTTGCCGTGCCACAATATTTGGTGGAATGAAAAAAGATTAAAAAACTGTAAAATTTAGGGATTTTTCCGCTTAAAATTGCCGCTATCAGCGATTATTAAAGTTTTGGGCGCAACTCCTTTAAAATTTTGTAATTTCTTTCATTTTCCTATTGTACTTTCTGAAAATTGTGGTACAATCATATACGTTAATTAATGCTCAGGCAAGGGGAGAGTGGATATGAAAAAAGAAAAATATTTCAGGCTTAACAAAGAAGAAACCGAGGCGCTGGCCCAGGAATATGGTACTCCGCTTCTAGTGCTTTCGCTGGAGCAGATTGAAAAAAATTACCGCCTTTTGCGCACGCATCTGCCGCGCGTTAAAGTTTTTTATGCCATTAAAGCCAATCCGCACAGGCGCATTTTGGAATTGATGCGTGACCTTGGTTCTAACTTTGACGTTGCTTCCGACGGGGAAATTATGGAATTAAGTTCCCTTGGCGTTGACGGCAGCAGGATGATTTACGCCAACCCGATGAAAACGGTAAACGGACTGCGTGCCTGCCGTAATGCCGGTGTTGGCAAGATGACTTTTGACAGCGCAGGCGAAATAGATAAAATGGCGCGTGAGTGCCCGGGTGCAACGGTACTTTTGCGCATCAGGATAGATAACAGTTCGGCTCATGTCGATTTGAATAAAAAATTCGGCGCTGCCCGTGAGCAGGCTTTGGAACTTTTGCTGAAAGCAAGGGATGCAGGGCTTGACGCTGCCGGTATTGCCTTTCATGTAGGCAGCCAGACTACGAGCGCCGACCCTTATTTGTATGCGCTTGATATTGCGCGTGAAATTTTTGAAGAAGCAGCGGCGGCAGGCATGCAGCTGCGCATTATGGATATCGGTGGGGGATTCCCCATTCCCGAACCGAAAGTACGCTTTAATTTGCAGGAAATGCTCAATCAGATTAATGCACGCCTTGACGAAGATTTTCCGGGAGTGGAAATCTGGGCGGAGCCGGGGCGTTTTATCTGCGGCACGGCAGTAAACCTTATTACCAGCGTTATCGGCGTAACGGAGCGCGGCGGGCAGCCGTGGTATTTCCTTGATGAAGGCCTTTACGGAACTTTTTCCGGCGTGCTTTTTGACCAGTGGGACTTTAAACTTATCAGCTTTAAAGAAGGCGAGCAGGTGGCCGCTACTTTTGCAGGCCCGAGCTGTGATTCGCTCGACATTATGTTCCGCGGCAAAATGACAGTGCGCCAGGAAGAGGGCGATTTAATCCTTGTGCCTATCTGCGGGGCTTATACATCGGCATCGGCAACAACTTTTAACGGCTTCAGCAAGGCCAATTTTGTTGTGTGGGAAGATGTAAAGGAAACATTAATGGCACCGCAGCTTTTAAAAGCGCAGTAAAAGAAAGAATATTTTAGCTGTTAGTGCGTTTATGTTATGCGGCTGCGCTGAAAATGTTACAAAAAATTAATAATTTTAATAAATTATAGAAAGACTTGACAAATTTCTTTTGGCAGTGTATAATTTGCATTGTGCAATGATGTTTTTATACATTGCCTTAACTAACGCTTTCCCTTATTTTAGGCTGCTGTGCGCACATCTTTCCATGTGTGCGGCAGCCCTTTTTTATGCCAAAAATATTTTATTATGGTACAATTAAATAAAGCAGACTGACAGGAGGCAGATAATATGGACCAACAGGAATGGATGGGTTATGTTTCCCGTTTGGCTAACGGAGAATACCCTGTGCCGGTAGGCATGATACAGGATTATAACGATTGGCGCTGCCGCTCGATTGTAGGGCGCGCGCTTTACTGGATGGGCGATACTGAAAGCGCAATGCGTGTTTTAAGCACGGTTGTAAATGTAGAGCCCAATATGGATGACGACCCGGAATATGGTTTAAGCGAAGCGGAACACAAGGTTTTGTGCCTGCGCGATATTGCTGAGATAGTTTGGAAACTGGCAAAAAGCGAAGAAGCGGCTCTTACCTATTTAAAAGAAGCGTATGACCTGAGCCGTGCTTATAAACACAGCTTTCACAGCTGTGCCCGCGGCGATATGTTTTACCGCAGGCTGATTGTGCTGAGCGAAGCAGGCAAAACGCAGCAGGCTGTTGATGAAGCCAAGGCAATGGTTGAAGCTGAAAAGGACAACAACGGTGTGAACCCGTATAAATACTTTGCACTGAAGTTTTTGGCAGAAGATGCGCATAACGCAGGCGATGACGCTAAAGCAAGTGAAATTTACGCCGAAGCCTTTAAGTATTACCCGCAAAACGATATTGCAGAACGTGACTTGGCTAAAGCCGCAGCGGAAGAAGACGCCGCAAAACGCTATAAAGCCTATGAATTTTGCAGCACCGTGCAGTACAAACCGTGGGAAAAGCAGCGCCCCATTGTATTGCGCCGCGGTATTGACGGCTGATATTATTGTTTTTATAACGCCTTTTGCTTTATGCAGAAGGCGTTTTTTATTTTAGTAGCCAAAATTTTATTAATCTGTTATAATAGCACCAAGTATTAAAATGTAGGTACTAATTTTACAGAGGTGATGATGTGAGATTAAAAAATAAAATTATTGCATTTGGCGTGTTGTGTGCTTTGTGTGTACCGCAGCTTGCCGGTGCGGAAGGCTTTGCCATTAACGAGTGGAGCGCTGAGGGTGTCGCTATGGGCGGGGCGCGCATGTTTGCCGAAGGCGACGCTGCCAACGTGGCGTATAACCCGGCGTCCATAACTAAAGTTGATGGCGAGGCATTTAAGGTGAGCGCAACCTACATCAGCCCACACGGCGAATATGATTTGTATAAAAATGATGGTACTCATGAAAATGACACCAACCGCGTACACTTTGGTTTTGCACCGGGCACTTACTATGTTAAAAAGCTGAACGATAAGGACTGGTTCGGTATCGGCGCGTTCAGCCGTTTTGCCATGGTGTCCGAATTTGAGCGTGATTCTGCCGTTTCTACCAACGCCTTTCTTTCCCGCCTTAACGGCGTGAGCGTTACGCCGACCTTTGCGCACAAGTTTGACAACAAATGGAGCGCAGCCGTGGGTGCGGAAATTAACTATGTTGGGCTGACGATGGAGAAAAATGCAATGTTAAATCCTGCTGTTCCGACACATACTAAAGGCGAAAGCTATGCTTTGGGCTGGAACGCTGCTGCCAACTATGCTTTTGACGATAAGAACGAAATCGGCGTAGTATACCGCAGCCGCATTAAACATTCCATGGAAGCAGATTTTAATGCATATAATCATCCGATTTATGGAAATATTTCCGGTGATGCTTACGGCGAGGTAACTCTGCCGGAATCCTGGCATATCGGTTACAGCCATAAATTTAACGATAAAACCCGCATAGAATTAAACGCTGTGCGTACCGGTTGGGATACCTATAAAAATCTTGACATTATGTTGAGTGGTACTGGTGGTATGGATGGACTTGTAAGCAACCCAAAAAACTGGGAGGATGGCTGGCGTTATGCTATCGGTGTGGAGCATAAATTAAGCGATAAATATACGCTGATGGCAGGTTTTGCTTATGATGAATCTTCCATTCCGTATGACGGCGGTGATTTTATGGTACCGACCGGCAACAGAAAAACTTATTCCATCGGCGCACGCTATAACGATAAAGACCAGACACTGGCAATCGCCTTGGGCTGGATGGACGTAGGTGATTTAAGTTTTAAATTCAGAGATTCGGCAGACCCTACTGGTGATAAGTTAGGCAGACATGCCCATACGCATGACAGTTATACCAAAATTATCGGCATCAGCTACCAGCGCAATTTTTAATTCAATGTAAAATTTTTAAAATCCCTGTTTTTTAACGGGGATTTTTGTTTACTTTGACGTCTGTAATTTTGAAATTTATGCAGTTTTGTATTATAATTATTAAAGATATGTATTTTACCTGCCTGCCATTTGGGCGGCAGTTATGGAAGGATGATGAAGTATGAAAACTTATGCTCCTGTTACCGAAGAAGTAATTGAAGCATTAAAAGGTGTTGTAGGCGCTGAATACGTTATGACTGATGCTGAAACACTGGAACACTATCAGACTGACGAAGAAACAGACCCGCGTAAATTCCACAAGCCGGAAGTTGTTGTAAAGCCTGCTTCTGCCCAGGAAATTGCGGAAATTATGAAACTTGCCAATAAATTTGATGTGCCCGTTACCGTACGCAGCGCAGGCACCAGCCTTGCCGACGGTGCAATTCCTGTCTGCGGCGGCATTGTGCTTTTAATGGAACGTTTGAATAAAATTATCGAGCTGAATACCGAAGGCATGTATCTTATTACCGAAGCCGGTGTGCCTACCATTGAAGTTCAGCGTGTTGCCAACGAAGCAGGTTATCTTTATGCAGGCGACCCGTGCAGCGCCGACAGCTGCTTAATCGGCGGCAACCTTGCAACTAACGCAGGCGGCAATAAGGCAGTGCGTTACGGCACTACCCGCGACCAGGTTCACGAAATTGAATTTGTAAGCCCGACCGGTGAAATTATTGAAGTTGGCGCACGTTTGAAAAAATGCTCTACCGGCTACTGCCTGGAACAGCTGATTATGGGCAGCGAAGGTACTTTGGGCATTATTACCAAAGCAACCCTTAAACTTTTGCCGCTGTGCCCGTATAAGTTCGACCTTGTTGCCGTGTTTACCGACCCGGACAAAGCTATTGATTTGGTGCCGCTGCTTTTAAAGGCAGGCATTGACCCGACCAGCATTGAATACATGGATAATACCTATGTACGCACCACCGCAGATTACTGCGAATATAAAAATGTGCCGCATTATGAGGACGGCATTTATGTTATCGTTACCGTTGAAACCTACAACGAAGACGAACTGGATATGAAGATGGAACGCCTTGACGAGCTGTGCACCGAAGCAGGCGCGGTAGAAGTGCTGGAAGCAGACGAACGCATCTGGAAAATGCGCCGCAACTGCCAGGAAAGCGTACGCCTTATCAGCCTCGTATCCCTTACGGACGACGTTGTTGTACCGCGCGATAAAGTTGCCGACGCAGTTAAATTTGTTATGAAAACCGGCGAAAAATATCCGTTTACACCGCTTATCTGCGCCCATGTAGGCGACGGCAATCTGCATATTGTATTGTGCAAATGCGATTTGACCGACGAAGAATGGGAAAACAACGTACAGGCATTCCACGACGAAGTTTATACCTATGCTTACAGCATTGGCGGACGCCTTGCCGGTGAACACGGCATTGGTGCCAAGAAACTTGCCGAAATGGAAAAATATACCCGCCCGGGCGAACTGAATTTAATGCGCACCATTAAAAAAGCCATGGACCCGAAATGTATTTTGAACCCCGGTAAGATTTTTAATGTAGATTAAAAATCTTAAATGAAGGACAGCAGAAAGGATTTGAGAAAATGATGAACTACAAACCGGTCACCGAAGAAGTACTGGAGGCTCTGCGCAAAGCAGTAGGCGCTGAATATGTAATGACCGACCCCGAAACTCTTGATAAATACAAAACAGATGAAGAAACTGACCCGCATTACCATCATCTGCCTGAAGTAGTTGTAATGCCTGCCAATACCGAAGAAGTGGCAGCCGTTATGAAAATTGCCAACGAGTTTGACGTACCGGTTACCCCGCGCAGCGCCGGTACCAGCGTATCCTGCGGTGCAGTGCCCGTTTGCGGCGGCATTGTGCTTTTAATGGAACGCATGGATAAAATTCTTGAACTTAACAAAGAAGGCATGTACATGGTTGTTGAAGCCGGTGCCAGAACTTTGGAAATTCAGGAATACGCCAATAAAGAAGGCTTTTTGTATGCAGGCGACCCGTGCAGCGCCGACAGCTGCTTAATCGGCGGCAATATTGCAACCAACGCCGGCGGTAACAAGGCTGTGCGTTACGGCACTACCCGCAATCAGGTTTACTCTGTTGAAGTTGTTACCCCTACCGGCGATATTGTAACGCTTGGCTCCACCCTTAAAAAGAACAGCACCGGCTACTGCCTGGAACAGCTTGTAATGGGCAGTGAAGGCACTTTGGGCATCATTACCAAGGCCACTCTTAAACTTTTGCCGCTGTGCCCTTATAAACTGGATATCCTTGCTATCTTTACCGAGCTTGACAAAGCCATCGGCGTTGTGCCGAACCTGATTAAAGCAGGCCTGAACCCGACCAGCGTTGAGTTTATGGACAACGGCTTTGTACGCAGCGCCAGCGATTACTGCGAACTGAAGCTGCCGCATTACGAGGACGGCTATTATGTAATTATTACGGTTGAAACCTTTAACGAAGAAGAACTGGAAAGCAAAATGGAGCAGCTTGACGAAATCTGCACCGAAAGCGGGGCAACCGATGTTCTGGAAGCCGACGAGCGCGTATGGAAAATTCGCCGCAACTGCCTGGAATCCACCCGCGTGCTGAGCCTTATCAGCACTTCAGACGATTTGGTTGTGCCGGTTGATAAAATTGCCGAGTGCATTGAACATCTTAACGAAGTTTCCAAAAAATACAGCTTTAAACTGCTGTGCCTGGCACATGCCGGTGACGGCAACCTGCATTTCCAGATTTTGAAATGCGATTTAAGCGAAGAAGAATGGGAAAAACAGCTTAGCGAATTCCACGCTGAAGCCTATGCTTATGTTTACAGCCTTGGCGGACGCCTGAGCGGCGAGCACGGCATTGGCGCCAAGAAGCTGCCCGCTATGGAAAAATATACCGACCCTGTCGAAATGAAAATGATGCGTGCTATTAAAGCCGCGCTTGACCCGAAAGGGATTTTAAATCCGGGTAAGGTATTTAACGTTCGTTAAAAAATAAAATCCTCCGCTTTGTGGCGGAGGATTTTTTAGTTAGTAACAGTAATGTTTTCCTTTGGTATTTTCTGCCAGTCAAATGAAGGAAGAAGTTCTGCTGCTTTTACAGGTTCTTCTTTATCAATCAGCCCGGCTAAAAAGGCGAGCCTGCCAATAACTTCTTCCGGCGTATAACGGCTGCGCAAAGCGCCCATGTCCAAATCCATGTCGCGTTTTGCAAGGCGGCGGCCGTCGGGCGCGGTTAAAAGTGGCAAATGCCCAAACTGAGGCGGCTTAAAGCCCAAAAGCCTGTATAAATAAAGCTGCGGCGCGGAAGAACTTAACAGATCGCGCCCGCGTATTACTTCCGTAACCCCCATAAGCGCATCGTCAATAACAACGGCCAGCTGGTAGGCGTAAATGCCGTCGCTGCGGCGCACGATAAAATCGCCCCATTCGCGGGCAAGGTTCAGGCTTTGCCTGCCGTAGTGCCTGTCGTTAAAGGTGATGGTTTCATCCGGCACTTTAATGCGCCAGGAATGTTTATGGCTTTGCATTTTACTGCGGCTTTCATCTTCCGTTAAATTACGGCAGGTGCCTGGGTAAATAAACTGCCCGTCGCTTGTGTGCGGTGCGCTTGCGGCGTGCAGCTCGGCGCGGCTGCAAAAACAGGGGTAAATTAAATTTTGTGCGGCCAGTTTTTCAAAAAACTCTTTATAAATTCCGCTGCGGCGGCTTTGGTAAAATTCATCCGGCGCTTTGCCGGGAAAAGCACCGCTGTCCCAGTCAAGCCCCAGCCACAGAAGGTCATCCATTAAAAGGCGCGCTTTTTCTTCTGTGCAGCGCGAAGTGTCGAGGTCTTCAATGCGCAGGAGCATGCTGCCGTTTTGCGCACGTGCGCTCAGCCAGGCCAAAAGTGCGCAGAATATATTGCCGAGGTGCATTCTGCCGCTGGGTGAAGGGGCGAAACGCCCGCAGATTTTAGCGTCAGCCATTGTGTCAGCTCCTTTTTATTTTAATTATATTCATTGTAACATTGATTAAACTAATTTTACAGGTTTTTTGCAGCTTACTTTTACTTTGCTTTTTTGCCTTTTTGCTGTAAAATATAATTATGTGGGCGTATGCCCGTTGATATAAGGAGGAATATTTTGGTAAGAAAAACTTCTGAAATGGTAGAAGCCGGTATTTTGGCGGCTATTGCCGTTTTGTTTGCTATACTTGGCACTTATCTGCCGGTGCTTGGCGTTATTTTTAATTTTCTGTGGGCAGTTCCGGTAGCGGTTTGCGGCATGCGCAACGGCCTGCGCTGGAGCATAATGACTTTAATTGTAGCAGGCGCGGTTATAGGTTCGCTGCTCGGGCCGGTGCAGGCTCTTTCCGTAATGGCCATGTTCGGCCTTTTGGGGCTGGCGCTGGGCGAGTGCATGTACCGCGGTTACACGCCTGCCAAAACTCTGGTATATAGTTCTGCGGCAACCTTTGTTTCCATTTTATTAAGCATGGGGCTGGCAATGCTTGTAATGGGCACCAATCCAGTGGATATAATGTTCAGCGGCCTTGAGGAAGCCTTAAATGAAACTCAGGGTTATTACAGGGCTGCCGGAATGAGTGAGGAGCAAATTGCAGCGGCTGTGCAGTCCAATAAAGATATGATTGAGCTTATCCGCTTAATCCTGCCCGGCTCGCTTATTGTATGTTCGCCGATAATTGCTTTTGCCAATTATATGGGTTCGCGTAAAGTGCTTTCAAAAATGGGCGTTGCTTTTGCGCCCCTGCCGCCGTTTAAAAACTGGCGTGTATCGGAATATTTAATCTGGCCTTTCGCGCTTTCCATGGGCTTTATGGCAACTTATCCGGACGCTCCGAAGCTGGCTTTTGAAATTGCCATCAATATTCAAACCGTAACCAGCGTAGCCTTTTTATTTCAGGGCTGGGCTGTAATTTACTGGTGGCTTGAGAAAAACGGCAAGCCTTTATGGCTGGGAGCAGTAAGCGTAGTGCTGGCATTGTCGGTGCAGTTGGTTTCTACATTTATTGTACTTCTGGGTGCGTTTGAATCTGTTTTTGACAATCGTAATTTAAAAGAACGCAGCCTGTAAAGGGAGCGGGTAAAATGTTTAACAAAATCTGGAACTTCTGGAATGATATGAAAGTGCCGTTAGGCATTATCGTTGGCTTTACTGTTGTACTGGCCTTTTACGGCTGGTGGTGGCTTGCCGTTGGCCTTGCGGCGATAGGCTGCTTTTACTGGTATGCCAGACGGCAGTTTTACAGCAAAGAAGTGCAGTTTAACGGCTACCTTGATACCATTGTGCGCAATATTGAGCGCACCAGCCATTATGCCGTAAGAAATCTTGATGTAGCTATGGCCGTATTCGGGCAGGACGGCAAATTGCAGTGGAAAAACGAACTGTTTGTGGAATATGCCGGTTTTGCCGGGGTGAAAAATGTAGACGGCAAATGCCCGGAAGAAATTTTTGACCTGCCGGAAAACGCCTTTGACGCTTTAAGCATTAAAGACGGCGAACGCCTGCTTTTAATTAACGGCCGTTATTACCGCCTGCGCCATTGCCGTGTGCTGGCAGGCGAAAGGGCCGGTAAAAAAGAAAGCAAAGGCTACAGCCTGATATTTTATTTAACGGATGTTACGGATTTTGAACTTTTGCGCCAGAAATACGCCAACGAAAAACTCTGCCTTGCTTATGTGCGCTTTGATAATTACGAAGACGTAACCAAAGGTATGGGCGAAAGCACGCGCGCCAATATTTCCGGCGAAGTAAACGAAGTCCTCAGCAAATGGGCCGAAGAAGAAAACGGCTTTATTCTTGCCAACAATAAAGAAAGCTTTCTGGTCGGCATCAACCAGGCTTCCTTGCAGGACTTAATGGAAAAGAAGTTCCCTGTTTTGGATAAGATACATGAAATACAGGTAGGCAATAAAATTACGCCTACCATCAGCGTGGGCATTGCCTGCGATGGCCGCAGCCTGGAAGAAGTAAGCCTTAACGCTGCCAAAGCGCTTGATTTGGCGCTTGGGCGCGGCGGCGACCAGGTTGTTGTGGCAATAGGCGGCAGCTTACAGTTCTTTGGCGGCATTACAACCGTTACAGCCAAAAGCACGCGCGTGCGTGCCCGCATTGTGGCGCATACCGTGCATGAACTGATGGTTTCGGCCGAAAAGGTTTTTGTAATGGGCCATACAATGGAAGATTTCGACGCTATCGGCAGTGCTATCGGCATGGCAAAAATGGCACGCAGCCTTGGCAAGGAAACCTATATCGTTGTCAGCGGGCAGAACGAATCGGTGCGCAAAATTGCCGAAACGCTGCGCAGCAACGATATGAAACTGATGGATGAAGACGACGTTTATGCGGATATTATGGTAGAGGAAGAAGAAGCGCTGAAGCATATTTCGCCCAAGTCGCTTTTAGTTCTGGTTGACCATCACCGCAAAATGCTCTGCGCCAGCCAGAAGGTGCTGGACGCTATTCCGTGGCGCATTATTATCGACCATCACCGCCGCGCGGAAGACGCCATTAAAAACACCACGCTGCAATATATGGAACCGTCATCGTCATCTACAAGCGAACTGGTAACGGAGCTTGTGGGCTACTTTAACGACAGGCTGGAATTTACCAAAGGCGAGGCAACTGCGCTTTATGCAGGTATTGTTGTTGATACCAAAAACTTTGCCGTGCAGACCGGCGAGCGTACTTTTGAAGCGGCAGCACTTCTGCGCCGCAGCGGTGCAGATCCGAATATGGTACGTCAGCTGTTTAAGGATGATCTTGATTCCGTACAGGTTAAATCGCGCCTGGTGGCAGAAGCCGAAATGCCGGAACCCGGTATGGTGATTTCTGTTTACGAAAATGCGCCGAAAGAAGTTAAATCGTCTGTTATTGCGGCTCAGGCTGCCGATACAATGATTAATATTACCGGCGTTTGCATGAGCGTTGTTATAACCGAATATTCCGTTGACGGTTCTTTGGGCGTAAGCGCCCGCAGCGACGGTACCGTTAACGTACAGATTATTATGGAAGAACTGGGCGGCGGCGGACATCAGACAGTAGCCGGCGTACAGCTTAAAAATATCAGTGTTGAAGAAGTAAAAAAACAAATTATCGCGTTAGCGAAAAAACAGTTAGAGGAGAATGATAATAATGAAAGTGATTCTGCTGCAGGACGTTAAAAATTTAGGTAAAAAAGGTGATATTGTAGAAACCGCGGAAGGCTATGGACGCAACTATCTGCTGCCGCGCAAAATGGCAAAGGAAGCCAACGCAGCCAACTTAAACCAGGCTAAAAAAGACCAGGCAACGCAGGCACACCGTGCCGCGCAGCGTAAGGATGAAGCTGTAATGCTTGCCGCCCAGCTGAAAAAAGTACACGTAATTGTTAAAGTGCGTGTTGGCGAAAACGGCAAAATGTTTGGCAGCGTAACCAGCAAAGACGTTGCCGAAGCTTTAATTGAACAGACCAAACTTGATATTGACCGCCGCAAGGTAGAGCTGAAGGGCGCTGTAAAAGGCATTGGCGAATACACTGCCGTTGCCAAACTGCACCCGGAAATTTCTGCCGAGTTTGCCGTAACCGTAGCGGCAGAATAAGGCGTTTGCCATGATTGACAGAGTACCACCGCAAAATATAGAGGCAGAACAGGCCGTTTTGGGCGCAATGCTGCTTGAAAGGGAAGCCATTGCCAAAGTAATGGAAAAGCTGCGTGCCGAAGATTTTTACCGCGAGGCACATAAGGTTATTTTCAACGCCATGCTTGAGCTTTATAACCGCAATGAAGCAGTCGATTTGGTAACGGTAACCGAGGTTTTAAAAAAGAACGGCAAGCTGGAAGATGTTGGCGGCATTGCTTATGTTACTTCGCTGGCCAATTCCGTGCCGACGGCTGCCAATGTGGTTTATCATGCCGGCATTGTCGAAGAAAAATCCATTCTGCGCCAGCTGGTGCGTTCCGCTACGGAAATTGCGGAACTTGGCTACGAGGGCAGCGAAGACGTAAGCGACATTATTGACAGCGCCGAAAAGAAAATACTTGATATTTCCAACCGCAAAAAGGATACCGACTTTGTGCCGATTAACAACATTGTTATGGATTCCTTTAAGGATTTGGAAGCATTAATGAATAACAAGAACGGCTTAACAGGCCTGCCGACCGGTTTTGTTGATTTTGACAACCTTACCAGCGGCCTGCACGGCAGTGATTTTATTATTCTGGCAGCACGCCCTTCCATGGGTAAAACGGCATTATCGCTGAACATTGTGCAGAACGTTGCTATCCGCAGCGGCAAGCAGACGGACGGCAAGCCGAAAGTAGTTGCTTTTTTCAGTTTGGAAATGAGTAAGGAGCAGCTTGTACAGCGTATGCTCTGCGCCGAAGCAAATATTGATTCGCAGCGTCTGCGTATTGGTGAACTGCGTGATGAGGACTGGATTCAGCTTATACAGACAGCCGATTCTTTAAGCGCTGCGCAGATTTATATCGACGATACGGCAGGCATAACGGCAATGGAAATGCGCAGCCGTGCGCGCCGCTTAAAGGCTGAACACGGGCTCGATTTAATTGTTGTCGACTACTTGCAGTTAATGCAGGGCAGCGGCAAGCGCAATTTAAGTGGTGACCGCCAGCAGGAGGTTTCCGAAATTTCCCGTTCGCTGAAGGCACTGGCGCGTGAACTGAATGTGCCGATTATCGCACTGTCGCAGCTCAGCCGCAGTGTTGAATCGCGTCAGATAAAACGCCCGATGCTTTCTGACCTGCGCGAATCCGGATCTTTGGAGCAGGATGCTGATATTGTAATGTTCCTGTACCGCGAAGACTACTATAACCCTGAAACCGAAAATAAAAACATAACGGAACTTATCGTCGCCAAGCACCGCAATGGCCCGGTTGGCACGGTAAACCTGTTCTTCCACAAGCAATTCACCAAGTTTGTAAGCCTTGCTAAAAGGGAAGAATAAAAAGCATAAAAACTCCCGTACATTACGTGCGGGAGTTTTTGCATACAAATAAAGGCAGCATATAAGATGCTGCCTTTAAAAATTAATTTTGGTGGAGACGAAGGGGATTGAACCCTCGGCCTTACGGATGCGAACCGTACGCTCTCCCAGCTGAGCTACGTCCCCATACAAATTAAGTATAGCACTTTGCATATGCAGGTACAATATAAAATTTAAATTTCTGCCTTGGCAGAAGTTTTTTGCTGGCGGTGTTTTGCCGCTTCAAGCAGTTCGGCACGTTCGTTGGGCAAATTGCCGCTGCGGACACGTTCCAGCAGGTATTTTAAAAATGTGCCAGTTTCTGCGCCGTCCGTTATAATTTGCGCAAGGTCTGCTCCGTTTACGGCAAGGTCGGCAGTATGCACAGGCATTTTATTGCGGGCAATTTCTATCACGGCATCTGCCAGTTCGCACCCTTCTGCCATCAGCTGCGGATTGTTGCCGGCGTGCGTTGCGCCCATATCTGCCAAAAACACTTCTTTCAGCTGCGAGAAGGCTTCCGTTAAGTCTTTGGAGGTACGGAATTCGCCGCTGGCAGCTTCGGCGCGTACCCAGCGCGTCAGCGTGCGTTCTTTGGTAAACATCATCGGTGCAAAGCGCATGTGGCGCGATACCAGCCATACAACGCGCTTGGCAAAATCTTTGGGGTAGCGCAGGCGCGTCATTACTCCCTGCGCCATAACTGCGCTTAACGCTTCGTGCCCGTGGTCACTGGGCGAACCGTCCGGGTGGGTGCCGCGGATGCCGGGCATGCCTTTGCCGAGGTCATGCAGCAGCATGGCCCAGCGGATTGTTAAATCGCGCGGGCTGTTATCAACGGCTTTTAATGTATGCTCCCAGGCGTTGTAACAGTGAAAGCGCCGGTTTTGCGGCAGCCCTTCCAGGTGGCGCAGTTCCGGCAGAATGTCAGTTTCATGATATGTGCCGTTTTCTTTTACGCGGCATTTGGCGTCTGTCAGCCCTGTTGCCATCAGCAGCATCAGGCCTTTGCCTGCATATTTGCCTGTAAGCAGCTTGTCAAGTTCGGTGCGCACGCGTTCAAGCGATAAACCGGCGCAGTTTCCGGCGGGGAAACTGAAATTGCGCGGCATATAGTAAGGCGTGTTTTCTTCACCGAAGGGCGGCAGCACGCCGCTTTCCTGCACATAGTCGAAGCCAAGCTGGGCAACAAAACGGCAGGCGCGCAGCATACGCAATGCGTCTTCGCTGTAACGCTGTCCGGCATCGCCGACAGTTCGCAGAATATGGTTCTGTAAATCCTCCATGCCGTTATGGTAATCATATATTCTGCCGTTTATATCCATTGCCATGGCGTTAACGGTAAAATCACGGCGGCTTAAATCTTCGCGCAGCGATTTGCTGAACCATACTTTTTCCGGCTTGTGGGCGTCAGCGCCATAACTTTCTCCGCGGAAGGTGGTAATTTCCGCAGGCACGCCGTCTATAACGGCAACCACGCAGCCAAAGTTCTGCCCGAGGTTATCAATGGTTTTAATATTGTTGGCACGGCATACTGCGCTGATTTCTTCCGGCGTAGCGCTGGTGGTAATGTCAAAATCGCCGGGCGGCAGTTTTAAAAGCAAATCGCGCACGGCGCCGCCGACAATGTAAGCCTCATAGCCTGCTTCTGTAAGCATATGCAGTATTTTTTTTACATAATCCGGTATTGCAGTCATTTTTACCTCATTCGTAGTCCATACCGTCATTTTTCAGGCGGTATTCAACATTAAGGCCAAAGTATTCCCAAAGCACCTCTTTTAAGTCGGCGCCGTTTTTTATTTTATAGCGGTATTTAACCCTGCCGCTCAGGTAAAATTTTAAAAAGTTGCCGCGGATGGTGATGTTGCAGTCCTCGCGGAAGATGGAAAGCTCTTTTTCTTTGTTAAAGGGCGAATCGGGATGTGCGTCGCACCAGAAAGAAGGGAAAACGTAATCTTTTTCCAGCTGCGGTTCTTCGGTAAAGCCCAGCATGCGTTTCCATGGTTTTCCTTTTTCCTTCTGCCACAGCAGCCAGCCCCAAAACTCGTCGCGCGTAAATTTGTACTGGCTGATGCCGTCGCTCTGCACGCGCTGTTCTTCCAGCAAAAGCGGGATGCGCGGGCTTTCGCTGTTGACGCCGACATCGGTGATATAGCGTTTGCCGTCAATAGTTACGCACATGTTGCGGTGCTGGCGCATCTGGTACACGTTTATTTTATTAATAAAGCGCCCGGCGAAGCTGACGAAATTAAAGCCCAGCGATTCGAGCAGCCAGGCGTACAGCCCGTTCAGCTCAAAACAAATGCCGCCGCGGTTGTGCAGGATGAGTTTATTAAACATGTCCTCGCGCTTCAGCGACGTTATTTTGCTGTTAAGGCAGTCAAAATTATCATAGGGGATGTATTTTAAATGCGCGTCATGCAGTTTCTGCAGCGTTGCTAAATCAGCCCTGGGCGTAAAATTTTCTAGCTGGAGCTTATGCAGGTACTGCTTTATTTGTTCTTTGGTCATCGGTTTAGAGCGCAGTTTCATAGGCTTCATCTCCAATCGGCTTTCCTATATTTATTGTAGCATGGCAGAAGTTTAATTAAAATGTTTTTGTTATTATTATGGTAAAATATAAAGTGGCGGAGGTGTAAAATGGTAATTTTAATAGGCGGAGCAGGGCATACCGGCAAAACTTTGCTGGCTCAGAACCTGCTTGAAAAGTATAAAATAAATTATCTTTCGATAGACCATTTAAAAATGGGGCTGATACGGAGCGGAAACACAAGTTTAACGCCGGAGGATGACGCTGAGTTAGTACCGTATTTATGGAACATTGTGAAAGAAATAATAAAAACGGTTATTGAAAACGGACAAGACCTTGTTATTGAAGGCTGCTATATTCCGTTTGACTGGCGCAAGAGTTTTGAAAGCAGATATTTAAAAGAGATTGACTATTATTGTTTAATAATGAGTGAAAGGTATATTAAAAATAATTTTGAAAAAATCTGCGCCAATGCGGATGTTATAGAACGCCGGGCGGCAGACAGCTGTAATGAGGAAGATATGCTGGCAGAAAATGCAGCTAATTTACGCTTGTGCCGTGAATATGGCTGCAAGTATATTCTGATTGACGGAAATTATGGTGCAGCGCAAATCGCCGCGCAGATTAAAATGCTTTAATTAGGCGGCGTGCTGTGATAAAATATAAAGATAACATGGGTTAATATGCCTTGGAGGTTGTTTTGCAGAACAGAATGCCGCTTGTTGAAGCGATGCTGAAATATAAAAACGAAAAGGTTTATCCCTTCCATACGCCCGGGCACAAGGGCGGGCGCGGAATGGAAGCGCTTTTAAAAAACGAACTCGGCGCAGGGGCCGTGGCGATGGATGTATCGCTGATGAGCGAACTGGATGATATTCATGCGCCTTCTTCATATATTATGGAAGCGCAGAATTTAGCGGCGCAGCTGTATGGCAGCGACAGATGCTTTTTTGCCGTTAACGGTACAACGGGCGCTATTCATGCCATGCTGATGGCGGCCTGCAAAGCGGGAGATAAAGTTTTAGTGCCGCGCAACGCTCACCGCAGTGTGGC
Organism: Phascolarctobacterium sp. ET69; assembly: GCF_023336935.1. Taxonomy (GTDB): domain Bacteria; phylum Bacillota; class Negativicutes; order Acidaminococcales; family Acidaminococcaceae; genus Fusicatenibacter_A; species Fusicatenibacter_A intestinipullorum. The sequence goes on from NZ_JAMBLR010000002.1 coordinate 147,119, forward strand.
AGGCGCGTTGCTTCTGGCAAATTTGGAGCCTGTTTTTGCAATGCCGGAATATGACGCGGTATTTGGCATTAACACACAAATTACGCCGCAGGCGGTGGAAGCAATGTTTGCGCGCCATGCGGATATTAAAGCCGTGCTGGTGACAAGCCCCAATTATTACGGGCAGGCTGCGGATTTAAAAGCCATTGCCGGAATTGCCCATGCCCATAATGCCGCCCTTTTGGTAGATGAGGCACACGGGCCGCACCTTGGCTTCAGCAGTAAGCTGCCGCCTTCGGCTTTGCAGTGCGGGGCGGATGCCTGCGCGCAGAGCACGCATAAAATTCTGGGCGCTATGACGCAGTGCTCGCTGCTGCATGTTAAAGGCGGGCGCATTAATTTAACGCGTGCCGCGGAAGCGGTGAGCCTTTTGACAACTACAAGCCCCAATTATTTGCTGATGGCTTCAATAGACGCCGCGCGCTATACTTTGGCTGTACAAGGCGAAAAACTGATTGAGCGAGCGCTGACAGCGGCAGAAAAGCTGCGCAAGTGCTTAAGTAAATTTGCCGGGCTGAAACTTTTGGAGGCAGAGTGCACCGGCAAAAACGGCATAGCCGGGTTTGACTGCACCAAAGTAACGGTTAATACGGCGGCGTGGGGTTACAGCGGCACGGAAGCCGGCGATGCCCTGCGCAAAGCAGGAATTGCCGTGGAGCTTACCGATGCGCAGAGCGTGCTTTTTTTGGTAACCTTTGCGGATGGCGGCGCAGAATATGATGCCGTGCTTGAAAAAATAAGCAGTGTTTTTGCAGACTTGGAGCAGCATAAACGCGCCCCTTTAAAAGAACAAAACTGCTGGAAGCTGCCGGAGTTTGTTACGGCAGTGCCGCTGCGCAGCGCGTTTGATGCGGAAACTGAAAGCCTGCCGCTGAAAAAGGCGGAAGGCAGAATCTGCGCGGAGCAGGTGAGCTTTTATCCGCCGGGCATACCGGTGCTGTGGCCGGGCGAACTTGTTACGGCAGAAGTAATTGACTACTGCCTGCGCATGAAAAAGCTGGGGCTGCCTGTAAGCGGGCCGGCCGATTATACATTAACAGAACTGCGGGTGATTAAATAAATGGCAAAAGGTTATTTTATCAGCCTGGAAGGCGCAGACGGCTGTGGCAAAACCACGCAGCTGGAGCATGTGGCTGAAGAATTGAGAAGGCTTGGGCGCGAAGTTGTATGCACGCGTGAACCGGGCGGTACGAGGCTTGCTGAAAGCCTGCGCGCAATGGTGCTTGACCCGGAACTGATAATGAATGCCCGTACGGAAACGCTTTTATATATTACGGCACGTGCCGACCATGTTGCGCGGGTAATAAAACCGGCGCTGCTGGCGGGCAAAATTGTGCTGTGCGACCGTTTCAGCGATTCTACCGAAGTATACCAGGGAATTGTACGCGGTCTGCCCTTACAGGCCATTCATGGTTTAAGCACTTTTGCTTCCGGCGGTTTGGAGCCGGATTTAACAATACTGCTTGACGGCGACCCGGACCTTTTAGCGGCAAGGCGTGCTTTGCGCGGCGTTGAAGACCGCTATGAAAATGCCGGGCTGGAATTTCAGAAGAAGGTGCGGGACGGTTTTATGCTGCTGGCAGAAAAATACCCGGAACGCATTTTTAAAATTAATGCCTTGCAGGATGAACAGAAGGTAACTGCTGAAATTATGCGTGTTATTAATACTACCATTAAAATATGAGGTTAATTATGTGGGATGAAGTGCTGGGACACCAACAGAATAAAGAGTTTTTGCAAAAACTGCTGAAACCCGGCAGCCGCCCGCATGCCCTTTTGTTTTATGGTATGGGCGGCATTGGCAAAAAAATGCTGGCCCTGCATTTTGCAAAAACGTTTTTATGCAAGTCTGCGGCAAAAAAGCCCTGCGGTATTTGCGAAAGCTGCCGTTTGATGGATATTGAAAACAATAGTTTTGCCCATCCGGATTTTTACCTGCTGACGGCAGAAGAAGCAGGCAAAGACATCAAAATCGAGCAGGTTAAGGAAATGGCAAAGCAGGCGGCATTTGCGCCGGTGCTTTCCGAACATAAAGTATGCATTATAGACGATGCCGGGCAGATGACGGCAGAAGCAGCCAACAGTCTTTTAAAGCTTCTGGAGGAGCCGCCTCCGGGCTGGCTGTTTATTTTAATTACGCAGCAGGCAGAGCGCCTTTTGCCGACGGTGCTGTCGCGCGTGGTACGCCTGCGTTTTGATGCGCCGGACAACAGTGCCGTCCAGCAGATACTGGAAGCAAAAGGCATTGTTCAAAACACACGGGTACTGGCGGCTCTTGCAGGCGGTTCGCCGGGCAGGGCGTTAAGTTATAATCAGGCAGATATTTTTGCAATCCGCCGTGAGGCGCTTGATTTACTGAAAAAACTGCCGCTGCAAAACCCTTTTGGTTATATTGCGGCGCTGGGCTGGGGCGAAAAATATGACCGCGCGGCCGCGCTGCTTTTAACGGAACAGTTTATTTACCTTCTGCGCGATGTGCTGCTTTTGCAGAGCGGTGCAGGCGGGCAGGTGTACAATACGGATATTATGGCCGGGCTTGACGGCATTGCCGCAGATTGGCCTTTACATACAGCCAGGCAGGGCGTAAACGCTGCGCAGGAAGCCTGGCAGAACATAAATAAAAATGTAAGCGCCAAAAATGTTTTGGAGGCGCTGGTTTTGAAACTTGATTTACTGCGGAAGGAGTGAAAATTTTGCTGAAAGTAGTAGGCATTAGGTTTAAAAAAGCAGGTAAAATATATTATTTTGACCCGGTTGATACCGGCGTGGAAGTTGGTGACCACGTAATTGTGGAAACGGTGCGTGGTTTGGAATACGGCACGGTTGTTATCGGCGCGAGAGAGGTTGAGGAGAACAAGCTTGTTTCTCAGCTGAAGCCCGTTATGCGCAAGGCAACCGAGCAGGACGCGCTGAAGGTGCAGGAAAATAAAGTGCGCGAAAAAGAAGCCTTTAACATCTGCCTGCGCAAAATTGCCAAGCACGGGCTCCCCATGCGGCTGATTGACGTGGAATTTACTTTTGATGTTAACAAGATTATTTTTTATTTTACGGCGGACGGGCGTATTGATTTCCGCGAACTGGTTAAGGATTTGGCGTCCGTATTCCGTACCCGTATTGAGCTGCGCCAGATTGGTGTGCGCGACGAAGCAAAAATGCTGGGAGGAATCGGCAGCTGCGGCAGGCCCTTGTGCTGCGCTACCTTACTCGGCGATTTTGAACCGGTATCCATCAGGATGGCCAAAGACCAGAACCTGTCGTTGAACCCGGCGAAGATTTCAGGCGTGTGCGGCAGGCTGATGTGCTGCTTGAAATACGAAAACGATGTTTATTGCAGCGGCTGCTGCGGTAAACGTCCGGCACCGGAGCGCGTGGAAGCACCGAAGGTTGGCGTTATGGTTGTTACGCCGCTCGGCGAAGGCCGCGTTATGGGCGTTAACCGTGCTATGCGTACTGCTTCCGTACAGCTTACGCCGGACAATACCATTCAGGTGGAATGGGACGAAATCGTGGATGCTTCCAAGGCGGATAAAATTTAATGGTACACAGCGGAATAAGGCGTGATTCATTGCCGGGCTGCGGTTATGTAGTCTGGCAGGACGCCGGTGAATTTACTTTTACAACGGATTCTGTGTTCGTGGCGGCATTTGCCCATCTGGTAAAAAAGGCGCAGGTGCTGGAACTTGGCAGCGGCACAGGGGCAATAAGCCTGTTTTTGGCGGCGCGCGGCGCGGAAAAGGTAACCGGAATAGAGTTTAACCCCAAAGTTACCGCCCTTATGGAGCGCAGCATTAAAGATAACGGGCTTGAAGAAACAGTAAAGGTAATTGGCGGCGATTTGCGTGAAATTAATAAATATTTTAAAACCGAAAGCATGGATTTGGTAATTGCCAACCCGCCCTACCGCAACAGCGGCAATACCCGCAAAATTGGCACTGCCGCCTGTCATGAGGTAACGGCAGATTTGCGTGACTTTTTTAAAGCGGCGGCGTATGCCGTGCGCTACCGCGGGCGCTTTGCCATTGTGCAGCTGCCCGACCGTTTTGCCGAGTGCATGCAGCTGGCGGCGGAGTTTGGCTTGCAGCCCAAACGTTTGCAATGGGTACACAGCGCGGTTGACAAACCTGCATGGATATTTTTAATGGAAATGGTTAAGGGCGGCAGCTACGGGCTTGACGTTTTGCCGCCGCTTGTAATGTACAACGCCGACGGAACTTTAAGCGCGCAGGCACTGGCGTATTACGATAAATCGAAGGAGCTGGCAAAATGACGGAAGCCGGAACTTTATATCTTTGCGCAACGCCGATAGGCAATCTGGAAGATATTACGCCGCGCGTACTGCGCACTTTAAGCGAAGCCGATATTATTGCGGCGGAAGATACGCGCCATACCTTACAGCTTTTAAACCATTTTAATATTAAAGGGCATTTGGTGCGCTATGATGAGCACAGCAAGGATAAAAACGGGCCGAAGCTGATAGCAGAACTTTTGGACGGCAGGAATGTAGCGCTTGTCAGCGACGCGGGCTTTCCCGGCATTGCCGACCCCGGCGAGCAGCTGGCACGCGAAGCGATTGACGCAGGCATAAAAGTTGTGCCGCTGCCGGGCGCAAATGCCGCACTGTGCGCGCTGATTGCTTCGGGGCTGCCGTCGTCACCGTTCTTTTTCGGCGGTTTTCTGCCCAAAAGCAAAAAGAACAGGGCAGAGCAGCTTGCGGCGTGGAAGAACATTCCTTCGACAATAATATTGTATGAAGCACCGCACCGCATTAAAGACGTGCTTAAAGAAATACTGGCGGCGTGGGGCGACAGGCAGCTTGCCGCTGCGCGCGAGCTTACCAAGCTGCACGAAGAATTCTTCCGCGGCAGCATAACGGAGTGCCTGGCATGGCTGGAAGTGCAGCCGCCGCGCGGTGAGTTTTGCCTTGTTATAGCGCAGGGCGAGGCTGATGTGCAGGAAGAAACGCAGGAAGCCGACCCGCTGGACGAAGTAAAGACGCTGATTGCGCAGGGCATGGATAAAAAAGCAGCGCTGGCACAGGTTGCCAAAGCGCGCAAAGTGCCAAAGCGAGAACTTTATAACAGATTATTGGATGAAGAATAAAAGGGTTTACGTTTGCTTTTATACAAAAGCCGTGCTATAATTAAGGCATAAAAAGCTGCTGTATCGTTTATGACGTACAGAAATAAAAAACCGGGAGTGCCAGCTCCCGGTTTTTTATTTGGGCTCACTGTGATTTACAAATATCTGTCGAGCCACTTGCAGATATAGTACGATACTATACCCGCCGTAACAGATACGATAAAAGCTGCAATAAAATCGTTCATGGCGTACCTCCTTTCCGCCGGAAAGGATCACAGCTTTTCCATTATGCCCAAAAAGTAAAGTTCTGTCAATGATTTGCCAAAAAGAAGTAAAACTTTTGCACAGCGGCGCAGAATGTGATAAAATTACAAAGGAATTGTCTGCAAAAATCAGCATTGCAGGCGCTTACACCGTTAAAACAATATTAACATAAAAGAAGGGAAAGCACATGAGCAAGAACAGTTTTTATATCACTACCCCAATTTATTATCCCAGCGATAATCTGCACATTGGCCACGCTTACTGCACAACCATTGCCGATACCGTTGCCCGTTATCACCGCGCGAAAGGCGAAGATGTATTCTTTTTAACCGGCAGCGACGAACATGGCCTGAAAATTCAGCGTAAAGCAGCCGAAAAAGGCATTACGCCGATTCAGTATGTTGATGCAATCGTAGCCAACTTTAAAAAGCTGTGGAAAATGCTGAACATTTCCAACAACGATTTTATCCGCACCAGCGAAGAACGCCACCATAAAGTTGTGCAGGCTGTACTGCAGAAAATTTATGACCAGGGCGACATTTATAAAAAGAATTATGAAGGTTTGTACTGCGTTCCGTGCGAATCTTACTGGCTGGAACGCCAGCTTGTAGACGGTAAATGTCCGGACTGCGGCCGCCCGGTAGAGAAAATGGCGGAAGAAAGTTATTTCTTTAAACTGTCCAAATATCAGGATAGAATTCTGGAATATATTGAAACCCATCCTGATTTTATTCAGCCCGTTTCCCGCCGCAACGAGATGATTAATTTCATCAAACAGGGTTTGGAAGATTTGTGCATTACCCGCACAACTTTCGACTGGGGCATTCCCGTTCCGTTCGACCCGAAACATGTTGTTTACGTTTGGTTTGACGCGCTCTTAAATTACTTTACCGCTATCGGCTACGGTACGGATGAAGAAAAGTTTAAAAAATTCTGGCCTGCCAATATTCACCTTGTCGGTAAGGAAATTGTACGTTTCCACAGCATTATCTGGCCGATTATGCTGATGGCAATGGGCGAAGAACTGCCGAAACAGGTTTACGGCCACGGCTGGCTGGTTGTTGACGGCGACAAGATGTCCAAATCCAAGGGCAATGTTATCGACCCTATTGCTTTAATTGAAGAATTTGGCCCGGATGCTATCCGCTACTTCCTGCTGCGCGAAATTACGCTCGGCAGCGACGGCAACTTCTCGCGCGACGCGCTGATTAACCGCATTAATGCCGACCTTGCCAACGACCTTGGCAACCTGCTGCACCGCACCGTAAGCATGATTGAAAAATACCACGGCGGCGTTGTAACGCATAAGGAAGGCACGGAAGCCGTTGATAAGGAATTTATCGCTCTTGTTAACGAAACTGTTGCCGGTTACAGTGATGCCATGGATCATATGGAACTGAACCAGGCTATTAAGGATGTATGGAACCTTATCGGCCGCGCCAATAAATATATTGATGAAACCGCACCGTGGATTCTGGCAAAAGACCCTGCGCAGGCAGAACGCTTGCAGGCCGTTATGTACAACCTTGCCGAAGCGCTGCGCATTATTGCTATTTTGATTGCGCCGTTTGTGCCTGTTACCGCGCCGAAAATTTACGAACAGCTCGGCCTTGGCAACCCGGAAAGCTTCTTTATGGCAGACGCTATTTGGGGCAAACTGGCAACCGGCACCAAAGTGCAGAAGGGCGAACCGCTTTTCCCGCGCATTGAAGTTACCGAAGCCGGTGAAACCGTAATTGCGGCTACCAAAAAAACTGCCGCCAAGGCAATTAAAGCCGAAGCTCCGAAAGCTGAAGCCAAAAAAGAAGCAAAACCTGCAGCGGCAGCAGCCGGTGAAATTAGCATTGATGATTTTGCAAAGATAGATTTGCGTGTGGCAACCGTTATTGCCGCAGAACGCGTGCCCAAAACCGATAAGCTGATTAAATTGCAGGTTAAAATCGGCAATGAGGAACGCACCATTGTAAGCGGAATTGCCCAGCATTATGAACCGGAAAACCTGATTGGCAAAAACGTTATTGTTATTGCCAACCTTAAACCGGCCAAGCTGCGCGGTATTGAAAGCCGCGGCATGGTGCTGGCAGCCAGCGACGATGAAGGCAATCTGGTACTGGCAGACGCACCGGGCATTGCCAGCGGCAGCAAGGTGAAATAAAATGTCGCGTACAGGTTTGTGGGATTCGCACGCCCATCTTGATTCCGATTATTTTACCGACGACCGTGACGAGCTGATTGCCAAAATCGGCGAAGAAATGGAAGGCTTTATCAACCCCGGCTGTGACGAAACAAGCTCTGCTTTTGCCGTACAGCTTGCAGAAAAGTATGATTTTGTTTATGCCGCTGTGGGCTGGCATCCGGAAGAACTTGCCGGTATTAAAGACGAGCATTATCTTGATAAACTGGCAGCGTGGGCTGTGTATCCAAAAGTTGCGGCAATCGGCGAAATAGGGCTTGATTATTACTGGAAAGAAAACGAGCCGAAAGAAGTACAGAAAAAACGCCTTTTGGAGCAGATTGACCTTGCCGTACAGTTTGATTTGCCGGTAATTATCCATGACCGTGAAGCACACGGCGATATTTTCGATATTTTCCGCAATGAAGTGCCAAACGGCACAAGGGCAGTGTTTCACTGCTATTCCGGCTCGCTGGAAATGGCAAAGGAACTTGCTAAACGCGGCTATTACTTTGGCTTTGGCGGTACAAGTACTTACAAAAATGCAGCCAAAGTGCGCGAGGTGCTTGCTTTTGTGCCAGACGAACTGCTGCTTTTTGAAACGGATTCGCCGTATTTAACGCCGGTGCCTTACCGTGGCAAGCGCAATAATCCGCTTTATACGGAACTTGTGGCGCAAAATGCTGCGCTGGTACGCGGAACAACTTTTGAAGCGTTGGCAGCGCAGACAACGAAAAACGTTAAAACGCTTTTTAATAAAATTAAATAATGCTGACGCGGCAGTCTGCTACTGCTGCGTCTTTTATTTACCATAAAGGTGCTTGTGCATAATACTTTTCGTAAAGAGTTGTTTGATTTTAAACTAAAAGTACCTTCAAGGAAGATGGCTTGACATTATAAAAAAGGCTGTGATAAAATACCCCCGAATTAAGGAGGTAATATTATGCCTAAAAATGTTACAGTTTTCAGAAGAACCATTTTGATAGCCATAATGTTTGTAATTTTATTCAGTGGGCATACGCATCTTGGTTTGGCGGAAGCACCTGTTACCATTTTAAAGTTTGACGGTACGGAAAGAACAGTTACAACGGAAATTTCCGACCCGCACGCTGTTTTTAAAGAAGCGGGCATTGCCGTAGGTCAGGCAGACCGTATTGAAGAAAAAACGAGCGGCCGCGGCAAAGTGCTGGTTTTAAAACGTGCCGTGCCGGTTATTGTTGTGCGCGGAGATTCACAGCAGAAGTTTTTTACCAATAAAGACACTGTTGGCGAAGCGTTAAAGGAGTTAAACATCCGCTTTAACAAAAAACGTGTTTACCCTGCCGCAGATACTCCGGTTACTGCCAATGTGGAAATCCATATCCTTAATAAAGGCGATACTTTAAGCTCCGTTGAGGCCGATTCGGAAATTCCCGTAAAGTATATTGATGACGAGAATATTCCTTACGGGCAGGAGCAGCTTGTGGAACAGGGCAAAGCCGGCAAGGTAAAAGTTGTAAAAAAATCCGTGGTAAGCACGGGCAAAGCACCAAAAGAAGTGGAAATTGCCCGCGAAGTTCTGGCTGACCCCAAATATTCCGTTATCAGGCGCGGCATTGGCATGTCGGTGGAAACGCCGGAAGGCAGAAAAAAATACAGCCGCATCATTACTGCTGAAGCAAGCGCTTATACCGTACACTGCGGCACCGGCACGGGCCTTACATCCATCGGCCTTGTGGCTGCCCGCGGCATTGTTGCCGTTGACCCGCGTGTAATACCGTACTATACCAAAATGTATATCCCCGGTTACGGCATTGCCATTGCAGGCGATACCGGCGGCGCTATCCGCGGCAACCGCGTGGATTTGTTTATGGACAGTTACGAGGAAGCAATTAACTGGGGCCGCCGTAATGTGGAAGTTTATATTTTAGAGGAATAATAAGTGCTGAAAGAAGTTATTGTAGTAGAAGGAAAAAGTGATACCGCGGCAATCAGGCGCGCGCTGGAAGCCGACACGATAGAAACGGGCGGCTTTACGCTGGCCGCGTCTACCCTGCGCAAAATTGAAGCAGCGTATAAAAAGCGCGGCATTATCATACTTACTGACCCTGACGGAGCAGGCAACCGCATACGCCGCTTTTTAACGGAGCGTTTTCCGGAGGCGGGGCAGGCTTTTATACCGCGCATTGATGCAACCGCTAATGGCGATGTCGGCGTGGAACAGGCAAGCCCCAAGGCTATTTTAGCGGCGCTGGGCAAAGTGCGCCATCATGAATTTACGCCGCAGAAAGAATTTACAGAACGTGACTTAATGATAAACGGGCTCAGCGGCGGCAGCATGGCAAGCGCAAGGCGCGATAAGCTGGCTGCGCTTTTGGGAGTCGGTTACGGCAATGCCAAATGCTTTTTGCAAAGGCTTAACACCTACGGCGTAACGCGCGAAGAATTTAATTCCGCACTGGCGGAAATTGGAGAAGTTGAATGAAGAAACCTGTAATTGCTACACCGGAAGTTACTAATTATATATTGCGCAGGTTTAACCTGCATGCCGATAAAAAGCTTGGGCAGAACTTTTTAATTGATGAAGACATTGTGCGCCGCATTGCCGCTGCCGCAGAACTTGCGCCCGGCGAACCGGTGCTTGAAGTAGGGCCCGGCATTGGCACGCTTACGCAGGCGCTGGCAGAAACCGGCGCGGACGTAACCGCTGTTGAACTGGACAAACGCCTTTTGCCGGTGCTTGAAAAAACGCTGGAAGGCTACGAGAACGTGCGTGTTATTAATGCCGACGTGCTTGAACTTGACGTTAACAGTGCCATGGGCGGCAAAACCTTTAAGGTTGCAGCCAATTTGCCGTATTACATTACTACGCCGATAATTTTTGCGCTGCTTGAAAAGAAGCTGCCGCTTGAACGCATGGTAATTATGGTGCAGAAGGAAGTTGCCGAGCGCATCACGGCAGCGCCGGGCGGAAAAGATTACGGCGCGCTTTCGGTTGCCATGCAGTATTACACGGAGCCGGAAATTGCCTTTATCGTGCCGCCGTCAAGTTTTATTCCGCGCCCAAGCGTGGACAGCGCCGTTGTGGTGTGCAAAAACCGTACCGTGCCGCCGGTGAAAATTTGTGATGAAAAACTGTTTTTCCGGGTGGTAAAGGCAGCATTTTCGCTGCGCCGCAAAATGTTAAGCAATGCGCTGAAGAACATGGGCATTACCTCGCAGCAGGCACAGGAATGGCTGAACCTTGCGGGTATTGACCCCAAACGCCGCGGCGAAACGCTTTCATTGCAGGATTTTGCAAACTTAACCAATACCTTTGAAAAGATAAAATAGTAATATTAAATTTAGCAGGCTTAAACGGCCTGCTTATTTTTTTTGCAAATTTTTTGGTTAGTTATTGACAACCGAATAAAAAAAGAGTATAGTGTTCTTGAACAGGAACAATATACAAGGGGCTGAATGAGGGGAATGGAAATCGTAGAACGCTTAATGCACTTTAACCTTACACGCCAGGAGGCAACATTATACCTGCTGCTGGTAAAAGCCGGACGCCTCACAGGCTATGAAGCGGCCAAGCAGACAGGCATATCGCGCTCCAACACCTATACGGCACTGGCCGGGCTGGTGGAAAAGGGTGCTGCCTATATAATGGAAGAAGGCAAAGTGACGCGTTATACGCCGGTTGCACCGGAGGAGTTCTGCAATAATAAAATCCGCCGTCTGGCGGAAATGCGCGACGCGCTTATAAAAGAACTGCCCAGTGTAAAAAATGAGGCCGAAGGTTATATAACCATTAAAGGCAACGCAGAAATTATCAGCAAGCTGCAAAACACCGTACTTAATGCCAAAGCGCGCATTTATGTATCGGCAAATGCTGCCGTAATGGAACTTTTGCGTACTGAACTTGAAGACGCGCTTGGCCGCGGCTTAAAGGTAGTGGTTATTACCGGCAGTGATTTCCTGCTTCCGGGGGCAATTTGCTACAACACCGTTAAACAGACAGGGCAGATAAGGCTGATAGCCGATTCGCAGACGGTGCTGACCGGTGATTTGGATGAGGGGGCAAATTCAACCTGTTTATATTCCTGTAAGCGTAACCTGGTGGATTTGTTTAAGGACGCGCTTAAAAACGAAATTAAACTGATTGAATTACAGAAAGGTTGAGATTAATGTCTGAAAAAATTCCGTTTGTTACCAAAGAACAACTTGAAGATATTGCATCACGTTATGCAACGCCGTTTTATTTATATGACGAAAAAGGTATCCGTGAAACTGCGCGCAGGGTAAATAAGGCTTTCAGCTGGAATAAAGGCTTTAAGGAATATTTTGCGGTAAAAGCAACGCCTACTCCGGGCATTTTAAAAATTTTGCACGAAGAAGGCTGCGGCGCGGACTGTTCTTCTTATACAGAGCTTTTAATGGCTGATGCGGTTGGCTTTAAGGGTGACGAAATTATGTTTTCGTCCAACGATACGCCTGCCGAAGATTTTCAGCTGGCACGCAAACTCAATGCTACTATAAATCTGGATGATATTACCCATATTGACTTTTTAGAGCGCGTGGCCGATATTCCCGATACCGTGTGCTGCCGCTACAACCCGGGCGGGCATTTTGCCATTGCCAACAACATTATGGATAACCCGGGCGACGCTAAATACGGCATGACGCGCGAGCAACTTACCGAGGCTTACAAACGCCTTATGGCTAAGGGCGTAAAACACTTTGGCCTGCATGCGTTTTTGGCAAGCAACACCGTTACCAATGATTACTACCCGGAACTGGCACGTATTTTATTTAAAGTTGCCGTTGAATTAAAAGAAGAAACCGGCGCTTCCATTGAATTTATCAATCTTTCCGGCGGTGTGGGCATTGCCTACCGTCCCGGACAGCCGCAAAATGATATTATGGAAATAGGCGAAGGCGTGCGCCGTGCTTATGAAGAAGTGCTGGTACCGGCAGGTATGGGCAATGTAAGGCTTTATACCGAAATGGGACGCTACATGCTGGCACCTTACGGTGCGCTGGTGAGCCGCGTTATTCACCAAAAGCATATTTATAAAGAATATATCGGGCTGGATGCCTGCGCTGCCAACCTGATGCGCCCGGCTATTTACGGCGCTTACCACCATATAACCGTTATGGGTAAGGAAAACGCGCCCTGCGACCACAAATATGACGTTACGGGCGGTTTGTGCGAAAACAACGATAAATTTGCCATTGACCGTATGCTGCCGGAAATAAATATCGGCGATTTGGTGTTTATCCATGACGCCGGTGCGCACGGTTTTGCCATGGGATATAACTACAACGGCAAACTGCGCAGTGCAGAACTTTTACTGAAAGAGGACGGCAGCGTTGAAATGATACGCCGCGCCGAAACTCCGGCAGATTATTTTGCCACTTTTGATTTTACGGGTTTGTTTAATAAGGATTAACGAGGATAACTCCGGTGCTTGTTTGGGCAGGCATCGGAGTTTTTTGTATGCCTGTGCTAATTGAAGAATAGGGCAACGTATGGTATGATTGTAAAGTAAATCTGATTATGCTTGAAATAAAGAAGATGTCAATACTATTACAGCCATGCAAAAATGCTGCGGCTTCTGCGATTCCGTCCGGGCTGCGCAGCCGGACTCTCTTATGTTAAATTTATAATTTTTGCCGCCGCAGTTTTTGCTTATGGCTTTATAGCATTAACATCTTCCTGGAATAAGTTCGTTTACAATAAAACTATCATAAAGGAGCAATATTATGTCGATATTGGAACATGCCTCGCTGATGACCGACGAAATAAGACGCGTACCGCTTGAAGAACTGCAGATACGCCTTGTGCGTTTCCGTGAGGAAATGGAAAAAGAACATCCTGGCTGGCAGATGGCGGTTATTAATAATAAAGTTAATATGTACTATTTTACAGGTACCATGCAGGAGGGCGCACTGGTTATCCGTCCGCAGGACGAGATTTTGTGGGTGCGCCGCAGCTATGACCGTGCCCGCAATGAATCGCTGCTGCCGGATATCCGCCCGATGCAAAGCTTCCGCACTTTGGCGGAATTTTATGGCGCTTGCCCGGAAGTTATGTATGTGGAATGCAGAAAAGCCACTGTTGACTGGCTGAATATGCTGCGCAAATATATGCCGTTTAAAGAATATGCCGATATCGACGGCCTGCTGTGCAGCCTGCGCCTTGTAAAAAGCAGCTATGAACTGGAACTGATGAAGCGCAGCGGCGCTATTCATCAGACGGTGCTGGAGAAGCTGGCGCCGAAAATGATAAAGGAAGGCATCAGTGAAGCCGAACTTGCCGTAAGCCTGTACACCGAAATGTTAAAGCGTGGTTCGCACGGCATTGCACGCATGAATCTGCCCCTGGGCGAAGATGTTATCGGCGTGGCGTCGTTTGGCAAAAGCGGGCTGGTGCGTACGGCTTTTGACGGCCCCGGCGGCACGGGCGGCACCTGCATTGCGGTGCAGAGCATTGGTTCGCCGTTCCGCAAATTAAAAGCGGGCAGGCTGGTTTATCTGGATATTCCCTGCGGCGTGGAAGGCTACCATACCGATAAAACGATAGTATATTATTTTGGCGATATTAATAAAGACCCCAACCGCGATTTGATTTTGGCAGCGCACGAACATTGTATAATGCTGGAGCGTTTTGCCGCTGCCATGTTAAAGCCCGGCACGGTGGTGGAAGATATTTATAACGAAACAATGAAGCAGTTTGACAGCCGCTTTGCTGCAGGCTTTATGAACGGCGGCAAGTTTTTGGGGCACAGCATAGGGCTTACCATGGATGAAAGCCCGGCTATTGCCAACCGTTTTAAAGAAGTGCTTACGGAAGGCATGACCTTTGCACTGGAGCCGAAGATTGCCCTGCCCGACATTGGCATGGTTGGCAGCGAAAACACTTACCTTGTAACGGCAAACGGAGGCAAGGCGCTTACAGGCTCGCCGCACAAGCTGTACTGCATTTATTAAACCATATACGTATAAAAATAACGGCAATAACTTTTGCATAGAGCAGGTTATTGCCGTTTTAGTTTTCTTTTGTATCATTTGAAGCAGACGTTTCTGCTTCTGCGCTTTATAATAAAAGCACATAATATCAGCCGGTGGTTTCGGAAGAACAGAGCCGTGCCAGTGCCGGTAAATCCGTAACGGTAATTTTGCCGCGCCCTGTGGCGATGATGCTTTGCCGGCGCAGCTGCGCAAGCCCGCGCGTTATCTGCACGCGGCTCAGGCCGAGCATTCCGGCAAGGGCGTCCTGCGTAATGGCAATATCAAAACCGTAGTTTTGCGGGTTATTTACTGTTAGCAGATACAGCAGGTTGCAGATTTTGACAAAGGATGAATTATATTCCTGATGTACGGTTTCAAACAGCAGGCGGTTGACATACATGGAATACCAGTTGACAACCTGCTCGCTTAATTCTGTGTTTTCTTCAAACATTTGGTTGAACTGTTGCCGCGTAAATTCCAGCACGGAAATTTCCGTCAGGGCAACCGTTGTAAGCGAAAGCTCTATTTTAAAGCCGCAGGTATGGTAACCGGGAAAAATACTGCCTTCGCCGTGGAAGCTGATGATTTTGCGGTGCCCGTTTTCGTGGTCGGCGTAGTGCATCAGCGCGCCGCTTTTTATGTAATGAATTTTTTCGTGCGGCTGCCCCGGACGCCACAGGTATTCGCCTTTGGCAAAGTGTTTTTCGGTATGCGGGTGCGACAGAAAATAGTCGTAAAAACGGCAGAATTCGCCTGTGAAATAATAACGTGGTGTCAGCATGGCGGTTCCTCCGATGTGTTGTGTTCAGTTAAATTGTAGCATTGGCGGCGTGGTTAGGCAATGGGTGTATTTGGGCTTTATAATAGGTTTGAATAAACAAAAGCTATGTACTGATGCGGTTCACGCTAAAAACTGCGGCTTCTCCGATTCCGGTCAGGCTGCGCGGCTGACCTCTCGTTTGAATAGATAAAAAAATTTAGCCGCCGCAGTTTTTTTATCATTCACCTTACAGCACACAGCTTTTGTTTAATTAAGGTTTTTTACTATGATATACAGATTTTTCTTTATTAAATAGTGATAAAGTACGAATTTGCAGCAAATGCGGCATATATTTTTAGCAATATTTAATAAGAAAAATTGCAAAAACTGTGTTTGTTTGAGCGAAGCGAGTTACGCAGTTTTTGTGATTTTTAAACTGGAATGTTGCGTTAAGAAAATATTCTGCCGCGAAAACTTTTTGGTTACTTTTTAGTTATAAAAAGTAACATGAGTAATAAAGTAAAAATAAAAAATTAGCGTATGGTCAAAGGCGTTAAAACAAAAATAATTAAAATAAAAGGAGCGAGCATTATGCAGCACAAATGCAAAGTAACGGTTATTGACAAAAAATGCTTTAACGATTATCAGGAAAAATATCTGGCTGACCCTAAAAGCGGCCCGTGCCCGTTTTACAATGTGGGCGACGAGTTTGTTTTTGAGCGCTACGGCGGCGACGATACCTTCTGGCGCACCGGCAACGGCACACAGTGCGGCGAAGCGTGGGACTGCATAAGCCGTTATATTTACACTGCGCTTCAGGGCGGCAGCATTATGCGCGGCTGGACTAACGACGAACGCATGATGATTGCCTGCTGCAACGACGGTACGCGCCCGGTAATTTTTAAAATTGAGCGTTTGGATTACCTGGTTGTTAAAATTGAAGGCATGGCGTGCGGAAAATGCGCGGAAAAAGTACAGGCTGCGCTGGCACAGGTGCCGGGTGTAAAAAGCGTGGCTGTAAGGCTTGACAGAAACTGGGCAGAGGTTTTTGCAGACAAAGGGCAGGAGCCTGAAGTTTCTGCTTTAACGGCGGCGGTGGAGGCTCTGGGCTACAAAGTGACAGGCATTGATTAAAACCTAAAACGCATAAAAATAGCGGCAGCAGCCTAAAAAGGTTACTGCCGTTTTATTATTTTGCTGTAAGTTTTTGCAGTTCCTCAATTTCCGTAGGGTAGCACAGCACATACAGCGTATCGCCGCTGTGCAGGCGCGTATTGCCTTCGGGGATGAGTTCTTCGTCGCCGCGTTTTACGTCTACCAAAAGCGAATGGCGCGGCCAGTTAATTTCGCGCACCAGGCGCCCGTCGGCAGTGCTGCCGGTATCTACCGTCAGCTCCATAATGCTGCGTTCCTGTTCGGCATGGTTGCGTTCTAGTGCTTTGGTGTTTTTTAAAAGGCGCATAAACAGTTCGCCGTACAGCGGTTTGGCGCGCCAAACTTCCGTTGTGGCAAAAGCCGTAAGCGAAGCAAGCGCCAGCGGCAAAAGGTGCAGAAACGAACCTGTCATTTCCATAACAAGCACCGTGGCGGTGATGGGCGTGCGTACGGAAGCCGTAAAAAATGCCGCCATGGAAAGTATAACGATATTTGTTTTATAAGCGCTGCTTAAAAGGCTCGCCTGAGAAAACAGCCCGGCCATAACCGCACCGGCAACCCCGCCCGCAACAAGCGTCGGTATAAAGGCGCCGCTAGGCAGCCCGCGCCCGAAGGCGAGCAGCGTAAGCAGTATTTTTGCGGCTAAAAACATCAGCAGTACCGTTACGGGGTAGGAGTTAAATGCTGTATTGGTTAGTAAATCGTCGCCGCCGCCTAATGCTTCCGGCAGATATAAGCCGGTAATGGCTGTAACGGCAAGCAGCAGAAAGTTTTGCAGGCAGCTGTTATTTGGCAGCAGCTTGTAAAGACGTGCGGCATTTAAAAGCCCGTAGTTAAACAATGCTCCTAGTACGCCGCAGATGATGCCTGCCGCCAGAATTACCCAGTAATCGCTGTACTGCAAAACGGGCAGCCCGGAAAAATTAAAAACCGTATCGCGCCCCAGTATTAAGCGGCTTGTAAAGGTTGCCGCCACGGATGCCGAAAGAACGGGAAACAGCAAAAAGCCTGAAAAATTGTGGTTGATTTCTTCCAGAACGAAAATAACGCCTGCCAGCGGAGCGTTAAAAACTGCGGCCAAGCCTGCTGCCGCGCCGCCGCTGATAAGGTAGCGTTCTTCGATGCGCGGGCGTGCCAGAAGGCGGCTTACGCCCTGCCCGGCCATAGCGCCCATTTGAATGGACGGGCCTGCCCTGCCGAGCGAAAGCCCGCTGCCTATGGCAAGGGCGCAGGCGGCGAATTTAATAAGTAAAATACGCAGCCAGCGCAGCTTAAAAACGCCCAGTACGGCGCCCTTTACCTGCGGAATGCCGCTGCCTGCCGCCTGCGGTTCCGCTTTGGCAAGCCACGCAAGCAAAGCGGCGGCAATAAGCAGTGCGCCGCAGAAAAGTGCAATGGCAGGCGGCGTATAACCGCCGGCAAAAACAAGGCTTTGCAAATTGGCGCGGAGTGAAGCAGCACCGGTTAAAACAAGGCGGAAGCAGCTTATGATAACGCCTGCCAGTACGCCGGTAACAACGCCGCCGGCACATAAGCGCAGGCGGAAATAGCGCGTATTGTTAAGCAGTTTGTAAGTTGTAAGAACCCTCAGCCTTGTGTCCATGGCTCCTCCGTATAATCGCCGCGGGCAGAAACAATCCGGTAGCCAATGGAGGCTACTTCACGCTTCAGTTCGTTCAGCGCTTCGGCTGCTTCTGCACCGGTGTGCAGTTTATTGTCGTACAAAAGGTATTTGCCGCGTACGTTCTGCGGCGAAAGATTGGGCATAATAACGTTTGCACCGGCCTTAATGCCCAAAAGCCTGCCGCCCGGGGCCAGAGTTCCCAGCGCCGTTGTTGCGGGCAATAAAACGTGCGGAAATAAAAGCCGCAGGACGGCAAGCAGCACCAAAGTAAGTTCCACGCTGCCTGCGGGTTCGTCCTTAAACGGCGTATCATGGTGTGGGATGAAAGGCCCTATGCCAATCATTTGTGGGCGCAGTTTTTGAAGAAACATTAAATCGTCCGCTAAATTTTCCGCCGTCTGGTAAGGAGAGCCAACCATAAAGCCTGCGCCTGCCTGATAGCCGAGTTCTTTTAAAGTATACAGGCAGTTCTGACGGTTTTGGGCACTCAGTTCTGCCGGGTGCAGTTTGGCGTAATGCGCACAATCTGCCGTTTCGTGGCGCAGAAGATAACGGTCAGCGCCTGCTTTTTTCCACAGAGCGTAGGTTTCACGGCTGCGCTCGCCGATGGAAAGCGTAACGGCGCAGTCCGGATGCTGCGCTTTAATGGCGCGCACAATGGCGGCGATATCCTCGTCACTGTAAAAATAATCCTCGCCGCCCTGTAAAACAAAAGTGCGGAAGCCAAGCCCATACCCTGCTCGGCAGCATTCCAGAATTTCTTCCTGCGTAAGGCGATAGCGCGCGGCATTTTTGTTGCTGCGCCTTATGCCGCAGTAATAGCAGTCGTTTTTGCAGTAGTTGGTAAACTCTATCAGCCCGCGCACAAAAATCTGCCTGCCGAAGCTTTTTTGTGCTGTTTGCTGTGCCAGCGCAAAAAGCAGGTTTTTATGCTGCGCGCCCTGTTTGATAAGCTGCAAGGCTTCGTCTTTATTAAGGCTGTGCGTATTGTTTAATTTTTCTATCAGCAAGGCTGTATCCATACATAAAAACTCCTTTAAATACTTTTATTATATCATGTTCTGGCAGCGGCGGCTGCAAATTTGCGGCAGGATTTTTGGCGGCGGCGGAGAATTAAAATAATATTAAGTAACTTTTCGCTGATTTTAAGTTTTGGAGGAAAGAAACAAAAATGTTTGATAAGGTTTTGCTTGCAACAGATTTATCGGAGGAAGCGGACGGTCTGCTTCCGTGTTTTTACAGCTTGTGCCCTGATGACGATACCGAGGTTGCGGTAGCGCATATTTTTAAAGACAAAGAGGATGCGGAGCCCGGCAGCAGCAGCTTTAAAAAAGTGCAGAGCCGTGTGCGGGCGGTGGTTGCCGAACTGCGCCGCGCCGGATATGAAAACGCGCGTGAAATTTACCGCAGCGGCGAAGTTTTTGAGCAGTTAACGGAAATTGCCGATGATGAGGACGCAGGGCTTATTATGGTGGCGTCGCACGGAAAAGGCTTTTTTAAAAGCGCGCTTTTGGGAAGCACCACCTTTGATTTGGCGCGTGCTACCGACAGGCCGCTGTTTGTTTCAAAACCGGTGGAAGATGCAGGCGACGAACTGCTGCAGAAAAATCTGCTGCACCGCATTCTGGTGCCGACCGATTTTTCGCTGAAGTCTTTGTCGGCGCTGGACGTTATCCGTATGCTGCGCGAGCATATCAGCGAAGTTGTGTTTGTGCATGTGGTGGAACGCAGCCGCAGCCAGGATGATTTGGAAGATAAAATGAAAACGGCTTCAAACCGCCTGCAGGAACTGGTGGACGAAATGAAAATTTTCGGCATTAAAGCAGGGTTTCATGTACGCAAAGGTGCGGCTTCCAAAGAGATTCTGCGCATTGCCGAAAAAGAGGATGTTTCGCTGATTGTAATGGCCAAAACAGGCGCGGGGCTGGTTAAAGGTTTGGTAATGGGCAGCACGGCACAGAACGTAACTTTAAATTCCGAAAGGTCGCTTTTACTTTTGCCGCCGGAAAATGCAGCGGATGATTAAATAATTTGCAGAAAAATTATGTAAAAACCTTGACAAGTAAGCAAAATATAGGTATACTGTTACTTGCGGCTGATGCCATAACCGCAAGTTTTCTTTTGCGGCAAAAACCAAATATTTATCACATTTTCAACACGGAGAGATGACCGAGTGGTTGAAGGTGCACGCCTGGAAAGCGTGTGTGCGGGAAACCGTACCGAGGGTTCGAATCCCTCTCTCTCCGCCACTTAAAAACTGCCGCGTAAGCGGTTTTTTTATTACTTCTTTGTAGGACCGCAGATGGCGGGTCCTGCGCAATGAAAGCCTGTGAACCGTGTCAGGACCGGGAGGGAGCAGCACTAAGCAGTTACTTGCATGTGCCGCAGGGGTGCCTGCATTTGCGGCCCTACAAGGAAGTAGCTTAAGCAGCTCTGATGGGCTGCTTTTTTTGTTAATTTTGTTGTACTTATGGGCAGAAATTTTATATAATTATGTGGTAGGCATATTATAAGGAGGTGCGGCAGTTGGCATACGTTGCGTTATACAGAAAGTGGCGCCCGCAGGGGTTCGATTCCCTCGTAGGGCAGGAGGCGGTGCGTACTGCGCTTACCAATGCGCTGGAAACGGGGCGCATAGCCCATGCCTATCTGTTTGCCGGGCCGCGCGGAACAGGCAAAACCAGCACGGCAAAAATTCTGGCCAAAGCTGTTAACTGCGAACACGGGCCGACCCCTAACCCCTGTAATAAATGCCAGAACTGCGTGCGCATAAATGACGGCACATCCATGGATGTGTTTGAAATCGACGCAGCTTCCAACCGCGGCATTGATGAAATCCGCGATTTGCGCGAAAAAGTTGCTTTTGCGCCCGTAAACGGACGTTATAAAGTATATATTATCGACGAAGTGCATATGCTTACGACGGAGGCCTTCAATGCGCTTTTAAAAACGCTGGAAGAACCGCCGCCGCATGTAATTTTTATTCTGGCGACAACTGAGCCGCATAAAATACCGGCAACGATACATTCGCGCTGCCAGCGCTTTGATTTTAAGCGCGTAACCGACAGCGACATTGTTAAACGCCTGCGTGAAGTTGCCGATGGCAGCGGCATTGCAGCCGATGAGGACGCCTTGCAGCTGATTGCCGTGCAGGCAGACGGCGGCATGCGTGACGCATTGAGCCTTTTGGACCAGTGCGGTGTTATGGCAGAGCGCGTAAGCGCTGAAACCGTGCGAAGCGTGCTGGGCATTGTAGGGCGCGAAGCCCTGCGGGAACTTGTAAAAGCGGTTGGCGAAGGCAATGTGCCGAAATCGCTGGAGCTTTTGGAAGCCCTGCTTGCAGGCGGCAAGGATGTTAAGCAGATTATTACTGAACTTGCGGAATACCTGCGGGCAGTGCTGCTTTACAAGGCTTCGCCCGAATACCGCGAGATTTACCTGACTGATACGAAAGAAGCAATAGCTGCTATGGAAGGCCTGTTCAGTACCGACAGGATGATGGCGGCGCAGGAACGCCTGCACCAGTGCATGCTGGAACTGCGGCAGAGCGTGCGCGGCAGAATTGCCGCTGAAATGTGCCTGTTTGATTTGTGCCGTGTGGAAGGCAGCACGCTGGCAGCTTTAACCGCGCGCGTGGAAAAACTGGAAGCCATGCTTGCCGGAAGAATACCGGTAATACAGCAAACGGTTCCTGCTGCGCCTGTGCATCAGGATTATTCCCAGCAAGCAGTCGCTGCGCCGGAAACCGGGCCTAAATTCGGCTATGTGCTTGACGAAGGGCATGGCATTCACACCGAAGCGCCGGAACCGCAGCCTCAGAAAGCTGCTGCGGAAGCAGAAAATTATCAGCCCGCGGCTGAACCTGTTAAAGCCGTGCCTGTAAAAAAAGCCGCTCCCGTGCAGAAAGCAGAGCCTGCTCCAATTATGGAGGCGGATGCCGCTGCCGGAGATTTGTGGCAGCAGGTGCTTGAAATTTTAAAAACGGAAAAGAAACGCTCCATGGTGGCCTGTGCTGCTGGTGGGCGTGCAGTAAGCTATGTCAACGGTATTTTAACGGTTGCTTTTAAAAACAAGTTTAACTGCAAGCGCATGAATGCCGATGATTATAAAAAGGCTTTTGAAGCCGTTTTGCTGCGCCTTGCACGCTGCGAGGTGCGCTTAAACTGCGTTGAAGAAGCCGGACTTGTGCAGAAACCGCCTGCACCGGCGCCTGCAAAAACGCAGGAAGAAGAACTTGAGCCGGTGGTAAAAAAAGCCATGGCGGCTTTTGGCGGAACATTGCAGAAACTGTAATCAGTAAATTTAAGGAGGAATTTATTTATGTTTAATCCCGGAATGGCAAATATGCAGGGTATGATGAAAAAAGTACAGAAAATGCAGCAGGATATGCTGAAAATGCAGGAGGAACTGAAAAACCGCACTGTTGAAGCAACTGCCGGCGGCGGTGCTGTAACCGTTGTTGTAACTGGCCGCAAAACCGTTGAAAAGGTTACCATTGCCCCCAGCGCAGTTGACCCCGAAGACGTGGAAATGCTGGAGGATTTGGTTACTACTGCCATTAACGAAGCAATGCGCAAAGTAGACGAAATGACCGAAAAAGAAATGGGCAAAATTACTGGCGGGATGAAACTGCCGGGCATGTTCTGATATGGCGCGCCTGATACGCCCGCTGGCAAACCTGCATGAACAGCTGCGGCGTTTGCCGGGCATTGGTTCCAAAACGGCGCTGCGCCTTGCCTATCATATTATTAATATGCCGGCGGAGGACGTGCAGCGGCTGGCTGCTGCTTTGGTTGATGCCAAACGCCAGGTATGCCTGTGCCGTACCTGCTATAATTTAAGCGACAAGCCGGAGTGCGGCATATGCAGCGACCCCGGGCGCGACAAAACCACCATCTGCGTGGTGGAACAGCCGCAGGATGTAATGGCCATGGAACGCAGCCGCGGGTACAGAGGCCTGTACCATGTCCTGCACGGAGCGCTTTCACCGCTGGACGGCATTGGGCCGGATAACCTGCGGATTAAGGAGCTTCTGCGCCGTTTGCAGCAGGGCGAAGTAAAAGAAGTAATTCTGGCAACCAATTCCAATGTGGAGGGTGAAGCAACGGCAGCCTATCTGGCGCAGCTGCTGAAACCCCTGGGCGTTGTAACCAGCCGTATTGCGCATGGTTTGCCTGTCGGCGGCGATTTGGAGTACGCCGACGAACTGACTTTGGCACGCGCGCTGGAGAATAGGCTGCGTCTGTAAGAAAGGCAAGATTAAAAAATGGAAATACAGGATGCGGAAAACGCAGTCAGGGAAATCGGCACGGCAGCCATTGATGCTGTACAGGGGCTCGATTCTGCAACGATAGAAGGCTCGCTGCCTTTTATTGCCGGCGTTTTAATTTTACTGATAGCGGTAAAGTTTTTGTCGCTGCCGTTTAAGCTGGTGTGGAACGGTGTTATCGGCGCCGCTGCGCTGTGGCTGGTAAACCTTATCGGTGCAGCCGTGGGCTTCGGGCTGAAAATAACTGTTGCCAAAGCGCTTATCGCCGGTATTTTCGGCGTGCCGGGCCTGCTTGCGGTTTTGTGCTGGGAAATATTTATTAAATAAAGTAAAATGCTCTCTTGTAAGCTGCGTGCTTACAAGAGAGCATTTTTTATAACTGCCATACTTTTTTTAATTCCAAGAGCGCCGGTTCAATATCTTCTTCGGCAATGCCTGCAAACGAAAGCAAAATTTCCGGGCTGCTGCTTTCGGCTGCTTTAACTGGCAGAATGTGAATGCCTTTTGACATGGCATTTTGTGCAAGTTCTTCTGCCGTGGCAGCGGCGTGTACCGCCAGGCGGATATGCAGGCCGGATTCGTAAGCCATAATGCTTGCCTTGCTGCCAAAAATATTGGCAAGGGCAGTGCGCAGCAAAGTGTTTTTTACGGCATAACGGCGGCGCATTTTTTTTATGTGGCGGCGCAGCCCGCCGGACGCAATAAATTCCGCCAGGGCAAACTGCTCAATGCTGGAGGAAGTTTGGTTATACAAATGCTTGATACGGTTATAAACGGGCAGCAGGTTTTGCGGCAGCACCAAATAGCTTATGCGCAGGCTTGGCAGCAGAATGCGCGAGAACGAGCCGCAGTAAATTACATTCTGCCCGCCGCTCATGCCCTGCAATGACGAAATGGGGTGCGAAAAATAACGGAATTCGCCGTTGTAATCGTCTTCTAAAATGTAGGCGCCGTTTTGCTGTGCCCAGCGCAGTAAATCAAGCCTGCCCTGCGGCGAAAGCGAGCGCCCCTTGTATGGGTTGGAGGGGCTTACATAAAGCAGCTGCGGCAGTTTGTTATGCAGGTTTTCGGTGTTAAAATGGCGCACCTGCCAGCCGCTCATTGCAAAAATATGTTCCGCTTTGGTAAAGCCGGGTTCTTCAAAAGCAACTGTGTGCGGCAAAGCGTCAAGCACGTCAATAAGTATTTGCAGCAGGCTCTGCATACCGGCACCAATAACTATCTGTTCCGGCGTGCAGATAACGCTGCGCGCCTCGTGGCTGTAACGCGCAAGCGTGCTGCGCAGGTAGGGTTCACCCTGCGGGTTGCCGTAACCGGCGAGCAGCGCCGAATTTTGCAGGGCATGGCCAAGGCAGCGCTTCCAAAGCGAGGCGGGAAAAAGGCTGCTGTCGATATAGTTATTGCCGAAGTCGTACCGTATGGTTGCGGCAGAAGGCTTTTGCGGCGGAAGAATTTTCTGCGGTTTGCGGGAAACTATGCTGCCCGCAAAGTAACCGCGTTTGGGGCTGGCAATAAGGTAGCCTTCGGCAACAAGCTGGCTGTATGCCGCTTCTGCCGTGGTGCGGCTTACATCCAAATCGTGTGCCAGTTTACGCAGCGACGGCATTTTTTCTTCGGCTGCAATTTCACCGCTGTGTATTTTGCTTTTTATTTCGTTTATCAGGCGCAGATAAAGCGGAAAATCTTTTTTATCTGCCTGCGGCAAGGTTATAAGCATAAATTGTCCCCTTTAAAATTGGAAATTCTGGATATTTTTTTAATAACAGTTTTAGTATATCATAATATCTGTGTTAAAAACATAAATTTTTTGTATTACAGGGGGCTTTAAAATGGCATTACATAAGGCTATGACCATTGCCGGCAGCGATACAAGCGGCGGCGCAGGCATGGAAGCAGATTTAAAAACATTTACCGCCATGGGCGTATACGGCATGACGGCGCTGACGGTTATTGTGGCGCAGAACCCGCTCAACTGGGACCACGAGATGTACCCAATAGGCATGGATGTTATTGAAAAACAGATAAAAACCATTGTGGAAGGCATCGGCATTGACGCCATGAAAACAGGCATGCTCGGCAGCGCGGAACTGGTGCAGCTGGTTGCCGATACCATTGATAAATACAGTTTGAAGAATGTTGTTATTGACCCGGTAATGGTGTGCAAGGGCATTGATGCAATTATGGTGCCGGAAGCAGCCAAAGCCATTAAAGAAGTGCTGGTAAGCCGTGCCGACGTTATTACGCCGAATACTCTGGAAGCGGCGTATATTGCCGGTATGGATAAGGTGGAAACGCTTGACGAAATTAAAGAAGCTGCGGCGCGCATTCAGGAAATGGGCGCAGGCTATGTTGTTATTAAAAGCGGCTCGCGCAATAACAGCGATGAAGCGGTAGATGTACTGTATGACGGCAAAAACTATGTTGTTAATACCGAAAAGAAAATTCCCGGCTGCTTTAACCACGGCGCAGGCTGCACTTTTTCGGCAGCCATTACCGCAGGGCTTGCCAAAGGACTGAGCGTTAAGGAGGCTTTGGCGGAAGCCAAGGAATTTATTACGGTGGCACTTAAAAATTCCTTCCGCCTGAACCAGTTCAGCGGCGCAACCGACCACTGCAAATGGAAGAAATAATTAAAAATAAATAATTTAAACGGGCTCTGTTTAGGCAGTAATGCTAAAATGCGGGCCCGTTTTTTGTTTAAAAATTTTACTAACCGGTGCAAATACCTTATACTGTAATCAGGAAAACTGATTGAGGTAAGTATGCTTAAAAAATTTTACCATCCTAAACTGTATATTGGCATTATTATTGTTGCGCTTGTTGTAACCGGCGTATATTTCTGGCTGTGCCGCCTTGCGGGTGAACATGCGGCCGAAATTTTTAACGCCGAAATGGCGCGGCAGAAAACGCTTGAAGGAAGCGTTGCCGTTGAAAGCATTACGGCCGATATGTGGGGCAATGTTGGCTTCCGCGGGCTGAAATGGCTGGACGCTGAAGGAGAACCGGTTGTATTTGTGCCGGACGGGCGTTTTAAAGTTAAACCGTGGGATGTTGTTACCGGCAGCATAAATTTAA
This sequence comes from Phascolarctobacterium sp. ET69, assembly GCF_023336935.1. Lineage (GTDB taxonomy): Bacteria > Bacillota > Negativicutes > Acidaminococcales > Acidaminococcaceae > Fusicatenibacter_A > Fusicatenibacter_A intestinipullorum. The sequence continues at coordinate 173,532 of NZ_JAMBLR010000002.1, forward strand.
ACAGCCTGGAAGAAGCGGAACTTAACCACCCTGTAATAGCCATCCGCTTCAATAAAGATATGCGCCCGGCTTTTTTGCCGGAAAAGAAAAAGGACGCAGGGCAGGAAACAAAAAAGCGTCATAAAGGGCTGCATATCAATTTGCCCGAAAATCTGCCGCAAAGCAGCATAAAAATTAATGACTGCACTATTACTGCCAGTTATAGGCACCGTTATTTTGTTTTAAGCGGCGTTAACGCTGCTGTTCGCACGATTAATCCGCAGGAGGCGGCGCTTAAAATTACCGCAGCCGGTTTTGGCGGCATGATGATTGGCGACGAACTGGGCATAAGCGGCAAACTGTTGCTTAACGGCGGGCAGCCGCAGTGCGATTTGTATATTTCCATGAAAAATGTTGTGCCGGAATCCTTAGGGCTTGGCAAGGTTAAGGATACAGCCAGTGTTTACGGGCACGCTACGGGGCCGCTTGCCGGGCCTTCTATCGACGGCAGAATTGAATTTTTACAGCTTAATATACCGGCACTGCGTTTTTACAAAGTTAACGGCGATTTCTTTTATAAAGACGGAAAAATTGATTTCAGCAATGTAACAGGCGGCATTTACGGCGGTACGGTGGAAGCAACCGGAACCTATGACGTAGATACGCGCGGTTACAGCATTGATGCGCTGGGGCACGATTTAATGGCGTCCATTGCGGCCAAAACAAGCAAAATTAACTGCCGTGTGGAGCTTGATTTAAAAATGCGCAGCGACGGCAACCCCAAAAACGTACTTACTTACGGCAGTTTTACAAGCGGCGCGGGCACATACAGCCTGATACCGTTTGAACAGATTTCTGGCAAATTTAATGACAGGCATGGAGTGCTGAAATTTACGGATGTAAAAATAAAAACGCCGCTTGGCGAAGTTACAAGCGACGCTTTTGAAATCGTTAAGGGGCGCGTGCATATTAATGATATCTGGCTGACAGCGCCGGACGGTGAAAAAATACAGGTAAAATAAAAAGAGCGTGTGCTTGAAGCATACGCTCTTTGTGTTTATGGCATTATACCCTGTGCTTGATATGGTCCAGAGCCTGGGCAAACAGGGTTAAAACGTGGTTGTCGTCAAGACTGTAAATAACTTCCTTGCCGGTTTTGGTAAATTTAACCAGCCCTGCGTGGCGCAGAAGGCGCAGCTGGTGCGAGATTGCTGACTGCGTCATTTCCAGTGTTTCTGCAATATTCGTTACGCAGGATTCGTTTTCGGCAAGCAAAGCCAGAATACGGATACGCGTGGGGTCGCCCAGAACTTTAAAAGTATCGGCCATGGGTTGTACAAATTTTTCTGCAATGGGCACATCCAGTTTTAAATTATGCAGTTTACCTTCAGTATTTTCGTTCATAATTTCACCTCTTGTTGTAACCCTTGCTGAAAAAGAAAAGCAAAACAGCGTAATATACAAAGCTGCCCATTACCGTACGGGTAGAAAAAAGCAGCGGAAAAGCAATAAATGCGATGAGCAGAATACATACCTGCAAAAGCGACGCAAAAATGCCGCGCGCGCAGATGGTGCGCCAGGACAGCACGCTGTAGCGCGACGCAAAAATGCCGAATAAAAAGCCGCTTATAACATATAAAATTTGCGAAAGAAAATTATCAAGATTAAAATCCATTATTTACCTTCCCTGCCGGAAAATGAAGCCGGCATAAGATGAGTAAGAATGCCGCTTTTTATGAGCAGCCCCGCGATTATGCTGCCGCCCATGGTGCTGATTAAAAACGGCGGCACAAAGAACCAGGCTGCCGCCTTGCTGTTTAATATTGCCCAGGCAATAACCCATGCTGCCAGCCCGCCTAAAATGCCGGTGCCGAAAATTTCGCCAAGCATGGCTGCGCCGGTATTATGCCAGCGGCGGTAGGCAAGCCCGGCTAAGAAGGCGCCAATCATGCTGCCGGGAAATGCCAAAAGCGAACCTGTGCCTGCCATATTGCGTAGGCAGGAAATAACAAACGCAACGGAAACGGCTTCTTTAGGCCCTAAAATAACTGCGCAGAGTACATTTATAGCATGCTGAACCGGAAAGCATTTGGAAGCGCCTGCCGGTATATAAACCAGATGCGCGCTTAAAGTGCCTATGGCAACAAGCAGTGCCGCCAGCGTTAATTTATGGATATTCATAAAAATCACTCCGGAACATGAAAATGACAAAAATATTTTTTATAATAATTCATACAATAATATTATACATGTTTGTAATATCTGCCGCAAGATAAAAAGGAAAACACAGTATGGCGTAGAAGTATATAGCATATTAATTGTTTGTTGTACAAAGGGGTAGTAATTATGCAGGCTTTGGAAGGAATAAAAATAATTGATTTCAGCAAATGGCTGCCGGGGCAGTATTGTGGCATGGTTATGGGCGATTTCGGCGCGGACGTAATTAAGGTTGAAGATGTAAAGGGCGACGTTACCCGCGGCTTTACGCCGGCTAAAGAACCGGGCATGAGCTACTGGCATTTAATGCTGAACCGCAATAAGCGAGGCATTACCGTAAATTTAAAAACGCCTGCCGGGCGTGAAGTTTTGCTGCGCCTTTTAAAAGAGGCAGATGTATTTCTGGAAGGTTTCCGCCCCGGGTATTTAAAAATGCTGGGGCTTGATTACGAAAGCGTAAGCAAAATTAACCCGCGGCTTATTTACTGTTCCATTACCGGTTTCGGGCCGGAAGGGAAATATAAACACATGCCTTCGCATGACCTTAATGTTATAGGTCTTGCCGGTGTGGCAGCTCCGGAAGACGGAACGGATATAAGCGTGCCTTCGGTGCAGGTGGCGGCACTTGGCGGCAGTTTAAACGCCATCAGCGGCATTTTAATGGCACTGTATGCCCGCGAGCGCACCGGCAAAGGGCAGCTTGTAAACGTTGATTTGTACAGCTCGGCAATCAATGCGGAAATTACGGCCATCAGCAGCGTCATCGGCTGCCGCGAAACCGGCATGCCTTCTTTCGGGCGTACGGCATCGCATTATTACAGCGTATACAAAACAAAGGACGGCCGTTATTTAAGCATCGGCACTATTGAGCCGAAGTTCTGGCAGAAAATGTGCAGATTGATTGACCTGCCGGAACTTGAAAGCCGCCAGTTTGATTTTGCCCATTCGGCAGAAATAAAAGAGAAACTGGCAGATGCTTTTGCAGGTAAAACTCAGGCCGAGTGGCTGGAACTTATCGGCAAAGACGAGTTTTGCGTAACGCCAATCCGCACCTTGCAGGAGGCTTTGGACAGCAGTTTGACGACGGAACAGTCGCAAATGCTTGTAACCAAAAAAGAAGATTTCGGAAATTATACTTATGTAAAATCTGCGGCGAAGCTGTCTGACACACCGGGCACTATCCGCAAACGCGCGCCTTATTTGGGCGAGCATACGCAGGAGGTGCTGGAAAGCGCGGGCTATACCAAAGAAGAAATTGCTGCCATGCACGAAAAAGGGGAGATATAAATGGCATTAAAAAATTTTTTTAAGTTATTTGCCGGTTTGCTGTTTGCCTTTTATTTACTGCTTGGCACTGCTTTTCCGGCAGAAGCCGGCATTATAAGCAAGCAGCAGGAAATTGAGATGGGGCGCGAAACCGCCATGGCGCTGGAAGCGCAGTACGGAGTTGTGCAGGATTACGAACTGCAGGAACGTGTGAACCGCATTGGGCAAAGCCTTGTGGCTGTAAGCGACCGTCAGGATTTGGAATATACCTTTAAGGTGCTTAACTGCGACGAAGTTAACGCACTGGCCTGCCCCGGCGGGTTTGTATATGTGTTTAAAGGGCTTATTGATTACATGCCGAGTGATTCTGAACTGGCAGGCGTTTTAGGGCACGAAGTAAGCCATATTGTTGAAAAACATACCGTACACCAGATTGAAAAACAGCTTTTAACAACCCTTTTGCTGGCTGTTGCCACCAAGGGCGATATGGGGCTTACCGGGCTCGCCTCGCAGGCACTGGCAGCAGGTTACAGCCGCACTGATGAACGCGGTGCCGATAAGGAAGGGTTTAACCTGTGCGTTAAGGCAGGCTACAATCCGTACAGCATGGTGCTTACCATTAATAAACTGGAAGATTTGGCAAAGGAAAAAGGCAATCCGGGCTATGGCCTGTTCAGCAGCCATCCGGAGCCGGAAGAACGCCTGAAACGCGTAATGAAGCAGATTAAAAAGTTAGACCCTCATCCCGATATTACGGTGCATGAAGACGGCACGGCAACCGTACACGAAGGCGACTGGACTTTTAACATTACCCAGACCGTGGGCAACGATAAGCCTGAATACCGCGCCTATATGCTGGCAGGTTCGCTGTATGTAGCGCGTCAGCGCGGCCCTGTTGACCCGTACCGTTTTATTGTGTACGACAACGGCAGCAGCGCAACGCTGTACTATGAAGACGTTCAGCTTTTAACAGTATATAACCAGGATGCCTATGCCGCAGGCTTTGGCGATGCAGGCAGCTACGCCAACGGCTGTGCCCAGCTTTTGCGCGAATGGGCACCGGTAGCCAATGCCAACGACGCTGCTAAAGCCGATAAGGATAAAGATTAAACGTTAAAGGTGAATTTATGGACTTAGGGAAAATTATCGCGTTTAACTTAAATAAACTGCGTACGGAGCGCAGCCTGACGCTGGGGCAGCTGGCAAAACTTTCCGGCATCAGCAAAGCGATTTTATCGGATATTGAAAAAGGGGGCAGCAACCCTACCATTAACACTATCTGGAAAATTGCCAACGGGCTGAATGTGCCGTACACACGCCTGATGGAAGTTAAAGAGCCGGACGGCACCGTAGTGCGCAGAAGCGACACGGCGGAGCAAAGTGACGAAACGGGCGTATACCGTGTTCACTGCTATTTTTCCACTGTGCCGGACCGCAATTTCGAACTGTTTTACTGCGAACTTGACGCGGAAAGCGCCAATGCTTCAATCGCTCATTCGCCAAGGGCGCAGGAATATATTTATGTTATCGAAGGCTCACTCACTCTTAAAACGGATACTGCCGTTTATGAGCTCCATGCCGGTGATTCGCTTGTGTTCAGTTCTTCCGTTAACCATACGTATATTAACGATGGCAAGATTAAAGTAAAATTTATGGTCATCAACTATTATCCGTATTAAAACGGCAAAATAAAAACTCCTGCTATCCGTGGATAACAGGAGTTTCTTTTGCTTATTGCTTAAACAACTCTTTAATTATTTGTTGAAGTAACGAGCGAGCAGGCCTGCAAATGCTCTGCCATGGCGGGCTTCGTCACGAGCCATTTCATGAACGGTGTCATGGATAGCGTCAAGACCGAGTTCTTTAGCACGTTTTGCAAGGTCGGTTTTGCCTGCGGTTGCGCCGTTTTCAGCTTCTACGCGCATTTCAAGGTTCTTTTTGGTGCTGTCGGTAACAACTTCGCCGAGCAGTTCAGCAAATTTAGCAGCATGTTCTGCTTCTTCGAAAGCAGCTTTTTCCCAGTACAGGCCGATTTCCGGATAGCCTTCACGGAAAGCAACGCGGCTCATAGCAAGGTACATGCCTACTTCGCTGCATTCGCCGTTGAAGTTAGCGCGCAGGTCTTCTTTAATATCTTCGGGAACGTCTTTAGCTACGCCAACAAAATGTTCAGCAGCCCAGGTCATTTCGCCTTTCATTTCTACAAATTTGGAAGCCGGAGCTTTGCACTGCGGGCAGTATTCCGGAGCAGCTTCACCTTCATAAACATAGCCACAAACTTGGCAAACCCATTTTTTCATTATTCATTCCTCCATAAAGTACAAATTTTAAAATTATCATGGCGGTTCGTTCTAACCGCTTACTGTAATGATTTTAACACAGCACCGGCAAGTTGTCAATAATTATTATTAATTGTTAGAGATTGCTAACATTAAAATTTTTGTGAAATGCCGTAAAAATATCTGTTAAAGGCAGCATACTGCAAAATTCGGCTGTAAACAGCCTTTAATTGAAGTGCCCTATTGTAGAATAAGCGATAAATTGCTATAATATACAGAACGGAGGTATATTATGGAAAAATTTACTGTTACGTTAAACCACCATGCTCATTATGGTTATGTAGAATATGACCCGGAAACCAAAACCGCCAATGTCGTGCTGGATGTTCCGGAAGCCAAAGCAAGGGTAGAAGAATTTTTAAGCAAACCCTTAACGCTTGATTTGCCTGAAGGCGAAACTATCCGTCAGTTTGTTACCAAAACTTTAATGCCGCTTGACAGTTTGGAAAACTTTAAAAACTGCCTTGGCAGATTATGGTTCAATACCGATGTAAGGGTAGAGTGGAGCATGCCTCCCGGAGCAATGGATAATTTATAATTGCCCGCTGTTTAAAACTGTGATACACTTAATAAGTTAATATTCGGTTCCGTAGCTCAGTTGGATAGAGCATTCGCCTCCTAAGCGAAGGGTCGGCAGTTCGAATCTGCCCGGGATCACCAGTAAATATGCGCACTTGCAAGTAATTGTAAGTGCGTTTTTTAATGTTTTTAAAGCAATGCGACAAAATTTGCGACAAAATTTCAAAATAAATAAAAAATCCGTCAGAGAGTTTTTCGGACTCTGACGGATTTTTTATTAGTAAAATAACCGATATTATGAATATGAGGAAATGTTGAATTTCAGAATTTTTCTATTGGAAAATTCATAGCATAAATTCATAAAAAAACAAAGTTTGTGCTATCGAAAGCATAAATTTTTAAAATGCAAAATAAACATTGCTGTCTGATTTACAAACCTTTTTCCTCCTTAACCATAAACATCGCTAAGTCAGCCGCTGCAATAACAAACCCCAGCCGGAAGTTTATGCTTCAAGCGGGGGTTTGTTTAATGCAAAGTATCAGTAAATTTTATTTAGCTGTTTTCAGTTCGGTCCAGTAACGGTCGTACATAGGCAGTGCATCGCCGATATCAATCAGCCATTCGCCTTTGTCGATGTTATCCATACCGATTTTCAGCATCGGGTCATTTTTAAATTCTTCGCTGTGGAATTCCTGAGCTTTTTCGTTCGGGTCATTGTAGCCGATGTATTCATAGTTTTTAGCGCTGATTTTCGGGTCATAGATAAAGTTGATGAATTTTTCGGCCAGTTCTTTATGTTTTGCGCCTTTGGGGATAGCAAAGGTATCAGCCCAGATGGTAGCGCCTTCTTTAGGTACTACAAAGCCGATATTGGGGTTGTCTTTCAGGGTGTAGCTTGCGTCACCGGTCCACATAGTGCCAATCCATGCTTCTTCGGCAATGAATTTTTGTTTAATGGTATCGGTATCGAAGGCAAGTACGTTAGGTGCAAGCGCTTTCAAATCCTGGAAGGCTTTTTCAACCTGTGCAGGGTCGGTGCTGTTGTTGGAGAAGCCGTTTTTCTTTAATGCCATGCCGATGGTTTCGCGGCTGTCGTTTAAAAGAATCAGGCGGCCTGCATATTCAGGGTTCCACAAATCTTCCCAGCTGTCGGGAATGTCTTTAACATAGTTTTTGTTGTAGGCAATGCCGGTAATGCCCCAGGTGTAAACGAGGGAATGGTCGCCGGTGGGGTCATAAACCGGTGCTTTTAAAGTGCTTACAATGTTTTTGGCGTTGGGGATGTTGTCCATGTTCATTTTTTCCAGCAAATCAAGTTTGAGCATGGTTGCAACCATATAGTCAGAAGGCTGGATTACATCGTACTGTGCTCCGCCGGCCTGAATTTTAGCCAGAAGTTCTTCATTGTTGGCAAATACGTCGTAATTAACCTTACAATTGTATTGCTTTTCAAATTCGGCAATTACCTCCGGGTCAAAATTGTCGGCCCAGCTAAAGAGGTTGAGAACCTGCTGTTCTCCTCCTGCCGCTGCATCTTTCTTTTCTGTGTCACCTCCGCAGCCTGTCAGGAGAAGGGCCATGGTCAGTACGGAAACGAGAAAGACCAAAAGTTTTTTCATTTTGCAAATCATCCTTTCTTTATTTGGTTTTATTGAACCGTTTTACGGAATCAATCTTTGTTTTTGCTGCTGTGCTGCGGCTGTAAAATCTGCGCAATTACAATCAGCGAAATGGTTGCGAACATTAAGAGTGTGGAAAGGGCGTTAATTTCCGGGGAAATGCCGCGTTTTACCATTGCGTAAATATATAGCGGCAGCGTGGTGGAGTTAGGCCCGGCCACAAAGAAGCTGATGATAAAATCATCAATGGAAAGGGTAAAGGCAATCAGCGCGCCGGCGATAATACCGGGCATGGCAAGCGGCAGGGTAACGTAACGGAAGGTTTGAAACGGCGTTGCGTACAAATCCATGGCTGCCTGCTCAAGTTCATGGCGCATGCCTTCAAGCCTTGCGTTAACGGTAATTACCACAAAGGAAAGGCAGAAGGTGATGTGCGCTAAAATAAGCGTAACTTTACCGAGCGGAACCTGCGTCTGTGCAAACAGCACCAGAAGGCTCAGGCCCATAACGATTTCCGGAATCAGTATTGGCAGATACAAAAGTCCGTTAATAACAGGTTTGCATTTATACTGATAGCGGTTGAGGGCAATGGCGGCAATTGTGCCGAGCACGGTGGAAACAACGGTGCTGATAACTGCGATAAACAGGCTGTTCATAAGGGCTTCCAGCACGCGTCGGTTTTGGAAAAGGGAAGCGTACCAGTCAAGCGTAAAACCTGTCCATACAGCGTTAATACGCGATTCGTTAAAGGAATACAGCGCAAGAATTAAAAGAGGAAGGTATAAAAAGGCCAGTATTACAAGCGAATAGGCCAGAAGAAGATGGCTACGCCACGTCTTTTGCATCTTTAGCCCCTCCTTCCTGCGACTGCAAAGCCTTGTAGTAAAGGATAATCAGCACAAGGCTCATTACTGCCAGCACAATGGAGAGCGCGGAGCCAAAAGGCCAGTCGCGCGCTGCCAGAAACTGGTTCTGGATGAGGTTGCCGATAAGGGCGGATTTGGCACCGCCCATAACATCCGGCACAACGAACATGCCGAGCGAGGAAATAAACACTAAAATTGTGCCTGCGGCAATGCCGGGCATTGTCAGCGGCAGAGTAACCTTGCGGAAAGCCGTCATCGGCGATGCGCCAAGGTCGGAGGCCGCTTCAAGCAGGCGCATGTCAAGCTGTTCTATGGAAACGTAAATCGGCAGCACCATAAAAGGCAGCAGGGCGTAAATCATTCCCAGCATTACGGCCGCGTCGTTGTACAGCATCTGAAGTGGCTGCTCCATAAGCCCCAGTTTCATTAAAAAGGTGTTTACCACACCCTGCGTGCGCAGAATGATAACCCACGCATAAGAGCGGATTAAAAAGTTAATCCAGAAAGGTATCATCACGAGAATCAGCCCCGGCTGCTGCCATTTTTTAGGCAGGCGTGCAATGAAATATGCCAGCGGGTAGCCCATGATTATGGTAGCAACGGTAGTAATAACCGCTACTATCAGAGTGTCGGCAAAAATCTGCAAATATAAAGGTTCTAAAAAGCGCAGATAATTTTTTAGGGTGAATTCAAAAATTATTTGTCCGTAAGGCGTGCGCCCGGCAAAGGAAACGGCAACTACGATGAGAAGCGGGATAACGAAAAAGATGCTTAACCAGAGCATTGCCGGGGCAACCATCAGTTTTCCGTTTTTCATCGCGATACTTTCACCTCGTCTTTTTTATACCACCAAATGCCTACGCGCTCGTCGGGCGACCAGCGTTTAACGTCGTCAAAATACTGGTAGGCCACAACGGTTTGGTTGGAGTTGTCCAGACGGATAAATACTTTATCAATGGTACCGTAAAACACAACGTCTACAACGGTACCGTAATAACCGGGTTCCGGGTGCTGCTTTTCCGCCTGTTCGTCTTCGTATTCCGGGCAGAGGTTGAGTTTTTCCGGGCGGATAACAAGCGTTTCGCTTTCCGTTTCAAAAAAGTTGCTTTCGCCGATAAATTTGGCGACAAAGCGGGTGTTGGGATAATGGTAAATCGTATCCGGGTTGTCGTCCTGTTCGATAACGCCTTTATTCATAACCACAATGCGGTCGCTCATGGTAAGCGCTTCTTCCTGGTCGTGCGTTACATAAATGAAGGTAAGGCCAAGGCCGCGCTGCAAATTCTTAAGTTCCAGCTGCAAATTTTTGCGCAGCTGGTAGTCGAGTGCGCCAAGCGGCTCGTCCAGTAAAAGCACTTTGGGGTTATTTACAAGGGCACGGGCGATGGCTACGCGCTGCTGCTGGCCGCCGCTCATCTGCTGCGGACGGCGGTTGCGGAATTCTTCAAGCTGCGTAAGGTACAGTACCTGCGCTACACGTTCCTTTTGTTCTTCGGCGGGTACTTTTTTCATCATCAGCCCAAACTTTATGTTTTCCTCAACAGTCATGTGAGGGAATAATGCGTAGTGCTGAAAAACCATATTGACATCACGTTTATAGGGCGGTTTATTGGTAACGTCTTCGTCATCAAGGAAAACCTTGCCGGTAGTAGGCGTATCAAGCCCCGCAATCATACGCAGCAAAGTGGTTTTGCCGCAGCCGGAAGGCCCTAAAAGCGTTAAAAACTCACCGTCGTAAATGGTAAGGTCCAGCTTGGGGATGATGAGGTTATTGCCGTACTTTTTGGTAATTCCCTGCAAACGGATCATTTCTTCCATTTTTTTGTTGTCACAACCTTTCATAAAAAATTTTGTTTGCATGATACTAATATAATAATATCATATTATAAACAATTTTGTGTAAAAAAATCAATGCTTTTTTGAAAAAAATGCAGGAGAGGCAAAAGAAACAGAGAATATTAAACTTCATAAAGAATAATTTGGAAATTTTGCTGATTTTCATGAAAAATGCGTATTTTTTGCGGGGTGAAAAAATGCTGAGTAAAAAGTTTATAGAGTTTTTGTTTGAAGGTGCGCATATACAGCGGTGGAACGACCATATCCGCCCCAACGGCTTTACGGAACTGGACAAACAGGCGCATAAAATGATGATTTTGTATATTCTTGCCAAATATGAGGAGCAGGACCACGGCGCGAAATTAAACTGGCGCGTGCTTATTGAAGGCGGTATTTTTGAATTTATGCACCGCATTATTTTAACGGACATCAAGCCGCCTATTTACCACGAGCTGATGCGTGTGCACGGGCGCAAGCTGAACGCCTGGATTTACAGCCAGCTTGAACGCCGCGTGCCGGAACTGGATGAAGTGTTTTTCGATAAACTTAAACGCTGGTTTGATTATCCGGAAGAAAACCGGCTGGAGAAAAAACTTTTGCGGGCGGCACACTATCTTGCCACGCAGTGGGAATTTGGCATTATTTACCATTTTAACCAGGCAATTTACGGCATTGATGCCACTAAAGCTGCCATTGAAAGCAACATTGAGGACCATTACGATTTGGCCGGCGTTCAGAAAATATCGCTGAAAGGCAAAACCAGCAAATTTATTGACCTTGTAGGGCAGCTGCGCTTTCAAAAACGCTGGGCGCAGTCGCCGCGCGTGCCGGAAACTTCCGTTATGGGGCATGTGCTGATAGTTGCCATTTTGGGTTATTTCTGCGCTGTGGAAATGAACGCTTGTGATGAGCGCGTGGTTAACGACTTTTTGTGCGGCCTGTTCCATGATTTGCCGGAGGTACTGACACGCGATATTATTTCGCCGGTTAAAACTTCTGTAGAAGGGCTTGATGATTTAATTAAGGATATTGAAAAGCGCCAGGTTGCCGAAAAACTGCTGCCGCTGCTGCCGTGGGGCTGGCATGAGGAAATTATTTACTTTACGCAGAATGAGTTTACCAACCGCGTAATGCTTGACGGTGTTCCCACCGAGGTGAGCGAAGAAGAATTGAACAGCAAATATAATGTTGACGGGCATGGCTATAAAGCGGTGGACGGCAGAATGTTAAAAGGCTGCGACCATCTGGCAGCTTTTGTTGAAGCCTATCTTTCAACGGAATACGGCATAACAAGCAAGCATCTGCTTAACGGCATGGCCGATTTGCGTGAAAAGTATAAAAATAAAACCGTTGCCGGCATTAATTTTGGCGCAGTTTATGATGAATTTCCTGAGCTTAAAACCAATTTGTAAATTGAATGCAAGTTTATGAAAATTCAGTTTATTGCAAAAAGAAGTGGACACTTGTATTTGCAAGAGTTATAATGAAGCTGAAAGCAGCTCTTTAGATATGCAATTATCTTGGACTGTACAATATATTATATTTAAGTTTTTTAAAGGAGGCATGGATTATGAATTTATTTGAAATGGCGCAGATTCCGCTGAACAAAGCTATTGAGGTTATGAAACTTGACCCGAATGCGGCGGCAATTATTGCCTGCCCGGAAAGAACTCTGGAAGTTTCCATTCCTGTAAAAATGGATGACGGCACTACCAAAGTATTTACCGGTTACCGCAGCCAGCACAGCACAATTATGGGTCCGGCCAAAGGCGGCATCCGTTATCATCAGAGCGTTAACATGGACGAAGTAAAAACTCTGGCTTTCTGGATGACCTGCAAATGCGCAGTTGCCAATCTGCCTTACGGCGGCGGCAAAGGCGGCATTATTGTTGACCCGTCCAAACTTTCGCAGGCAGAACTTGAACGTTTGACCCGCGGCTACATTGACAGAATCGCTCCCATTATCGGCGAAAAAATGGATATTCCTGCCCCTGATATGAATACCAACGCTCAGATTATGGGCTGGATGATGGATGAATACAGCAAGCTGAAAGGCCAGTATGAACCGGGATTCATTACCGGCAAACCGATTTGCATCGGCGGCTCTTTGGGCCGTACCGCAGCTACCGGCCGCGGCGTAATGGTTGCAGCAGGCGAAGCAATTAAAGCCATGGGCATTAAACCCGAAGAAGCAACCTGCGCAGTACAGGGCTTCGGCAACGTAGGCAGCTGGACTGCTAAACTGATTCACGACCTTGGCGTTAAAATTGTGGCTTTAAGCGATGTTTACGGCGCTATTATGAATGAAGACGGACTTGACCCGTACGAAGTTGAAAAACACGTACAGGCAACCGGCAGCGTAGTAAACTTCCCGGGCAGCAAAGCAATCAGCAACGCCGACCTTCTGGCAATGGAAGTTACCGTGCTTGCTCCGTGCGCAATGGAACTTCAGATTACAAAAGACAATGCGGCTGATGTTAAGGCAAAAATTATCGTTGAAGGCGCTAATGGCCCGACAACTCCGGAAGCTGACGAAATCCTTGATAAGAATGGCATTCTGGTTGTGCCGGATATTCTCGCCAACGGCGGCGGCGTAACCGTAAGCTACTTTGAATGGGTTCAGTGCCTGTACCGTTACTTCTGGACTGAAGAAGAAGTTATTGATAAACAGACCCAGTTGATGATTGGCGCGTTTAAACAGGTATATGACACCGCTAAAAAATACGAAGTTAACATGCGTACCGCAGCTTATATCGTAGCCCTTAACCGTCTGGACGAAGCTATGAAATTCCGCGGCGCATATTAATAAGCGTTTTAAACTTCATTAAAATTTAATTGATTAATGGCAGTATTAAACCCCGGCAGCCGTTACTGCCGGGGTTTTGTGTGAATGCAGAGGGAGGATTTATGAAAGATTGGCAAAAGAGCTGCAAGATTGCTGTGGTACAGGCTGCTCCTGTATTGTTTGATAAAAAAGCCTGTGTGGAAAAGGCAGTGGCACTCATTAAAGAATGTGCTGAAAACAAGGCTGAATTAATTGTATTTCCGGAATTGTTTATACCGGGATATCCTTACGGAATGACTTTTGGTTTTACTGTTGGCAGCAGAAATGAAGCGGGGCGTAAAGATTGGCTGCGGTATTATGAAAACAGCATTGTTGTACCTGGACCTGAAACGGCGCTTTTGGCAAAAGCGGCAAAAGACGCAGGTGCCTGGCTCAGTATTGGCGTATCTGAACGTGATGCCGTAACGGCAACGCTGTATAATACTAATTTGTTCTTTTCACCGGAAGGTGAAATTATTGTACACCGCAAATTAAAACCTACCGGTTCGGAACGCGTGGTATGGGGTGATGCCGACAAAAACTATTTCCCGGTTGCCGAAACGCCGTGGGGGCCAATGGGCAGTATGATTTGCTGGGAAAGCTATATGCCGCTGGCAAGGGCTGCGCTTTATCAAAAAGGCATTACTCTGTATATTTCGCCAAATACCAATGATAATGATGAATGGCAAAGCACAATTAAGCATATAGCTATTGAAGGCCACTGCTATTTTATAAACTGCGATATGTATTTTACACGTGATACTTACCCGGCAGATTTGCAGGCGCAGGATGAAATTGCTAAACTGCCTGAAAAAGTGTGCCGCGGCGGCAGCTGCATTGTTGACCCTTATGGGCATTACCTGACAGAACCGGTATGGGACAAAGAAGCTGTTATTTATGCCGAGCTTGATATGAGCAAAGTGGCTGCAAGCCGTATGGAATTTGATGTATGCGGCCATTATGCAAGGCCTGATGTTTTAAAACTGGTTGTTGAAGATAAATAAAACCAAAATACCTTCCGCCGCGTTTGGCAGAAGGTATTTTTGCTTTATACCGTATTATTAAATTATCAAGCAAAGAATAAATTCATGATAATCATAGCGCAGAGTGCGTTGAGAAGGCTGGCAAGCATTAAAAGCGGCCAGTATTTTTTTGGTACATCGGCTACGCCTAAAAGCCTGCCCATATATTGCAGTTGTGCCCCAAGCAAAAAGAAGCAGGGCATCAGAATCGTAATGTGGCGTGAGTCAAGCATGCCGTTTGCTGCCATGTTAGCTGCAAGCCCTACAGAAGCAGAACTGGAAAGCCAAGCAGTAAGCACTACCGTAACGGCTTCGCCTGGCAGTCCAAACAGTGTCATTGCCGGTCCGAAGACATTGCCTAAAAAACTCATAACACCAAGCAAATTGAGTATTTCTGCAACGGCATAAGCCATTAAGATGTTAGGTACAAGATTGTTGATTGCTATATTAAAACCCTTGCGGGCACCGATAACGAAAATATCAAACGGATTGCCGGATACGTTTTTTGCTTGAACGCCGTTACTCATTTTTAAAATCCTCCTTGTAAACAGTATTTAAAACAAAGCGCACAAACATGGCGCCGACAAATTTAAAAACAAACATCAGTAAAAAAGGTACAAGCAGCGGCACGGTTAAATAAGAAAACAGAGCAGAACCGATAGCAAAATAGTTGTTGATAAGTCCTGCACCGGAATATTGCCATGAGCCGATGATTGTAAGCTCTTTTTTTGTTATCAGGTCCTGGTCGTATAGTTCTTTGGTTAATGCCGCACCGGCATCTGTGCTTTGCAGGTCGGTAATCAGTGCTAGCCCGGTTAAACCCGGTACGCCGAGCAATGGTCGCAGCAATGGTGTTAAAAGTTTGTGGGCAGCTTTAATAGCTCCGTAGTGCGATAAAACTTCAAGACAGCCGATTGCCAGCATTACGCTTGGCACAAGTGACAGCGCAAACATAAAACCGCCGCGTGCACCCAGCCCGCCGGTGCCGACAAATGTATCCTTGCCAAGCGTTTTAACGGTGCCGAATTTGCCTATCAGTGTACTGAAGTCAAATGCGCTGAGCCATTTCATACCGTCAAAGCCGGTCATTATTCCGGAAAAGAATAAAATTGCAGCGGCTAAGGAAATAAAAGCCTTTGGCCCTACACGCCATTCTTCGGAATCAAAGTTAGTGAGTTTTTTCTCATTTTTCTCCATAATACCCTCCTATCAAACAACAAAAACAAATAATGCAACAAATTTGTCTTTATTATATTGACAAAAATGCGCAATGTCAAGACGAAGTTGAAAATTTATTTTTAGAATTTTTAAAATAAATTTTAGTGTTGCTATTTAAAAAACGATGTGTTATAATTTTTTCAAATTTTGGTAAAATAATTGTTGTTGGTTGTTGTTTTTAGAGGAGGATAATATGGCTATTTTAAATGTAAAAGATATTTTTCATGATTTACACCAAATTCCGGAAATAGGCTTTCAAGAATTTAAAACTTCTGCTTATCTTGCAGATAAATTAAGAGAACTTGGTTACAAAGTTACAACGAATGTTGGCGGAACCGGCGTTGTAGGTGTAGTAAAGGGTGCGGAACCAGGACCAGTAATGCTTTTGCGTGCAGATATGGATGCGCTGCCGTTTGTTATTAACGGCGAGCATAAAGCAATACACGCCTGTGGGCATGATGCGCACTGCTCTATGGTTTTGGCAGCGGCTTCTAACTTAAAAGATAAAATAAAAAAAGGAACTTTAAAAATTTTGTTTCAACAGGGCGAGGAAACTTTAAAAGGCGCGCTGGCTGTAATTGACGCTGGTGTGCTAGAAGACGTCGATATTGCTGTCGGGCTGCATATCCGTCCAGTGCAGGATTTGCCGTTTGGCAAATTATCGCCTGCTGTAAGGCATGCTTCAAGCACCTTTGCCAAAGTAAAAATTACAGGGCAAAGCTGTCACGGTTCGCGCCCGCATTTGGGTGTTAACGCTGTTGAAGCAGCAGCGGCGGTTATCAATGCGGCGTCTGGGGTTAGAATTAATCCGGTAATTTCCTGGTCTTGCAAAGCTACAGCCGTTAATGGTGGCGGCAATGCGTATAATATTATTCCAGACCATGCGGAGATAACTTTTGACGTGCGCTGCCAGGAAAATGAAGGTATGACAGAATTGCTTGGCAAACTGCAGAAAGCTGCAGAAAATGTTGCCGCTGCTTACGGGGCAACGGCAGAATTTAGCTTACCGGGCGGAGTTATTCCAGCAGCAGTGCTTGATAAAGAGCTTACTGCCGAAGTTGCAGAGTGCATTAAAGAAGTCGTGGGTGAAGAAAATCTCGGCGAAGAACTTGTAAATCCCGGCGGTGAAGATTTCCATTACTTTGCTAAAACATATCCTAAATTAAAATCGGCTTATTTTGGCGTCGGCGTTGCTGCCGAACCTGGGCTGCACGACCCTAATATGCATTTTAATATCGATGGTTTACAGGCTGGCGTGGAAGTTTTGGAAAAAATTACACTGAAAAAGCTTGGGTGATTGCAGGTTGCTAACGGTATATTTTAAATAAAATAATTGACTTAGATATAAAAAATCCACCTGTTATGGAAGGTTTAAAGATTGCTTAACCTTTGAGTCCAAACAGGTGGATTTTGTTTTTTATCTTACTCCAGCATAGAAAAATCCGAGCCGGTAAACAGGAAAACAATGCCGCAGAATGTTACAGCCCCGGCTGAAATAGCGTCCTCGCTGAAAAGCAGCTTTCCGTTATGCAGGGCAAGATGCGAGTTTGGGTCTGCCATGCCAGTGCCGATACGGAAAAATGCCCCCGGTTTTTTAGCAAGATAGAAGGAAAAATCTTCCGAACCCATAGACGCGGAGGGGAGAATACTTACTTTATCGTTGCCTAAAAGTTTTGCAGCGGAAGTTTCTATCATACCTACAAGATTATCTGCTCCTATAACAGGCCCGCAGCCGGGTATAATTTCCGTTTCGGCGTGTACGCGCAGTGCCAGCGCCGTGCCGTCGGCAATGCGTTTAATGCTTTCGTGTATTTGCCTGCGTGTTTCCGGCACCAGATAGCGCATGGAACCTTCAAGCACTACTTCTGAAGGAATGATATTGGCTGCAGTGCCTGCCGTCATTTTGCCTACGGTAATAACAGCGGAATCGAGCGGATTAAGTTCGCGCGAAACTATGGTTTGAAGCTGAGTAATCATATAAGCAGCTGCAGCAATCGGGTCCGGTGTTTTATGCGGGTGCGCTGCATGGCCGCCGGGAGCGGTAATTGTAATTTTAAAACTGTCGGAACCGGCCATCATCGGGCCGTATTTAATGCCGATTGAACCGCCGGGAACATCCGGCCAGGTATGTACGCCGAAAACAGCGTCAACATCATCTAAAAATCCGTTGTTAATAATGGTTTCAGAACCGCCGAGTTTTTCTTCCGCCGGCTGGAAAAAGAATTTTACTGTACCGTGCAGGTGCTGGCGGTATTTGCTCAAAAGCCGGGCTGCCGCAAGCAGTGAAGTCATATGCAAATCGTGTCCGCAGGCATGGCAGCATCCTTCGTTTACGGATGCAAATTCCAACCCTGTATTTTCCTTAACCGGCAGCGCGTCGATATCGGCCCTTAATGCGATTGTTTTTCCGGGCATTGCACCATGTAAAACGCCGACAGCACCGGTAAAACCTTTGTTGTCATAAACTTCGATACCGTATTTATTTAATTCGTCTTTTATGAATTTTGTGGTATTTTCTTCCTGAAAGCTTAATTCCGGATGCTGGTGCAGGTAGCGCCTGATTTTTATATATTCAGGTTCAAGTTCCTGCATCATTTTTTGAATGGCTGACATATTATTACCTCCCAACAAAAGATTATAATATTATGATATTCAATCTCACAAAAATACTAATTGATAAGATTTGCTTATAATTCTCCGGCGCTGTACTGCACGCGGTAATCCCAAACATCGGAATTTACATAATATTCGCCGAAAATAATCGGTTCGTAGTTTTCGTTAAGCTCTTTGCGGACGATTTTTAAAAGCGGAAAGCCGAACGGAACGGAAAAGAGATTGCCAAGTTCTTTATCGGCAGCCACTGCTTTAACGCGTTCCTGTACATAAGCAGTTTTTAAGCCGTGTTTTGATAAAAAGCTGCGTATGGATTTTATTTCACCGGCAGCAATTACTTCTTCCGGTTCCGGTTTTTCAAAATAATGGTTAAGGAAAAATAACGGTTTTCCATCGACATAACGAACGCGGGCAACGTATGTAAAAAGTTTTGCCGGGTCGGTTTTAAATACGCTGCATTGCTGTTCGTCCATCGCTTTTTTGCAGCATTTTAATGTTTGGCAGTGTACGGAATCACTATCTACCTTTTTGTCTATAAAGTGTACGCCAAAACCGCTCATTAAAAGCATATTTTCCCATGGTAAAGAGCTGGAAACAAAAGTGCCTTTGCCTGGCATGCGTACAATAAGCTGCTCGCTTTCCAGTTTTCCTAATGCCTGGCGTATGGGAGAGAGGCTGGTGCTATAACGCTCTGCCAGCGCGCTTTCGGTAGGCAGCTGTTCGCCCGGTTTATAAAAATGGCTGCGTATTTTGTTGTATAAATCCTGATAAATTTTAAAATTAAGTGTTTGTCTCATTATCAAGTTCCCTTTATTATTGATACTTTAATAATACCACATTGCCTGCACAGTTGCCAAAAGGTTTTCTTGCTTTTTTCAGAAAATTATAATATTATAATATTATAATAAATTGATAAAAGGGAGTGGAGAATATGGAAAAACATGCTTTGTATCATATGACCTGGAAAGAAATCGAAGAAGTATTTAAAAATGACCCGGTTGTTATTATTCCTATGGGTTCTACCGAACAGCAGGGAATACATTCTTTAACCGGCGATTATCTGGCTGCTGAAGCTATTGCCAAACGTGTAGCGGAAAAAGCCGGTGCTTATTACGTCCCTGTTATTCCGTTTGGCTGCAGTGAATATTTCCGCTGTTTCCCGGGTACAATATCGCTCCGCCCTTCCACGGTAGAAGCCGTTATTACAGATGTTGTGGAAAGCCTTACCGAGCACGGTATTACAAAAATCTTTTTCATTAACGGCCATGCTGGAAATACACCCACTATTGAAGATGTGGCAAGAAAATTACGCCGCGAAAAGGGAATTGTATGTTTTTCGATAGATTTATGGCAGGGCTTAACTCCTGAAGCAAAAAAAGAAATTTATGGTGAAGGCCCTGATTCTTCCGGCCATGGCGGAGATCCTCTGACATCGGTAATGCTTTATTTATATCCGGAAGATATGCGTATGGATTTGCTTAATCCGGTTGAAAACATTAAAGAGTATAAAGGCGTTCCTGTAAACGGCCTTAAAAAGGGTATGGTTAAAGGTGTTCCGTTCAATCTTTATATGGATATGATTGACGTTACCAAGCAGGGTGTAATGGGTAATCCGTTTGCATCCAGCGCAGAACGCGGAGAAAAAATAGTTAACCATTTGGTTGATGCGTGCTGTGAGATGGTAAAAATTATAAAAGAAAACGATACCCATATTTAATTGTTGATTTATTTGGTTTTATAACGGGGAGGTAGAATTATGATAGCTGTTTTAGGCTTTGCTACCATTATCATATTTTTGTATGTTACAATGACCAAAAAATTGTCAATTCAGTCGGCGCTGATTGGCATACCTGTTATTGCAGCAATAATTGGCGGTTTTGGTTTTGATATAGGCAAAATGATGATTGCCGGTGTAATTAAGGTTACTCCTTCGGCAATGATACCTATTTTTGCTGTAATTTATTTCGGCATTATGATTGATGCAGGGTTATTTGATCCCATGGTCAACAGAATTTTAAAACTTGTAAAGGGCGACCCTGTAAAGATTACAATTGGTGCGGCGGTTCTGGCTATGCTTGTTTCGCTGGACGGCGACGGTACGACTACTTTTATTATTTCCGTTTCTGCCATGCTGCCGATTACCACTAAATTAAAAATGAATCCTCTTATTTTGCCGTTTGCAGTAGGTATGGCGGCAGGCGTTATGAATCCGCTTCCGTGGAGCGGGCCGACAACGCGTGTTATGGCGGTTTTGCATGCTGATTCTTCTGCAATTTTTACTCCGATTGTACCTGCCATGGCTGTTGGCATTGCCTGGGTATTGTTTGCCTGCTACTATGTTGGAAAAAAGGAACGCAAAAGACTCGGAGTTATGCATATTGACGAGCATACTTTTGATGGCCTCGGCGAAGACCAGAGTGCCAAAAGGCCGCAGCTTTTCTGGTTTAACTGCATTTTGACTGTTTTGATGATTGTGGTACTGCTGATGGATATTATGCCGATGGCGACTATTTTTATGATAGGTTTTGCATTGGCAATTACGGTAAACTATCCTAATCTTGAAGAACAGACAAAACGTTTGAAAGCATATGCCGGTGAAGTTTTGATGATAGTAACTTTAATTTTCTCGGCAGGGTGTTTTACCGGTATTCTTTCCGAAACCAAAATGATTACGGAAATGGCTAAGACTCTTGTTTCGTTAATTCCTGAACATATGGGCAGCCTGCTGCCGCTTTCCGTAGCAGTAACGAGTATGCCTTTAAGCCTTGTATTTCCTACGGATGCTTATTACTTCGGTGTGCTGCCGGTTATTTATGAAATGGCAGCTTCTCTTGGCATCGATCCGGTGCAAATCGGCCGTGCAGCTGTGCTTGGGCAGATGACGGTAGGTTTCCCGGTAAGCCCGCTGGCAGCGGCAACATTGGTTTTAATCAGCGTATCGCGTGTTAATTTAATTGACCACCAGAAATTTATGTTCTTCTGGGCTTTTGGCACTACGCTGATTATGACAGTTGTATGCTACCTTACCGGTGCGCTGACGTTTTGAATTTATAGCTGAAAACTTTATGGAGAAATAAAAAAGCTGGCGTTAACTTAACGTCAGCTTTTGTGTGTTTATGATATGTTTTATTTTCTTTCGGGCATCTGCGCGAGCAGGATTGCGGCAAAAACGAGCACGCAGCCGCTGATTTCGCGCATGGAGAGCGTTTCGCCGAGGAACATCCACCCGGCGAGTACGGAAAAGACGGATTCCAGGCTCAGCAGGATAGAAGCAAGGATTACGTTAACATATTTTTGCCCGGCGATTTGCAGGGTATAGGCAATGCCGCAGCTCATAATTCCGGCGTGTGCCAGCGGCAGCCAGGCCGCGGTGATGGCGGAAAGCTCCGGCTGTTCGGCCCAGATTATAACCGGCAGGCTTAACATGCCGCAGACGAAAAACTGAATGGCTGACATTCGCACCGGGTCAACAAGCTGGGTAAAACGCTCAATGGCCATGATGTGCACGGCAAAAACTACGGCACAGGCAAGTACGATTAAATCTCCTTTGTTGATGGAAAAGCCTTCGTTAATGCAGATGAAATACATACCGGCAGCGGCAACGGCAACGGCAGTCCACTGCATAAAAGTTACATGTTTTTTTACAAGCAGCCCTAAAATCGGGATTATAACAATATACAGCGCCGTTATAAACCCGGCTTTGCCTGCGGATGTGTAAGCGATGCCGGTTTGCTGCAAAGTGCTGGCAATGGTTAAAAGCACGCCGCAGCAGAGACCGCCGGTAATAAGGTCGCCGCGCTTGTGGCTGTCATCAGTTCCCCAGAAGGAAAGCGGTTTGCCGGAAAGCCTGTCGATTACGGCAATGCAGGGAACAAGAAAAAATGCGCCTAAAAAAGAACGTATGCCGTTAAAACTAAACGGGCCGAGCAAATCGGCACCGACGCTTTGGGCAACAAAGGCCGTGCCCCAGATAAACGAACATAATAACAGCATAACAATGCCTTTAAAACTATTGGTTTGCTGCATGTTAAAACCCCTCGCTGCATAAAATTTTAAACAGATAATATAATTATAGCATTTCTGTGCCATAATGTTTTCTGAAAATAATATAAAAACTGCACCTGCAAAAGCCAGGTATCGCTTTTGAGGCGCAGTTAATAACGCTGTAAGTTTAAATATTTAGTTATTGTTTGTCAGCCGGTTTTGCTTCTTCGGCAGCTTCGGTTTCCGGTTTAGCTTCTTCCGGCTTTGTTTCTTCGGTAATAACTTCAACTTCTGCTTCCGCTTCGGTTTTATGTTCGGCACTTTCGGAAACTACTTCAGCTTCCACTGTTTTTGCAGTTTCAACTGGTTCCATTTTGCTGCCGCATTCGCTGCAGAATTTGGCGCTGATGCCTACGGCTGCACCACAGTTAGGGCAGGTGGTTTTGGGTTCGTCGCCGTTAAAGGCAGTTGCCTTAATGTTGGCAATTTTAAATTTCAAATCATCTATTGCGGCAAGGCTTGCTTTAATTGCTTCACATTCTTCTTTAAATTCATCGGGCAGGCAATCGCAGTTTTGTGATTTTTCCCAAACCATTTTGCCCATTTTTTTGTAGGTGCTTTCAATTTTGCTTTCTTCTTTCCCTACGAGGGAGGTTAATTTTTGGATCTCCAGAGCGGCTTCTGCTTTTTCACCGATGGTTTTGGTAATTTCTTCGGTTTTATTAGCCGCAATTTTAGCGAATTCGCCAATTTTATCAAGTAATGCCATAGTAAGATCCTCCTTTATGCTTTGTTAAGTTTATTATAACACAGAATTGTGAAATCGCCATTAATTTACGGCGCTTACGGTTACTTCGGTTCCTTCTTTTAAATCGAGCGAAGTGTTGTCGATATTTATTTCTGCAAGGCCGTTTTCTATTTTGGCAATGCTGCCGTTAAAGGTTTTATTTATGCCTTGGGCATGGGCGGTTACTTTTTGCCCCGTTTTAAGGCTTTGCGCCGCCTGTGCGGATATTTTGATGTTTACGCTGCAATTTTCCAAATCGCGGATGCTGAGGATTTTTTCTCCGGCAGCGGCGGTTTCGCCCGCATTATGGTATTTTTCTTCAACAATGCCGGTACAGGGGCTTTCGGTTTCCAGTGCCAGCTGTTTTTGCATAAGGGCGTTATATTGCTTCTTTAAAGTTTTAAGTTCTTCCTGTTTTTGGGCAATGGCTTCGGCTGATGCCTTAACAAGGCTGCCGGCATTTTGAGCGGCGTTTAAAGCTGCCAGTGCCGCTGATTTTTCGGCAGAAGCCGCTTCATACTGCCTGCGGGCAATGGCGCCTATTTTATAAAGTGATGCCATTTTTGCTTCTGTGGCGCTGGCCTGTTCGTATTGCTGCTGCGCTGCGGCAAGTGCTGCGCCGTTATTGGGGCTGCTTTGCCCGTTCTGCATTATTTTCAGTTCTGCTTCGGCGCGGGCTGCATTGGCGTCTGCCTGTTTTATTTCTTCCGCAAGCTGCTTGTCGTCTATGGCAAACAGGGGCTGCTCTTTGCCGATGCGGTCGCCTTTTTCTAGAATAAGCCCCAAAATCTGCCCTTCGGCAGGCGCCGTAATATCGTAC
This sequence comes from Phascolarctobacterium sp. ET69, assembly GCF_023336935.1. Classification (GTDB taxonomy): domain Bacteria; phylum Bacillota; class Negativicutes; order Acidaminococcales; family Acidaminococcaceae; genus Fusicatenibacter_A; species Fusicatenibacter_A intestinipullorum. The sequence goes on from NZ_JAMBLR010000002.1 coordinate 197,442, forward strand.
ACGGTAAAATAAACTGAGCCGCTGCCAAGTGCAGGGGCTTTGGTTTCGTTTTTGCAGGCAGCAGAAAACAGCATTATTAAAATTGTAAAAATAATAAATGTAAACCTTTTCATTTTAAACAAACCTCGTTTTTAGTGTAGCACAAACATAGTGGCGGTGCAATTTGCTGGAATGTAAATTTTTAAAGGCGCGGCATTTTGCCGGCTGTAAATTTTACAGATTTTTATACATATGCTGCTAAAAATATCAATCATTTTTAAAACGGCGGATAATTGATGGGCTGCGGATTATTTTTTACACTGAGAAAGCACAAAGTTGTTAAAAAAGATTTTTCAAAAACTGTTAAATGCGTTATAATATACTCGAAAAGTGTATTATAAGTTGCTTATTTGCAAAGCGTTTTTCCCGTTGTGTAATATTTTGAAAAATTTATTTTATTAAAAAGCCGTTTTAGGAATGAAGGGAGGACTGTTATGCGCAAAAAAAGCTGGCTGACAGTTATTTGCTGCCTTTTATTGGTGTGCCTGCTGCCGTCTCTGGCAATGGCCAAAAATAAAACCAAGGCGCCTGCCCGTGACTGGAAGTTGACGGTGGCGCAGCAAAAGCTGGAACTTTTAGGGTATGATGTTGACCGCAAGGACGGGCGTATCAGCAAAGATACAACCGAAGCCATTAAAAAATTTCAGAAGGAACATGGGCTGAAAAAAAGCGGCAAGCTTGATACCAAAACTTATAATAAAATTTCGTGGGAAGCCTTTAAAATGGAAGGCATAGCCGATGTACGCGGCAAAGATATTGTAAAAACTGCCGCCAAATACAAGGGCGTGCCTTATAAATTCGGCGGCACAACGCCGAAGGGGTTTGACTGCAGTGCTTATGTGCAGTATGTTTTCGGCAGGCATGATGCCAAGCTGCCGCGCACGGCCGATGCGCAGGTGCTGGACGGTATTTTTGTGCTGAAAAGCAAACTTAAACCTGGAGATTTGGTGTTCTTTTCCACATATGCCAGCGGCGCTTCGCATGTGGGGATTTATGCCGGCAGCGGCAAGTTCTGGAGCGCGTCCACTTCGCGCGGGGTGGTGCTTGATTCGCTTGATACCGGTTACTGGAAAGAACATTATTATGGGGCCCGCCGTGTTTTGATTGAAAACGGCGAAACGGCTTAAATATATTTAAGGGGGAGCTTTAATGATTCGCGAAAGGCGCAATAAGGAAAAACTGGCGTTATATTATAAAAAATTTATGGAAGAAGGCATTGTCGACCCCAACGTACATCCGTGGGTGGCAGAATCGTGGCAGCGCTGCCGCAAAATGAAACTGCCTCATGAAACAATGCCGAAAATCAACAAGCTGAGCCGCGAGGAAATCGTCGAGCATCAGCGCACGCATGAATTTATTGTAAAATATGTTGACGGGCTTTATGAGCAGAGCAAGCAGCATTTTAACATTCATAATTTAAGCATGCTGCTGATAGACGAGGATGGCTATGTTATTAAAAACTATGCCCTGCCGTTCTTTCAGCGCGTAATTGAAGATATTCAGGGCATGCGCGTGCTTGAAGAAGATGTTGGTACTTCCAGCATCAGCATTGCGCGTGAACATAATGTGCCGTTTTTAATGTTCGGACCGGAAATGTGGATTAAGGACAGCCATTCCGGCGATGCCTGCAGCGCACCGATTTGTGTTGACGGCAAAATCCGCTATATCATTTCGTTCTTCTCGCTGGACCAGAACGACTTGCCGTACGACCTTCTGCTTTCGCTGCTTTTAACAATGAAATATGCCATTGAGCAGCATTTGAAGATGCTTGAATACTGGAGTATCCAGAAAATGATGATGGAAGAACTGCCGGTTGCCGTTTACTGGATTGGGCAGGACGAGAAGCTGAAATACTGCAACAGCAATGCTAAAAAGCGCCTTGAAGGCAGGGAAAACCTTGAGGATATTTTCCTTAATTATGAGCATATTCCCATTAAAAAGGCTTTGCAGGGTACGCCTACGCACCGCCGCGAAATTACCTGGATTACGCAGGACCGCACTTATGAAGATATTACCACCGTTATGCCGGTAAAAGTTGGCAGCGAGGTTGAAAGCGCGCTGGTTATGAGCATGTCGATTGAAGACTTGAAAACGACCATTGCCCATGCAACGGGTTACAGCTCCCGCTACAGCCTGTACAGCATGGTTGGCGAAACGAGCGAGTTCCTTGCTTTGCAGCATAAGGCTTCGCGCATTGCCCGCAGCGACAACAATATTCTTTTGCAGGGCGAACCGGGCACCGGTAAGCAGCGCTTGGCACACGGCATTCATCAGGCCAGCCCGCGCGCAGCCGCACCGCTGATTGTTGTTAAATGTTCCAATGCGCCTATAAGCACGCTGGAAGAAGAATTTTTCGGCAGCGAGGACGGCGACCATCAGCCGACGGCAGGCAAGCTGGAGCTTTCCATGGGCGGCACGCTGTTTTTGGACGAAGTGGAGAAACTGCCGGTTGAAATGGGCGACAAACTGGCAGACGCTTTGAAAAACGGCCTTTTAAATAAAGAAACGGGCATGCGCAAAAAACTTAATGTGCGCGTAATTGCTGCCTGCGATTCCAACCTTAAACGCCTGGCAGACAAGGGCCTGTTCAGCCGTTCTTTGTATGAGCTGGTACTTGATACTACTATCCGCGTTCCGCCTCTGCGCGAGCGCAGCAAGGATATTGAAGTTATTGCAGCACATATTCTGGCGGAAATGTCGGCGCAGCATAATCTTTCCCCGAAACGCCTTTCACCGGAAGCATTGGAGCTTTTAAAGAGCTGCAGCTGGCCGGGCAATATCAAGCAGTTGCAGGGCGTTATTGAGCAGGCTTTCTTCCATACACCGGGAAGCATTATCGAAGCGGAAAATATCAAACTGCCCGGCGATAAAACTCTGGAAAAATCGTGGAAGTACGACAAAGACGCCTTTATTGCGGCTTGGAAATCCTCCGGCGGCAATATCAGCAAGCTGGCAGGCATGCTGGATGTCAGCCGCGTAACCTTGTACCGTTACCTTAAAAAATATGATTTGACTCCGAAAACAGGAAAAAATAATTAATAGCGGCGGCAGCCTGCGTTGAATTTTTATATCGGCGCAGCCTGCCGTTTGTTTTTAGGCATATCAGGCGGTAAATATAAGAGCGCCGTCAGCAAATGTTGCAATTATTTAAAAAGTGCGGCGGCCGTGCGTCTTTAACAGCATAGCACAATGTGTTATAATTATACTGTTATAGAATGTTTTAAATTAAATTTGTGAAAATATACCAGCAAGGAGCGGAGCAATGAATAAAAAACTTTTGGCAGCCGTATGCCTGGCGGCAGCAGCAACTTTAAACACTGCCTGGGCAGAAAACTATACCAGCGGTGACGGGCGTTATGCCGAGCCGGATTTTGACAGGCAGATGACGCAGGCGGAAGCCGAAAACGTAAAAGCCGACGGCAAAACAAGAAGCGGCGAAGAAATTGATGCCGCGCAGTCGGAGCCTTTGCCGATAACCATGACCGGCGATTATGCAAGTTATGATTCCGTAAGCGGTGATTTTGTTGCCGAAGGCAATGTTGTAATTACACAGGGCAACGAAACTTTAAAAACCGTGCGTGCCGAAGGCAACATGAAAACCGGCGATGTATGGCTGAAACAGGGCGGCACGCTGGTTGAACCCAAAAGTGTAATGAACGGGGAATGGGCTTATTATAACTTTAACACCAAAACCGGCGAAATTAAAAAAATTGATGGGCAGGGCGGCAAAGACTTTTTCCGCGCTCCGCATGCCACAATATATCCTGATAAAATGGTAATGGACGAAGGCGGCGAAATGACGCGCTGCCCGGCGGTAGAACATTCTCCGTGCCTTTTGATTACGGCTAAGACCTTTGAAATTTACCCGAAAGAAAAAATGGTAGCGCATGATGTAAAGGTTTATGTTAAAGGCACTCACGTTTATTCGCGTGACACATGGGTAAATGAACTCGGTGATGAAGGCGCATCGCGCTTGATGCCTACCATCGGCTATGACGGCGACGATGACAAAGGTATGTATATCCGCCTGCGCTATGATTATAACATTGACCAGAACACAACTTTAAAGGCTGATTTGCCGTACTACAGCCAGGGGCATTTTAAACCGGTTGCCGAAGTAAAGCACGACCAGCGCAATTACTACCTTACTTACCAGAGCGGCTGGTTTGAAGAAGACGATGAATGGGTAGATAAAAAGAACGATATTGGTTTTTACTATAAACCGCATTATTTTATTGACGGTATTCCTGTAACTTACAGGGTTTATGCTCACAGAGGCCTGTGGAAAAATGAAGAAACAGGCAGGCAAAGCTGGCATACAGAATACGGGGCTTTTTTGACGCATGACCGTATTTACCTGTTTAACAGCAAAAATACCTTCCTTGATTTATCGGTAGGCAAAAAGTGGGTTGATGAAAGTTATACCGATGAAACCACTAATACCATGGCATATTATGGCACTTTAGGCCAGAAAATAAGCGATAAATGGTATACATGGGCAGGATATTACAGAGAAAAATATACGAGCAACCTGTTTGATTATGACCAGCCTGATATGGAGCGCGAACTGCGCAACGGCATCAGCTATAAGCCTGATGACAAGAATACTTTTACTATTGTTAACCGTTACGATATGGGCCAGCATGAAAATTATGAAACTACTTATACATGGACGCACCGTTTCTGCTGCTGGGCAATCAGTTTTGAATATCAGCAGGAGCATTTTGACGGCGGCGACAGACAGTTGAATATTAAGTATGAATTCCTGAACTGGTAAGAGGTGAGTTATGGATATCATCAAAACACGTTTTGAAGAACATATTGCTTTGGCGCAGCTTGTTGCACAAAGCGGTATAATGCAGCAGGTGGCTGATGCCGCTGCCATTATAAAAAATGCACTGGCCGGCGGGCACAAGGTTCTGTTTTGCGGTAATGGCGGCAGTGCGGCAGACAGCCAGCACCTGGCAGCCGAATTTGTAGGGCGCTTTCAAAAAGAACGCAAAGGCATTGCCGGTATTGCACTTACCGTTGATACTTCCATCTTAACAGCAGTTGCCAACGACTACGGCTATGACCGCGTGTTTTCCCGTCAGGTGGAAGCGCTCGGTCAGCAGGGCGACGTGCTGGTTGGCATTTCTACCAGCGGCAACAGCAAAAACGTGCTGGCGGCTATTGCCGAAGCCAAGGCCAGAGGCATGCAGTGCATTGGCATGACGGCGCAGGGCGGCGGCAAAATGAAGGACGAATGTGACATCTGCATCGCCATTCCCTGCCCGGTAACGGCGCGCGCACAGGAAATGCACATTTTAATCGGCCATATAATCTGCGAACTGGTGGATGGTGAATAAATTGTCACAACTCAGCTGCACAAAATTTTTAGCAGAAAAAATACAACAGTTAAAAATTGCCGTTATCGGCGATGTAATGCTGGACCGTTATTTTTACGGCGATGTAAAACGCATTTCGCCGGAAGCGCCGGTGCCTGTAAATAAGGTAACGCGTATTACTTCCGTGCTGGGCGGTGCAGCAAATGTAGCAGCCAACCTGGCGCATCTGGAATGTAAGGTTTATGTGGGCGGCGTTACCGGCGATGACGAAAACCGCCGCCTGCTGGAAGGCATGATGGCAGAAGCCGGCATTGATTACAGCGGGCTGATAAAATCGGACAAGCGTTCTACCATTACCAAAATGCGTATTTTGGGCGCCAAGCAGCAAATGCTGCGCCTTGATTTTGAAGAGGTCGGAGACCTGTTTGAAGATGAAACGGAGCGCCTTTCAGAGTGGCTGTTAAACCTTATTGACAGCGGGCTTGATGGCATCGCTGTTTCGGACTATGCCAAAGGAGTATGCTCGCATAACTTTCTGCAGTGGGTAATTAAAACGGCAGGAGAGTATAAAGTACCTGTGCTGGTTGACCCCAAGGGTGCAGACTGGACGAAATACAGCGGCTGCGATTTTATTACGCCGAACTTAAAGGAAATGTGCGAAGCAGCACATGAAACCGTGCCTAACGAGGATGAACCGGTATTGCGTCTGGCGCGTGCCGCTGCGGCGCAGTATGATATAAAAAATGTAGTTGTAACCCGCAGCGAAAAAGGCATGACGCTGGCAGGCCGTGACGGGCTTATTATTAACGCCCCTGCGACTGCGCTTGATGTGTTCGATGTTTCCGGTGCAGGCGACACGGTTGCGGCAACACTGCTTGCCGGTGCGGCAGGAGGGCTGGCACTTGAAGATGCCGTTTACATGGCAAACCGTGCGGCGGGCATTGTTGTTGGCAAAGTTGGCACCTACCCCGTACACCGCGACGAACTTTTAAAGGATTTGCTTGCCGAGCAGCGTAAGGACGGTTACGGTTACCGTACGCTCAGCTGGCAGGAAATCGAATCGCTGGCCAATACCTGGCGTGCCTGTGGTGAAAAAATTGTTTTCACCAACGGCTGCTTTGATATTCTGCATGTCGGGCATGTTTCGTATCTGGAGCAGGCGGCACGACTCGGCAGGCATTTAATAGTCGGGCTTAACACGGATGCTTCCGTAAAACGTTTGAAAGGCGCAACGCGCCCGCTGAACCACGAGCTTGACCGTGCACGCGTGCTGGCGGCTTTGGCCTGCGTTGACGCCGTAGTTCTGTTTGACGAAGACACGCCAACGGAACTTGTGAAAAAAATCCGCCCCGATATTTTGGTTAAGGGCGGCGATTATAAACCTGAAGAAGTAGCCGGGCGCGAATACGCCGGTGAAGTACAGATTATAAAATTTGAGGACGGTTATTCCACAACCGGGTTATTAGAAAAAGTAGCGCAGCTTGTAAAGGAGGGCAAATTATGATTATTGTAACCGGCGGTGCCGGCTTTATCGGCAGCAACATCGTTAAAGGCCTTAACGAACGCGGACGCGACGATATCCTTATCGTTGATAACCTTACCAACATGGTAAAATTCAAAAACATTCAGGGCTTAAAGGCTTTGGATTATATGGATAAAATTGATTTTGCCGAAGCACTGAAAGCAGGCAAATTCAATCATGAAAAAATTGACGTTATTTTCCACGAGGGCGCATGCAGCGATACCATGGAATACAACGGCAAATACATGATGCAGAATAACTTTGAATATACCAAAAACCTGATGCACTTTGCAGCAGATAGGAAAATTCAGATGATTTACGCTTCTTCCGCTTCTACCTACGGCAGCGGTGCGCACGGCTTTACCGAAAAACCGGAGTGCGAGGAAGCGCTGAACGTTTATGCGTTCTCCAAACTTTTCTTTGATAATTATGCCCGCCGTTATTTTGGCAAAACCGGCAGCCAGCTTGTTGGCCTGCGTTACTTTAACGTTTACGGCCCGCAGGAAAACCACAAAGGCAAAATGGCATCCATGGTGTTCCAGATGTACAACCAGTGGAAAGCCGAAGGCAAGGTTAAACTGTTTGAAGGCATCGACGGCTATGGCAACGGCGAACAGACTCGTGACTTCATTTATGTAAAAGACGTTGTAAAAGTAAACTTCTTCTTCTGGGACCATCCGGAGCTGAGCGGCGTTTACAACTGCGGCACCGGCCATGCGCATACTTTCAACACGCTTGCCAAAGGCGTGCTTAAGCATTTCGGCAGCGGTACGCTGGAATACATTCCGTTCCCGGATGTTCTGCGTGGAAAATACCAGAGCTATACGCAGGCAGATACCACGAAACTTCTGGAAGCAGGCTACGACGGCGGCTTTACCGATATTGACGATGCGGTAGCCGAATACTGCGCACTTTTGGATAAGACCGGCGGGTATTACAAATATGAAGCTTAAGGCTGCATTTTTTGACCGCGACGGCGTTTTAAACATTGATAAATCTTACTTATACAAAATTGAAGACCTGGAGTGGATTGACGGCGCCAAAGAAGCGTTGGCCTATCTTACCAAAAAAGGTTACACAGTTTTTGTTGTTACCAATCAGAGCGGCATAGCCCGCGGCTATTATACCGTCGGCGATATGCATAAGCTGCATAATTATATGGCGCAGCAGATTGCAGAAGCAGGCGGCAAAATAGAAAAATTTTATTACTGCCCGCATCTTCCCGGCGGCGCCGTGGCAGAGTTTGCCGTGGAGTGCGATTGCCGCAAACCGAAGCCGGGGTTGATTCTGCGTGCTTTTGAAGAATACGATATTGATAAGGATACTGCCTTTTTAATCGGCGATAAGCCGCGTGATGTGGAATCCGCGGAAGCGGCAGGTATTAAAGGATACCTGTTTGAAGGCGGCAGTTTACTTGATTTTGTTAAAGAGATAGCGTGAGATGGAATACAAAAATATTTTACTTATTAAAATGAGCTCGCTGGGCGACATACTGCACTCGCTGCCGTTTGCGGACGCGCTGCGCAGGCGTTACCCAAAAGCAAAAATAACGTGGCTGGTACACCCGCAGTTTGCAGGCTTTTTGCCTGATCCGCCCGTTATTGACGAGGTTATTTATTTTGATAAGGTAAAATTTAATAAAATGGGCCTTTGCGATAAGCTGCATTATTTCAGGGAAATGCGTGCGCTGCTGCACTCCAGGCACTTTGATTTGGTGATTGATTTGCAGGGGCTGTTTAAAAGCGCCGTGCTGGCGGCAATAAGCGGCTGCAAGAGCCGTATAGGCTACTGCGAAATGCGCGAAGGCAGCAGGTTCGTCAGCCGCCCAATCTGCGGCAGTCACAGCAAAGACCATGTTATCGAGCGTTATCTTGACGTTGCGCGTTATCTTGGCGCAGAGGTAAATGGAATACATTTTCCGCTGCCGGATTTGACCAAAGAAAGCAAATCCGTGGCGGAAAAACTTAAAAATAAAGGCCTGCGCGGCGAATACGTTGTAATGGTGCCAGGTGCGCGCTGGGAAACCAAAGTGTGGCCGCCGGAAAATTACGCCAAGCTGGCGCAGATGATTATTAAAGGCGGCGCAAGCGTAGTGCTGGCAGGCGGAGCGGATGACGCACCGAAGGGCGAAGAAATCGTCAAAGGATGCCAATCGGAAAAGCTGATTAATTTAATCGGGCAAACCTCGCTGCGCGAACTGGCAGCGCTGATTAAAGGCAGCGTGTTTTATATCAGCGGCGATACAGGGCCGCTCCACTTTGCGGCGGCGCTTAAAAAGCCGCTTATAGCCATGTACGGGCCTACCAAGGCAGACCGCACAGGCCCATACGGCAGCAAAAACAGTACAGTAATTATCAGCCCGGCCAAATGCGCAGGCTGCTTAAAAAAGCATTGCAGCGACTGGCACTGCATGTACGATATTACACCGGAAATGGTGTACGGGCATTATATAAAAAAGCGTGGTGAAACAAATGGTTGAACTTAACGGCAAAAAAATACTGGTTACCTTTTTAATGCATCTTGGCGATTTGACGCTGACGACGCCGTTTATTCATACGCTGCGTAAGGCTGCGCCGGACAGCCATATTGCCATGCTGGTGGATGAAAAGTTAAAAGACGTAGTGCTTTTTAATCCATATCTTGATGAAGTAATTACAATCGACAAAAAAGGGCGCGACAACAGTATTCTGGCATTAATTGCCTGCGCGCGCCATTTAAGCAAGCATAAATTTGACGTATTGATAAACCTGCATCCTAACGAAAGATGCTCTTTTATTGATGCGCTGACCAGTGTTAAACTGCGTACCGGCACAACTCATACTATTTTTAAATGGCGCTGGGATGTGTTTACGCCGCTTGACCGTACTATGCACGCGGCAGATATGTATCTGGACGTGTTGAAGCAGCTTGGCGTAAAAGACCTGACAAATAACGGGCTGGAAATTTTCCCGGGTGAACGCCATGTTAAAGAAGCGGCAGATTTCTGGCAGGCGCACGGCGTAACGGATAAAGATAAACTGATAGGCTTTAATATAGGCAGCGCGGTTGTTACCAAGCGCTGGGCACCGGAACGCTTTGCCGAAGTTGCCGACCATTTTGCAAATAATGGCTATAAAGTTGTGTACTTTGGCGGTGCCATGGATGAAGAAATGGTGCAGGAGGCCGTAAGCCATATGAAAACTGTGCCTGTTATTGCAACTGGTGCGTTCGGCATCGGTGGGCTGGCAGCAGCCATGCGCAGGTGCAGCCTTATTATAACCAACGACAGCGGCCCAATGCATGTTGCCATCAGCCAAAAAGTTCCTATTGTGGCAATGTATGGCCCAAGCAACCCTAAACTTTATGGCCCTTATACTAAAGATGCCATTATTGTAACCGCACAGCCGCCATGTCAGGGCTGTGCCGGCGGTATGAAGCACAAATGCAGCGATATGCAGTGCATGACGCGCCTTACGGTAACGCAGGTTATCGAAGCGGCAGAGAAAATGTTGGAAAATAGATAGGCAGTTAGTTTTAATTTTGCTAGGTCAGTAGGAGTAAAAAATGAAAGTACAAATTAATGAAGAATCTGCTAAAAAATTTACACGGCAGTATTTTGAAAAACAAAAAATTGTACAAAAAACATATGAATATAAATATGCCTCCGGCGATAAGCCTATGATGCATATAGCTTTTAATATAGATATTAATTTTTTTATGCCGACAGGCGTAACTATTACTTCTATTTTGGAAAATAATAAAGATATGAATTTTACTTTTCATATTTTTACGGATGAGGCAGACGAAAAAGATTTACAAAAAGTAAAACAAACTGCTGAAAAATATAAACAAAACTGCATTGTCTATATTATGGATATGGAACCTTTCAGCCATTTTCATATTAAACATGCGCGTTTCAAACGCGTAAGTTTTTTCCGTTTATATATGCCTAAGGTTTTAAAGAAAGTAACAGATAAGTTCTTATATATTGATGCTGATTTGATTTGCATTAACAGTATGCGTCCTTTTATGGAAATAGATTTAGGTGATAAAATTTTAGCTGCAGCAGCTGATTTACCTGAAGCTTCACATATGCGCAGCACTTATCTTGGATTAAATAGCGGTAAATATCTTAATTCCGGTGCATTATGGATTGATGTAAATAAGTGGGAAGCCAATAATATAACAGAGAAATGTTTTGCTTATCAGGGAGTCCCGGCTGAGAAATTTACTTGTCATGACCAGGATGTTTTAAATCTTGTTATGGATGGGGATATAAAATTTATTGATGACAGATTTAATCATTTGGGGTTTGATGGCAGTAAAGTTCCCGAAGGATGCATTATTTATCATTTCTTCGGACGCGAAAAACCATGGGATATTGCTTTAACAGAATATGATAAATTATGGCGTAAATATTTGGAAATTTCTTTCTGGGATAATATTGATGATCCTTTGCCGCCTAAAAAGCCTAAAAATTACCATAATTATAAACAAGCAGGTAAATTTTATTCCAAGCATGGCGAAACTATGAAAGCAATAAAATGCTATTTCTGGTATACGATACTAAAAATTAGATTTAAATTATAAAAAATGGAGCATATCAACTATTGATATGCTCCATTTTTTCTTAATAATTTTATAAACGCCAGAAACGGTATCCTTTTGTATGCAATTCTTCAATATTGCAAAGATTTTTTATATCAATAATTACTTTTTCACCGTTTGGCATTTCTCTAAAGAAAGTATTGATTTTATCTAAACCGAGTTCGGCAAATTCTTTATGGGCAACAGCTAAAACAATACAGTCAAGTTCTTTTATTTCGCCCATGGTATTTAATCTAATTTTGTATTCCCGTTCAACTTCTGCTGCATCAGCCCATGGGTCAACAACGAGAGGGTCAATACCATATTCATGTAACCGTTTGATGATATCTACAACTTTTGAATTACGGACATCCGGGCAGTTTTCTTTAAAAGTAATACCTAAAATGGCAATTTTTGCATTTTTTACAACTTTACCGGCTAAAACAAGCTGTTTAATAATTGCATCAGCGACGAAGCTTCCCATACCATCATTTACCTGACGCCCTGAAAGTATAATCTGGCTGTGGTAACCAAGTTTTTCTGCTTCATAAACAAAATAATATGGGTCAACGCCAATGCAGTGGCCGCCAACTAAACCGGGGCGGAATCCTAAAGCATTCCATTTTGTATTCATAGCATCAACAACTTCGTTTGTATCAATACCCATTTTGTCAAAAGCCATAGCCAGTTCATTCATGAAAGCAATATTTATATCACGCTGGCTGTTTTCAGCAACTTTAGCAGCTTCGGCAACTTTGATGCTTGATGCTTTGTGTACTCCGGCTTTTATTACAAGTTCGTAAACAGAAGCAATTGCTTCAAGAGTGTCTTTATCCATGCCGGAAACAATTTTTTTAATGTTTTCCAAACGATGAAGTTTATCACCAGGGTTAATACGTTCCGGCGAATAGCCGATTTTAAAATCCACACCGCATTTTAAGCCGGATTCTTTTTCCAAAATAGGTATGCAAATATCTTCCGTAACACCCGGATAAACGGTAGATTCATAAACTACAACAGAGCCTTTGGTTAAGTTTTGCCCCAAAATAGTACTTGAACCGATAATAGGTTTAAAATCAGGAGTTTTATCCTGATTAATAGGCGTAGGTACGGCGATAATATGAAATTTGGCTTTGCGCAAATCTTCCGGATTAGTAGTAAATTGAATAGTTGTATTTTTTATTGCATCGTCGCCGACTTCTTTAGTGGGGTCAATGCCTGATTTGTATAAATCAATTTTAGCGCTGTTTAAATCGTAGCCAATTACATTTAAATGTTTGGCAAAAGCAACAGCTAATGGCATGCCAACATAGCCAAGGCCAATAACAGAAAGATTTGCTTTTTTATTCACTAAATCGTCATAAATTTTAAGCATTGGTAAAATCTCCTTTTATTCCCCATCTGTTGATGGCTTCTTTTTCAGTAATAAATTCTTCAGGATTTCGTATATTTTTAGTTAAATAAGTATAACGTTCCCAACTTGCTTTATCAATTAACCTGCGATAAGTATACCCGGCGGGAAAATCACTACTATGCCATGCAAATGCATGGGTCAAAATTTGCAGTTTGTCATATTTATTGCTTTTTATAGTATCAATAGGATTATCACGCCAAAAGAAGCGTGAATCTGAACAGTACTTAAATTCCTTAAAAAATACATTTGAGTAAGCGTTTATCATACCATCAAAAGTGAGATTGTTTTCTAAAACTTCCGGAGCAGGGCGGTGAAAGGACAATAAATCAACAGGAGCATCCAGAATATTTTCCAAAATGCTTTTTTCTTTTTGAATTGAAGCTGCCATATCACCTTCGTAGGCTGTAGTGTCGTAATGCAGTCCAATGCTGAAACCGCGTTTTAGCATATCTTTAAGCATAATCCGGTTTTCTTTCAGCATCGGGTTATAAAAACCGGTTGCCAAAAGTACAAAGTAGGTTGATTTTACGCCGAGCGAATCTTCAAACAGCGAAAAATTATAACTGTCTTCAATAGAAAAATCAATATCATGCCTTAAAATTGCCGGTCGTTTAAATTGTTTGTAATTTTTAAAATCAGCAATTTCGTAATGATTTTCATGTAACAAATCAATGATATTTTTATATGTTGCATAACTAAAGTCCATGTCAAAGCTCCTTAAACACACTTTAAATAAATTATATAACTAAATTTGCTTATTGGCAATTATTGAAATAAGCAAAAAAGCATCTTATATCAAAGATGCTTTTGTAAAAGTTTTGTTATTTGATTTCTTCAATAAGTTTTTCAGATAAATGAGATGCGTATTTATTACGCAAAACATCTAAAAACATTTTCCAGCGGCGGAGAATTTTTGTATGGGCAAAATATTTAAAATGATATTCTAATGGTATTAAAACAGCACTGCCCATATCGTTTACAATACGTACACGGTAAGTATTTTCATCTGTTTTTTGAAATAAAATATTTTCGGGAAATAAAACCATTGTTATGATTTCGTTTTTATATAGTTCATCTTTTAGATTTTTTAAAAGATGAACTATTAAATCAAAATTTTCGGCAAAAAGAGTTGGTGAAGTTATAAAATCTTCTAAAGTTTGAGTTTTATTACCATTATAGTCACGAATTATCTCAAATACATAGCCTGTGCCTAAATTTGTATTAACTTTTCCAAAATACTGTGGCAAAATACTATAATCTTTATGCCGTCTGTTTAAAACATCAATATAATTTATTTCACGAAGTAGGTCTTTCTGTCCCCCTTTATTGTACGCGAGTTTGATGCACAGATTCTTATTATGGGGATGTAAAAAACATTTTTTATGAGAACCTTGACCATAAAGCAAAGTGTCATCGAGTTGAAGAATTTGTTTATCTAACATAAAAATACCCCAATTTTAAAAATTTGTTAATTATAAATAAAAACTATTTAAATTAATATATTTTTATTGTAAATCTAAAAATAGAAAAAAGCAAATATTTTCGTAGATGTTTTGATTTTATGTTATAATTAAATGGGTGTTATAATGAAAAATAATTTAACAGTAATAATTTTAACTAAAAATGAAGAAAAAACAATAAGGCAAGTTATACAAAATGCACAAAAATGTGCTGATAACGTTTTAATTGTTGATTCCGGCAGTACGGATAAAACTGTTGAATTTGCTGAAAGCTGCGGAGCAAAAGTAGTTTACCGTGCGTGGGATAATGACTTTGCAGCGCAGCGTAATTTTGCTTTGCAGCATGTAACAACGCCGTGGGTTTTGTACATGGATGCTGATGAATTTTTAGATGCGCAGCTTATTTCTAATATAGAAAATGTACTTACTAAAAATGAAGAAAAGCAGTATTCTATGCTGCGGCGTATACATGCTTTTGGCTTTGAATATAAGCATGGCATTTTTAAGCCGGATGAAGTTATAAGAATGTTCCGTACCGATAGTGTACATTGGGAGGGCAAAGTGCACGAACGGCCTGTTTGTGATATGCCTAAAGAAGGCTTAAAAGGTTATATTGAACATTACACCTATGAAAATTGGCAGGACTGGTGGGAAAAAGCCGGGCATTATACATCTATCTGGGCGGAAGATGCGTATAAGCGAAATAAAAAATCCAGTGTAGGCAGTGCATTCTTTCATGCAGCATACGGATTTTTTAGGGCATATATTGTAGAAGTTGGTTTTATTGATGGCTGGAGCGGATTGTATTCGAGTATGTTGCATTTTATATATACAGTGATGAAATATTTAAAATTGAATGAACTTTATAGAAAAAACGGTAAGGCTAATTAAAAGCCTTACCGTTTTTTTAGTTGTTATCATCTTTAATAGCAATTTTTCCAAGATTGGTCTTTAATGTTTCGCGTGTAAATTTATATAGCGGCGATGAAAAGCAATTGCTTTCATCAAAATGATTGGATTTTATATTAAAAATACCACACATTAAGTCATAGGCAAGATCATTGGTAAAATATTGCTTTTCGTTTTGCCGCAGGGTATTAACTGTTTGCGGAAATTTGATTATATATTCATCAGAAAAATAAGTAAACATTGGTATGCGGACGGTACCAAAACCACCAAAATCAGGCGCACGGCGCTTATCAGGTATGGTTGCATGATCTGAAAAATACAACATTGCCTGCAAATTTAATTTTTGCGTGCTGTATTCCCAAATTTTTTGCAGAATATAATCCGTGTAACGAATAGAATCGATGTAATTAGGTATTAAATCATATTTCCCAGGCTTGCTGAATTTGGCAAAGCTTTGCGGATAACGGTTTATAAAGTTAAAGTGGTTACCTTTTAAATGGATGACTACAAAATTATTCTTTGTTGGGTCAACTTCGTCCAAATAATCGAGCAAAGCTTCATCATATTGCACTTGGTTTAAATTTTGTTTTGTCCATTTAGCTGTACCGGAGGTGTTGGCAACTAAAGTTACAGGCGTATCAGCACTTCCCAAATGGCCCTGATTACTGTACCAATGCGTTGTGTAACCGGCTTTATGTGCAATATCAATAATAGAACATGAAGTATAAAATTGTTTGTTGTTATACTGATTGAATTCCGTTAAAGCACGTTCTAAACACCGTACTGTATTTGCCTCGCAGGAATATGCATTTGGATATAAAATAAAATGTTCGTCATCCTTTTTTGCTGAAAGCCATGGTGTTGTTTCTACCAGGTAATCGGTAAAGGCGCTCATATAATCGCGCGAAGCAGATTCGCCAATAACCATAATAATTGTAGAAGGCTTGCTGAATTGCGGCTGTGAAGGTGTAACAGTTAAATCTTTAATACGTTCCTGCATATTGGTTTGATACAGTAATGTAGTCGCCATATATTCTTTTACATCAAGCCACAATTCTACAAAGCCGGTCCGGCGAAAAGCTGCTCTTTCCGAAAGCCAAAGGTAAACCGTTAAAAAGGCAAATACACCGGCGATAAGCCCTGCCTGCCATAGCTCCATGCTAACAGCAGGATATTGTAGGTTAGCGTATACCATAAAGGCGTAAATTAAAATTGCCAGCGCAAAAATGCAAATGTTAAAGATGATGGAAAACGATTTAAAGAACTCAATAATTTCATTGTAATGGGTGTCCTGAATCATACTCATACCGTCCTCGCTGACGCAGGAGCCGTATAAATAATAATATACCCACTGCGCAACCGGAACAGCGCAAATTAAAAATTCGACAGTTGCAATAACCGGTAAAACAAGCTGCGGAAGCAGGTTAAAGTTAATTACTAAAACCTTTAGCGACATCAGCCAACCAATAATATACAGACCGAATACAATATCAAAATGAAAGCCAAAATCGGATGACACCTTGCGGTTAGTTAAAAAATAAAATAATGGGTAAGTAATAATCCACATAATGCCTGTTATAAGGCTGGTAATAAATATAGGGCTTGTTACAGGCAAGCCAGTACAGTAAAGTGGCAGTACAGGCAGCACAGCACAAGGGAAAAAGCGTCTTAATTGCAAATATTCGGCTTTGTGACCAAGCCCGTGCGAAACTTTCAGATAAAACAAGTACGGAAGTATATATAAAATTAGTCCTAAAATAAGGTATTCGTTCATCAAATTAAATCACTCCAATAAAAATATCCTGTTAAATTATAGCACAGAACGGCAAAAAATAGTACCGCCAATAATGTAGTGTGGTATAATTATAAAAGAATAAAATGGGAGAGTAGCGATGAAAAACCTGTATTTATGCTTAACGGATTTTCAAATTTTAAATGCTTTAAATTTGCAGCTTACCATATTTAAAAATAAAAAATCGGATTTATTTTTTATTACCAATAAAGAAGGTAATGAGCAGCTTGCACAAAGACTTAAAGAAACCGGCCTTTTTGAAAATGTTTATTTATTTAATAATTCACGCATAAAAGGCTTGCATCAGTATGCCCGTTCAACCGTAGAGGGCAAACATAATAATGGATTTTTTTCGGCGTTAACAACTTCTGTTAATGAAGTTATTTATAAAATACGCTGCAAAACAAGCGGTGAAGCGTATGCCATTAATGCGAAGCTTGTTTTAGGCGGCAAGATGGATTTTAGTTCTTATGATGAAGTATTCTGCCTTGATAAGCGTCAGCTTGTTGTTACCTGTGTTAAGCAGATTTTAAAAGAAACCAGCGGAAAATGTAAAATAAACCTTTTAGATGAAGGTACAAGCACTTACTGGAGGTCTATTTTAACTAAAAATTTTCCGGTTAGCGACATTTATTTATACGCACCTGAACTTGCTAATTATTATAATGAAGGATGGAAAGAAAAAGTTTATAAAATACCTGCAATAGACTATAATGATGCTCAATTCCGCGAAATTATTAATGCTGTATTTGGATTTTATGATGATGGCAATTATCCTCATAATGACAACGGCAGCCTGCTCTTAAAAAATAAAATAATCTTTTTTGACCAGAATTGGGACCCGATGCCGGAATATTTTAAGCATCTTAATAAATTTATGATGTTGCTTTTGCATAATCCATATAAAAAGCATAAAAAAGAAAGTGCTTTTTATGAACGAAAGATGGAAATGTTCCGCATAACTGCGGATAACAGTAGTGGCAATGAGGTTATTGTTAAGCTGCATCCTCGCAGTCCCCTCAGTTTTGTTGCGGATTATCAGAAAAGCAAGTGTACAATGGCGCCTAATTTAAAAACTCCGTGGGAAGTTTTTATGGATAATTGCTTGTTTACAAACAACATTTGGGTAACGGTAAGTTCTACCGCTTTATGTACCTATAAAATGATTTTTGCCGATTCTCGTGAAGATATACCGATGATTTTCTTGTATAAAATTGTCTACGACGGCAACAAAAGTTATCAGGAAGATGACCAATTCTTTAGAAGTTTTCAGAAAAAATATCCGCAGTCGGTATTTATACCAGAAACCACCGAAGAATTTACCCAAATTTACAAAAAACTTATTAATAAAATGAATGATAAACGGAAAGATAATAGATGAAAGATTTCTGCGTTTTAAACATAGTAATTGCAAAAGTGTGGGGCGGCGGCGAGCAGTATGTTTATGATACCGCCAAAGCAATGAAAAAGCTTGGCGTAAAAGTTTACATCGCTGTTGATAAAACCAACACAGCTATGCAGCAGCGCTTTGCCGAAGTCGCAGAAGTGGTAACTTTTAATTTGTATTCTGCCGCTGGGCTTTGTGCTGTAAACGGGCTTGCAAATTTTATAAAAAAGCAGCGCGTGGATATTATTAACTGCCATAGCGGGCATGCCATGCAGCTGTGTCTGCTGCTTAAATTTTTAACAGACGCTAAAGTAGTTATGTTTAAACATAATGCCCTGCCTGCTAAGCATGATTTTTACCATAACTGGCAGCGTAAAAACACAGATGCTTTTATTTGTGTATCGCGTTTGGTATATGATTTGCAAATACAAGGTCTTGCAGAAGCCGAAAAACAAAAATATCATCTTGTTTATAACGGTATTGATACAGAAAAATTTGACAAATATAAAAATATAAAAAAAGATCCCGATAAATTTGTCATCGGCTATGCCGGGCGTATTGCTGGTGATAAAGGCATAGATATATTGCTGCAGGCATTTGAAAAATTATCGGAAAAGTACGATAATATATATTTGCAGCTGGCTGGCACGGATGAAAAAGGCTACCTGCAAAAAGTGCAGCAGTTTATCGTTGAGCGTAACCTGCAAAAGCGCATAGAATATTTAGGCAATCAAAAAGATATGGAGCGCTATTATAAAAAACTGAACCTTTTTGTATTGCCTTCTGTTGTAAAAGAAGCCTTTGGGCTTGTGTTGTGCGAGGCCATGTACTGCGGCGTACCTGTAATAACCACTAACAGCGGTGCCCAGGGCGAGATTATAACAAACGGAAGCGACGGTACAATAGTGCAGGCAGGAGATGCTAAAGTACTGGCACAAAGTATTGAAGATGTCTATAATAATTGCCAGGAATATTTAATAATGGCAGCGAAAGCCAAAAAAAAAGTAAAAGAAAAGTTTAGCGTAATAAAGTGTGCAGAAGAATTGATGAAAATTAATGAAAATATTTGCGCCAAGAAGGTGAAATGATGAGCTACGTTAGTAAAGTTATTAAATTTGAAAATAATAAAGAAAATACAAAACACATACTACTTTGCGGTGATAAAAATTATATAAAATACTGCGGTGTAACACTTACATCAATTTTATTAAGCAATCAAAACGAAAGTTTTACCTTTCATATTTTTTGCGATGATATAAGTGAGCAGGATATTGCAAAAGTTAAAGCGACAACTGAAAAGTTTAATATAAATATTTTAATTCATATTTTTAATAAAGAATTTATTGAAGAATTTTTACAACAACTATCAAAAACAAGAAGTGGTATCGATAAAAGTGTTTCGTTTTATCAGTGCTTTAGGTTTTTAGCATATGAAGCATTAGCAGATGATAATATTGATTATGTTTTATATTTGGATTCAGATATTTTAGTTAATGGTAACATAGATGAATTTTGGGCCTATAAAAACACAGAATATGTTGCAGTAGTAATAGCAGACAAAGCGGAAAAAGAAAATGCTCCAAGGGTTAATACACAAAAATACTTTAATTCTGGTGTGATGTTTGTTAATTTGAAAAAATGGAAAAATGGTGATTATACACGTTTATCCATACAAAAAGCAAGTGAAAAAAAGTGGTATTATATTGACCAGGACTCAATGAATATTTTATTAGATAATAAATGTTTATACATATCGGAAAATTATAATTATTACTATAATCTATCAAGAGTATCAGACACATCAGATAAGCCAAGTTTAGTACAAATACCAAAAGAAGCAAAAATATTACATTTTGTTGGCATTAGCAAACCGTGGCATTCATGGGTACAGGATTTGCAGGTAATAAAAAAATATAATGAAGTAAAAGCTGTTTCACCATGGTTTGATAACGGTATAATAAAACCTGATGAAATGAAAACTAATCAGCATAAATATTTCCATAAACTTGCAAGAATCAGCAAAAAAGAAGGTAACTATTTACAAATGACAGAAGCATATTTTTCATATGGGTTAGCTAAACTAAAATACTTGATAAAGGGTGAATAATTTAAAATGAATGATAAAGTTAGTGTAATTGTTCCAGTTTATAATGTAGAAAAATATATAGGTCGTTGTATAGAAAGTATTATTAAGCAAAGTTATAAAAATTTAGAAATTATTTTAATAGACGACGGCTCAAAAGACAACAGTGGCAAAATTTGTGATGAATATGCAGAAAAAGATAATAGAATTAAAGTAATACATAAGAAAAATGGTGGGGTAAGCGATGCAAGAAATACTGGCTTAAACATAGTTAACGGAGAATATATTTGTTTTATTGATAGTGATGATTATATTCATAAAGACTTACTTAAAGATAATTTAGAAAAATTAATTCAGCAAAAAGCTGATATGATTTGTTTTAATCGTTTTGTAGTAAATGGTGAAAAAATAATTGAGAAGCCTCAGCTTTATAATGAAAATATGAATACCTATGATGTAATTTCTGGGATATGGAAGAAAAAATTATCTAATGTAGTTTGGGATAAACTGTATAAAAAATCGTTATGGGAAAATGTAAGGTTTGTTAAAGGCCAAATATTTGAAGATTTGTATGCAATGCCATATATATTAGAAAATGTAAATAAAATTATTTGTAATAACCAAGCCTATTACTATTATGAACGTGGTAATGTTTCGTCAATATCTCATAATGTTGGAATGAAGTTTTATATTTTGGAGTTCATAGGCGCATGTATAAAAATAGAAGTTGCCAAAAATAAATGGCAAGATTTATACAAATATTCGATAGATAAGGCCTATGAATATGGCTTTAAAGCTTATCAGTATAATATTTTTACAAAATATTTATCAGATGAACAAAACAAAAAAATTCAAGAGTTTTTCCGGGGGGGACATAGATATGTACCCACGGAAGTAAAATATAGAATTTTTTTATGGGATTTTCATCATGGAAATATAATTAATAAAATTAAGGGATTTTTTTATTACTGGAAAAGTAAAAAGAATGGGTGGATTGAATAAGTGATGAATATATCGGAGAAATGGATTAAGTGTTTACCAATATTACTTTTACCTTTAGGTTGCAGCGGATTGTCTAGTGTTTTTCAAGCAGTTGGAATAATTGTATTTTTATATCTGTATTTTAAAAGGAGAGAAGAATTTGATTTTAAAATATTTTTTCAAAATAAACTTGTTAAATATAGTTTAATATGTTTTATAGTTTGGATTATGGGAATGATGCTATCAGATTTTGTTTCTCGTGGTAATATTAAAGAAAGTTGGAATTGGTGCCAACGAATACTGCCGTTTTTTTTAGCAGGTTTATTTACTATAAAAAATAATAAGTACTTTAAAGCAGTTTGGATTGGTTTGACATTAAGCTTATTGATTGTTAGCTGCAATGTATTGTATAGTCTTTTTATTCAGGAACATTGGCGTCCTATTACAATGTTTAATAGCCCTAATAAGTTGGGCGGCTTTTTAATTTTACTGATACCTTTTGTATTTGGCGGTATATATACATTTAAAAATAACTTTAGATTAAAGGTATACGGAATGATAGTATTGACATTGGGAATCGTTTCATTAATTATCTCTGGCTGCCGCGGTGCGATGCTGGGATTGTTGCTTGGTTCATTTATTTGTTTTATCATGATTGAATATAAAAAATTGCCGACCCGTAAATTTGCTTTAAATATATTTAAGGCTGCGTGTATAATAATTATTGGTTTGATTATTGTATATTTTGTATTCCCTGTAATGATTAGCAGGTCTTATGATATGGAGCGAGTTTATTTATGGAACTCTGCCATAAAAATGTTTTGTGATTATCCTGTTTTTGGCGTTGGTGTTGGTAATTTTAATGAATATTACATTAATAATGGATACATTAATCCTTTGGCTAAAGAGGCAAATTTAGATACACCTCATAATATGTTTTTGTGGTTTTTAGCTGAAAGAGGTATTATTGTAGGACTTCCGTTTGTTATTATGCTCATGTTTCAAGCATATATGTTGTTACGGAATGTGTTAACAGATTATAAAAAAATTAATATTTGGTGCTGTTGTGGTGCTGTTGTAGTTGTAGGAATGATAGTTCATAGTATGGTTGATACGGTGCCTAATAATCGTACATATCAATTAATGTATTGGTTGTTATATGGAGTTTCGTGTTATAGTATTATTTATAATAAAAAGATAAATAATACTATATAAGGAATTAAAAATGGAAATGCTATATATTAATGTGAAATGGCAATATTTTATTAAATTTATTAGATTTATACGTGGAAGTAATAAATGTCCTAAATTTATATATAAATTATCGAAAAAATATTTTGGAACTCGTGATGATTTAGCGAGATATTGGCTTTATAAGTATAATAATATTTATATAGGCAAATATACCTATGGTTATACGCAGTTGCCATATACATATATAAAGAAAGTAGGTTCTTTTACATCAATAGCATCAGGGGTAAGCATAGCTACAAATACACATAACTATAACTTTGTTACAACAAGTCCTATTTTATTTGATAAAAAATATAAATTCCCTTGCAAAGAAAATATTTTAAGTTCATATTGCCCTAATTTATATCATTCCGTTGAAATAGGAAATGATGTGTGGATTGGTGCAAATGTTACTATATTTAATGGTGTAAAAATCGGGGATGGAGCAGTTATTGCGGCTGGCAGTATAATAAGAAATGATGTCCCTCCCTATGCGATTGTTGTTGGTGTTGATAGGATTATAAAATATAGATTTAAACAAGATGAAAGAGAAAAATTGTTAAAAATAAAATGGTGGGAATGGGATGAAACAAAAATAAAAGAAAAAGTTAATGAATTTTATAAGATTGATGAATTTTTAGGAAAGTATAATTAAAATTTTTACATAGGGAGCTGTATTATCAATGAGAATATTTTTATTTGATTTTTGGAATGTTGTAAATTCGAGCGGTGGCTCTGAGCGAGTTTTAAGTAATATGGCAAATGAATTAACTAAAAGAGGTTATGATATTACGGTAGTTTGTTGCGATCCTAAAAACGGCAGTATGTTTTTTCCGCTTAATGAAAAAGTAAAATTTATAAATTTAAATGGCAGTGGTAAGTTTGATGATGGAACAATTTTATTAAAAGTTAAAGGTGAAATTTTAAGAGCTTTTAAAAAATTAGATAAAGATAAACTGCGTATTGAAAAAAGATATACTAATATTTTGGGAAAACTAAAATATTTAATAGTAAAAGAAAAGCCTGATGTAATAATAACGTATGACCCTAATTCTTTAATGGTGCTTAAAAGCTTGCTGCATGAAAATACGCCGACAATCGCAATGCTGCATATGCAGGCTGAGTTCTTTTTCTATCCTTCAATGAGTAAAACATTACTAAAGTCTTTTAAAAACGTGGAATGTATTCAGACTTTAACAAAGAAAGATATTGAACTTGTAAGAAACTATTCGCCTGATAATATAGTTAAATTTATTCCTAATTGTGTTTATTCTGTAAATAATGATATTGATAGAGCAGAATGCAAGTTTAATATAATTAATGTAGGGAGAATAGATAAAAATCAGAAACGTCAATTAAATTTAATTCAAGCTTTCAATAAAATAAAAAATACAGACAAAAAGTGGAAGGTAACTATTATCGGCGGTTGTTATTCTGAATCGCATTTTGCATATAAAAATGAAATTTTAAAATATATAAGTGATAATAATCTTGATGATAGAGTGGCATTACTTGGTGAAGTAAAAAATATATCAAAAATGTACCAAACGGCAGAAATATTCGTATTTCCAAGTGCTTACGAAGGAATGCCATTAGCTTTAACTGAAGCTATGGCTGCTGGATTACCTGTAATTGGTTATAAATCCTGCCCATCTGTTAATGAATTAATTGTTGATGGAGTTAATGGATTTTTATGCGAAGATGGCATAGATGATTTTGCAGAAAAGCTTAAAATTTTAATGCAGGATGCAGAGTTGCGTAAGAAGATGGGACAAAATGCGCGGGAAAGTATGAAACAGTTTGCTCCTAAAAAAATTTGGGATGAATGGGAAGATTTAATTAACAAAGTTGTAGAAGAAAGTAAAAAATAATTTAATTTATAAAGTTATCAAATGTTATAAATTCCGGAGCCTAACCATGCCGATAAAAATAATTAAAATTCTTCTTGCCGGGATGTTTGCCGGGCATTTGTTAAAAGCGAATAGAGTGCGTTCTGTGACGCGGTTCAACCGGGCAGGATGGGTTATGTTTTTTACGGCGGTTAAATTTTTCTGGCTGGTTTTTAAATATGCGCGGCAGCGTGATAAGGAGTTAAATAAAAAGCTTTAATGATTAACCTTATTTTAAATTTTTTACACTGGTAAGTTATAGTTAAGCAAAAGATAGTTGAGCAATATAAAATAAAATCATCTAAAGGAACACATCATGCAAATTATAATTTCGCCGGCGAAGAAGATGCGTGTCGATAATGACGATATTGGCGCGGCACGTTTGCCGGTATTTTTAACCAAAACTGAAGAACTTTTAACTGCCCTGCGTGCGCTGGATTACACGGGCCTGCAAAAGTTGTGGCAGTGCAACAACGCTATTGCGGAGCTTAATTACAACCGCTTGCAGCGTATGGATTTGCGCCGCAGTTTAACGCCTGCCGTTTTCAGTTATGACGGTTTGCAGTACCAGCATATTGCGCCGAATGTTTTGGATGAAGCCGCGTTAAAATATCTGGAAGGGCATCTAAAAATACTCAGTGGCTTTTACGGAATTTTAAGTGCGTTTGACGGTGTTGTGCCTTACCGGCTTGAGATGCAGGCGCGGCTTGCCTGCGGCGGAGCAAAGAACCTGTATGCTTTTTGGGGCAGCAGCCTGTATGATGAACTTGTTAAGGACGATAACGAAGTTTTAAACCTGGCTTCCAAAGAATACAGCAAAGCGGTAGAGCCTTACGTTACGGATAAAATCCGTTTTGTAACCTGCGTGTTTGGCAGCCTGCAAAACGGCAAAATTAAAGTTAAGGCAACGGAGGCCAAAATGGCGCGGGGCGAGATGGTGCGCCGCTGTGCGGAAGATAACGTGCAGCACATTGATGAAGTGAAAAATTTTACCGTTAACGGTTACAGTTTTGCCGGAGAATTATCCTGTGCAAACGAGTTTGTTTTCTTAAAATAAAAATGTTTAATCTGCCTGCGGCAAATGCTGCGGGCTTTTTTATTTATGTGGGTTTAAAAGAAAGTGCTGACGGTATAAAACAGATTTAAGACGTTATCTGTTCCTTTACTAATAGCATAGTTTACAATAATAATAGCATAGCATAAATGCACAGAAACCGGCATAAAATAAATACTTTTGCAGAAAAACAACTCAAAGTACAATATAAAAGAACAAAAATACACTAAAATTCAAAACAATTATACAAAACTTCTTAACAGAAATGTGAAGTTTTGCTATTTTATTAATAAAGTAAAGCAAAAAAGTAAACTAATTTGCTTGAAAACGGTATTTGTCTGCGCAGACAGATGAATACTGTTTTATTTTAATTTTATGAGGAGGAAAAATGATGGGTATTAAGGAAAATGCGTTTGCGTATATTGATGCGCACCGCAGTGAGATGCTGAAAATGTGGGAAGAACTTGTCAGCATAGACAGCGGCTCTGACTATAAACCCGGCGTAGACAAAGTTGTTGCCAAAGTAGCAGGAATTTTAACGGATATGGGCGGCAAAACAGGTATTGTGGAACATGAAAATGCCGGTAATGCCGTTGTAAGCGAATTTGGCGACTGCAAAACCAGGCCTTTTATTGTTTTAACAGGCCATCTGGATACTGTTTTCAGCGACCCGGAAACGACTAAGAAGCGTCCGTTTACCATTAAAGAGGGCAGGGCTTACGGCCCGGGTGCGCTGGATATGAAGGGCGGCGTTACGCTTGCCATTCACGGGCTGCAGGCCTTGCAGAATGCCGGATTTGACAAATATGCCTTTAAAGTTGTTTTTGCCGGTTACGAAGAAACGGGGCATAAAAACAGCGATTTGGCAGAAACCATGATGGCAGAATTTAAGGGTGCATTAGCGGCGTTTGATTTTGAAACCGGCTTTATGAACGATAACGTAGTTGTAGAGCGCAAAGGGTTTTACCGTTTCATTATGGAAACCTTCGGACGCAGCGTGCATGCAGGCAATGAGCCTGAAAACGGCCGCAATGCTATCGTGGAACTGGCGCGCAAGGCTGTTGATATCGACGCTTTAACCGATTGGAACACCGGCACAACAATTAATGTCGGTACTATCGAAGGCGGCACGGTTGCCAATGCTGTTCCGGCTTATGCCAGAATGGAAGTGGATGTGCGTTACCTTGACCCGGCGGATTTTGAAAAGAAGAAAGAGCAGTTTGAAGTTATTGTCGGCAAGGTTTACATTAAAGATGTAACTACCAAAATGACGCCGGTAGCAGGGCTTGAGCCGATGGTTCGCCTTGACGGCAATATGAAACTGTTTGATGTGTATAAATCGGTTTACGAAGAAGAAGGCTTCGGCAGCCCGGAACCGATTTTAGTCGGCGGCGGCAGCGATGCTACTTACACCACCAAAGTTGGTGTACCTACCGTTTGCGCTGTTGGCGTAAAAGGCGGTTTGAACCATACGGTTGATGAATTTGCCGATGTGGAATCGCTGTTTATGCGTGCCAAAGTATTTATCGGCACGGTTTTGAAATTATAATCAGGGGGGATTACTGTGGCTGAAAAAGATGTAACTGCGGTAGAAGAAAAAGATTACGAGCATCATTTAACCTGGCGCGGCTGGCTGTCTTTTATAGTTGTTGCATTGTCGTTTTCGGGTGTTTTAAAAGATATGGGCCCGCTGAGCGCCTTTGATTTTACGGTGCTGACAGGTAAATTCGGCAAAATCGAAGGGCTGAGCTTTATCGGCAAAGGCGGCGTTGGTGCTGCCGAAGGCTTTATGTTTGCCTTAACGCTGTTCCCAACCGTTATTCTGGCTTTGGGCTTTGTGCGTGCGGTTGAATCGCAGGGCGGCCTGCTTGCGGCAGAACGCATTATCCGCCCGTTTTTAAAACCGCTGATGGGCTTGCCCGGCTATGTAGGTTTGGCGTTAATCAGCAGCTTTACCACCACCGATGTTGGCGCTGTACTTACGCGCGACCTTGTTGAAGAAGGTAAAATTACAGATGACGAGCGTTCTATTTTCGTTGCTTACCAGTACGCTGCTTCCGGCACGCTGGCCAACACCATTAACTGCGGCGCGCCGCTGATTCCGATTTCGCTACTTTCTTTCGGCGTAATTTTTATGGTGGAAATTTTTGTAAAAATCGTCGGCGCAAACATTGTAAGGTTTTACCTGATGTTTAAACGTAAAAAAGCTGGGGGTGCTGCATAATAGCTGAGGCTGCTGCTAAAAAGAAAACTTTACTGGAAGAATTTATGTCCGGCTGTAAAAAAGGCTTTTACATCGGCGCAGAAAATATTATGCCGGCCATGGTTCTGGCTTATTCGCTGATTTTGTTTTTGAATATTACCGGTTTGATGGATATTATTGCCAATGCCGTTGCACCTGTTATGGCGCTGTTTGGTTTGCCCGGCGGGGCGATTGTGGCGCTGATTTCCGCGTTTTTTGCCAAGGCTGCGGGAGCTGCTACGGCTGCTTCGCTTTATGCAGAAGGCGTTATTAACGCGGCACAGGCAACTATTTTGTTCCCGGCAACGATTACCATGGGCACGCTGGTTGGCCATTTTGCACGCTGCGTATTAACTTCCGGCGCCAATCCGAAGCACCATGCGCTGCTTTTGGCAATTCCCGTTATCGACGCTTTGCTGTCGATGATTATTGTAAGAGTTATACTTAATTTTATGGGCATTTCCTGCTAACTGGAGGAGAACTATCTTGGATATAAAAGAAAAGGCTTTTGGCTATATTGATGAACATCGTGACGGCATGATGAAAATGTGGGAAGAACTTGTTATGATGGACAGCGGCTCCGGCAATAAGCCGGGCGTTGATGCCATTGTGGCAAAGGTTGCCGGCATTTTGGAAGGCATGGGCGGCAAAACCCGCATTATTGAACACGAAAATGCAGGTAATATGCTGGTAAGCGAGTTTGGCGACTGCAAAAATAAACCTTTTGTAATTTTTACAGGCCATCTGGATACCGTTTTTGACGACCCGGAAACCACTAAAAAACGCCCTTTTACCATTAAAGACGGCACTGCTTACGGTCCGGGCGCGCTGGATATGAAGGGCGGCGTAACGCTTGCCATTCATGCTTTGCAGGCCTTGCAGAGCGTTGGTTTTGACAAATACGGCGTTAAGGTTATTTTGGCAGGCGACGAAGAAGTTGGGCACAAGCACAGCGATTTTGCCGGTAAGATGATGGAAGAAGCCAAAGGCGCGGCTTATGCTTTTAACTTTGAAACCGGCTTTATGGACGACAGCCTGGTGCTGGCGCGCAAAGGCGTGTACTGTTTTGCCATGGAAGCCTTCGGCCGCGGCGCGCATGTAGGCAATGCGCCAGAAGAAGGGCGCAGCGCCATTAAAGAACTGGCGTACAAAATTCTGGATATTGAAGCGTTAACCGACTGGAGCAAGGGGCTTAATTTAAACGTCGGCGTTATTGAAGGCGGCACTGTGCATAACTCCGCACCGGCGTATGCCAAAATGATTGTGGATATGCGCTTTACCGACCCGGCAATGCTGGAAGCAATGAAAGCCAAATTCCAGGAAATTAACGATAAAGTTTACGTTGACGGCGTAACCTGCAAAATGACGCCGGTATCTTTAATGCAGCCGATGGTAGAACTGGAAAGCAGCAAAGAATTGTTTGAGCTTGTTAAAAAAGTTTATGAAGAAGAAGGCTTTGGCAGCCCGAAAGCAATTACCGTTGGCGGCGGCAGCGATTCTGCCTACACAACCATGGTTGGCGTGCCTACCGTGTGTGCTATGGGCGTAAAAGGCGGCCGCAACCATACGGTTGACGAGTTTGCCAATGTGGAATCGCTGTTTATGCGTGCCAAATTAATGTGTGCCGTAATGCTGGCGCTGTAATTTGCGGTTGACAACGGCGGCGCAAAACTTTATACTTAATTTAACTGAACAGGGGAGCTTACAGATAGGCTGAGAGGAAGCTGTGCGCTTCGACCCTAAACCTGATTTGGATAATGCCAACGTAGGGAATGTTTGCAGATAGCGGCAAGTGCCTTGTTGGTGCTTGCCGTTTCTTTATATCAGGCAGTTGCAATTTAATATGCCGTTAGAGTGAGCAAAGCTCATGAAGGGGTGCACCACCGCGGGTGCAGGCTTCTTCATGGGCTTTTTTAATTGCGGCGGAAAGGAGAAAAGATGCGCGTTAACGGAAAAGACATTGAACTTAAACGCGGTATGACGCTGGCGGAATTTTTGGCGGCGCATAACTACCGCGCAGAACTGGTGGCGGTGGAGCGCAACGGGCAGATTGTGCCGCGTGCGGAATTTGGTGCAGCCGTTTTAACAGACGGCGACGAACTGGAAATTGTAAGTTTTGTGGGAGGAGGTTAAAGCCGTGGCAGATGATTTTAAAAACCAGCTTGCGCAAGTGAGTGTAGGCATTGCCGGGCTGGGCGGTTTGGGCTCGCACATAGCGGTGTTTTTGGCGCGTGCGGGCGTGCAGCACCTGCACCTTGTTGATTTTGACCGCGTGGACGAAAGCAATTTAAACCGCCAGCATTACTTTTTGCGCGACATTGGCAGGCTTAAAACAGAAGCGCTGGCGGAGCAGCTTTTGAAAATTAACCCCGCGCTTAAAATTAAAACGGAAAATATAAAACTTACGGAAACAAACGCCGCCGCTGTTTTTAAAGCTGACGGCATTATCTGCGAAGCGGTGGATAAGCCGGAAACCAAAGCCATGCTTGTAAACGCGCTGTTTGCCGCTTATGCGGATAAAACGCTTATTGCGTGCAGCGGGCTTGCAGGCGCAGGACGCAGCAACGCCATTAAAACGCGGCGCATAAGCAAAAACTTTTATTTGTGCGGCGATGGCGAAAGCGGCATAGAAACCTGCGGGCGGCTTTCGGCACCGCGGGCAGCCCTATGCGCGGCGCACGCGGCAAACCTTGCTGTGGCGCTTATTTTAGGATTGGAGGAATAACAATGGAAGATGCACTTATTTTAGGCGGGCATAAATTTACCAGCCGCTTTATTTTGGGCAGCGGCAAATATTCTTTGGAGCTTATTAAGGCGGCAGTGGAAAACGCCGGTGCGGAAATTTTAACACTGGCTCTGCGCCGCGTAAACGACGGCGGCATGGCCAATATTTTAGATTATATACCCAAAGGCATTACGCTTTTGCCCAACACCAGCGGCGCACGCACCGCGCAGGAAGCTGTGCGCATTGCCCGCCTGGCGCGCGAGGTATGCGGCAGCGATTTTGTAAAAATAGAAGTAATCCGCGACAGCAAATACCTGCTGCCCGATAATTACGAAACAATTAAGGCAACGGAAATTTTGGCGGCAGAGGGCTTTGTGGTAATGCCCTATATGTACCCCGATTTAAATGCCGCACGCGACCTGGCAAATGCTGGTGCTGCCTGCGTAATGCCGCTTGGCGCGCCTATCGGCAGCAACATGGGGCTGGTAACAAAAGAGTTTATACAGATTTTGATTGATGAAATTGACCTGCCAGTTATCGTCGATGCCGGTATCGGTTCTCCTTCGCAGGCGTGCGAAGCAATGGAAATGGGCGCGGCGGCAGTAATGGCCAACACTGCCCTTGCCACCAGCGGCGATATTCCCGCCATGGCGGAAGCGTTTAAGCTGGCCATTAACGCCGGGCGCAAAGCCTACCTTGCCGGCCTTGGCGCAGTAACCGGGCGCGCGTCGGCAAGCAGCCCGCTGACTGGCTTTATAGGGGAGTGACGCAGATGAAGGAAAAACAAAACCTTGCGGCAGCTGCGCAGGACTGCATGGCCTACCTGCCGGGAATGGAAATAATAGAATCGGATATTTTGCGCGAAGTGCAGCACGCGGCTGACAGCGTGGATTTTAACGCTTTTACGGAGCGGGACATAAAGGCCGCGCTTATGCGCAAACACAAAACGGTACAGGATTTTGCGGCGCTTCTTTCACCGGCGGCGCTGCCGTTTTTGGAAGAAATGGCGCAGCAGGCAAGGCAGCTTACCTTTAAATGGTTCGGCGCGGCACGCAGCATTTTTACGCCGCTGTACCTTGCCAATTACTGCGAAAATTACTGCGTGTACTGCGGCTTTAACTGCCATAACAAAATTAACCGCTTAAAACTGGACGAAGACGGCATGGAACGCGAAATGCAGGCCATTGCCGCCACCGGCCTGCGTGAAATTTTACTTTTAACCGGCGAAAGCCGCAGCATGAGCGGCGTGGAATATATTGCTTCTGCCGTAAGGCTGGCGCGCAAGTATTTTGCCGTTGTAGGGCTTGAGGTATACCCGCTGAACAGTGATGAATACGCGTACCTGCATGAATGCGGCGCGGATTATGTAACGGTGTTTCAGGAAACTTATGACGTTGACGCTTACGCCAAACTGCATCTGGCGGGGCATAAGCGTGTGTTTCCGTACCGTTTTTACACGCAGGAGCGCGCGTTAAAAGGCGGCATGCGCGGTGTGGCGTTTGCGCCGCTGATGGGGCTGAGCGGCTTTTGCCGCGATATTTTTGCCTGCGGTCTGCACGCATATTTGGTGCAGCGCAAATACCCGGCTGCGGAAATCAGCTTTTCGTGCCCTCGCCTGCGCCCGGCGGAAGGCAACGAACTGCCGCCCGAAGCCAACGGCACTGATTTGCGGCATTTAGTGCAGGCGGTGTGCGCTTACCGCCTGTTTATGCCGCAGGCAGGCATTACCGTTTCCAGCCGCGAAGGCGCCGGAGTGCGCGATAATCTTTTGCAGATTGTGGCAACGAAAATTTCCGCAGGCGTAAGCACGGGCATCGGTACGCACAGCAAGCAGGAGCGCGAAGGCGACGAGCAGTTTGAAATTGACGATAACCGCAGCGTGGACGAGGTGTTTAACAGCATAAAAAAAGCCGGCTTACAGCCGGTGCTTACGGATGGCAGTTATGTATAAAAATTTTGTTTGCGTTACGGACAGAAAAATAAGCCGCGCGCCATTTTTGCAGCAGATAGAAACCATCTGCGCATTGTGCCCCAAGGCACTTATTTTGCGCGAAAAAGATTTAACCGAAGCGGAATACACGCAGCTTGCACAGAAAGTACAGGCAGTTTGCAGAACCTGCGGCGTTAAATTTATTGTGCATACCTTCTGGCGGGTAGGGCTGGCTCTCGGCGCGGACGGAGTGCACCTGCCGCTAACAGTATGCTCTGCAATGACAGCGGCAGAGCGTTTGCAGGCAGGGCGCTTTGGCGTTTCCGTACACGGTGCGGAAGAAGCAAAGGCGGCGCTTGCTTTGGGCGCGGCATATTTAACAGCCGGGCATATTTACGCAAGCAGCTGCAAGCAGGGCTTGCCGCCGCGCGGCCCGGCGTTTTTAAAGGAAATCTGCACGCTGAGCCCGGTGCCTGTTTATGCCATTGGCGGCATCGGGCTTAATAAGGCGCAGCTTGAAGAAGTGCTGGCATGCGGCGCTGCCGGAGCGTGCGTGCGCAGTGCGTTTATGCGGTTTTAAAACTTAACGGCCTTAACGCAGAACATGGGCACGGGAATATAAAAAATATCTTCGGCGGCGTAAATGCGGCTGCCTACCGTTGTATCCGTGCTGACGCAGCACAGCCCGGTGCTTTGCAGAAATTCTTCGTCCCACTGCGGGCGGTTATAGGCGCTGATGTCCAGCATATGGTAAATATTGTGGCATTCGTCCAAAAGCTCCGGCGCAATATCCGCATGGGCGTTTTTGGCAGGCAGCTTCTGGCTGTGGTGCGCGCGGGCATATTCGGCATCGTAATTTAAAAGCAGGCCGCCCGGTTTAAGTACGCGCAGCCACTCGCAGTAGGCGGTTTCCGGGTGGGGCAGGTTCCACATTACGTTGCGGCTTATTATAGCGTCAAAACTTGCGTCATCAAAGTCCAGCGCTTCGGCGTCCATAACCATAAATTCTGCATTGCTGCGTTCTGCGGCGGCAAGTGCCCTGGCGGCTTCAATCATTTCCGGGGTCAGGTCAATGCCGGTAACGTGGTGCTTCTGCCCCAGCAAAATGCCAAAAAAGCCTGCGCCGCAGCCAATGTCCAAAATTTTTAGCCTGCGGTTCTGCGGCAGGTGGCGCGTAATTTCCTGCTGCCATAAAAGCTGTTTTTCGCTGTGCAGCTCTGCCTTGCGCAGATTGGCAAAGCCTGTGCTGCGTTTTTGCCAGTAGCCTGTTATATATTCTTTTTCGTCTGTGCGGTGGATGATGCTTGCTGCGGAAATTTCACTCATAATAATGCTCCTTTAATCTATGCTTAAATCTTTGGTAATTTCGTAATAATCGCAGGGGTGGGCGCTAAAACCCTGAACCGTGCTTTTCATGGCCAGCGTCATTTTTAAATGGGCAATGTAAGCAAAGGCACTGCCGTCAACCAGTTTCTGGCTGATAGCTGCCGCAAGTTCTGTGCGCCTTTCGGGTCTGAACTCGCTGCCGAGCTGCCCTATGAGGTTTTCGGTATCAGGGTTATAGTAATTGCCGCTGTTGTAGGCGCTTTCCTTCAGCACGTGGGTGGTAAAATAATACTGCGCGTCACCGGTGGGCGCGGTAACAAAGGCTTTGGCGTAAATATCCCACTCGCCGCGGCGCAGAAAGTCGGCATAACCGTCCGTCGGGTTAATTTCAAGGCGTATGCCGCTGCCTTTAAGCCAGCTTTGCGCAGCTTCTGCCAAAAGCGGCAGCTCCTGGCGGAAGCTGTAAGTAAGCCAGCGCAGGGTCAGCGGTTGGCCGTCCTTATCCACATAACCGTCGCCGTCGGTATCTGTCCAGCCTGCTTCGGCAAGCAGCTGGCGTGCGCCTTGGGGGTTATATTCCGGCGCATGCACTTTAGCGCCGCCAAAAGGCAGGTTCGGCGGAAACGGTCCGGCTGCGGCAATGCCGTTGCCCATCAGCTGCACTCTGGCAAAAGTTTCCTTGTCGAGGCTCATAACAACGGCGCGCCTTACGCGTTCATCCTGCAGGGCAGGCGTGTTAAAGTTAAAGGCTGCCAAAAACGTGCGCGAGGTATCGGTGCTGCTGGTTTTATAAGCCGCGCTGTCTTTAAAAAGCGGCAGCGAAGCATAGGGCAGGCCCTGCGCAGCGTCAATTTCGCCGTTTTGCAGCGCCAGTGCCAGCGTGTTGCCGTCGGTAATGCTGCTGACGATAATTCTGTCTGTTTTCGGCACGCCGCCGTAGTAAGCGGGGTTTTTAACCAGCACAACTTCTTTCGGCGTCAGGCTTTCTACCATAAAGGGGCCTGTGCCACTTATTTTTGTATCGTCGCCGGTGCCGCGGCTCATGTCAATAATGCAGCCGTAGGGGTCGCACAGGTAGTTAATCAGCACCGGCACTTTGGCGGCCGATGTAATGGTTACGGTCTGCCCTTCGGCGGTAATGCCCGTTATTTTTAAATCAACCCTGGCGCGGTTGTGGCGGCTTATTAAATCCTCCAGGCAGGCTTTAACGGCTGCGCCTGTCATTTTGTTGCCGCTGGTAAAGTAAATATTGTCTTTTAAGGTAATTTTAACTGTGTTTTCGTTAATAAATTCGTACTTTTCGGCCAGCCACGGCTGAGGCTGCATGGCATCGTCAAATTTAAAAAGCGTTTCGCCTACGCCGTAGCGGATGGCGCTCCAGCCCTGATAGGCTTCGTGCGGGTCCATACCGGCATTTTCGTTGGCAATGCCGTAGGCAGGCGTGCCGTAGCGGAATACCTTTTCGCCGCCAGTGGCAGCGTTGTTGCCGCAGGCGGATGTTAAAAGCGCGGCGGAAAGTACAAGCAAAGCTAAAAATTTCATACAATCACCCAAATAAAAAAGCCATGAAGAAACTGCCGCTTATCGAAGCGGTTACAGCCTTCATGGCTTTGGTTTATGTTTTAAAAGAATAATTTTAACAGCTGCTCCGGCAGCCCGGCGGTTGCTCCTGCAACCTGTAATTTATTATAAAACTTAAAGCGGACTCTATGTCAAGCCCTGCTGCTTAAAAAAGAAACAAATTTTACGTGTTTATCCATGTATTCGCCAATGCTGCCAATAACTTTGCCCATGGTAAAGGCGGCAAGTATTGTGCCGAAGCCCAGCCCGTCCACACGGCCCAGAAAGAAAAAGGTCATGGCGGCGGTAATGGCAAGGCAGATAACGTCAAAACCTATTTTAATGCGCGCATAGCTCCAGCCGGTAATGGCGGCAAGCTCGCGCGGAAAAAGGTCGGTTGGTATAATTGGCAGCTGGCAGCGGTTGGCAAGCGCCACGCCAAAGCAAATAACAATGTAGCTGATGATAAAATAAATAATATCAAGCGTCAGGCTCTGCGGCAGCTGCTTAATCCACATTTCGTGCACGTCAATCATGGCGCTGAAGGCCGAGCCGACAACGAAACTGAACAGGTATACCGGCACAAAGCGTTTGCTTAAAAGCATCAGGCTGAGCACCAGCGAAACCTGAAAAACCTCCGTCCACGCGCCGAGCGTTATAACCGGCAGCACATCGGCAAAAGCGTAAGGCACACTGGAAATTGCCGAAATGCCGGAACCGGAATGCAGCATTAAAACAACGCCCAGGCTGTTGATGATAATGACCAGAAGCAGCGACAGTTCGCCGCGGACGGTAAGTTTGTTTTCCTGCATAAAAAATCCCCATCAAAACAAAAATACATTATATAATTATAAAACTCTGCCTTGCTCAGCGCAAGAAGTGAATTGCCGGTCAGTAAAATTTTGCGGGAATTTAACACGGTGAGTTATCAGTTAAAGGTTTCTTTGGTTAAAAAATTGCGGATATTGCAGTGCTTTATGCCGTTACGGCTCATATCAAATTCATCAAGCGACACTACATATTTGGGGAAATTATCATTCACATTATCATAAACGTCAAACTCCCGCTCAATAGTTTCCTGCGAAGCCAGCAGGTAACAAACCTGAACATAAATTTTTTCACCGTGTTTTTCGGCAATAAAATCAATTTCTAAATTGCCGGTTTTGCCAACGGTAACATTATAGCCGCGCCGCAAAAGTTCCATAAACACAATGTTTTCCAAAATCAAATTAATATCGCGCATATTGCCGCCAAAAACGGCTTCACGCACACCGTGGTCGGCAATATAGTATTTTTCGGAAGAAGCAAGTATTTGTTTCCCTTGTAAATCCTGCCTTTTTACCGGATAGAACAAATAGGCATCAGTGCAGTGCCTGATATAGTTAAGAATGGTTTCCGGCGCGACATTGCGTTTTTCGCTTTTAAAAAATTTAGAGATGGACGTTGCTGAAAAGGTAGTGCCTACATTAGCAATAATATAAGAAAGAATGCGTTCCAATAAATCAACATCGCGTATTTTATTGCGCTTTACAATATCTTTTAACTGTACTGAATTGAATACATCCGTTAAATATTGGCGGCACGGTTCTTCGGCATAGCGCAGGTTGGCAAGGTATGGCATGCCGCCGAACAGCAGATATTTTTGAAAACATTCCTGCGGCTGCGCACCGGGGAAAATCCCCTTATAAAGTTCGGTAAATTCTGAGAAAGAAAAGGGGTAAATGGTAAATTCTACATAACGCCCGCCAAGATTGGTGGCAAGTTCGCCGGAAAGCAGTTTGGCATTAGAGCCTGTAATGTAAATATCACAGTCAAATTCTACCCGGAAAGAGTTAATGCATTTTTCCCAGTCTGCAACTTCCTGTATTTCATCAAAAAATAAGTACACCTTGCCGCTGATATTCTGTGCCCGCATGATTATTTCATCGTGCAAAGCTTTAGCCGTCAGCAAATGGGCATAGCGCATATCTTCAAAATTAATGGAGATAATGTTGGCTTCTGGCACGCCGCTGTTTTTTAATTCTTCTTTTATGAGTTCAAGCATTACAGATTTACCGCAGCGGCGGATACCTGTCATAACTTTTACTAATTCACTGCCGATAAATGGGCGTATGCGGCGCATATAGGTTTCGCGTTTAATCATCGTCAGCGCCTCCTTATGTTTATTTTATTTCTATGATTAGTTTATCACAGTCATAACTGATAAACAACGCTGAAAATATAATTTTATCAGTTATAACTTACAAAATGCGTAAAATTATCAATCTTATCAGTTATAACTGATGAAATTTTAAAAGAATGCCTGCGAAAATTACATTAAAGATTTACGGCAAAGCGGCAGGAAAATTTCAGGAAGGGGAGAATAATAATAAAGTTATGCTGGTATAGAATGAATGTTTTTAGTTAGTGTTTTATGGAGGAAAGAATGACTGTTGATTGTACTTACGGACTGAATCCGCAGCAGGCGGAAGCTGTTATTAATACCGAAGGGCCGATGCTGATTATGGCAGGCGCAGGCAGCGGCAAAACAAAAGTGCTTACCTGCCGCGTGGCCAACCTTTTGCAAAAGGGCGTGCGCCCGTACCGCATTTTGGCAATTACCTTTACCAACAAGGCTGCCGCCGAAATGCGCGAGCGCGTAAACAATATGAGCGGCCCGGCTGCCAAGGATGTGTGGCTGTTTACCTTCCACGCTTTCTGCGCACGCTTTTTGCGTATGGAAATAGATAAGCTGCCCGGGTACGGCGGCAATTTTGCCATTTATGATACAGCCGACAGCCAGAACCTGATTAAGCAGATTTTAAAGGAAATGAACCTTGACGATAAACGCTTTCAGCCTTCGGGCATTTTGTCGCGCATCAGCAATGCCAAAAACGCCTTGCAGGACGCAGCGTCTTTTGCACGCCAGGCAGGCGATTTTTACGAGCAGAAAGTGGCGGATATTTACAGCCGTTACGAGCAGAAATTGCAGTTAAACAACGCGCTTGATTTTGACGACCTTTTAATGCTTTCCATTAAACTTTTGCAGGAAAACAAAGAAGTGCGCGAAAAATATCAGGACCGTTTTGATTATCTTTTGGTGGACGAGTATCAGGATACCAACCATGCACAGTACCTTTTAACAAAGTTTCTGGCTGCCAAGCACCGCAATATATGCGTTGTGGGTGATGCCGACCAGAGCATTTACGGCTGGCGCGGTGCCGATATTCAAAACATTCTGGACTTTGAAAAAGATTACCCCGACGCCAAAGTAATTAAGCTGGAACAGAACTACCGCAGCACGCAGATTATTCTGGACGCTGCCAACGCAGTTATAGAAAACAATACCGGCCGCAAGCCGAAAAATTTGTGGACGGAAAATAAAAGCGGCGCCGATATTATTTATTTTCAGGCGGTGGACGAGCGCGATGAGGCACGCTTTGTAATTGAGCAGCTGCAGAATTTGCAGCGCACCGAAAATAAAAAACTGGGCGATATGGTAATTTTGTACCGTACCAACACTCAGAGCCGTATTTTTGAAGAAATGCTGATTAAAAGCGGCATCAGCTACAATATGGTAGGCGGGCTTAAATTCTACGAGCGCAAGGAAATTAAAGACATCATTGCCTATCTGCGCGTAATTTTTAACCCGGCCGATTCGCTGAGCCTGCTGCGCATTATCAACGTGCCGAAGCGCGGTATTGGCGACGCTTCGCTGGCAAAAATTCAGGCTTATGCCGCTGCCAACAATGTAAGTTTGTTTGAGGCTGTTTCCAATGCGGCGGCAATTGACGGTTTAAGCAGCCGCTTTGTAAGCAAGCTGGACGATTTGGCAGGCATTATTTTTGAACTGATGAATCTTGCTAATGAAGCGCCGGTTGAAGATTTGATTGACCGCGTGCTGCGCGATACCGGCTATCTTGAAGAACTGGAGAACGAGCGTACGCCG
The DNA here is from genome assembly GCF_023336935.1 of Phascolarctobacterium sp. ET69. Taxonomy (GTDB): domain Bacteria; phylum Bacillota; class Negativicutes; order Acidaminococcales; family Acidaminococcaceae; genus Fusicatenibacter_A; species Fusicatenibacter_A intestinipullorum. Next base: position 236,809 of record NZ_JAMBLR010000002.1, read on the forward strand.
CAGGCGCAGAGCCGTATTGACAACCTGCACGAATTGATCAGCGTGGCGCAGGAATTTGCGGCATCCGAAGAAGAAAATAATCTGGAAAACTTTTTGGCGCATGTTGCGCTGGTAAGCGATATTGACGATACGGAACTGGGCGAGGACGCCATTACCTTAATGACGCTGCATTCTTCCAAGGGGCTGGAGTTTCCGGTAGTGTTCCTTGTGGGCATGGAAGAAGGGCTGTTCCCGCATGCGCGCACGCTGATGGACGAAACGGAAATTGAAGAAGAACGCCGCCTGTGCTATGTAGGCATTACGCGCGCCAAAGAAAAACTGTTTTTAAGCAGCACCAAAATGCGCACCATTTACGGCAACACGGTAACTTATCCGCCTTCCCGCTTTTTGCAGGAAATTCCCGCGCGTTTGGTGAAAACCATTAAAAGGCAGGAACGTTTCAGCGCGCTGGAGAACTTTAAACAGGTAAGCGAAAAATACAGCGCAAGGCCGCAGAAGCCTGCAAGCACTTTTAACCCGCACAGTTTTATGCCGCAAAAACCGGCTGCCGCCGCAGGAGGCACGGGCACGCGCTTTAACACCGGCGATAGGGTAAGCCACAGCAAATGGGGCGAAGGCATGGTTGTAAGCGTTAAAGACAGTCCGGACGGGCAGGAAGTAAAGGTTGCCTTTGCCGGTGCCGGTGTGCGCAGCCTGCTTACCAAATATGCGGTGCTGAAAAAATTGTAAGTTTTAAGCGGAGGGCATTATGGATTTAGAACGTGCGCAAGCACTGGACGAAGCGCAGAAACTGCGCAGGGAAATACGCCATCACGAATTTTTATATTATGTACTGGATGCGCCGGAGATTACCGACGCCGAATATGACGCTTTAATGCGCCGTTTGCAGGAGCTTGAGCGCGCATATCCTGACGATGTGCCGCCCGATTCCCCTACGCGCAGGGTTGGCGGCAAGGTAAGCCCGGAGTTTACCGAAGTGCGCCATATGACGCCGCTGCTTTCTCTGGGCAACGCCTTCAGCGATGAAGAACTTGCTGCGTTTGACGCGCGCGTAAAAAGCGGCCTGCCCGAAGGCAGCGAGGTGGAATATGTTTTTGAACCGAAAATTGACGGCCTTGCCTGCAGCCTGATTTACGAAAACGGCCGCCTGGTACGTGCTGCAACCCGCGGCGACGGCGAAGTTGGCGAAAATGTAACCGCCAATGTGCGCACTATCCGTTCCATTCCGCTGACGCTGAACGTTAAGGAAGGCGAAGAAGTGCCGGAGCTTTTGGATGTACGCGGCGAAGTTTACATGCCCCGCCACGCTTTTATGAAGCTGAACGAGCAGCGCAGCGAAGCGGGCGAAAACGAATTCGCCAATCCGCGCAACGCGGCGGCGGGCAGCCTGCGCCAGCTTGACCCGAAAGTAACGGCAAGCCGCCAGCTGAGCTTTTTTGCCTACGGCGTGGGCGCAGGGCACAAGGATAAACATTCCGCCAGCCTTGCTATGCTGCACGATTACGGCTTTAAGGTAAGCGAAGGCTATGCCGTTGTAAAAAACATCAACGAAGCGATTGCCAAAATAAAGGATTTTGCCGCCAAACGCCAAAGCCTTGCCTATGATACGGACGGCGCGGTAATTAAGGTTAACGCCGTGTATCAGCAAAACATTTTAGGTGCAACCGGCAAAGACCCGCGCTGGGCCATTGCCTTTAAATTTCCGCCGGAACAGGCAGAAACAAAACTGGAGGACATCATTATTCAGGTTGGGCGCACGGGCGTGCTGACGCCGACGGCGGTGCTGACCCCTGTAAAACTTTCCGGAAGCACCATCAGCCGCGCAACGCTGCATAATGAGGACTTCATCCGCAGCAAGGATATCCGCATTGGCGACACGGTTGTTATTAATAAAGCCGGCGAAATTATACCGGAAGTGCTGCATGTGGTGAAGGAAAAACGCACCGGCGCGGAACAGGAATTTTTTATGCCCGCCGAATGCCCGGAATGCGGGTGGAAAACGGAACGCCTGAACGGTGAGGCGGCAATACGCTGCACTAATCCGCACTGCCCGGCGCTGGGGCGCGAAGGGCTGATTCACTTTGCTTCCAAAGGGGCAATGGATATCGACGGCTGCGGCCCGGCGGTTATCAACCAGCTGCTGGATAACGGGCTTATCAGCGACCCTGCCGACCTGTACCTTTTGGTTAAGCCGCAGCTTACGGCGCTGGAGCGCATGGGCGACAAATCGGCAGACAATCTTTTAAACGCCATTGCCGAAAGCAAAAAGCAGAACCTTGACAGGCTGCTGTTCGCGCTCGGCATCCGCCATGTGGGCGCAAAGGTGGCAAGGCTGCTTGCGCTGCACTTTGGCAGCATGGAAAAACTGATGGCGGCGGAAACGGACGAAATTGCCGCCATTGAAGATATTGGCCCGAAGATTGCCGAAAGCGTGGTAACGTATTTTGCTTCGCCGGTGAATATTGATTTGATTGAACGCCTGAAAGAGCTTGGCCTTAACATGGAAATGGAAGCGGCGGAGCTTGACACGGCGCATCCGTTTTACGGCAAAACCATGGTGTTTACCGGTACCATGCCAACGCTGGACCGCGCAACGGCGCAGACCATGGCGCAGCAGGTTGGCGCAAAGGTTACGGGCAGCGTAAGCAAAAAGACCGATTACGTTGTTGCCGGTGCGGAAGCAGGCAGCAAGCTGACGAAAGCGCAGCAGCTGGGCGTAACCGTTATCGACGAAGCAGAGTTCCTGCGCCTTTTGGGCGAGCACGGCGGTGAAGCCGGAAATGACGCGCGCCCAGAAAATGAAGCAGCAAAAGCGGAGCAGGGCGAAGAACAGAGTTTGTTTTAAAGCGGTGATATTATGAAGATATTTTATAAATTTTTAGCTGTTGCGGCAGTGCTTTTGTGCTTTGCAGGTACGGCGCTGGCGGCAGAAAAAGAAGTAAGCAGCATTGACGCTATCGATATGGGCGTTGCCGATACCGGCGAGACGCATTTTACCAACACCGATGCTGAGATTACCGAATGCACGCAGCCCTATACCGTGGCTGTGCTGCCGTATGTTGATGTATCCGGCCTTGAAGGGCGCAGCCGCGAAATGGCGGTGAACGCCGTTAAAGAAGCGCTGGAAACCAAATACCCCGGCAAAAAGAAAAGCGTTACAAAAATCATAGGCAATAACGCCGTGCAGAAGGCGCTTTTGGCGCATCCGTTTGAAAACGCCGAAGTGCCGACGCTTGAAGAACTTGTTGCCGTTGGCAAAGCCTGCGGTGCGGACAGGGTGCTGTTTATCAGCCTGCTGCCGGTGCGCGAAAAGGAAACCGGCTTTATGGTTATTGTAGGCTCGCAAACCTACAGCGCCGTGGTAACGATGAAATTAAAATGCGTTGATGTTAACGAAGAACGCTTTTTGTTTAACCAGAACGTGGAAAGCATCGGCTCGTCCAGCTCCATTAACTTCTGGAAAATCGGCGAACCGAGCCGAGCCAAAGCTGTTAAACGCGGCGTTGAGGACTGCATGCGCAACTTTTTAACGTCATTTGAATAAACAATCTGCCTCCGTAAAGGTTTTGCGGGGGCATTTTTGCTGTTTGGCAGCATTAAGCATTTATTTTACGCAATTTTATTTAGCTAAGGCTTACCAAAATACTGCACAAGACTGGTACTGTGTGGTATAATAAAACAGGTTATTGATAAAATTCATCATAAATTTTTTAGGAGGCGTACTAATGAAGGTAACAGTAAAAGATGTTGAACACATCGCCGGGCTTTCCCGTTTAACGATTCCGGAAAGCGAAATGGAAAAATTTACCGAACAGTTTAACCAAATCCTCAATTATGCCGATATTCTGGAAAAGATTGATACGGAAGGCATTGAGCCGACCCCGTACGTACTGCCGATAAGCAACGCATTCCGCGAGGATGTTGTAAAACCGGGCGTATCCCATGAGGACGCGCTGAAAAACGCGCCTGCCGTATACAACGACGGCTTTAAAGTACCGCGCGTAATCGAATAACAGAAGGAGGAACAACTGTGGATTTATATAAATTAACAGCCCACGAACTGCATGACAAGCTGGTTAAAAAAGAAATCAGCTCCGTGGAGCTTACCGAAAACGTATACAGCCGCATTGACGAAGTTGAAGATAAAGTACAGGCTTATGTAACTTTAGATAAAGAAAACGCACTGGCACAGGCTGCCAAGGTTGATGCCAAAATTGCCGCAGGCGAAGAAATCGCTCCGCTGGCAGGCATTCCCGGTGCAATTAAAGACAATATCTGCACAAAAGGCCTTTTAACCACCTGCTCCAGCAAAATGCTGGCTAATGTTGTGCCTATTTATGATGCGCACGTTATCAGCAAACTGCGTGCGGATGACGCCATTTTTACCGGCAAAACCAATATGGACGAATTTGCAATGGGCTCTACCACCGAAAGCTCTTACTTCCATAAAACCTATAATCCGTGGAATCTTGACCGCGTGCCGGGCGGTTCTTCCGGCGGCAGCGCAGCTGCTATTGCCGCAGGCGAGGCAATCTGGAGCCTGGGCTCCGATACCGGCGGTTCCATCCGCCAGCCGGCTTCTTTTAACGGCTGCGTTGGCATTAAACCGACTTACGGCCGCGTAAGCCGTTACGGCTGCGTTGCGTTTGCGTCCTCTCTTGACCAGATTGGGCCTATTACCCGCGACGTTACCGACGCTGCAACCGTTTTGAACTGCATCTGCGGCAAGGATGAACACGATTCCACCTCCCTGCCGGTTGATGTGCCCGACTTTACCAAAGCGCTGCGCGCCGACGTTAAAGGCCTGCGTATCGGCCTGCCGAAAGAATACTACGGCGAAGGCGTTGACGCCAAAGTTAAAGCCGAAATTGAAAAAGCCGTTAAAAAATACGAAGAACTCGGCGCTGAAATTGTTGATGTTTCGCTGCCGCATACCGAATATGCAGTAATTACTTACTATATCATTGCTCCGGCAGAAGCAAGCGCCAACCTTGCACGTTATGACGGCGTGCGCTACGGCTTCCGCGCTGCCAACGCCACCAGCGCTCCGGAAATGACAAGGCTGAGCCGTACCGAAGGTTTTGGCCCTGAAGTACGCCGCCGTATTATGCTTGGCACTTACGTTTTAAGCAGCGGTTACTATGACGCTTACTACAAAAAAGCAATGCAGGTACGTACCCTTATTCGCCGCGACTTTAATGAAGCGTTTGAAAAATGCGACGTGCTGCTGACTCCGACTTCTCCGGTTGTTGCTTATCCGGTTGACGGCAAAATGGACCCGCTTTCCATTTACATGCTGGACGTAACCACCATTCCCGTAAACATGGCAGGCCTGCCGGGTATTTCCATTCCGTGCGGCTTTGCAGACGGTATGCCTGTCGGCATGCAGCTTATCGGCAAAGTTCTGGACGAAGAAACCGTGCTGCGCGCAGCCTACACCTTTGAACAGGCTACTGACTTCCATAAAGCAATGGCACCGCTGGGAGGTAACAAATAATGAAAAACTATATTACAGTTATCGGCCTTGAAGTACATGCCGAATTAAAAACCAAAACCAAAGCCTTCTGCTCCTGCTCCACCGAGTTCGGCAGCACGCCTAACACCCATGTTTGCCCCGTGTGCCTCGGCATGCCTGGCGCATTGCCGGTGCTGAACAAACAGGTTGTTGAATTTGCCATCCGTACGGGCCTTGCACTGGGCTGCGAAATTCAGAAATTCAATAAATTTGACCGTAAAAACTACTTTTACCCCGACCTTGCCAAAAATTATCAGATTTCTCAGTTTGACCAGCCGGTTTGCCTCGGCGGCCATATTGACATTGAAGTTGACGGTGTGCCCAAACGCCTTGGCATTACCCGCATTCACATGGAAGAAGACGCAGGCAAACTGAACCACAGCGGCGCTACCATCAGCACTTCCGATTTTTCTTCCGTAGACTACAACCGTGCCGGCGTACCGCTTCTGGAAATCGTTTCCGAACCGGATATGCGCAGCGCCGAAGAAGCACGCGCTTATATGGAACAGCTGAAAGCAGTTTTGGAATACATTGACGTTTGCGACTGCAAAATGCAGGAAGGCAGCCTGCGCTGCGACGCCAACATTTCCATCATGCCGGAAGGCGCCAAAGAATTCGGTACCCGCGCCGAAATTAAAAACCTTAACTCCTTCCGCGCACTGGTACGCGCTATTGAATATGAAGTTGAACGCCAGAAAGCAATTCTTGAGGACGGCGGCCATGTAGTACAGGAAACCCGCACATGGGACGAAGCCAACGGCGTAACCCTTTCCATGCGCAGCAAGGAAGAAGCACACGACTATCGTTACTTCCCTGAACCTGACCTTGTACCGGTTGAAATTGACGACGCATGGATTGAACGCGTACGCGGCGAACTGCCGGAACTGCCGGCACAGCGTTTGCAGCGCCTTGTTGAAAAACACGGCCTACCGAAATATGACGCTTCCTTAATCGTTGCTACCAAAGCCATGGCAGATTACTTTGACGCTGCCTGCGCAAACAGCAAGGATGACAAAGGTGTATCCAACTGGCTGCTGGGCGATGTTTCCGCATATCTTAATGCTGAAAACATTACCATTGAACAGTTCCCGGTTAAACCGGAAAACCTTGGCGAACTGGTAACTTTAACCAAAGACGGCGTACTGAGCAGCAAGCTTGCTAAAAAAGTATTTGCCGAAATGCTGAAAAACAGCGATAAAACCCCGAAACAGCTTGTTAAAGAGCTTGGCCTTGAACAGGTTAGCGACGAAGGCGCCATTGCCGCTATCGTTGACGAAGTGCTGGCAGAAAATCCGCAGTCCGTTGCCGACTACAAAGCAGGCAAAGATAAAGCCATCGGCTTCCTTGTTGGTCAGGTAATGAAAAAATCCCGCGGCAAAGCTAACCCGGGCATGGTTAACAAACTGCTGAAAGAAAAAATGCAGTAAGGAGCGCACATGAAACGCGATTTTGAATTTGACGGCAGCGGCTTCGGTTATCTGTGGCTTTGCATATGGACAACCGTGCTGACCGTTATTACCTGCGGTTTGTTCTTTCCGTGGGCATACAGCGCGCAGCAGCGCTGGATTTGCAGCAACACCTACGTTAACGGCAGGCAGCTGCGCTTTGAAGGAACAGGTTTTGGCTTTTTCTTTCAGTGGCTGCTGATTATGGTGCTGACAACCATTACCTTCGGCATTTACATTCCGTGGGGCTATTGCCAGTTTAAACGCTGGGAAACCCGCAACACCGTATTTGCGGACTGAAAACTAAAAAGTTATAACAAATATAAAAACGGCAGGCGTAAAAGCCTGCCGTTTTTGCGTACGGGTGTTATTTTATTGTAAGTCCATGGCGTATTCCAGTTCCTTAATTTTTGCGCGTTCGCATTCGTCAGTATAAGGCTGTATGCTATGCGTCAGTGGTTTTGTTAACTACCTTGCGTGTAGGCCTTTTAAAAGGTGCTGGTCGAGCAGGGTTAAAATAAAGACGGATTTTACCGGCAAAAAATATTTAAAATACAAAAGAATAAAATTGTAAATTTTGCCGGTAATATGTTATACTTTAAATATAGTTAATTGAGTTGGGAGGCGGGAAAATGCAGTATCTTTCGGCAGCAGAAGCGGCAAAAAAATGGAAAATTTCCGAGCGCAGCGTTCGTAATTACTGTGCTAAAGGGCGAGTAGAAGGCGCGGTTTTAAACGGCAAAACGTGGCAGATTCCCGCGGATGCGGAAAAGCCTCAGCGCAGCAACACTAAAACTGCAAAGCCGCAAACCTTGCTTGAAATTTTGCAGCGCGAAAAAGCTAATAAATACAGCGGCGGCATTTACCATAAAACGCAGATTGAAATGACGTATAATTCCAATCATATTGAAGGAAGCCGTTTAACGCATGACCAGACCCGCTATATTTTTGAAACCAATACTATAGGTGTAACGGGCGAAGCGGTTAATGTAGATGATGTTATTGAAACAGCCAATCATTTCCGCTGTATTGATTTAATTATTGATAAAGCCAAAGCAGTGCTTACGGAAAAATTTATAAAAGAACTGCACCTTATTTTAAAAAACGGCACCAGTGATGCGCGGCAGGATTGGTTTGCCGTTGGCGCCTACAAAAAAATGCCTAACGAAGTAGGCGGCATGGCTACAACATTGCCGGAAGATGTTGCTGCTGAAATGCAGGCGCTGCTGGCGGCGTATAGTGCCAAAAAAGTAAAAACGCTGGAAGATATTTTGGATTTTCACGTACGGTTTGAAAGGATACATCCGTTTCAGGATGGCAACGGCCGCGTCGGCAGGCTAATTATGTTTAAGGAATGCTTAAAATACGGCATTGTTCCGTTTATCATTGAAGATAATTTAAAAATGTTTTATTACCGTGGTTTAAAGGAATGGGGCAGGGAAAAAGGTTATCTTACCGATACCTGCCTTACAGCGCAGGACAGGTATAAAGCCTATCTTGATTATTTCAGAATTAAATATTGATTTTATCGGCAAATACAAAACGGCAGCAAGGTTTGAGCCTTACTGCCGTTTTTGCGTGCTTGCGTTTATTAAGCTGTCAGTTTTTCAAATACGGAAACTACGTGTTTGGGCTGCTGCGGTTTAAGCGCCGGTAAAAAATTCTGCCCGGCAGGATTAACGCCTGCGGCGGCGAATTTAATTAGTATAGCAAATTAAAGGAGGATAGCCATGCGTAAATTTATTAAAGACTATCTGGCAAAAGAGTACGATAACTATGTGAAGGATTTGGAAGCGCTGACCAATATCGACAGCGGTAACGGCGATTTGGAAGGCACCACGGAAGCCAATAAATTTGTAGCCGCCAAAATGGAGGCGCTGGGGGCGGAGACGGAGTTCCGTTATAACGACCGCGCCTGCCATTTAATTTCGCGCCTTAAGGGCAAGGGCACGCAGACTGTGCTTTTGGTTGCGCATGTTGACACCGTGTTTAAACGCGGCGAAGCTGCCAAACGCCCCTTCCGCGTGGATGAAAACGGCTTTGCCTGGGGACCGGGCGTAGGCGACGACAAAGCAACGGTTATGGAAGTTATTTACGGCCTTGCGGCTTTAAAAGAAGCAGGCTTTGACGATTATAAAGAAATTATTTATTACACCAACGCCGAAGAAGAAGGCGGCAGCCCGACTGCCGAAGGCATTGTGGCAGAGCTTTCGCAGCAGGCAGATTTTGCCGTTATTATGGACGTTGCGCGCCCGAACTGGGGCATTGTAACCCAGCGTAAAGGCAACGCGAAATACAAAATTACCGTTACCGGCAAAGGCGGGCACCACGGCAACGCTTCGCAGTGCTGCGCCAACGCCATTCACCAGCTGGCTTACACCATTACCGAGCTGCATAAGCTGGCAAGCCCCATGCCCGGCAAACCGGAAGATTTTACCGCCAAAGCACTGGAAGCACGCGGTATTGTGGACAGCGGTCAGTTCATTCCGCCCAACACCGTTAACGTGGGCGTTATCGGCAGCACCAACGATAAAATCAGCGTTATCCCCGGCGACGCTTACTGCGAAGTAAACGTGCGCTGCTTTGAAGTGGCTGAGCAGAAACGTTTGGACGCAGCCATTAAAGCACTGGCAGATAAAATCGTTATCGACGGCACTAAAGTAGAAGTTACCGGCGGCATTGTAACCGGCCCGATGGAAAAAACTCCTGCCGTGCAGAAAATGATTGATGTATACAGCAGCGTTGTTGCCGAAGAATTCGGCGGCAAGGTGAACGAATGGGTGGCAGGCGGCTTAACGGACGGCAACCGCACCGCTAAATTCATTCCGACTTTGGACGCTTTGGGCGTAGAAAACTATGACGAGCATACCGACCACGAATCGGTAGATTTAAAAACCGCCGTACCGCGCACCGCGGCGTTTGCCATTACCCTGGCAGAACTTTTAAAAACCGGCGTTAAATAAAATTAAGGCAATTTAGAACCAAAATAAAAACGAGGTTAAGCGTCAGGCTTAGCCTCGTTTTAACATATAACCGTTTTGTGCGGCATATTAAGTTTTAATTTTTGTTTGACGCTATTTCCACAATTTTTTCGGCGGCTTCTTTTACAAGTACGCCGATGGATTTATTTTCCACGCCGATAAATTCAAAGTGGCTTTGCGATACCGGCAAAAGCAGTTTACGCGCTCGGCTTGAAGCAACCGCCTCTGCCATACGCGGAGTTACTTCGCCAAGCATGGCGTTTGGCAGTACAATGCCGATGGGGCCGACGATAATATCCGCCGTCTGTGCCGTTACGCACACCGCATTTTCGCCGGTGGCCACACGTTTAAGCCCTGCTTTAAGCATTGCCGCAGTGGCAAGCGCGTTGGTGCCAAGCCCGATAAGTTCCGTATCCGCCGGAAGGCGCCCTGCTGCCTGGCTGATAACCTGTGCAACAAGCCCGCCGCCCATGCCGTCTATAAAAACAATGCGCATAAAAACCTCCTGTAAACACCTTAAAACAAAATAAAACCCTGTTTATTATAACATAAATCCGTTTTGCCAAAAAGAACAGTATTTTTTACATTCGTTTTAAAGCGGCGTAAATTTTTTGTTAACTTTGCAATTTATCTGCCCGCGCAGTTGAATTTATGATGATTTTACTGCATAATAAAAATAGAGTTTGGCACTGAAAGGAGTGTTTACAATAGAAAATTTAGATGAAATCAGAAACAAAAAAGGCTTTATATGCGATATGGATGGTGTTATTTACCACGGCAACAGGCTGCTGCCCGGCGTTAAGGAGTTTGTGGAATGGCTGTACAAGGAAGACAAAAAGTTTTTGTTTTTAACCAATTCCAGCGACCGTTCGCCGCGCGATTTGCAGCAGAAATTACAGCGCATGGGGCTTGATATTGACGAAACCCATTTTTACACCAGCGCACAGGCTACGGCGCGTTTTTTAAACAGCCAGTCGCCAGGATGCAGCGCTTACGTTATGGGCGAAGCTGGTTTGATGAACGCTTTGTATGAAGTTGGCATTACCATGAATGATTCTACGCCGGATTACGTTGTTATCGGCGAGCCTAAATCTTATAATTACGAGATGATTATTAAAGCCGTTAAGCTGATTCAAAACGGGGCAAAACTTGTTGCAACCAATTCCGATTTGACCGGCCCTACGGAAAACGGCATTATTCCGGCCTGCCGCGCTTTTGTTGCGCCGATTGAACTGGCAACGGGCAAAAGCGCCTACTTTGTTGGCAAGCCGAACCCGCTGATGATGCGCACCGGTCTGCGCCTTTTGGGTGTGCACAGCGACGAAGCTGCCATGATTGGCGACCGCATGGACACCGATATTGTTGCCGGTATGGAAAGCGGACTGGAAACGGTGCTGGTGCTCAGCGGCGTAACCACGCGCGAAAACATGCAGGTGTTTGCTTACCGTCCGCGCCATATTTTAAACGGCGTCGGCGATATTGTACCGAAAGAATAACGCGTTCTAGTACTGCAAAAGCAATAAACGAAAAAGTAAATAACTCAACCTAAACAACAGCCCTTCCGTGCCTTTATGGTGCGGAAGGGCTGGTTTGCGTGTTTATACACTGAGATTCTTGATAAAACTGGTTTATTTTTGTTTTATTAAAACAAAGTTTGATGTCTGATTACAAATATCGTATTCAAATTTTAAATTAGAAAGTTCTTCTTTGTTAATTATGAGATAACTATTCTTATTTTTTATAAAAGCATCAATACCGCCATGTTCGCCTATCATATCTCCATAAAGTTCAATGGCTAAAAAACTGCTTTGAGGCCAATTGCCTTTAGTTTTTTTATCCCAGAAATATACAGTTTTCATATTATATTTTTCGTTTCTGCTTAACAAAACTTGGATATGATCTGCTGGAACATTATCTGTATGCACCTTTGCTATCATTTTAATATTTTTAAAAGAAAAAATTGAGATACAACATATAACAATTATTAATAAAGCAGTTCTTATCTTTGGTAACATTAATACCTTATTATATAATAAACTAAATCCATAACCAGCTAAAATACACATTAAAGGGTAAGTACCCCAAACATACCATGGAAATTTAGATTTAACAATGGAAAATAATATAAATGGAATTAAAATAGCGATTATGCACGGTTTTAAGTTTATTTTTTTGATATCATATTTTTTACAAAGAATTATAAAACTCATTAGAAAAGGAAAAATAACAAAAGCAAATTTACTATTAAAAAATTGTCTTACGTAAAATAATGGCCCGCCGACATGCCCTTCAATAGTTTTAGTGCTTCTTGCTATTACATCATAAAAAATCATTTGTTCTAAAAATTTAGGCCCATCGGCTATATATCGTGAAACAGCCCATATTGCAATAGGCGTAACAGCAAAAATAAAACAAGTTAATATTTCTTTTATAGTAAGTTTTTTTATAAAACTACTTCCAAAAATAACAATAAAAATGCATACAACAAATATTCCTGCATGAGTTGCTTTAGCCAAAAAACTTAAAGCACAACAGAAGCATGCTAAATATAGAAATTTTTTATTTTTCTCTATCATACATAAACTTAATGTAGCTATGACATAAAGCATTATGAAAAAGCTATCTGCATCGCCATACCTAACATAATGCGAACCATAAAATGTTTTCCAAGCGACAAAAGCATATAAAGTAAAAATAGCAGAAAGTTTTCCTAAATACTTTTTAGAAAAAGAAAAACAGATAATAACAGTAATGAGGTGAGATAACGCCGAATAAATTCTTAAACCTAAAGTGTTAAAACCAAAAATTTTATAACCTAATATGATTAACCATTCGCTTAAAGGCGGTTTTAAATTCCAATAATCATTTTTATAGCCATAAGTGGTTATAAGCCAATTATCATTTTTCAGGAGTTCATAAGCATTAACGCCGTGCCGCGCTTCATCCCAATCTTTTATAGAACTTACATCAAGTTTATAGAATGTTAAAAAGATAATGAGTAAAAAGCCAATTATACTTAGGACTTTAAATAATATTGGTTTATTATTTTCAATAAAATATTTCATTTTAACAAAATCTCCAATATATTATTTGTGCCCAGTTCTATCGCTGATAATATATCTTGGACGGCTTTTTACTTCCATATAGGTTTTACCAACATATTCTCCAATCATCCCTAAACAAATTAATTGGATACCGCCCATAAAGCAAACAATACAAATGGTGCTTGCCCAACCTGCTACAGTACGTCCGCTGAATTCAGATAATACTGCCCATAAAGCGCCTATAAAACTTAATATTGATACTACAAGTCCTAATGCTGTAATAATTCTTAATGGTTTTATGCTTAAACTGGTAATGCCGTCAATAGCTAAACTTAACATTTTTGACAATGGATAATGGCTTTCGCCGGCAATACGTTCAAATCTTTCAAAATAAACATTAGTATGCTTAAAACCTACCAATGGAATTAGTCCGCGGAGAAATAAATTTACTTCTTTAAAATTTGCAAATTCTTGTAATACTTTAGACGAAAGTAATCTATAATCAGCATGATTAAATACGACATCCGCTCCCATAAATTTTAAAAATTTATAAAATGATTCCGCTGTGAAACGTTTAAAAAATGTATCTGAAGTTCTTTTTTCTCTAACGCCATATACAACGTCAAAATTATGATTAGTATATGCGTCTATCATTTTATCCATGGCATTAATATCGTCTTGACCATCACAATCGATTGAAATGGTTATATCACATATGTCCTTAGCTTCCATTAATCCTGCCAAAACACTGTTTTGATGACCACGATTCCTGCTCTGACAAATACCCATATAATGTTCGTCTTTATGAGATAATTCTTTGATAATATCCCATGTTTTATCACTGCTGCCATCATTAATAAACAAAATTCTGCTTTTTGGAGAAATTTTATTATCATTAATTAACTGATTTAGTTTAGCTAAAAATTTTGGGGCTGTAATAGGTAATACTTCTTGTTCATTGTAGCAAGGGATAATTATATATAATATAGGGTTATTTTCAGAAAACACTTAATTTCACCTCAATATCTAATTTCAAGGAGAAAAAACTACCTGACTAAAAAGTGTACTTTTTGTATTTAGCATTACTGTTTTATTATATCATCAAAAACTTTATTTTCAAGATTTCAACAGTGCTTAAAAGTCCCTAAAATCTGTTTGCTACAAAGTACAAATTTCTGCAAAAAAACACTTCTGCAAGAATATTGTACTTTTTATTGTTTTAGGTGTCATTCCGGCAATTTTAAATTAAGGCTGATTACCATACGATATTTGCTGAAAGCAAAATAAAAAAGCTCTCTCTAAAACGGGAGCTTTCAGTTTGTCAGCAAAGTAGCCAAACGGCGGTTTTGTTGTTATCATAGATATTGATGAAAATGTTAGCAAAAGAAAAATCCGAAAGAAACCTTTTAAAATTTGTAAATATAGAAAATTTAGTACCACAAAACCATATCTTACGGAAAATAGGCAACGCAATAAACTTCAGCGAAATCTACCCAATAGTAAATGAACTCTATTGCAACGACAACGACAGGACGAGCATCGCCCCTGTAGTCCTCTTTAAAATCGTGCTCATCCATCACATTTATGGCATGCCTTCGCTGCGCCGCACACTCAAAAGATATACCAAAGAATTTCTGAAAGAGATAAATGAAATAAAGTAAGACTAAAACAAAAAGCCATTTGATGGTAACAGCGGCAGGGAAAAAGAAACCTTTGTATTAACTGCAGATCTGGAAAGTGGCATTTCCCATAAAGGTAAACACAAGAAATGCTTTGCTTACGAAGCACATACAGCGTGCAGTATGTATAACTTTATACTGACAGCAGAAGTAACAACAGGCATAAAAACTTGCCGTTTTTGTACGTTAGGGCAGTAATGATTTATACATTGAATAAAAGGTAAACATTATTTTATTTACAAGCGGAGTGAAAAAATGTAAGCTTTATACTGTAAATTTTTAAAATAAAGTTTTCATTGAAGCTTGTCCATCTAATAGTATATAATGGAACTATATACCGGATAACTACCGGATTATTAGTTATAAAGGAGCATTGTTTTGATGGAACTGAAAACACCTCTTTATGATTGCCATGTTGCGGCCGGTGGTAAAATTGTGCCTTTTGCAGGGTATCTCCTGCCGGTGCAGTATACGGGCGTTATTAAGGAACATATGGCAGTACGCACTGCCTGCGGGCTTTTTGACGTATCGCACATGGGCGAATTTTTAATTAAAGGCGCTGATGCGCTTAACAATGTGCAGAATTTGTTCTGCAACGATTTTGAAAATATGTATGACGGACAGGTACGTTACAGCCCGATGTGCAACGAGCGCGGCGGCATTGTTGACGATGTTTTGATTTATAAAGTAAACGGCGAAGAATATCTTTTGGTTGTTAACGCCGCTAACCGCCATAAGGATGCGGAGTGGGTCAAGGCGCATCTTTTTGGCAGCGCTTCTTTTGAAGATATTTCCGATTCCGTTGCCCAGCTGGCACTTCAGGGGCCGAAATCCAAGGAAATTGCGGCTAAAATTGTACCGGAAGACGGCATACCCAAAAAATATTACAGCTTTGTAAAAGATGTGGACGTGCAGGGCATTAAGTGCATTGTTTCGCGTACCGGCTATACCGGCGAATTTGGCTACGAGTTTTACTGCGCTGCCGCAGACGGCCCGAAGCTGTGGGATATTTTGCTGGAAGCAGGCAAAGAGTTTGGCCTTATTCCCTGCGGCCTTGGCGCGCGCGACACTCTGCGCCTGGAAGCTGCCATGCCTCTTTACGGGCATGAACTGACCGACGATATTACCCCGCTGGAAGCAGGGCTGGACTTTTTCGTAAAACTCGGCAAAGACCGCTTTATCGGCATGGACGCCATTTTAGCCAAGGGTGACCCGAAGGTAATCCGCGTGGGCTTAAAAATTACCGGCCGCGGCATTGCGCGCGAGCACTGTGATGTTTACAGCGGCGAAGAAAAAATCGGCATTGTAACAAGCGGCACGCACTGCCCGTACCTTAACGCGCCCGTTGCCATGGCAATGGTGCCCGCTTCTTATTCCGAACCCGGCACCAAAGTGCAGGTGGATGTGCGCGGACGCAGAATTGACGCCGAAGTAGTACCCCTGCCGTTTTATAAACGCGCTTAAAATAAAATCAATTTAAGGAGGCTATTTATTATGAACATTCCTAACGACGTTTGCTACACCAAATCCCACGAGTGGGTAAAATTTGCCGAGGACGGCAGCGCAACGGTAGGCCTTACCGATTATGCACAGAACGAATTGGGCGACCTGGTTTTTGTTAACCTGCCCATGCCGGGCGATACCTTTGCCGCAGGCGATACTTTCGCCGATGTGGAATCCGTAAAAGCTGTATCTGACGTTTACAGCCCTGTTACCGGCACCGTTGCCGAAGTGAACGAAGAACTGGCCGACGCTCCGCAGACCATTAACGAAGCTCCTTATGATGCCTGGCTGGTACGTTTTGACGAAATTACCGATCAGGAAGATTTGCTGACTGCCGAAGAATACGAAGCATTTGTAAAAGAAGAACAAGCATAAAGGAGGGCGCCTATGGGAAGCTATATCCCCTCTACCAAAGAAGAACGGCAGGAAATGCTTGCCGCAGCAGGCTACGGCAGTATCCGCAGCCTGTTTAAAGACGTGCCTGCCGAAGTTTACCTTGATAAGCCGCTGAACCTGCCCCAAGGCATGAGCGAACTGGAAGTGCGTGCCAAAATGCAGGAGCTGGCCGGCAAAAATACCGTGTTCCGCACAATTTTGCGCGGCGCAGGCGCTTATGACCACTACATTCCTTCCATTGTTAAATACATTACCTCCAAAGAGGAGTTTGTAACCAGCTACACGCCGTACCAGGCAGAAATGAGCCAGGGCATTTTGCAGTCCATCTTTGAATATCAGACGATGATTTGCGATTTGACCGGCATGGACACTGCTAATGCTTCCGTGTATGACGGCGCTTCTGCCGCTGCCGAAGCCGCTGCCATGTGCCGCGACCGCAAACGCAGCGTGGCGCTTGTAAGTGCTGCCGCTAACCCGGACGTTATTGCCACCATGCAGACTTACTGCTTCGGTGCAGGTACTGAACTGCGCCTTGTGCCTGCCAAAGACGGCAGAACCGACCTTGACGCGTTAAAAGCAATGCTTACGCCTGATGTTTGCTGCGTTTATGTGCAGCAGCCCAATTTTTACGGTCAGTTTGAAGAAGCAGAAAAGATTGCTGAACTTACCCACGCAGGCGGTGCCAAATACATTATGGGCGTAAACCCCATTGCTCTTGCCATTATGAAAACCCCGGCCGAATGCGGCGCAGACATTGCCGTTGGCGAAGGGCAGCCTTTGGGCCTGCCGCTGGGCTTCGGAGGGCCGTACCTTGGCTTTATGGCAGCAACCGGCGCTATGATGCGCAAGCTGCCGGGGCGCATTGTTGGTGAAACTGTTGACGCTGACGGCAACCGTGCCTATGTTTTAACTTTGCAGGCGCGCGAGCAGCACATCCGCCGCGAAAAAGCCAGCAGCAACATCTGCTCCAACGAGGCGCTGTGCGCTTTAACAGCTTCCGTTTATCTGGCAGCGGTAGGGCCGCAGGGCTTAAAGCAGGCGGCAACGCTGTGTCTTTCCAAAGCGCACTACCTGGCGCAGGAGCTTACCAAAATCGAAGGCGTAAACCTTGTTTACGGCGGCGAATTTTTCCACGAATTTGTTACCACTCTGCCTAAGCAGGAGGAAGTGCTGGCCGCACTTGCCAAAGAGGGCATTCTCGGCGGGCTGCCGGTTAAAGAGGGCGTGCTGTGGTGCGTAACCGAAAAAGCCACCAAAGAAGCACTTGATAAGGCGGTTGCCATTGTGAAGGAGGTGTGCGCATAATGGAATTGTTGTTTGAAAAAAGCACTCCCGGGCATGGCTGCGATATTTTTCCGGCCTGCGATGTGCCTGTAACTTCACTGCCGGAGGCTTTGGCGCGCAAGAGCGCTTTGCCGCTGCCGGAACTTTCCGAAACGGAAATCAGCCGCCATTATACTGCGCTTGCAAACCGCGCGCACGGCGTAAACAACGGCTTTTACCCGCTGGGCAGCTGCACCATGAAATACAACCCGCGCATTAACGACGAGATGGCAAACCAGGCAGGTTTTGCCGCCGTTCACCCGCTGCAGCCCAAAGAAACCGTACAGGGCTGCACGGAAGCGCTGGAACTTTTAGATAAATACCTGTGCGAAATTACCGGCATGGATAAGATGGACTTTCAGCCGGCAGCAGGCGCACACGGCGAATTTACCGGGCTTTTGCTGATAAAGAAATATCATGAAGCCAACGGCGATACCAAACGCACCAAAATTATCGTTCCGGACAGCGCGCACGGCACTAACCCGGCAAGCGCTGCCATGGCGGGCTTTACCACGGTTAACGTGCCCTCCAATGCGGATGGCTGCGTAGACCTTGACGCACTGCGCGCCGCTGTTGACGATACTACCGCCGGTTTAATGCTGACGAACCCGAATACCGTCGGCCTGTTTGACAGCAATATTCTGGAAATTACCAATATCATCCACGAAGCGGGCGGCCTGTGCTATTACGACGGCGCTAACTTAAACGCCGTTATGGGCATTGCGCGCCCCGGCGATATGGGCTTTGATGTTGTGCATCTTAACCTGCATAAAACCTTTTCCACTCCGCACGGCGGCGGCGGCCCGGGCGCAGGCCCTGTCGGCTGCAAAGCCCTGCTTGAGAAGTTCCTGCCAAAATCCGCACTGGGCGATGGTGCAGGCGAAGGGCATTTGCAGATGCGCGCGTTTTACGGCAACTTCCTTGTTTGCATGAGGGCTCTTACTTATGTGCTGACCCTCGGCGCGGAAGGCGTGCGTGAAGCCAGTGAAACGGCAGTGCTGAATGCCAACTACATGATGCACAAATTAAAAGATACTTACGATATGGCTTATGACCATACCTGCATGCACGAATTTGTTATGAGCCTGGAGGAACTGAAAAAAGCCACCGGCGTAACGGCGCTGGATGTTGCCAAGTCCCTGATTGACCGCGGTATTCACCCGCCGACGATGTACTTTCCGCTGATTGTACACGAAGCGCTGATGCTGGAGCCTACAGAAACCGAAGCGCGCAGGACGCTGGACGAAGCAGTGCAGGCACTTTTGGAGCTGTACGAGCTGGCGCATACCGACGCGGAATATATGCATAACGCTCCGCACCATGCGCAGATTAAGCGCCCGGACGAAGTACAGGCGGCACGCAAACCTGTTTTAAAATATGTACACAAATAAAGTTCCGGTTTCCTGTTATATTACCGGCTGCACCGAACCTTACCGCAACCTTGCCGTGGAGCGTTACCTTTTGGAACACACCCCGGCAGGCAGCGTAACGCTGTATTTATGGCAGAACAAAAATACGGTGGTCATCGGGCGCAACCAAAATCCATGGGCCGAGTGCAATATGGCGCAGCTGCGCAGGGACGGCGGGCATCTGGTCCGCCGTCTTTCCGGCGGCGGTGCCGTGTACCACGACAGCGGCAATTTAAACTTTACTTTTTTAACGGACGCGCGCACCTACAATCTTGCGCGCCAGCTGGAGGTTATTACCGGCGCGCTTAAAAGCCTCGGCATTAATGCCGTAAAAAGCGGGCGCAACGATATTCTGGTAGACGGGCGCAAGGTATCGGGCAACGCTTTTTATACCAGTGGCGGCAAAAAGTACCATCACGGCACGCTTTTAATTGACGTTAAAACGGACGAAATGGCAAAATACCTTACCGTATCGCCGCTTAAATTACAGGCTAAAGGCGTAAGTTCCGTTAAAAGCCGCGTGCTGAACTTAAAGGAAGTTTGCCCTTCTTTAACGGTGCCGGTGCTGCAAAACGCGCTTGTACATTCCTTTGCGGAAATTTACGGCAGCGAGCCTGTGCAGCTTACGGAAGCTGATTTTAACGCGGCGGAAGTTGCACGCTATGAAGTGGTGTTTAAAAGCGACGCCTTTCGCCTCGGCACGCGCCTGCCGTTTACCTGGCAGGCAGAAGCGCGCTTTGAATGGGGCAGCTTTACGCTGGCGTGCCGCGTTGACGGCGGTAATGTGCAGGACGCGGCAGTTTATACCGACGCTATGGACTGGAAGGCGCTTGCCGGTGCAGGGCAGTTTTTTAAAGGCTGCGCGTTTACGCCGGAGGCACTGGCGCAGGCAGCACAAAAAATTGCCGGACAGGCAGGAAACGACGTCAGTAAATTTTTAGCACAACTTACAATATAGAAAGGCATACAACCATGCAATACGATTTAATTGTTATCGGCGCAGGGCCGGGCGGCTATGTGGCGGCTATCCGTGCGGCGCAGCTGGGGCTGAAAACTGCCGTTGCGGAACGTGCGGAAGTTGGCGGCACCTGCCTGAACCGCGGCTGCATACCTACCAAAACCTTAATGCACAGCGCCAATTTGTACCGCGAAATCGGCGAAGCCGGTAAAATGGGCGTTAACGTAACCGGCGCAGAGGCAGATTTTAAAGCCATGCATGCACGCAAAGCGCAGGTAGTGGAACAGCTCCGCGGCGGTGTGGCGCAGCTTTTAAAGGGTAACGGCATTGATGTGCTTGAAGGTGAGGCGGCTTTTGCTTCGCCGGAAAGCATTACCGTCGGCGGCGAAAACTATACCGCAAAAAACTTTATTATCGCCACCGGCAGCAAACCGGCAGTACCGCCCATTCCCGGTTCGGATTTTCCCAATGTTGTTACCAGCGACGAAATGCTTGATACCGACAGCTGCGATTATAAGGAGCTTGTAATTATCGGCGGCGGCGTTATCGGCGTGGAAATGGCGGGCGTTTATAACGGCATAGGCCGCAAAGTTACCATTATTGAAGCACTGGAGAGGATTTTAGCGAATATGGACCGTGAAATTTCGCAGAACCTTTCCATGATACTGAAAAAACGCGGCGTTGCGGTTAACACCGGCGCCATGGTAACCGGCATTACGCAAGAAGGCGGCCGCCTGACCTGCACTTTTGAGCGCAAGGGTAAAACTGAAAGCGTCAGCGCCGACGGCGTACTGATTTGCGTAGGGCGCCGCGCCGTTACCGAAGGGCTGAACCTTGAAGCTGCGGGCGTGGAAAGCGAACGCGGGCGCGTAAAAGTAGGCGAGGGCTATAAAACCAACGTGCCGCATATTTACGCCATCGGTGACGTTACCGGCGGCATTCAGCTGGCGCACGCTGCCGAAGCGCAGGGCATTGCCTGCGTGGAAGGTATCTGCGGGCTTGCGCCGACGGTTGACGCAAACCTTGTGCCTTCGTGCGTATATACTTCGCCCGAAATTGCCACGGTTGGCATTACGGCAGACGAAGCCAAAGCGCAGGGACGCGCCGTTATTACCGGCAAATACGTTATGAGCGGCAACGGCAAATCCATTATCGAAAATGAGGAACGCGGCTTTATTAAGCTGGTGTTTGACGCAGAAACGGAAAAACTCATCGGCGCGCAGCTGATGTGCGGCCGCGCTACCGATATGATTGGCGAAATGGTTACGGCTGTAAGCGCAGGGCTGACCAAAGCGCAGCTGGCAATGGCGCTGCACCCGCACCCAACCTTCTGCGAAGGCATTACCGAAGCGGTACACGCCGCAGACGGCCACAGCATACACACCATGCCTCCGCGCAGGCGGTAACACTGCATAACAAAAAAGCAGGCTTAACGCCTGCTTTTATTTTTTATATTTATATATTCAATTTTCACTGCATTTGTTTGATAATCTGCATAATTTCTTCAACGCCTGGCACATTGCCGCCTGCCACAACTTTGCCGTCGATAACAAGCGCCGGTAAAGTCATTACACCGTAGGCCATAATGCGGCGCAGTTCGCTCACGCGTTCAAATTTTGCAGGGCATTTTAACTTTTTAGCGGCCACGGCAGCATTTTGGAACAATACCTCCACCTGTTTTGTCATTGGCCCTAAAACTTTAATTTGCATATCATCTCACCTTCGTTTCTGTATTTGCTGCACCTTTATCATAACAAAAGGCTTTGGCTAAAGTAAGTACAAACGGTGAACTATTTGCAAATTTTATTACATTCAAAATAAGATGTATTTTTATTTAGCACTTTGGGTAGCTTTTATCCTTCCAATACCACCATTTCAGCTTTTCGGGGTCCGGGCTTTCGGTGTCGGCATAATACACTGCCATGCGGAAAACATACAGCTGGCACAAATCCTCCTGCCGTCCTTTAAATTCGCAGTCCATGCGGTAAAGTTCTTTCGGGTCTTTGCCTTTTAAATCGGCAATGCGGCGGATGCCGATATTTAATAAATCCTGCTCTATGTTTGGGCCAATAAACGGTATTTTGCGCAGTTCGCTTTTGTTTTTATTCATCTTTTACCACTTCAATCTTAAAAACATTGATGGTATCAACATCGGGGCAGCAAAATACTGCCGTGCCGGGTTCTGCACCGGGAATTGAACCGCCGTAGCGTAGAATGTCGATATAGGGAAAGGCAACATGCATTGCCATTGGGCACAGCTTGCCGCGTTCCGTGTCAAAATCAAAGCTGTCGCCCGGTTTATGCCCGCGGTGGCAGCCGCAGGGGCCTTTGCGGCCGATAACGGTTATTTTAATTTTCGGTTTTTGCATTGCTGCCGCCTCCGTAATTTTTTATAACAGCCGCAGCCCAGTTTAAAAGCAGCCCGGAATAAGCGCTGAATTCCGCGGGGCTGATTTTTGTTTTAAACTGCGCCGGGCAGGTGAGTATTTTAAAATCTTCACCCTGCAATTTATTGGCAAGGTCTTTTCTTTTGGCAATATAAGCGCCGGTTTCAAGGTAATGTTTTGCCTGCAAAGCAAAAAAGGCTGATTTGTAAAGCATTTTTAAAACTTCCGCGCTTTCTTCATGCACAAAATTGTGTACGCAGGCGTGGTAAATATTGCATGCCGCCGTGTGCAGCGCACGTTTGGCATCAGCTTCGCCTGTTAAAAAAGCAATAAACTCCAAATCGCCGTAAATGGCTTTGGTGTCGCGGCAAAACTGAAATAAATCTGCCTTGTCCCACGCTTTCAGTTCTTCGGTGCCGCTTACAAAGCCGCATATTTTTGTGCGTTCTTCTAAACTAGCAATGGCGTTTTTGTAAAGGGTTAAGTCATCAAGCGTAAGGCTGTTTAAAATTAAAACAACGTCAATGTCGCTGCCTTCGTGCGCTTCGCCGCGCGCATAGCTGCCTTGCAGCCCGATAAACACAATCCTTGCGCCAAACGCCGCGTCCACGGCTTCTATGTATTTATCAAGCCAGCGGTCTAAATTAAACATTGCCTGCTCCGTTTCTGCCGCTTTTTTGCGGCTTTTTCAGTATGTAAATAAGGTGCGGCATTTCTTTGCCTTTGTAGGTTTTTACAAAACTGCCGCTTATTGCCATGCCAAGCCTTTCCGCCACGCGGCGGGATTTTTTGTTTTCCGGGCGGATTTCCGCGATAACTTCTTCTGCACCAAGCGCGCCGAAAGCATAATTGACGCTTGCCTGCGCTGCTTCAGTGGCGTAGCCCTTGCCCCAGCAGGATTTGTTAAAGATATAGGCCACGCCCATGCGGCGCTCGCCGTTTATGGTTTCTATAAGCGGTCCGCACACGCCCAAAAATTTGCCGCTGCATTTTTCGGTTACGGCGTAAAAGCTAAAGCCGTCTGCCTTGTAGCGGCGCAGGTTTTCAGTAAGCCATGCCGTAACTTCCGCATCTGTAAACGGCGCTTCCCAGGCGTACATTACTTCTTTATTCTGCAAAAAGGTTTTCAGTTCCGCTTCGTCACCGGGCGTAAGTTCACGCAGGTAAAGGCGTTCGGTTTGTATTTTGGCGTTTGCCTGTGCCGCAATTTTAGCAACTATTGCTTTATCTGCCGGGCAAAAGTCATAGGCGGTTATGTTTTGGGGCAGTATCCACGCCAGTTCGCTGTGCTCCAGGCGCTGCGGCTCGTCCTGCGTGGTGCAGTTAAACAGCGTTAAGTGTATCGTAATATCGGGGTAGGTGTGCGTTACTTCATAATAAACGCTGCCGGGCACAACGGTTATGCCCAGTTCTTCGCGGCATTCGCGCACCAGCGCCTGTTGTTTTGTTTCGCCTGCTTCCACCTTGCCGCCGGGAAACTCCCATAACAGCGCCCTTGCCTTGTTTGCCGGGCGGCGGCAGATTAAAATTTTATCTTCGCGCCATATCAGCGCGGCCACAACCTGTGTTATTTTCATAAATATACCTTGCTTTCTTAAATAAACGGCAGAATAAGCCGCTTCTGCCCTAATATTAACATAAGTAAAAGTGCGCGGCAATAAAATTTGCCGTTTTAAAAGCTATGATGTATAATAAGAAAAGAGAGATAATCTGATGTTGGTGCGTCAGTCCTCTCCTTGAATATTTTCAGTATTGAAAGAAAGGCTGTCCGCGACCGTTGGGACGGCCTTATTTCATTTCCGCGTTATTAACGCCGGGCAGAAATAATGGCAGCTACCAGAATACCGAAAGCTACCATTAAAGATAACGTTTCATAGGTACTCACTGGTTCACCACCTCCATTTTAAGGGAGAGAAGCCGACCATCAGATTATCTCACGAAGGGTATTATACCATAAATACAACTTACATAAAAGCAAACAGCCGGTAAAGAAAATACCGGCTGTTTTTTAGTATAAGCATTAAAATTAAGTTACAGCGTTATCATCCACGTTATGATGATGGCGTTGGTAAAGTCAATTAAAAACGCGCCGACGAGCGAAACTATCATCCACGCTTTGGGGGAGAAGCCGTATTTATCGGAAAGCGACTGCATGTTGGCAAGGCCGTTGGCGGTTGCGCCCATGGCAAAGCCGATGCCGCCTACCGCGAGCATTACAGAGTCGTAATCCTTGCCGAACATTAAGAAGTATACGCCCCAGGCGAAGGCCACCATTAAAAGGGTCTGAATGATGAGAATAACAATCAGCGGCAATGCCAGGTTAATAAGCTCGTACAGTTTAAGGCTGTTAATGGCCATGGTTACATAAAGCACCAGCGAAATATCGGCAATGCAGTCCATGCCGACGCCTTCAATTTTGTACGCTTTGCTGAAGTCGCCGATGTTGCGGATAACTGCGGCGATAAGCATACTGCCGATATATACCGGCAGCGTAATAAACTGGCCGAGGTAGGTGCTTAAAATACTGCCCAGCCCCATGGCGATAGCGACAAAGCCCAGCGCTTTTAAAATTTCCGCAGCAGCCGCCGGTGCGGGAATGAGGTTTTCGCCGGTAACGGTGGTTTCCGTTTCGTCAATTTCTTCCAGCGGAGCATCCTCTTTAGCTGCTTTAGGGGTTTTGAGCTTATATTTTTTAATCAGCTTTTCGCCGAAAGGGCCGCCGATAATGAGCGCCGTTGCCATACCGAAGGTAGCGGCCGTAATGGCAACCGTTGTTGCGCCGGTAACGCCGTAGTTCTGTTCAAAAAACGGGCCGAAGGCGGCGCTTGTGCCGAGCCCGCCCATCAGTGCCACGGCGCCGGCAAGAATGCCGTAGAATTTGTCAATGCCCATCAAGCTGCAAACGCCCATGCCGATGGCGTTCTGCAAAATGCCGAGTATTGTTGAAGTGAACCAGAAGCCTACGAGAAGCAGGCCGCCTTTTTTAACAAGTTTTAAGCTTGCCATCATGCCGATGGTGGTAAAAAAGCACAGCAGCGCTACTTTTTGCAGCGTGTCGTCAAAGGTAAAATCGGCGATGCCGTAAATTTTCAGCAGCGAAAATACCAGCGCAAAAGGCAGGCCGCCTATTACCGGCGCTGGAATGCTGAACCTTTGCAGGGCGGCGCTGTGGCTTTTTATCCACGTGCCGATGTAATAGCTGACTATGGCGAGGGCAACCGACTGCACCATATCAAGATGAATGGTTGTAATTTCCATATTATAACCTCCGGTTATTTATTAACAGATGTCTGCATTTTAGTGTGAGCCTTTCAATATCAGACTTGTATATTATAGACTTTTTTTAATAAATTTACAATACTGTTTTCAATTTGCAAACTAATGTATAATAAACGCCGCTGCGGTAAATTTTCCGTCAGCGGATAATTTTTATTAAAAAACTGCGAAAAAACAAGATAACCAAAGTAAAAACCGAAAAATTACTGTTAAAAGAAGGCGCACGGGCTTGACAAAAACAAACTTTGCCGGGGCGTAAACAGATGGAACAAAAACTGTAAAGCACAAAATATTGTTAACATAAAAATTAAATTAACAATATATGGTGGTGTTTTGCTTTACTTTGATATTAAAGTATGGTATTATGGTTAGGAATTATTTTGTAAAAGCGATGACTTTACGTTAAATATTTAAACACGGAAAGAGGGAGGACAATGAAGGTAATCAAGCGCGATGGCTCTACGGTTGACTTTGACCGCAGCAAAATAGTTGTAGCCATCCAGAAAGCCAACAATGCTGTTGATGAAAGTGAACGCATTGCCGAAGACAGAATTGAAAACATTGCACATTATGTAGAAAGCCGCAACCGTATGCGCCTTTTGGTAGAGGATATTCAGGATATGGTAGAGCATCAGCTGATGCAGGAGGGCAAATTCGACCTTGCCAAAGCCTATATCATTTACCGCTATACCCGTGCGCTGGTGCGCAAGGCAAATACTACGGACGAAAGCATTCTGTCTTTAATCCGCAACAGCAATAAAGACGTTATGGAAGAAAATTCCAACAAAAACGCCGTTATGGCTTCCACTCAGCGCGATTTGATTGCCGGCGAGGTTTCCAAAGACTTAACCCGCCGCATTATCCTGCCTGAAGAAATTTCCAAAGCGCATGACGAAGGCGCAATCCATTTCCATGATGCCGATTATTTTATTCAGCCTATTTTTAACTGCTGCTTGATTAATATCGGCGATATGCTGGACAACGGCACGGTTATGAACGGCAAACTTATTGAAAGCCCCAAGAGCTTCCAGGTTGCCTGCACCGTTATGACGCAGATTATCGCCAGCGTTGCCAGCAGCCAGTACGGCGGCCAGTCGGTGGATATCCGCCATTTGGGCAAATACCTGCGCCGCAGCTACAACAAATTTAAAAAAGCCGTGCTTGACGAAGTGGGCGACAGCCTGCCTGCCGAAACGGTGGAACGCCTTGTGCAGGCTCGCTTAAAGAGCGAACTGCAAAGCGGCGTGCAAACCATTCAGTACCAGATTAACACTTTAATGACCACTAACGGGCAATCGCCGTTTGTAACCATCTTCCTCAACTTACAGGAGGACGACGAATATTTGAAAGAAAACGCCATGATTGTGGAAGAAATTCTGCGCCAGCGTTTGCAGGGCATTAAAAACGACAAGGGCGTTTATGTAACCCCTGCCTTCCCGAAACTGGTTTATGTTTTGGATGAACACAACTGCTTAAAAGGCGGCAAATATGATTATATTACCAGGCTTGCCGTTAAATGCAGCGCCAAACGCCTGTATCCGGATTATATTTCCGCCAAGAAAATGCGCGAAAACTACGAAGGCAACGTATTTTCGCCGATGGGCTGCCGCAGCTTCCTTGCTCCGTGGAAGGACGAAAACGGAAACTACAAATTTGAAGGCCGCTTCAATCAGGGTGTTGTTTCCATCAACCTGCCGCAGGTGGCAATTATTGCCAAGGGCGACGAGCAGAAGTTCTGGAAGCTTTTGGATGAAAGGCTTGAGCTTTGCTACAAGGCTTTAATGTGCCGCCACAACGCGCTGATGGGCGTTAAGAGCGACGTAAGCCCTGTGCACTGGCAGTACGGCGCCATTGCCCGCCTGAAAAAAGGCGAAACCATTGATAAATACCTTGTTGGCGGTTACAGCAGCATTTCGCTCGGGTATATCGGCGTGTACGAAATGACCAAGCTGATGAAGGGCGTAAGCCATACCGACCCCGTGGGCGAAGAATTTGCGCTGCGCGTAATGCGCTACCTGCGCGCCAAATGCGATAAATGGAAACAGCAGACCGGCATCGGCTTTGCCTTGTACGGCACTCCGGCTGAAAGCCTGTGCTACCGTTTTGCCCGCATAGATAAAGAACGCTTCGGCACTATTGACGACGTTACCGATAAAGGCTACTACACCAATTCCTATCACGTTGACGTGCGCGAAAATATCGACGCCTTCAGCAAATTTGCCTTTGAAAGCCAGTTCCAGAAAATTTCCAGCGGCGGCGCCATCAGCTACGTGGAAATTCCGAACATGCGCCACAATACCGAAGCGCTGGAAGATGTAGTGCGCTTTATTTACGATAACATTCAGTACGCAGAGTTCAACACCAAGAGCGACTACTGCCATGTGTGCGGCTTTGATGGCGAAATTATCATCAACGACGATTTGGAATGGGAATGCCCGAACTGCGGCAACAAAGACCATAACCTGATGAACGTAACCCGCCGTACCTGCGGCTATCTGGGCGAAAACTTCTGGAACGTGGGCAAAACCAAAGAAATTAAATCCCGCGTTCTGCATCTGTAACGGAGGCCTGCCATGAACTACGCGGCAATTAAAACACATGATGTCGCCAACGGGCCGGGCGTGCGCGTATCGCTGTTTGTAAGCGGCTGCACGCATTACTGCAAAGGCTGCTTTAACCAGGAAGCCTGGGATTTTGACTACGGCCGGCCGTTTGACGCAGCGGCGGAAGAAGAAATTTTAAACGCTTTAAAGCCGCCGTATATTAAAGGCTTCAGCCTTTTGGGCGGCGAGCCGTTTGAACCCGCCAACCAGAAAGCCCTGCTGCCCTTTATGCAGCGCCTGCGCAAAATGTACCCCAATAAAACCGTATGGTGCTACACCGGTTACGACCTTGAAAAAGACCTGTTAACCGGCCGCCTGTGCGACTATGAAATTACGCGCGCCCTTTTGGACTGCATTGACATACTGGTAGACGGCGAATTTGTGGAAGTAAAAAAAGACCCCAACCTGCGTTTCCGCGGCAGCAGCAACCAGCGCGTTATCCGCCTTGCGGAAACCTTAAAAGAAGATAAAATAGTTTTGTGGGACGACAACGAAGGTTTGTTTGAACCGGGGAAATAATTGAAAAACAAAAACGCACTCAGATTTTATCTGTGTGCGTTTTTTTAGTATATATTTATTGATTTTATTTTACTTCAATATTTAATTCAATGCCATGAGGTATATTTGGATTCATAGCTTCTTTTAAATTTTCTGGAGTAGTTTGCAGATCTACATTGTTACGTACTTCAACTTCAAAATTTGTTCCGGCTGGATACTCAATATTTGTACCTTTCATAAAGAGGCCGCCAACTAAGCTTACTGCTGCTGCAACAGCGACTGCGCCTCCATCTGTTTTTCCTTTACCTTCTAAGCCTTTTTTTAGTGGTACAGTTATGTTATTTAAAGTTTTGATTTCTTTACCGGCTATTCTTAATACACCTTTGCGTCCAAAACCGCCAGCTTTTTGTACTTCGTAAACATAGCCGATGCCTATGGTATCTTTTGGAATAACAATAACTCCATTTATAATTAAGTTTTCGACCATTTTAAATTCAACGAGTTGATTTTTCTTTAATTTTTTAGATGTAGCCATTTCCAATAATTCTACATTTAGCTTTGTTCCTTTTGGAATATAAATATGCCCGTTTTCAACACCTTCAATAATTTGTTTTTTATTTTTATTTTTTTCTTCCTCCATAATTTTTGCAACTCGTTGTTTCATAGTTAGATTTTCTGGCTCTTTAGTAGTTTCTTCGTCAGCAAAAGGGTCATAATTTTCATTGACTACAACTTGTTTGTACGTAGCTTCGCTTGCAAAAACTACGGGCATATATGTACTATTAATTAAAAAATTAGCACATAATATTGCTGAAAATAATTTTTTGTAATTCATCAATAACACTCTCCCATAATTATGATACTATATTAAAAATATTATATCATAATTAGTAACCTTTCGGAATGTTATAATATAATTTTGACAAGAGCTGCTATAAATAATAGTTGATTATAATATTTGATTTTTAAACATAAAAATTTAGTACTGATAATAAGAAAATTTGCTATTCCCTCATTCTTTTGATTACTCAAAAGAATGAGGATGAAAGAAAAAATTGATAATGCATAATTAAAGCCGCAACGTAAACAAAAACAAATAATAAATCCATAGTTTGCATTTGCAAAATACTTGTGCTATAATAACCTTACAAATGGATAGAAGTGCTATCGAAATCAATTTGGTGCACGCAAAAACAAAAAACCGGGAGTTGCCGCTCCCGGTTTTTTAATTGTGCTGGCTGTGAGTCGAATTTATCTGTCCAGCCACTTGCAAATATAATACGAAATTACACTTGCTATGACAGATACAATTATGGATAGAAGAACATCTATCAATTTAGCACACCTCCTTCCTGCCGGAAAGAGTCACAGCTTTTCTATTATGCCTGTAAAATAAAATTTTGTCAATCTAACATTAAACAAATAAAAAACGCCGCTGTTAAGGCGGCGTTTAATCTGTACATCTGTACATCTGCATATTTGCATATCTGCGCAAGCAGGGTTATTTTATTTCCCTTCACCCGTTAAGCGGCGGATTACTTCGTGGTAGGCTTCTTCAACATTGCCCATGTCGCGGCGGAAACGGTCTTTATCCAGCTTTTCGTTGGTGTCCCAGTCCCACAGGCGGCTGGTGTCCGGAGTAATTTCGTCGGCAAGGATGATGTTGCCTTCGCTGTCGATGCCGTATTCGGTTTTAAAGTCAATCAGGCGTACTTTGCGCTGTGCCAGGAAGTCTTTTAATACGGCGTTGATTTTGAGCGCCATTTCGCGGATTTTTGCAATCTGTTCATCGGTTGCAAAACCAAAGGCTTCGCCGTAGTCGGGGCTGATCATCGGGTCATCAAGTGCATCGCTTTTGTAGTAAAATTCTACCAGCGGGCGTTTAAGCACATAGCCTTCTTCAACGCCCATTTTTTTGGCAAGGCTGCCTGCGGCAATGTTGCGGCATACAACTTCAACCGGAATGATTTTTACTTTTTTGCAAAGCTGTTCGCGGTCGCTGAGCTTTTTAATAAAGTGGTGTTCAACACCGTTTTTGCCGAGCAGGTCAAAAAAGAAGCTGGTAATGGTGTTGTTCATAATGCCCTTATCAACAATGGTGCCTTTTTTGGCGCCGTTTAAGGCAGTGGCGTCATCTTTATAATAGATAACTACTTCGTTGGGGTCGGCGGTGGCGAAAACTTTTTTGGCTTTGCCTTCGTATAACATTTCAGCCATGTGTTAAAACCTCTTTCTTTTATTAAGTAATGCCCGGCGTTTTTCCGGGCATCCTGGTTAACTTGTGTTTTTGATGTAAATATTTTAGAACTTTTAAAAGTGCTTGTCAATTGTTTTTACAGAAATTTGTCTAATACATACGGCACAAAATCCACTAAATTTTCAGAAAATAAAAACATTTACCTGAAGGCTTTACAAAATGTGTAAAGGGGGCTATAATTACAGCATAAGCAACAGCGAAGTTGCAGAACCATTTAAACTTCGCGCGTTGCTTTTTTTATTTTGTTTTTATTTTGAGGGGGACTAAAAAATGACGAGTGTTCCGAAACTTTTTGGCAGCGAGGTTTTTAACGAAACTGTTATGAAGGACCGTCTGCCAACCGCTACTTACAAGGCTTTTAAAAATGCGGTTTTAAAGGGCGAGCTGTTGGATTTGCCTATTGCCAATATCATTGCCAACGCTATGAAGGACTGGGCGCTGGAGCATGGCGCAACGCATTTTACGCACTGGTTCCAGCCGATGACGGGCATTACCGCCGAAAAGCACGAAAGCTTCATCACGCCTACGGCGGACGGGCGCGTTATTATGGATTTTTCGGGCAAGGAACTGGTACAGGGCGAGCCTGATGCTTCGAGCTTTCCTTCCGGCGGGCTCCGTGCTACTTTTGAAGCGCGCGGCTACACTGCCTGGGACCCGACAAGCTATGCTTTTATTAAAGACGGCTGCCTGTATATTCCGACGGCGTTTTGCTCTTACACGGGCGATGTGCTTGACAAGAAAACTCCGCTTCTGCGCAGCATGTGCTGTGTAGACCGTGCGGCAAGGCGCATTTTAAAACTGTTTGGCGAAAGCACCGAAAAGGTTATTACAACGGTTGGGCCGGAGCAGGAATACTTTTTGGTTG
The DNA here is from genome assembly GCF_023336935.1 of Phascolarctobacterium sp. ET69. Taxonomy (GTDB): domain Bacteria; phylum Bacillota; class Negativicutes; order Acidaminococcales; family Acidaminococcaceae; genus Fusicatenibacter_A; species Fusicatenibacter_A intestinipullorum. Next base: position 268,948 of record NZ_JAMBLR010000002.1, read on the forward strand.
ATAAAGATATGTACGATAAACGCCGCGATTTGAAGTTTGCCGGCCGTACGCTGTTCGGCGCAATGCCGCCGAAAGGGCAGGAGCTTGAGGACCATTATTTCGGCATTATCAAACCACGCGTTAAGGCGTTTATGAAAGAGCTTGACGAAAAACTGTGGGAACTGGGCGTGCTTGCCAAAACCGAGCATAACGAGGTTGCACCTGCCCAGCACGAGCTGGCGCCGATTTTTGCAGGCACCAACATCGCAACCGACCATAACCAGCTTACTATGGAACTTATGCAGAGCGTGGCACGCAAGCATAATCTGGTGTGCCTGCTGCACGAAAAACCTTTTGACGGCGTAAACGGCAGCGGCAAGCATAACAACTGGTCGCTGGGCACGGTTGAAGGTGAAAACCTGCTCAACCCTGGGGCAGAGCCGTATAAAAACCACCGCTTCCTGCTGTTTTTGGCAGCCGTTATTAAAGCGGTTGACGAATATCAGGACCTTCTGCGCATAAGCGTTGCCAGCGCAGGCAATGACCATCGCCTGGGCGCCAACGAAGCGCCGCCGGCGATAGTATCAATGTTTTTGGGCACCGAGCTTACCAATGTGCTGAAAGCCATTGAAGCAGGTGTTGAATATAAACCCGCAGACGAAGGCGAATTGAAGCTGAGCGGCAATGTGCTGCCTGCTTTGAAAAAAGACAATACGGACAGAAACCGTACTTCGCCGTTTGCATTTACCGGCAACAAGTTTGAGTTCCGCATGGTTGGTTCTGCCGCCTCCATTGCCGGGCCGAACGTTATTTTAAACGCCATTGTTGCCGAAGCTCTGGAGGAGTTTGCCGATAAATTAGAAGCAGCGGCCGATTTTGATGCCGCAGTGGTAGAACTCGTCAGAGAAACCGTAATCGCGCATAAACGCATCATCTTCAATGGTGACGGTTATACCGATGCATGGGTTGAAGAGGCCAAATCGAGGGGGCTGCTCAATCTCAAATCCACTCCTGAAGCGTTGCCTTACATGGTTAAAGAGAAAAACATCAGCCTGTTTGTAAAACACGGCATCTTTACCGAAGCGGAAGTCCGCAGCAGGCTGGAAATTTCGCTTGAAAATTACAGTAAGGCAATCCGCATTGAAGCGCTGGCAATGCTTGATATGCTGTTTAAAGACATTTTGCCCGCCGCAGCACTTTACACTGCCGATTTAACGGCGGCAGCAAAGAGCAAAAAAGAGCTTGGCATTGCAGGCAGCTTCGAAACGGAGCTTGCTTCCAAAATTGCAACGCTCAGCAGCCTGCTTTACACAGATGCAGAAAAATTAAAAGCAGGGCTTGGTGACGTTGTAAAAACATCTGCACAGGCAGAGGCAGATTATTACCATGACGTTATTTTAAAAGACATGGGCGCTTTGCGCGAAGCCGGCGACGAACTGGAAAAACTGATGGGCGGCAAATACCTGCCGTACCCGACTTACAGTGAATTGCTGTTTGGAGTATATTAAAACCGAATTTGAGTTTTGCTGCACAACGGGGTGTATCTTAAAAGGTACACCCCGCTTTTGTTTTAGTTACAGAAAAGAGGGCTAATATGAGGGGATTAATACATGGTTTACTGGCGGCAGGCGTGCTTTTGGGCATTCCGGGCACGGTGCTTGCCGCAGAAGGAGCGCCGGCAGTTGATACCGGCGACACGGCGTGGGTATTGATAAGTGCTGCGCTTGTAATGCTGATGACACCGGGGCTGGCGTTTTTTTACGGCGGCATGGTGCGCAGCAAAAACGTACTGACGACAATTATGCAGAGCTTTTTTATTGTGGCAATGGTAAGCGTGCAGTGGGTGCTGTTCGGCTTCAGCCTTGCCTTCGGGCCGGATATTAACGGCGTTATCGGCAGCTTGAGCTGGGCAGGGCTTACCGATATGGCGCTTTTTGCCGCTCCTTACGAAGATTATTCCGCAACGGTGCCGCTGTTTGCCTTTGCGGCATTCCAGTGCATGTTTGCGGTAATTACGGCGGCGCTTATTACCGGCGCTTACGCCGAACGCTTTAAATTTGGCGCGTTTGTGCTGTTTACCTTTTTGTGGACTACGTTTTTGTACGACCCCATGGCGCACTGGGTATGGGGCGTTGGCGGCTGGCTGCGCGATTTAGGCGCGCTCGATTTTGCGGGCGGCACGGTTATTCATATTTTAAGCGGCGTCAGCGGTTTGGTAGCCTGCATTATGCTTGGCAAACGCAGCGGCAAGGGTGTTGTGCCCATGCTGCCGCACCATTTGCCGATGACGGTGCTGGGCGCAGCACTTTTGTGGTTCGGCTGGTTCGGCTTTAACGCAGGCAGCGCGCTTGGCGCTAACGGCCTTGCAGCCGGTGCGTTTGTGGTAACGCAGGCAGCGGCGGCAGCGGCAACCTTATCGTGGGTTGGCGCAGAATGGCTTGTAAACGGGCACCCCACCATGCTTGGCGCAGCAAGCGGCTGCATTGCCGGGCTTGTTGCCATTACCCCGGCGGCAGGCTTTGTAACTGTTGTGCCGGCCGTTTTAATCGGGCTTATCGGCGGCGTGCTGTGCTTTGCGGCAGTGGCCATTGTTAAGGCAAAACTCGGGTACGACGACGCACTTGACGCATTCGGCGTACACGGCGTTGGCGGCACCTGGGGCGCACTGGCAACCGGGCTTTGGGCAACAAAAACCGCAAACTCCGCCGGTGCGGACGGGCTTTTTTACGGCAACGCGCACCAGCTGTATGTACAGGCGGTAACGGTAGTGGTTGCCATTGTGCTGGCCGTTGTTGGCACCTACATAATTTTAAAAATAGTGGGCGCAGTTACAACCCTGCGTGCTGATGCTGCCGAAGAAGAAAGCGGGCTTGACATTGTTGAACACGGCGAACGCGCTTACCGCCAGAGCATTATAAACGGCACGCCGCTTACTAACCTTGCCGTGCAGGAAGCACCGGCCTTTGCCGCCAAACCGGCACCGGCGGGCAAATAATTTACGGAGGCAGTTATGAGACCGATTACCAAAATAGATATTATAACCAGAACCGAAAAACTGGACGAACTGAAAGTTGCTTTTGCGGAAATTGGCGTTACCGGCATGACGGTAAGCCAGGTGTTTGGCTGCGGTTTGCAGAAGGGGCATAAGGAAGTGTACCGCGGGCAGGCTTACGATATTAACCTTGTGCCGAAGGTTAAAATAGAAACCGTTGTCTGCGAAGTCCCTGTGGACGAAGTTTTGCGCGTAGCCCAGAAAGTCCTTAAAACCGGTCAGCCCGGCGACGGCAAAATCTTTATCTACCCGCTGGCCAATGCAGTTAAAATCCGCACCGGCGAACAGGGCGAGGCAGCCATTATCGACGACCATAAATGAGCGCCGCTTAGTGCCGGGTGATAGATACGGCAATAAGCGTAACGTAAAAGCCGTGCAAATTTCGCGATTGAATAAAGAGCGAAGTTTACGGTCCTTAACATCGCCCAATATAAGCGATCCTTTGGCGAAGCTTAGATTTTTAAATAATAACCAGCATAGACTGATAAACAGTAACGGCGGAGCTTATACAGATATAAAAACACAGCACGCCGTTATATAAAAACCCCACAGTCATCACCTTTCATTGCACTGCGTGCCCAAAGCGCCGCAGTGCGCTTTTTTAGCTGAGTCGCCACTTAGTGCCAAACAGAAGCGCAGGCAATAAGTGTGCCAGCGAAGCTATGCAAATTTTACGATTGAATAAAGAGTAAAATTTGTAATCCTAAATGAGTCGCCACTTAGTGCCAAGCCTCTCATTACAAACCTTCCTGCCAAAAGTTTTATCAAACATCCATGAGTATGTTATAATTAAAAATGCTTTTAAAATCATCAGCAGGGAGTTAAGCCATGAACCTTTTATACATCGCCGTTGGGGGCGCGTTTGGCGCAGTGCTGCGTTACCTTGCAGGTAATGCCGCCGTAAAATATTTTAACCCGCAGCTGCCGTACGGAACTTTTATTATTAACATCAGCGGCTGCTTTTTAATGGGGCTTTTGATGACGCTGATTGTGGATAAAGGCCTTCTGCCGCCGGTTTGGCGTTTGTTTTTGTGTGTAGGTGTTTTGGGCGGGTTTACCACGTTTTCATCCTTCGGGTATGAAGTATATACGCTTTTTGCGGAAGGAAACCTTGCCTGCGCTTTGTTATACGCAGCGTTAAGCTGCCTTTTGGGCGTGCTTGCGGCGGCTTTCGGTGTTTTGGCAGTAAAAATTTTAATATAGCTTTTGCATGTTTAAAGAGGGCAGTGCTGCTCTCTTTTTTTATTTTGTGCATGAAGGGATATAGTTTACTGCTTACGGCACTATCTCGGCCTGGAGATAGTGCCTGTTTTGCGTGGGCATTTTTGGGTTTTACTGCTTACGTACGGTAGTACTTAGGGAACAAGGTAAATTATATATATAATCTTTGAATTACTTAAGAACAAGGTAAGAACGTAATACGGCAAAGAAAAGATAAAGAGAAAAAACAAGAAAAAAGAGAAAAGAAAAGAAACTCACCCATATAAACAGCAAAACAGGGGCAAAAATTAACCATGCGCAAAAAAATTGCCAAAAAATTTTTACGGGCGGAAAAATAAAAAAATTTTACAGGCAGGTAAATTTTTAAGGCATAAAATCCGTTTATATGGGTGTAAGGGCAAACGCAAAAAACAAACAGCCCAAGGAAAGGAGCATGCTAAAATGGCAGCAGCAAAAACAGTGTTATCTCAAACAATGTCTATCAACGTGGAGGATGGCTTCGATGGCGAAGGTACAGCGCAGACCAAGGCGCACACCTACTCGGGCATCAAAAAAGACGCGGGTGCTGATGAGCTTGTTAAAGCTGGTACGGCGCTGGGCAGCCTGATGGAAAACGAAGTTGTGAACATTGTTGTAACCGAAAAAGCGGAAGTGGCGGAAGCCGAGTAATTAACCGAAGGGAGATTGAAAAATGGAAAAAGTATTACAGCTTGTATTTAAAAAGGCCGACGGCAAACAGAAGGTGCTTAACGTAACCGACCCGCGCGAAAATGTTACGGCGGAAGAAGCGCGCACCGCCATGCAGAGCATTGTAGACAGCGGCGTATTTAATGCCGACGGCAACGCGCTTGCCGAAGTTGTGGAAGCGCGTGTGCGTACTACCGAAGTGAACGTGCTGAAATAAGGCGGCTAAGCGATGGACGCGGAACTTATCTTCAGCCAGCTGGCTAATTTCGGGTTTCCGGTAATGCTTTCGTGGTATTTATTAATACGCATGGAAAGCAAGCTGGATAAACTTACCGAAAGCATCAGCGCACTGACGGCAAATATCGCGCAAGGCGTAAATTAGCACGAAAAGCCGTGCAGGCTAAATGCTCATTCTTTCCGCCGCTGCAAAATGCTGCGGCTTCTCCGTTAACGGTCAGGCTTCGCAGCTGACCTTGCGGAGTTTAAAACTAAAAATTTCAGCCGCCGCAGTTTTGCCTTTGCGCCGGAAATTATAAACATTTAGCCTGTTATATAACTTAAAACTTCATTACTTGCCAAACTTTTATAAGCACAAAACCAGCCCGATGCTGTTATGCAAAGGGCTGGTTTTTCTTTTCCTTTTTATAATAGTTATAGTCATTGTAATTAGTTATTATATCTTTATTTACTTTATTATTCATGTTACTTTTTATGGGCTAAAAAGTAACCAAAAAGCCTTCGCTCCTCCAAAAATTATACGGATGACTGTATCAAATTCGTATAGCACTTGCTGCGCCTGCGGAACTCGTTTGCTGCGCAAACTCAAACAGTCCTCGGCAAACGCTGCAAGTGCCTTAATTATGGTTTGCCTATTTTTTGAATGTCGCGGCTTCGCCCAAATTCGTAGTTTGATAATTCTTTTCTAAAATTTAACTTGTTGCCGCACTGCTAAAAATTTATTGAGTTCCGATTTCATTGCTGAAAAGTAAGGAATAATTAGTTTATCAGGTAATTTAATAGATAGAATGTCAGTATACAAATTTATGGCTGATGGCTATAATAATATTTTTTATTATCGTTTATTATGTATTTTCGTCTAATTAAAAAATTAAAAGTACGAGTTAAATGCAATCGCGGCATTAAAAATTTAGCGGCATTTACTAAAAAGCAATAAAAATTTTCCGGTGTTTGAGCGCAGCGAGTTCCGTGGAAATTTTTATTGGTTGCGGTGTGCCGCGTGCGGATTTTTTGCTTTAGCAACAAAATTCGTAAATTTTTGCTAGCCGCGTGACTTTTCTTGCTTCGTTCTTTTGGTCAGTCAAAAGAATGAAGATGAATAATAAAGTAAATATAAAATATTAAATGTACATGCAAAGGAGCAAAGCAAAATGAAAAATAAGATGAATAAAAAAGTAAATTAAGATATACTAACGTAAATACAAAGATAAAACCAAAATTAAAAAATCCAAACTCCACATTAAGGTAATAAAAAATGGCACGATTTACACCGCGCCATTTTTTATTACTTCTTCTTCCTAAGCTCCGTTACCGGCACGCCGCCAATGCCCCAGTTATCGGTGTCAACTTCGTCGATAACCACAACCGTGGTGGCGGTGTTTTTGTTCAGCACGCGGTGCAGAAGCTCCGTTGCTCCTTCGATAAGCTGTTTTTTCTGCTCCGGCGTTACGTTGCCTTCGCGGGTAATTTTAATGTTAACGTATGGCATGGGCGTCACTCCTTTTTGTTTTATTATAACACGGCATTAAAAATTTTACTTGCTATTTAAAATCCGTTGTGCTATTATTTATCTGCATTCAGATGCCTTAGGGCAGCATCCGCAGGAGCTGTACCATATAAAGGGCATTAATGCAAAAACAAGGTCGGTAAAACGCTTGGACTTAATTGCCGGGACGTGACGGAATAGTGCATTTATGCGTATTTTGGCGTACTCTGCCCGGAGTGCGCTTTTTTTATGCTTCCGGTTAATCCTTGCAGAAAGGAGTTGTTATGGATTTATCTTTTGGCGTTGCAGGCCCGGGGCGCGTTGGCAGTTCGCTTGCTATGTCGCTTGGCGGAGCAGGCTTAAGCTGCGCCGGTGTTTACGGCGGCACCCATGCCAAAGCAAGGGCGGCTGAACTTGGTGTGCGGCATTTTAATGAGCCTTTGGGGCTTGTTGCCGCGGCAGACGTTATTTTTATCTGCGTGCCGGACAGGTTTATTAATGAGGCGGCAGAGAGCATGGCAAAGGCTGCTGCACAAGCCGGGCTTGATGTGCGCGGCAAGTATTTTTACCATGTGAGCGGCAGCGCCGGGCTTGATGAACTTGCTCCGCTTAAAGCGCTGGGCGCGGAAACAGGTAGCCTGCACCCGCTTCAGAGTTTTGCTGCGCCGGTAAAAAGCCTTGCGGGAATTGGCATGGCGGTGGACGGCAGCGCAAAGGCGCAGGAGCTCGGTTTTAAGCTGGCGCGCCTTTCAGGGGCGGCTGCCTTTAAAGTGCCGCCGCAGGAGCGGGAGCTGTATCACGCGGCGGCGTGCTTTTGCAGTAATTTTACGGTAACGGTTACGGCCCTTGCCGAAAAGCTGCTTTTACGCTGGACTGATGACGAAGAAACCGCGCACAGGCTGCTTGTGCCGCTTTTAGCCGGTACGGCGGCAAATCTTGCTTCGGCAGAAAATGCGGGCGCGGCGTTAACCGGCCCGATATCGCGCGGGGACGCGGTTACTGTTGCCGGGCATTTAAAAGTTTTGCCGCAGGAGTTTGTGCCTGCTTACTGCGCGCTGGGGCTGGCAACGGTTAAGCTGGCACGCGAAAGCGTGCGCATTACAGAATCCGCAGCGGCGGAAATGACGGAATTATTTACGGAGGCAAATAAATGAAACAAATTACAACAGCTGTAATAAAGCAAATGAAACAAAACGGCGAGTCGGTAACCATGGTTACGGCATACGATTACGCCATGGCCAAAAACGTATGCGAGGCCGGTATTGAAATGATTTTGGTGGGCGATTCGCTGGGCAATGTGGTGCTGGGTTATAACAGCACCGTGCCGGTAACGATGGACGAGATGATTCACCATACCAAAGCCGTTATGCGCGCGGCGCAGGGCAGCGGCACAATGGTTGTGGGCGATATGCCTTTTATGAGCTATCAGGCAAGCGTGGTGGACGGCATGTACAACGCTGCCCGTTTTTTGAAGGAAACCGGCTGCGCGGCAGTAAAGCTGGAAGGCGGCGCGGAAGTGTGCGGACTGGTGCAGAAACTTACGCAGGCAGGCATACCGGTTGTGGGGCATATTGGGCTTACGCCGCAATCTGTAAACCAGCTGGGCGGTTTTAAAATACAGGGCAAAAGCGCAGAGGCGGCGCAGAAGCTTTTGGACGACGCCCGCGCACTGGAACAGGCAGGCGCATTTGCCATTGTGCTTGAATGTGTGCCCGAAGCACTGGCGGCAAAGGTTACGGAAAACCTTAAAACGGCGGCAACTATCGGCATCGGCGCTGGCAAATACTGCGACGGGCAGGTGCTGGTATGCAACGACCTTTTAGGCTATACCGATGGTTTTTGCCCCAAATTTGTTAAGCGCTACGCCGATTTGCACAGCGTAATGACGGCGGCGTTTAAAGCCTATGCGGCAGATGTAAAATCCCGCAGCTTCCCTGCGGCGGAGCATACTTTTAAAATAGACGACGAAGTTTTGGAAAAACTGTACTGATAAAGGAGAACGCAAAATGAAACTTTGCAGAACAACCGCGGAACTCCGCGAAGAAATTGCGCTTGCCAAAGCGGCAGGCAAAACCATCGGCCTTGTGCCGACTATGGGCGCGCTGCACGAAGGGCACGCTTCGCTTATTAAAGCGGCGGCAATGGAAAACGAACTTGTTGTGGTAAGCGTGTTTGTAAACCCCACGCAGTTTGGGCCTAACGAAGATTTGGACGCCTACCCCCGCACGCTTGACGCCGACTGCAAACTGGCGGAAAGCTGCGGCGCGGACATTGTTTTTGCACCCACGCCAGCCGAAATGTACCCCAGCGAGGATATGACCTGGGTAGAAGTTACCGGCGACATTACCAAAGTGCTGTGCGGGCGCACAAGGCCCATTCATTTCCGCGGCGTAACAACGGTTGTTGCCAAGCTGTTTAACCTGGCCCAGCCTGACCACGCTTATTTTGGGCAGAAGGACGCCCAGCAGGCAGAGGTTTTAAAACGCATGGTTAAAGATTTGTTCTTTAACGTAAAGCTGCGCATTATGCCCATTGTGCGCGAGGCGGACGGGCTTGCCAAATCTTCGCGCAACACATATTTATCAAAAAGCGAGCGTGCGGCGGCGGTAATTTTAAACAGCAGCCTCGAAACCGCCTCCATGCTTTTTAAAGCGGGCGAGCGCAGCAGCCAGAAACTGGTGGAGGGCGTTAAAAAACTCATCGGCGACGAGCCCATGGCACAGATTGACTACGTGGAAATATACGCACTGCCGGGGCTTACGCCTGCGCCGGAGGTTTTAACCAAGGGGCAGTATCTTTTGGCGCTGGCCGTAAAATTTGGCACCACACGCCTTATTGACAACGTAATTTTGGAGGTAGAATAAATGCTTTATACGATAATGCACGGCAAAATTCACCGCGCAACGGTAACGGAAGCCAACCTTGAATACATGGGCAGCGTTACAATCGACAGCGAACTTATGGAAATGGCAGGCATTTTGCCGGGCGAGCGCGTGCAGATTGTAGACAACAATAACGGCGCGCGCCTTGAAACCTACACCATTGCGGGTGCACCGGGCAGCGGCGTAATTTGCCTTAACGGTGCGGCAGCACGCCTTGTGCAGCCGGGCGACAAGGTTATTATTATGGCTTACGCGCAGATGACGGAAGAAGAAGCGCGCCGCTGCGAGCCAAAGGTTGTAATGGTGGACGAAGCCAACAAACCGCTGAAAGTGCGCGGCACGGAGCTGGAAAGAGAAATTGGCTGACGGCGCTTTGCCATTAAGTAATAAAACAAGGAAATATATAGCAGAAAAATAAAACCCCAAACGGGCTGCGGCGTAGGCAGTTTTGGTTAACTGCCTTGCGGTGCAGCCTGTTTTGTTTAAACTTTAAACCATGTTTTTATTAAAAATAATATAAAGTTTAAGTTAACACTAAAATTAGATTGACAAAAAACTTAAAATTAAATATCTTATAAGTAAGAATTGTGCAAAATATTTTTCACATAAGTAAATCACCTTTGAAGATTGTTTTATTTTAATAATAAATTGCAGATTTTATTAATAGAAGTATCAAAATAAAATCATTGTTATATTAAAAATTTTAAAGCATCGCTTTAAAAGCGCAAAGGAAGTGGAAATGATGGCAAAGACAGTAGTCTTTATTGATTCTGAGGTTGGCATTGCCGATAAGAAAATTTATGACCTTGGAGCAATACGTGACAGCAATGTTTGTTTTCATTCCGCTTCGATAAATAATTTTTGCGATTTTATAAGCGGTGCTGATTTTTTGTGCGGGCATAATATAATTCATCATGACCTAAAATATATTGAAGCTGCTGCCGGAAGAAAGATAAGCTGCAAAGTAATAGATACGCTCTATCTTTCGCCGCTGCTTTTTCCTAAACGGCCGTATCATGCTTTATTAAAAGATGATAAATTACAGACAGATGAAATAAACAATCCTTTAAATGACAGCAAAAAAGCACAGCAATTATTTTATGATGAGGTAAATGCTTTTATTGCCTTGTCATTAAAAATGAAGCAGATTTTTTATTGTCTGCTGCATGAAGCAGTGGAATTTGAAGCTTTTTTTGAATACATAGATTTTTACTGTGCCGTTAATGACGCAGAAACTTTGATTAAGAGTGAATTTGCCGGGAAAATTTGTGAAAATGCAGACCTTAAAACGCTTATTGCAGGAAATAAAATAGAACTTGCGTATGTGCTTGCGCTGATTTCTTCCGATGACTATCATTCTATAACTCCGCCATGGCTTATGCATAATTTCCCGAAAATTGAAAATGTAATTAAGTTATTGTGCAATACTCCATGTTCTGAAGGCTGTGGCTATTGCCAAAACAAACTCAACATTCATAAAAGTTTAAAAGAAATTTTTGGTTATGACAGTTTCAGAACTTATAATGGTGAGCCGCTTCAAGAAATGGCGGCACAGGCGGCTGTGGACGGTAAATCACTATTGGCGGTGTTTCCTACCGGCGGCGGTAAGTCTATAACTTTTCAGCTTCCGGCACTTATGGCGGGCAAAGCTGTACATGGTTTAACTGTTGTTATATCGCCGCTGCTTTCTTTAATGAAAGACCAGGTTGATAATTTATATAATACCGGCGTACTTGAAGCCGTAAGCATTAACGGGCTGCTTTCACCGGTAGAAAGAGCGGATGCCATTGAACGTCTGGCTGACGGTTCGGTAAATATTTTATATATTGCACCGGAATCTTTGCGTTCACGCACAATAGAAAAAATACTTCTTAAACGTAATATTGTCCGTTTTGTAATTGATGAAGCCCATTGCTTTTCTGCTTGGGGGCAGGATTTCAGGGTTGATTATTTATATATAGGCGAATTTATAAGTGAACTCCAGCGCCAGAAAGTTTCACAGATGCCCATACCTGTTTCCTGTTTTACAGCAACGGCAAAACCTAAAGTAATAAGTGATATTTGCGATTATTTTAAGAAAACTCTGGATTTGGACCTTGTTCTTTACGCATCATCGGCAACGCGTGAAAATTTACAGTATACGGTTTTATATAAAGAAACGGATGAAGAAAAATATAATGCTCTGCGCAGGCTTTTGGAACAAAAAAATTGCCCTAGCATAGTTTATGTTTCCAGAACAAGGCGTACAAGAGAATTGGCTGAGCGTCTTTCAAAAGACGGGTTTCCGGCATGCCCTTTTAACGGTAAGATGGACCCGGCTGATAAAATCGCCAATCAGGAAGCGTTTATAACTAATAAAATACAGGTAATTGTAGCAACGTCTGCTTTTGGCATGGGCGTTGACAAAAAAGACGTTAAACTCGTAGTTCATTATGACATATCAAGTTCACTGGAAGATTATGTTCAGGAAGCCGGCCGTGCCGGCCGCGACCCTTCCATGCAGGCAGATTGCTATGTTCTTTATAATGATAGTGATTTGGACAAGCATTTTATTTTGCTGAACCAGACCAAGCTCAGCATTAGTGAGATACAGCAGGTATGGAAAGCCATTAAGGATATGACAAAACTTCGCCCGCGCGTTTGCTGCTCGGCACTGGAAATTGCCCGGCAGGCAGGGTGGGATAATTCCGTTACTGATGTTGAAACAAGAGTAAAAACAGCAATTTCTGCGCTTGAAAATGCTGGTTATATTAAACGCGGCAAAAATATGCCGCGCATATACGCAACAAGTATTTTGGCAAGTGATATGAATGAAGCTGCCAGGCGTATAGAAGCTTCTCCGCTTTTTACAGAACCGCAGCGCTTAAATGCCAAACGCATAGTTAAGTCGCTTATTTCAAGCAGAAGCATTGCCAAAGCCGGTAACGACGATGCGGAATCGCGTGTCGATTATCTTGCCGATATTCTTGGTTTGACCAAAGAAGAAGTAATTACTGCCGTTAATTTAATGCGGCGTGAAGGCATTTTAGCCGATACGCTGGATATGTCTGCCTATATTTTGGCGACCGAAAAAGAAAACAGGGCTGTCAGTTTGCTTGAACGTTTTGCAAAACTGGAATTATTTTTTGTGGAACAGCTAAAAGACGATGTGTGCGAATTTAACCTTAAAGAATTAAACGAACAGGCAGAGCAGCGGCGGCTGGCGGGGGCAAACGTAAAAAATTTCCGCACGCTTATTTATTACTATACAATTAAAAAGTACATTCAAAAAAATGAATGGAAAGCTGCACAGGCAGTACAAATACTGCCGCTTATCAGCGTTGAAAAATTAAAAGATAAAATTGATACCAGAATAGATATTTGCAGGTTTGTATTAAAAGAACTTTTTGCTAAAGCAGCAAAGCCTGTCTATGACGGTGAAGAAATGAAACCGGTAGAGTTTTCGCTTGTCGGTTTGTTTAATGCGTATAAAGAACATCAGCAAATGGACTTAACTGCTAAAGAAGTATCTCTGCATGATGTTGAGGACGCATTGCTGTACCTTTCAAAAATAGAAGCATTAAGGCTTGAAGGCGGCTTTTTGGTTCTTTACAACAGTATGGAAATTGAACGCTGCATAATGGATAATAAAATAAAGTATAAAATTGCCGATTACCGTTATCTTGATGAATTTTACAAACAAAGAATTCAGCAGATTCATATTATAGGTGAATATGCCAATTTGATGGTGCGTGATTATAAATCTGCACTGCAATTTGTAAAAGATTATTTTCAGATAGATTTTCAGAAGTTCATTAAAAAATATTTTGCCGGTGAACGTGAAAATGAAATAAACCGTAATATTACGCCTAAAAAATACAGGCAATTATTTTACGGTTTATCTGCTGTGCAGTCGCAAATTATTAATGATGCCGATTCTCCGTATATTGTTGTGGCAGCAGGTCCTGGCAGCGGCAAAACACGAGTTTTAGTACATAAACTTGCTTCACTGATAATATTGGAATCCGTAAAATCGGAGCAGCTTTTAATGCTGACATTTTCAAGAGCTGCGGCTACGGAATTTAAAAAACGCCTTGTTGAATTAATAGGCAATGCAGCAAATTATGTGGAAATAAAAACTTTTCATTCATATTGTTTTGACCTTCTTGGAAAAATCGGCAGGCTTGAGGGCGCAGACAATATTGTAAAAAATGCCGTGGAATTAATCCGCAGCGGCGAAGTTGAACGAAGTAAAATCAGCAAAAGCGTGCTTGTAATTGATGAAGCACAGGACATGGACGAAAATGAATTTAACCTGGTACGCGCTTTAATAGATAATAATGACAATATGCGTGTGATAGCGGTAGGAGATGATGACCAGAATATTTATGAATTCCGCGGTTCAAATTCCGAATATCTGAAATCTTTAATAAAAGATTATGGTGCCGTGAGATATGAAATGGTGGAAAATTACCGCAGTAAACCGGCAATTGTGGAACTTGGCAACGCTTTTGCGGCAACGATACATAACAGGATGAAAAATTCGCTTATTCATTCTGTGCAAAAAGAAAAAGGCAGAGTTGTTATTACGCATCATAGCGGCAGAAACATGGAAGAAGCAGTAGTGAAGCAGATTGCAGAAACACGCGGCAACGGCAGGTGCTGTGTGCTGACTAATACAAATGATGAAGCATTACAGCTTTTGGGAATGCTTCTGAAAAAGGGTATCAGGGCTAAACTTATACAATCAATTGATGGATTTTATCTTTATAATTTGGCGGAAATACGTTACTTTTTAAAACAAATAGAAAATGCTGCTCCGCATGCCGTTAAAATTTCTGACACGGTTTGGGAAAAAGCGGCAGATAAGTTATTTAAAACTTATGCAGGCAGCAGTTGCCTTGAAATTTGCAGAAACCTGCTCCGTGATTTTGAAACGGTTAATCCGGATAAGTATTACAATGATTTGTTGGAGTTCATCAAAGAATCAAGTTATGAAGATTTTTATGATGACGAAACAGAAGCTGTGTATGTATCTACTATCCATAAAGCCAAAGGCAGAGAGTTTGATACTGTTTACATGATGCTTAACGGCAATAATGCTTCAACTGATGAAGAAAAGCGCATTTTGTATGTTGGCATGACAAGGGCTAAAAATGAACTGTATATTCATAGCAATACGAAATTATTTTCTGCATATAATTTACCTGATATAGAGCATTGCTATGATAAAGTTGTTTATAGTAAACCCTTGGAAATTTCATTGCAGATGACACATAAAGATGTGTTCCTTGATTATTTTAAGAATAAAAAGCAGTTTATTTTTAAACTCCGCAGCGGCAGTAAACTTTTAATTAACGGCATGTATCTCTGCGCGCAAATTGAGGGGAAAAATATGCCTGTTGTAAAATTTTCCAAAGCATTTTTTGAAAAAATACAAAATTTGCAGAAGAAAGGTTATATGCCTTATGCTGCTGAAGTTCGGTTTATAGTTGCATGGATGGGCAAAGAAGATACTGAAGAAACAGCAGTTATTTTGCCTGATATTTATTTAAAACGAAACAAATAAATAAAAACGCCTGTGTAATTAATATACAGGCGTTTTTGTTATTATTAAGCTATTTTTGAACAGATAAATTTGGTGTATTTACTGTATGGCTTTTGCCATTTAAAAGGTATAAATTACAAAATAAAATTACTGCTGTAAATACTGCAAGCAGTACCAGCGCATGGGCGGTGCCGGTCTGCGTGCCTGCCGCTCCGGCAGATGTGTTTTGCGCTGCTGCAACAATGCTGGCGCATATTGATGTGCCAAGGGCGCCGGAAAGCGGCTGCAGGGTATTAATTACGGCGTTGCCGGAGGCAGAATCATCTGCTGATAGGCAGCGGATAGCGCAGAGCGTAACGGTAGGTATCGAAGCAGCCTGCCCAAAGGCAAAAAATGTGTACAGCACGGCAAATAAAGTGTTGCTGATATCGGGCGTAAGCCACGCCATGGCTGAAACGGAGCCTAACATTAAAAAGCTGCCGCCCAAAACCGGCAGTGCGGCTCCGCAGCGGTCAAGCACACGCCCGGCTGATGGTGTTACCAAAATGCCAAGTATGCAGCCCGGCAGCAGCAGGCAGCCTGCTGTAAAAGCATCGGCGCCGAAAACAAGCTGGGCATAGTTGGAAATTAAAAAGCCAAGCCCGAGTACCGTAAAATAAATAAAAACCATAGCGGCGGCACCGCTGTTAAAACGGCCGCTGCGGAAAATTTTTACGTTTATTACAGGAGTAGGGCTTGTAAGCGAGCGGCGGTAAAATAAAGCAAGCAGCACAGCGCTTATAAGAAGCGGAACTGTTACCGCAGTACTTAACCAGCCTGCCTGTGTATGCGCAGTGGCTGTAATAAACAGTGCAAAACCAACAGCCATTAAAAGGTAATTGCTCCATTCAAAGCGGGTGTGTTTAAGCTGCGGATTTGCAGGTACGGTTAAAAGCCCGGCTATCAGCGAAAGCAGCAGCAAGGGCAGCATAAACACAAAAATAAGCCGCCAGCCCCACAATGTTATAATAAGCCCGCCAGCAAAAGGGCCCACTACCGGTGCCATGGCAGTTATCATGCAGGCAACGCCCATCATAAAGCCGGTTTTTTGAGCAGGTACTTCTTCAAAAACCAGGTTAAACATCAGCGGCAGGGCTATGCCTGTGCCAAGCCCTTGTACTATGCGGCCGGTAAGCAGCAGGGCAAAGCTGGGAGCGGCGCAGCATAACACAGTGCCGGTTATAAAAAAGGCTTCTGCCGCTATAAAAAGCCGCTTATGGCTGAAATTATTTTTTAACCAGCCGGATGCAGGCACAATTATGGCAAGCATCAGCAGATAACCTGTGGTAAGCCACTGCACGGCGGCAGTACCAATGCCAAATTCACGCATTAGCGTTGTAAAGGTAATGTTCATGGCGGTTTCGGCAACCACTCCGGCAAAGGCCATAATACCGGCAGAAATTATTGCCGTTACAAGCTTGGGCGTTAATTGTTTATCTTTTTGCATGTATGTCACCTCGAAAATTACGCATAATAATTACCTAAAGTAACTATACTGGTAATTATATAGGCATTGACGTATATTGTCAATGCCTGCTGCAATTTAGGGTTTGGGCGGCTCGCTGTTTTTTAAAGCTGCATAAAAGCTGCGTATCGTTTTAGCGGCGCAGATAAGGTCATCGGGCTTAATGCCTGTTAACTGCCTGCTTACCCAGTTGTGGTAGCGTTTAACATAAAAATCGCAGCAGCTTTTACCTTTATTTGTAAGGGCAACGTAAGTAACACGCCCGTCGGTAGCGCTGCCGGCTTTTTGGGCATAGCCTGCGGCGGCAAGCTCTGATACAAGCCGGGTAATGCTTGGGCGCGTTACGTGCAGCGCAGTGCTGATGTCGCTTATTTTAACCAGCCCGTTTTTTTCTTCGAGCTGGGAAATGGTGTCGATAATCTGTATATGGCGCGGTGTTAAACCCTGCGGCAGCGGCGGCAAAAGTTCCAGTATTTTTTTAGCGTCGCGGCAGCAGTCGAAAAAATCTTTAATTAAAGCGGTATCCATCAGAAACCCTCCGTAATTGTTTGTAAAAATTATATAACAAAAGGCGCTGCAAGGCAATTTGCGCCGCTGATTTAAACGCTGTATAATAATTTTCGGAGGGGATTTTATGCAGTACGAACTGGTGCGCAGCAACAGGCGCACTTTGGCAATAACAATAGACGGCAGCGGCAGGTGCGTGGTGCGCGCGCCCATGCGGATGCCTATGGCGGAAATAAAAAAATTTATCGAAGAAAAGCGCAGCTGGATTGAAAACAAGCTGTGCGAAATAGAGTTAAAAACAGAGCTTGCCCCGCGTGAACCGGAGTTTAAAGAAGGCGCGGAGTGGGTGATAGCAGGCAATCGCGTGCGCATTAAATTTATTGCAGGCGCTGCGAAGGACTATGCGAAGCTTGCGCCGGACGAATTTATTTGCAGCAAAAAACTGGGGCGCCCCGGGCTGATTAAGTTTTTGCGCGGCTTTGCCAGGGATTTGTTTTACTGGCGCGTTGATAAATATGCACCGGTAATTGACGTAAAGCCGCTGGGGGTAAAGGTATCGGAAGCACAGGCAAGATGGGGCTCGTGCAGTGCGCAGAACGTGCTGAATTTTTCGTGGCGGCTTATTTTTGCACCGCCCGCGCTGATAGATTACGTGGTGGTACACGAACTGTGCCATATCGGCTGCATGAACCACAGCCCTGCCTTTTGGCAGAGAGTGGCGGCTGTAATGCCGGATTATAAACAGCGCAGACAGGCATTAAAGCAGCATGGGTATTTGCTGAAGTGGTTCAGGTAGGGTTCTTTTGTTTTGATTTGGGTTTAGTCTTTGTAGTTACGTTAGTATATCTTAATTTACTTTATTATTCATCTTGTTTCCAATTTTTTCGTCTTTGTATATAGTTTTTATATTTTAATTTACCTTTTCATTCATCTTACTTTTTGTGGGCCAAAAAGTAACAAAAAGCCTTCGCTCCTCCAAAAATTATACGTATGACTGTATCAAATTTGTATAGCACTTGCAGCGCCTGCGGAACTCGTTTGCTGCGCAAACTCAAACAGTCCTCGGCTATTGCTGCAAGTGCTTTTTGATAGGAAGTCAGCATCCTATTTTTGGAAAGTCGCGGCTTCGCTCAAATTCGTACTATGATAATTTTTTATGAGCAATAGTAATGTTGCCGTAGGTTTTAATAGTGCAAAATCATTAGTTGCATATCTTTGAATAATAAGCAGTTGTAAAATACGATACAAAGCAAGTATATACTAAATTAAGCAGTTAAAAAGTACGGGTTAAGTGCAATCGCGGCATTAAAAATTTAGTGGTATTTACTAAAAGAAAATAAAATTTTCCCGGTGTTTGAGCGCAGCGAGTTCCGTGGAAAATTTTATTTTTATCTAAAGTGCCGCGTTAAAAATTTTTTCAGCCGCGTGAGTTTGGGCTGAGTCGCCAATTAGTGCCGAGTGGTAGCGAAGGCAATAATTGTGCCAGCGAAGCTACGCAAATTTTGCGATTGAATAATGAGCAAAATTTACGGTCCTTAATATATTTTGGTTACAAAGAATGAACATGAATGATAAAATAAATGAAAAATAATTAAAGTGCCATCAAAGACGAAACGTAAATAAAAATACAATAACGTAAATACAAAAACCTAACCCAAAATCAAAAAAATATAAGTAAATTTAAACATAATTTCAAAAACCAAACGTAAAATTAAAAATAATAAAACTTCATAATATAAAAATCTTAAAATCCCGCTTTAACTAAAATATAAAAAATGCTATAATTATACGTCAAGGAGTTTGTAAAATGTCTAAAAAGGTTTTGTTTGGTTTTGATTATACAAACAACGAATTTGTAAAAATAATTTTATATTTGTTTGTCGGCGGCAGCGCCGCGCTGATTGAGTGGGCGTTTTTTTACGTTTTCTCGGAGGCGGCGGGCATAAATTATCTGGCGTCGACGGCGTGCGCTTATTTTTTATCAACGTTGTACCATTATTTTATGTGCAATATTCTGGTGTTTACAAGCGGCGTGCGCTATGGCAAAGCCAAAGAAATAAGCCTTGTGTTTTTGGTAAGCGGCATGGGGCTTTTATTTAATCTTATATTAATGTATGTTTTTGTTGGGCTTTTTGCACTGCCGGGGCTGCTTTCAAAAATTGCCGCTACCTGCATTGTGGTGGTATGGAACTATCTGGCGCGCAAAAAGTGGATTTTTTAAGGTGTGATAAAAGTGGAAACCAACGGCGTTGAAATTAAAAATTTTAAAAAGGTTGTTATTATTTACAACCCCAATTCCGGCAAGCAGATTTTTGTGAGCATGCTCTCGAGAGTGCTCGATTTAAAGCGCCGCCTGACGGCGATTATTGGCCCGAACAGGGTGGAGCTTACGGAGCTGCGCGAGTTTAAAAAGCTGACGGACTGGGCCGATAAAATTAAGGAAGAAAAGTACGACTGGGTAATTGTAGCCGGCGGCGATGGTACTTTGCGCGCCATGATTGCCGAGCTTGACCGCAACGGCTATGTGCCGTACATCAGCGTGTTCCCCGCAGGCACGGTAAACCTTGTTGCCAAGGAGTTTGACATGCCTGCCGACCCGGTACGCTGGATTCAGCGTGTGCGCAAAGGGCGCATTAAACCGGTGCGCATCGGCAAGGCCAACGGGCATATCTTTTTAACCGTTGCCGGTATCGGGTTCGATTCCAAAGTTGTGGACAGCGTATCAAGCCTCGAAAAGCGTTTCCTGTCCTCTTTTGCCTATGTTGTGCAAAGCGGCGAGCTGGTGCGCAAGGAGCTTTTGTTAAGCAACTGGCGTTACAGGTTCCGCGTTAAGTTTGACGGCGACCCCGAGTGGTACGAGGCTTCTTCCGTTATCATCGGTAAAAGCCGCTATTATGCAGGGCGTTACAGCCTGTTTAAGGGCGCTGCCATTACCAACGATTATTTTGACGTGGCGCTGTTTACCGGCTGCAAGCGTGCGGACTTTTTAAAATATGCCGCCATGATTTTAATGGAATCGCTGGAGGGCGAGCAGGGCGTTATTGTTAAAAAAGCGCATACGCTTACCATTGAGTGCAATGTGGACGGCTTTCCGGCGGAACTGGACGGCGACGTGGTTACTGCAACGCCGCTTTTGATAGAGATGTATTCCCAAACGGTTAACTTTCTGGCGTAAGGCGGGGAGAAGATGAGAAAACGTTACTGGCTGCTTGTGTTTATGGTTATTGCCTTTGCGGCCGAATATTTTTTATCGTGGAAATTTTACAGAAGCATAGTGCCTTTCCCGGAAATGGAGTTCTGGTATACAGCAATAAGCAGCTTTTTGCGCGACGTGCTGCTTTTGGGCGTGGCAGGGCTTTTGTATCTGCGCCGCACGCGTATCCGCGACAGGGTGAAGCGTTATTTTCCGGTAGTTGTAACCGGCGTTTTGTACCTTGGCGTAACGGTGTTTATGGTGCATCAGCTGCGGCTGGACGGCGGCGTTGTAACGGCGCTGGCAATACTTGCCGGGCTTAACAACAATATTTTTGCGGTGCTTGTAACTGCCATGTGTTACCACAAATGGGCAGGGCGCACCATGAAAACGGTGTATTTTGCCGTTTATTTTTTGTCGGCAGTTATTGTAATTTTTGACGCCTTTTATTTTTGGCAAACCAGCATGCACGTGCAGAGCGTGCTTTTTGCCAACCTTAATATATATGCCGTTAAGGGCGTGCTGGCCAGCATGGGCGCGCTTAAACTTGCGCTTATCGCCGCGGGGCTTCTGCTGCTTGTGCTTTTGTTCCGCGTAAACAAGCCCACCAAAAAGAAACCGAACTTTGTATGGTCGCTGATGTGCGTAGCAGCGTTTTCGCTGGCGCTGAACATTGGCTACATGATGATGGGCAGCCTGAACGGTTATGTAATGAAAGAATACATGGGCATGTGGACGGAGGTTGAAAGCGAAAAAACGCGCGAAGCCTACCGCGATATGCTTACCGTGCCCGTAAACGTAAATTTTTTTGGCAAAATGCTGTTTAATACCGATAAAATCGTCAGCCGCAGCCATATTGAGCAGCGCCCGCTGACGGTGAAGGATGAGCAGGTTTTGCAGGAGCTGGGCATTATGCGCAAGAGCGAAGAAAAGGCGGAGCCGAAAGCAAGCTACGACCGTATTGTAATGCTGGTGCTGGAATCCGTACACCGCGATTACATGCATTATTACAACGAAAACATACCGGCGGAGGCAACGCCTTACCTTGACAGCCTGCTTGAAAAATACCCGCACCTTGACCACTACTATTCTTCGGCAGTGCCTACAACGCAGGGGCTTAACGCAACCTTCCGCTCGCACTTAATTTATGACCCCGACCTGCCGGGCGAAGCGCAGCCTTCCATCTTCCGCAGCGTGCAGCAGGCAGGCTGGCGCGGCATATTTATGAACGCCAGCAGCCAGTATTACAACAACGAGCTGCACGAATACCCCACGCAGTTTGGCATGGAGGAATACTACGCCAAAGAATACCTTGAGGACGCAGGCTACACCGGCGCCAGCGGCTGGGGCTACCACAACGATGTTATGTATGCCGAAGCGCTGAACCTGCTTGAAAAAGGGCAGAAAAATAACGATAAAATGCTGCTTGTTGTTAAAACGCTGGATATGCATCAGCCGTATCCGTACTACGGCACTGCCTACGGCGATATGCCGGAAGGCGTGCGCGACAACAAATACGTTACCGTGCGCGGCATTTACTGGGTAAACCTCACCATTCAAAACTTCTTTAAAGAAGCATCACGCCGCGGGCTGATGGATGATCGCACGCTGTTTGTAATAACCAGTGACCATAATCCGCACAGCGGCGGCGAATATATGGAACTGGTTACGGATGAACGCTCGCGCCGCAGCATTGCGCCGATACCCTTGATTTTTATAGGCAAAAATTTAGCGCCGTTTGCACTTTTAGACGAAGAACAGTACGCTTCGCAGATTGACCTTGCGCCGACGCTTTTGGCCTTGGGCGGCATTACGGTGCCGGAAGAATTTATGGGACGCAACTTTTTGCAGTATGCACCCTTGCCGTATGCGCTGGGCTATTTTGGCGGCAAAGCGTATTATTACAACGAAGATTTTTCGTTTGAGGACAAAATGGACGAGCCGGAGCAGGACCGTTACTGCGACGCGCTTACCAATTATATTATTCATGAATATGCAGACCGCCATTTAAAATACGGCGGGCAGTAAAAATGCAATAACCCCTTGCTGGTTTTTAGCAGGGGGTTATTATTGCCGTATGTAATTTGACAAGAAAATTAACTTTGGTATAATATAAGAAAGAGATAGCTGGTAATGGGTACACCGGCTCTCCCCTGATGAATTAAAAATTCGACGGAAGGCCGTGTAACCGCAAGGTTATGCGGCTTTTCTCATGCCGTTATTTGCGGAATGAAAGAATGAGTACTACTAAGGTTGCAAACATTACCGCAAACGATAACGCTTCAAACACTGTCATAGTATCACCCCCACTCTTTTTGGAGTGGGAAAGCCAAGTCCAGCTATCTCATGAAAAAGATTATAACACAAAAACATATTTAATAAAAGCAAACAGCCGGTGAATTTTCACCGGCTGAAATTTTTTGCTGGGGTTTATGCTTGTGGGTGATAGTTTTATTATAAACATATACCATCGTTTTATCGGGAACTATGTAAAAATGATGGAAGTAATTGATAAAAAGTTGAATTCAATTAAAACTTAATTAAGTGCAATAAATAATAAATATTGATTAAAACTCAAAAGAATGATATAATTAAAACAGGCAGTAACAGATATTGTGTTTGTAAAGAAGGGGGCGGAAATTATGCTGTTTACTTTTGAGGACGCTTTACAGATTCACCATGCCAAATGTGAGAAGATTGAGGTTTATAAACTGGCAAACCCGGCGGAAGCATGGGCCGGTTTTGGCGTAACGGCTATTTGCCCTACTGATGATTTTTACAGCGACGATGAGCTGGTGGCTTTCGATTCTTTCGACCGCACGGCTTACGAAGAAAAAATCAGCAAAGGCCCTTCCGCCTTGCCGGATAAGGCTTTTCCCGTGCTTGTGATTGTAAGGGCAGAACGTGAAGGTTAAGTTAATATGGCATAATAAAAACTCCGCGGCTTTTGCTGCGGAGTTTTGCTGTTGCGCTTAAATTTATTCTGCTTTGGCGGCGTGGCCGTTTAAAAAGTAATCTACTATTATCGAGGTCAGCTCCGTGTTATCCATGGTGCTGTTTATTACGTGGAACACGCCGTTGGCAATGCCTGCAAACAGGTGGTAGGCGCCAAAAATTGCTTCGGATGTTAATTTACTCGTCGGGTCGGGCACGGTAAATATCTGCTGCGAAGGGGTATATTTTAAATAGCCGCTTTCCTGCCCGTCCTGCAAAATTGCTGCCAGTACGTAAACTTCCTCCCACAAAATTTTGTAGTAACGCAAAAGGCGTTCTTCCTCCGGTTTGGGCAGCGGGTCGCCGTAAAGGGAGGTTAATATCCAGTTGCCGTTTTCGTCAAAATCGGGGTGTATGCCCTGGTGTGCTGCGTTAAGCTCGTACCATACAATCAGCCACAGGCCTTTATTGGTGCGCAGAAATTTTAACATGCAGTTAAGGTAGGCCTGCAGCTTGCCGCGGATATCGGGCTGCTGTGCCGTTAAGGAATGCAGCTCATCCATTAAATGGCTGTGCTTTTCTTCTATCAGCGTGTAAAAAAGGTTATCTTTATTGCCGAAGTATTTATAAAGTGTGCCTTTGCCGGTATCGGCCAGGGCAATTATTTCATCAAGCGTGGCTTTGGTGTAGCCGCGGCGCGAAAAAACATCTTCCGCGGCAATGAGGATACGTTCTTTTTTTGGCAGTGAAGCATCTATGGCAGTCATGGCGGCCTCCGTAAAACAATTTCATCATTAAAATATATTTATAAATTTATACCATTATATCATTTTTGGGCATTATGTGCAATTTGCACGGTTTATCCAAATATTTTGCGGGTATCATCCAAAAAATAAATTTGACTAATGAACTGTATCAATTATAATTATTATAGAGGTAGTATGTGCTTATTTGAGCATGAGAAATATTTTTAAAGAGGCAGGTTAAAGGAGGTTTAATAATGAGCTTAAAAATTTATACCGAGCGCTGCAAAGGCTGCGGCATTTGCGCTGCGTTCTGCCCCAAAAAGGTTCTGGCGGTAAGCGAACTTGAAAAGATTGAAGCTGTTGCGCCCGAAAACTGCATTCAGTGCGGCCAGTGCGAACTGCGCTGCCCGGATTTTGCCATTTTTGTACATAAAGAAGGAGATGAGAAGTAATGTCCAAGGTTTTATTATTGCAAGGCAACCAGGCTGTTGTTGAAGGTGCAATTGCAGCCGGTGTAAAATTCTTTGCGGGTTACCCCATTACTCCTTCCACGGAAGTGGCGGAATCCCTGGCTGAAAAGCTGCCGAAAAACGGCGGCAAATTTATTCAGATGGAAGACGAAATTGCTTCCATGGGCGCTGTTATCGGTGCGTCCTTAACCGGCAAAAAGGTTATGACGGCTACCAGCGGCCCGGGCTTTTCGTTAAAGCAGGAACTTATCGGTTATGCCTGCGCTGCGGAAATTCCTCTGGTAATTGTTAACGTGCAGCGTGTGGGCCCGTCTACCGGCCAGCCTACCAGCCCTTCACAGGGCGATGTTATGCAGGCACGCTGGGGCACCCACGGTGACCACTGGCTGATTGCCCTTACTCCTGCAAGCGTTCCCGAATGCTTTGAGCTTACTCTGCGCGCTTATGCGCTGAGCGAAAAATACCGTGTGCCGGTAATTCTTTTGATGGATGAAGTTATCGGCCATATGCGCGAAAAAATTGAACTGCCTGATGATTACAGCGATTTTCCGCAGGCAGAACGCAAACAGCCGGACTGCGCACCGGAAGATTTTAAAGCTTATGCCACGGACGAAAGCCTTGTTCCGGCAATGCCTGCTTTCGGCAGCGGCTACCGCTGGCATGTAACCGGCCTTGTTCATGACGAAACCGGTTTCCCGAAAGGCACTCCGGCAGCTACTCTTGCTGCTGCCAACCGTCAGCGCGCTAAACTTGAAAACAACCTTGACGATATCGTACAAGTTGAAAACTACCGTATGGAAGATGCCGATTTTGCCGTTGTAGCCTTTGGCGGCGCTGCCCGTACCGCTTACGAAACGGTTGACATGGCCCGTGCGGAAGGCCTTAAGGTTGGCCTTGTACGCCCGGTTACCATCTGGCCGTTTGCCGAAGCGCAGATGAAGGAACTGGCCGGCAGGGTAAAAGGCATTTTGGTGCATGAGCTGAACTGCGGCCAGTATGTTCACGAAGTTGAACGTGCCGTTAACGGCAAGGTGCCTGTAAGCCTGTACGCAAAATATGATAACGAACCTGCAACTCCGGCCCAGCTTTTGGAAGAAGTTAAAAAAGCTATGGCGGCCCTGTAAGGAAAGGAGACTATATTTATGAATATGGAAGAAATGATCAATAAATATTTCCGTCCGGGCCGTTTGCCGCATATCTGGTGCCCCGGCTGCGGCAATGGCGTTGTTACCGGCAGCGTTGTTAAAGCTATTGCCAAACTCGATCTTTCCAAAGACGATGTGGCTGTAATTTCCGGTATCGGCTGCTCCAGCCGTGCTTCCGGCTATCTTGATTTTAATACCGTTCATTCTGCTCACGGCCGTGCTATTCCGGTTGCAACCGGCGTTAAACTGGCAGAGCCTAAACTGAATGTTATTGTTCTTACCGGTGACGGCGATGCTACCGCTATCGGCGGCAACCACTTCATTCATGCGTGCCGCCGCAATATCGACCTTACCGTTGTTGTTTACAACAACAGCATTTACGGCATGACCGGCGGCCAGTATTCGCCGATGACTCCGTATCACAGCAAGGCAACCACCGCGCCTTACGGCATGATTGAACCTGATTTTAACCTTGCCGAGCTTGCCAAAGCAGCAGGCGCAACCTTTGTTGCACGCTGCACAACCTTCCATGCGCAGATGCTGAGCGACCTTATCGTTAAAGGCATTCAGCACAAAGGCTTCAGCCTTATTGAAGCAGTATCTGCCTGCCCGATTTCCTTCGGACGCCAGAACAAAATGGGCGGCCCTGCCGAAATGATGATGTGGCAGCGCGACCACGCCGTTCCGGTTGCAGCCTGGGATAAACTGCCGGAAGAAAAACGCGAGGGCAAATTCCCGATTGGCGTTTTGTATCAGGTAGAAGGCAGAAAAGAATACACCGAAGCCTATGATGAACTTATTGCCATGGCGCAGGGAGGTAAATAATATGAAACATGAATTACGTTTATCCGGCACCGGCGGCCAGGGCCTTATCCTTGCCGGCATTATCTTAGCCGAAGCAGCACTTTTGGACGGCAAGCTTGCTATCCAGTCGCAGTCCTACGGCCCGGAAGCACGCGGCGGCTCCTCTAAATCGGAAGTTATTATTTCCGAGGACGCCATTCACTTCCCCAAGGTTACAAAACCCGATTTGCTGCTTGCCATGAGCCAGGAAGCTGCCAATAAATATTCTCATGACCTTACCAAAGACAGCGTAATGATTACTGACAGCCTGTTTGTAAGCGAAGTACCCGATTTTGGCGGCAAAGTTTACGAACTGCCGATTACCCACAGCGCACGCGAAGGGCTTGGCAAAATTTTATTTGCCAACATTGTTGCCCTTGGCGCACTGGTTAAATTAACCGGCGTTGTAAGCGCAGAAAGCCTTGAAAAAGCAGTTTTGAACCGCGTACCGAAAGGCACCGAGGACAAAAACCGCAAGGCTCTGCAAATTGGCATGGATTTAATTAAATAATTCAGTTCGAGCAAAAATAAAACCCGTCCATTTTTATGGACGGGTTTTGTGCGTTTATATTGCTTTTTTTGATATTAGCCTGTTAAAATATACAAGCACGATAAAGTACCTATGCAGTCGGTTTTTCCACTCTTGAATGGGTGGGGGTGGTGCTATGACCACATACGAAGCATTGTCTTTGATGATAATGTTTGCTATGTTAATAGTATCCATTTTTCGTCATAAATAATGTAACGAAAAAAACCGCTTAACGCGCGGTTAAACGGCTTTCTCTCAAACTATAAATTTGTACGGGAAAGACCGACGCCGCCACGCATAGGTACTTTCGTGCTTTTATTATACAACGTTAAGCTGCGTTATGCAAGTTTGTTTTGCCCGCAGATAAGTTTTACAACATCCTGCGGCGCAGTACAGATAAAATCGGCGCCTGCTTCTTCAAGTTCGCCGGGCGCAGCATAGCCGTAACGCACGCCAATGGTTTTAAGGCCGCATTTTTTAGCGCCGGTAATATCCTGGCTGCGGTCGCCTATCATCAGTGCCTGCGCTTTGGCAGTGCCTGCCAGCCCAAAGTGTTTCAGGGCATCGGCAATAACATCGGCCTTGGTGGGCAGCGAGCCGTTAAAATCCGGCCCGGTAATATAAGTAAAGTATTGGGTTAAATTAAAATAATCCGTTACGCGGCGGGCAAATTCCACGGGCTTGCTGGTGGCAACGGCAAGCGTAAAGCCGTTTGCTTTAAGCCGGGCAAGCATTTCCGGCACGCCGGGGTAAACTTTGTTTTCGTAAATGCCGGTGTCTTTAAAACGCTCACGGTATTTGGCGGTGCATAAACGGGCTTCTTCTTCCGTCATGCCGTAAAATTTCATAAAACTTTCAATTAAGGGCGGGCCAATAAAGGGGCGCAGGGTGTTTAAATCCGGCACCTTAATGCCGCGCGATTCAAGAGCGTACTGCACGCATTTGGTTATGCCTTCGGCAGAATCGGTGAGAGTACCGTCCAAATCGAAGAAAATATATTTAAACATGAAATTACTCCTTTGCTATTTTTACAAGAGTAATTATAATATAAGCATAGATTGTTTTACAAGTGAGGGGTTTAAAATGACAGAAAAATTATTTGAAAACGATGCTTATTTATGGGAATGTGAGGCTGTGGTTACCGCCTGTGAACCCTGCAAAAACGGGTTTGCCGTTGAGCTTGACAAAACGGTGTTCTTCCCCGAAGGGGGCGGGCAGCTCAGCGACCGCGGCAAGCTGGGCGAGGCTGCCGTTACGCACGTGGCGGAAGAAGGCGGGCGTATTCTGCACTTTTGCGATAAGCCGCTTGCCGTTGGCAGCACTGTTAAAGCCGTGGTTGACGGCGTGGTGCGCCTTGACCATATGCAGCAGCACTGCGGCGAACATATTTTGTCTTACGCGGCGTGGGAGCTGTTTGGCGCAAATAATATCGGCTTTCATATGAGCGAAGGGCTGGTAACGATTGACCTCGACAAAGAACTGACGCCGGATGAGCTGGCACAGACGGAGGATTTTGCCAACCGTGAAATCTGGCTGGATAAGCCCATCAGCGTAAGCTATGTTCCGCATACCGCTTTAGATAACTACACCATGCGCAAAAAGAACACCAGGCTTACGGGTACGCTGCGTTTGGTAAGCGTGGAAGGCGGCGATATCTGCACCTGCTGTGGCACGCACCCAAACAGAACGGGCGCGGTGGGCAGCATTCGCATTATAAGCGCGGAAAAACATAAACAGGGGCAGCGCATAAGCTTTTTGTGCGGGCGCTGGGCGCTGGAGGATGCACGCCGTAAAAATGCCGCGCTGCGAAAAACAGGGCAGATGCTTTCGGTTAAAACGGAGCAGGTCCCTGACGCAGTGCAGCGTTTAAAAGGCGAAATTGCCGAGCTTAACGCACGCCTTAAAGAAAAAACAATGGCGCTTTATGACGCGCAGCTGCCGCAGTTTTTAAGCACGGCGCGCGTATTGCCGGACGGCAGCCGTTTTGTTGTGGTAACGCCTGAAGATACCGGCGCAGCGGAAGCCAAATTGCTGCTGCAAAAGGTTACTGCCATGGAAAACCTGCTGGTAGGCATAGTTTACGAGGCAGGCGGCAGAGTAAACTATATGTTCGGCCACTCGGACGGCGTTAACGCCGACTGCCGCGAATACTGCAAAAAAGCAAACGAAATTTTTAACGGGCGCGGCGGCGGCAAGCCCGATTTTGCACAGGGCAGCGGCAGCAGCACGGAGGACTGGCAGCAAAAAGCACATACTTTATTGATGTGAAAATAAAATAAAACAATTAACGGGGCATAATCAAAAGTTATGCTCCGTTTTGGTTTATAAAGGCGGTTAAAAAACTTTTTACCTCTTTTTTTCACTATTTTGTCAAAAAAGGTACTTGCATTTTTACAAATAACGGATATAATAATAATTGTAGTTAGCACTCGAAGAAAGTGAGTGCTAACAAGATAAAACGAAATTAATACTAACGTAACTATATTGAAAGGGGAATTACAAATGTTAAAACCATTAGCAGACCACATTGTTGTAGAAATTACTACTAAAGAAGAAAAAACTGCCAGCGGTATTTACCTTCCCGATACTGCTTCCAAAGAACGCCCGCAGACCGGCAAAGTAATTGCTGTCGGCGCAGGCCGCGTGCTTGATAACGGCACCCGCGTTGCTCCGGAAGTTAAAGTTGGCGAAGAAGTTGTTTTTGCAAAATATTCCGGAACCGAATTTAAACTGGACGGCAAAGAATATTTGATTTTGAGCGAACGCGACGTACTTGCCGTACTGTAATTGATAAAGAATTTAAAGGAGTGCATTTTAAATGGCTAAAGAAATAAAATTCAACGAAGAAGCTCGCCGCAGCCTTGAACGCGGCGTTGACGCACTGGCTAATGCCGTAAAAGTAACCCTTGGGCCTAAAGGCCGCAACGTTGTGCTGGAGAAAAAATTCGGCGCACCGACCATTACCAACGACGGTGTAACCATTGCCCGTGATATTGAACTGGAAGACCCGTTTGAAAACATGGGCGCACAGCTTGTTAAAGAAGTTGCAACCAAAACCAACGACGTAGCAGGCGACGGCACCACCACCGCAACCGTTCTGGCACAGGCTATGGTGCATGAAGGCCTGCGCAACGTAGCTGCTGGTGCAAACCCGATGATTCTTAAAAAAGGCATTCAGAACGCAGTAAACGTTCTGGTTGACGAACTTAAAGCAATCAGCAAAAAAGTAGAAACCAAAGAAGCAAAAGCTCAGGTAGCTTCCATTTCTGCAGCTGATGAAGAAATCGGCAATCTGATTGCTGATGCTATGGAAAAAGTTGGCGACGACGGCGTTATTACCGTTGAAGAATCCAAAACCATGGAAACCTGCCTTGAAACCGTTGAAGGCATGCAGTTTGACCGCGGCTACATCAGCCCGTACATGGTAACCGATACCGATAAAATGGAAGCTGTTCTCAGCAATCCGCTGGTGCTTATTACCGACCGCAAAATCAATGTAATTCAGGACATTATGCCTGTACTTGAAAAAGTTGTACAAGGCGGCCGTGAACTCCTCATCATCGCTGAAGATGTTGAAGGCGAAGCACTGGCAACCCTTGTTGTAAACAAACTGCGCGGCACTTTCAAAGCAGTTGCCGTTAAAGCTCCTGGCTTCGGCGACCGCCGCAAAGCTATGCTGCAGGATATCGCAATCCTCACCGGCGCAACCGTTATCAGTGAAGAAGTTGGCCGCAAACTTGACAGCGCAACCCTGGAAGACCTCGGCAGCGCAGGCCAGGTTCGCGTAACCAAAGAACTCACCACCATTGTTGACGGCGGCGGCAGCAAAGAAGAAATCGCAGCACGTGTTGCACAAATCCGTTCCCAGATTCCGGAAACCACTTCCGAATTCGACAGAGAAAAACTTCAGGAACGCCTTGCCAAACTTGCAGGCGGCGTAGCAGTAATTAAAGTTGGCGCTGCAACCGAAGTTGAACTGAAAGATAAAAAACTGCGCATTGAAGATGCTCTTAACGCAACCCGCGCAGCAGTTGCCGAAGGTATTGTTGCAGGCGGCGGCACCGCACTTCTGCAAGTACAGCCCGCACTGAACCGCATTAAAGCAACCGGCGACGAAAAAACCGGCGTGGAAATTGTTAAACGCGCTATCGAAGAACCTGTCCGCCAAATCGCTTACAACGCAGGCCTTGAAGGCGCAGTTATTGTAGATACCATTAAACGCAGCCGCAAAGGCTTTGGCTTCAACGCTCTTACCGAAGAATATGTTGACATGATTGAAGCCGGTATCGTTGACCCGACCAAAGTTACCAGAAGCGCACTGCAAAATGCAGCAAGCATTGCCGCTATGATTCTTACTACCGAATCCATTGTTGCCGACAAACCTGCCAAAGAAGCAGCTGCACCGGCAATGCCTATGGGCGGCGGCATGCCCGGCATGATGTAATGACATTTAGCTGAACTTCAGCTAAAATACATCCTTTCAAACTTTTCATAGAACTTCCCCTTACAACAAAACCCCGTGGTTTTTACCGCGGGGTTTTTGCTGTTTATGTGGTTTTAATTTAATGTTTTAAATTTCCCTTATAATCTCACGTGCTTTGCCGCACAGCAGGGGGTAGCTTACTTTACTGGTAAAAAGGCGCTGGCGCACAATGCTTTCGGCGGTTGTTACTGCGGCGACTGCAGGATCGATAACCGGTAAGCCAAGCACGCGGCTTAAAGGCTCTGCCAGCCCCAAAAAGGAAAGGCAGCCTAAAACAATGGCTTCGGTGTGCGTTTCACGCATCATTTTCTGACCGCAGGCCAGCAGCTTTTTAAAGGTGGTTTCTCTGTCCGCCCAGGGCGAGATGCCACTTAAATTAACGGCGGCAATTTGCCCGATGCGTTCCGGGCTTACGCCGAGCGTACGCAGGAACAGTTTTTTCTCCGGCAGGCGTGCTTCGTCTGCCAGTATTACGCCAAAGCTGCGGCATACATTAAGTGCTGCCAGGCAGGAGGCCTGCGCCCCGCCGATAACGGGAATGCGCAATGCTTCGCGGCAGGCGTCGATAACAGGGTCGCTGAAGCAGTACAAAACAATGGCGTCAAAACCGGCGTTCTGCCCGTCTGCCGCAAGCTGCACAATTTCGGGTGCGGCAAGCACAACATCAAGGGCAGAGTTAAGCTCCACACCGGAGTTTTGCGGGCACACCATGGCAAGCTGCGTATCGGGCGCCGTGTATTCTTCCAGAATGCGGCAGCGCAAAGCCATTTCTTCCTGAGTCATGCCGTAATCTGGGTTGATAATTAAAATTTTCATAAGCTGCCTCACGATAAAATGGTGGATAAAAATTTACGCGCGCGTTCCGTTTTGGGATTCGCAAAAAATTCCTGCGGCGGCGCACTTTCAATTAAATAGCCTTCGTCCATAAAATGAATAACATCCGAAACATCGCGGGCAAAGCCCATTTCGTGCGTTACCAGCACCATGGTAATGCCAGTGTTGGCAAGCCCTTTAATAACGTCAAGCACTTCTTTTACCATTTCCGGGTCGAGTGCGGAGGTAGGTTCGTCCAAAAGCAGCACTTCTGGTTCCATGGCCATGGCGCGGGCAATGGCAACGCGCTGTTTCTGTCCGCCGGAAAGACGGCTGGGGTACTGGCCCGATTTATCGCCAAGGCCTACTTTTTCCAGCAGCTTCTGCGCTTTGGCTTCGGCGTCGGCACGGCTCAGCCCGTTAACAATGCGCGGCGCATAAGCCACGTTTTGCAGCGCCGTCATGTTGGCAAACAAATTAAAATGCTGAAAAACCATGCACGCATTTTTACGGATGCTTTCAATTTTTACTTTGCCGCTTAAAATATCGGTGCCGTCAAAAATAATTTTGCCGCTGTCAGGGCGTTCAAGCAGGTTTAAGCAGCGCAGAAGCGTCGATTTGCCGCTGCCCGAAGGGCCGATAATGGTTACGACTTCGCCTTTATTAATGCTGAGCGAAATATCTTTTAAAACTTGCAGTGTGCCGAAGCTTTTGGCAAGATGTTCAACTTTAATCACTTACGCGCACCTTCCTTTCAAGGTATGCGCCCAAAAGGTTGAGCAGCATTACCAGCACATAATAAACTGCGGCGGCCACAATAAAGGCTTCAAACGCGCGGAAGGTTTTGGCCTGAATCAAATCCGCCCAGCGCAGGGTGTCGGCCACTCCGATAACGGAAACAAGGCTGGAATCCTTCAAAAGCATAATGCTTTCGTTAACGAGCGAGGGCAGTGCGTTTTTAATTGCCTGCGGCAGAATAACGTCAAGAATAAAGCGGTGCGTAGGCACGCCCAGCGACATGGAGGCTTCCCACTGGCCGCGGTCTACGGAAAGGATGCCGCCGCGCAGCGCTTCGGAGATATAGGCGGCGGAGTTCAGCCCGAAGGAAAGCACGCCTGCTTCCAGCGCGCTGATGGTATAGCCCGTAAGCTGCGGCGTAGCAAAATAGATGAGCATAAGCTGAACCAGAAGCGGCGTGCCGCGGAAAACGGAGATGTACGCTTTGGCAAGGAAGGAAAATACCTTGTTGTGCGAAAGCGTGATAAGCGCTAAAATAAAGCCCCCCAAAAAGCCGATAAGGGTGGAAAAGAACGTAAATTTAATGGTAATCCATACGGCTGAGGCTAAAAGCGGCAGGTATGGGTCAAGTACGGAAAAATCAAGCATAATGTTGCTCCTTTAAGTTAAAGCCCGGCAGTACAGCGCACTGCCGGGTTGGTTTTATTTTGCAATCTCGAGTTTGGCAATGGCTTCTTCATATTGTTTGGTAGCCGTTTCGCCAAGGTGCTTAACCAGAATTTTGTGCATTTCGCCGTTTTTCTGCATTTCTTTTAAAATGCCGTCCACCGTGGCAACATCTTTAGAGCCTTTCGGCAGCGCAATGGCAAAAGTATCGGCGTAAACAATCGGCAGGTTTAAGGTGTGCATTTCCAGTTTATCGTTCTGGCTGATGAATACGGCGGCCTGTGCTGCGTCAAACAAGCCAGCGGCAAGGCGTCCGTTTAAAATGTCCTGCACAACCAGCGGCGTGTTGTCAAGTTCCACAACTTCAATGCCGCCTGCGTCTTTCAGCTCCTGTACATAGGTGGTGCCCATGGAAGCGCCTGCTTTCTGGCCTTTAAGTTTTTCAAAGCTGTCGTAGCCTGCGCCTTTCTGGCAGATAATGGCTTTCATCGGGTAGTAGTAAGGTTCGGTAAAGTCAAGCACTTCTTTGCGCTCGTCCGTGGGGCTGATGGCCGATACAATCATATCGGCGCGGCCGCTTTGCAGAGTGGGCACAAGGGAAGCGAATTTCATGTCGGTGAAGGTAACTTCTTTGCCGAGCTTCTGTCCGATATAACGGGCAATATCAATATCGACGCCGACATAATCGTGCGTACCCTCCTTAACGCTTTCAAATGGCGGGAAGGTGGCGTTAATGGCAATGGTAAGCTTGCCGTTTGCCGCTTCCTTCGGAGCGTCGGCCTTATCGCTGCCGCCGCAGCCGGCTGCTGCCAGTGCAAGCATTGCTGCCGCACCTAAAGCTAATAATTTTTTGGTAAGTTTTTTGCTGAACATTTTTTAAACCCCTCTCATCTTTTTATTTATTGCAGGCGCAAGCGCCCAAATCAGGCAAATTCGGTAAAGCCGTTCTGCGCCAGCACCCAGCGTGCGGCCTGTTCGTCGGTGCAAATCCAGGCGCCGTTGTCCCTGGCGTAGCGTATAAAATCGCGCAGGGCGCGCACATAGCCGGGGCGGCCAATAAACTGCGGGTGCATTACAAAATTCATCATGCGTCCTTCGTCGGCAAGCCCGTCAAATTCTTCCATCCAAATGCCGGTCATTTCGCGCCCGCTGCGCAGGTAGTGGTGTTCCGGCGCCTGAATGGTGTACATATCGTAGCTGGTGTCATCCACTATGCCGTCTTTGGGCAGTTCCACAATGGGCACGGTTTTGCCGTTTATTTTGTGCAGGAACGGCCCGTCGTTATCGCGCCAGTTGGAGGAATAAATATATCCCCTGTCCAGCCACAGCTGAAGGTGAAAATCGTATATAAAGCCGTCTGGGGAACGCTGGCCAACCATCTGCCTGCCGGTAAGGCCTTTAATGATGTTTTCGGCCTTTGCCATCAGCGCGTTTTCTTTTTCGTAAGTATCGTAAACTTCGTGCAGGTAGCCGTGGTAGGCAATTTCGTGCCCGCAGGCGGCAATGCATTTAATAACTTCCGGGTGAAGCTCCGCAGTGTAGGCCGTGGTAAAAAATGTGGCGTGCTGATTTTCTTCTTCCAGCATCCGCAAAATGCGGGGAATGCCCTGCTTTACGGAATACAGCCCGCGGCTTAGGTTGGCGGGGTGGTTTTTGTTGATTTCGTTGCGCGTAAGCCACAGCGTTTCGGCGTCGATATCGAAAGAAAGCATCAGCGCAAGGCGTTTGTTATTTGGCCACAGCATCGGCGTCAGCCTCCTTTCCGTTTTGCGCCAGCACATAGCGCGCAACTTCTTCGCAGCCGGCAATCCACGCACCGTTTTGGCGCATGTAAAGCACCAGTCGCTCCAGCATGCGGATGCGGCTTGAGCGCCCAATCAGCTGCGGGTGCAGCTTAAGGCACATAATTTTGTCGCCCTCGTTTGCCAGTTCGTCAAAGGCGTCCTTCCACATGTTGTAAACATATTCTGCCGGGTAGCTGCAGGTAATGGTGTGCGCATCGGCGTACGAAAAATAAAAGAACGAAAAATCGTCAAAGCCGGGTTCGGTAGGCAGCTCCACAACAGGGTGTTCACCTTCGTGGATATATGCCCAGTCGCAGTCTTTTAAGGTGCTGCTGTATAAATAACCGCGTTTTTGCATCAGCTTAACGCCGTAAGTCTGCAAGGTATCAAGCGGGGCGCGGTGGCCAACTACTTTTTTGCCGCTGATGGCTTCAAGAATGGCTTCCGCTTTTGCCATATTGGCTTCTTCTTCCGCTTCTGATATGCCGGGGCGCGCGTCGTGCGCATAGCCGTGGTAGGCAAGCTCGTGCCCTGCGGCGGCAATTTGTTTTACTTCGTCCGCGTATTTTTCGGCAACAATACCGGGCACAAAAAACGTGGTTTTAATGTTCTGGCGCGCCAGCATGTCAAGGCAGCGCTTTAAGCCTTCGTGCGGCCCGTACTGCCCGCGCGAAATATCCGAAAAGCCGAGCGTACTCTGCCCGGTTACGGAATAACGCAGGTATTCGGCGTCAAAATCAAAGGTCAACAAAACGGCAATGCGCTTGCCGTGCGGCCATTTGATACCGTCACCGTTTTTTAAGGTAATCAATTTTATTTCCTCCTGCTTGTTACAGGTGCATTTTAAAAACATGCTGCTGTATTTTTATTAATAGTAAAATTATATCACAAGCATTTGCAATAAACAATTTAATATATAATTGATTTAATTTTTTGATAATATTATTCAAATAAAAAATCCCGCTTGTTTGCGGGATTTTTTATTGAAATTTTGAAACTGCTTTTATTTTTTTAGGTATGTTTCTGCTTCGCTTTTGCAAGCAAATCCTTGCTGAAGCGTTTGATAATTATAACGGAAAGCACGGCGCAGACTATTGCCGTCAGCGGGTAGTTAAGCCATAAGCCGTCAAGCCCGAGCGGAAAAAGCACAATAAGTATCAGCGCGGGCGCGGCAAACGCTGTAACAACGGAAATAACCGAAGCCTGCAAGTATTTGCCAACCGCCGTCATGTAGCTTTCGGTTGCCAGTGAAACCCAGCGTGCCAGATACGCTACTGCAAATATGGGTACGGCAGCAGCGGCAAGGGTTAAAAGCCTGCTGTCGCCATCGGGCACAAAAAACTGGGTAATTTTAAGCGGAAACAGTATCATCACCGCTGCCGATATAAGTGATACGCCGGCCGCCGTTCCGTAGCAGTAGCGCTCTATCTGGCTGATGCGCCGCGAATTGCCAGCACCCCAGTTGTAGCCAACCGCAGGCTGCAAGGCGTCGCACATGCCGTATAAAAACTCCGTAATAAAGCTGTCGGCGTACATTAAAACGCCGTATACCGAAACCGCCGTGGTGCCGCCGAAGCGCAGCAGCAAAAAGTTCATCATTATCGAAGTTAAGCGCCCGGAAACATTGTTTAAAAATATCGGGCAGCCGCATACAAAAATATTGGCAATCATCGCCGCTGAAAAACTGGGACGGCAGAATTTAAGCTGCAAATATCCCCGCCAAAACGGATACAGCGATACAGCTGCTCCTGCCATCATGGCAAGGCTGGAAGCAAAAGCCGCTGCCCAAATGCCCCAGCCGAAAACGGCAAGAAATAAAAATTCCAGCACAAAGCTGATAACCGCCATGCCTATATTAAGGAACATACTGGTGCGTATTTGCCCGCAGATGCGCAGGTAGCTGTCTGCGCCGAAAACAATGGTGGTAACAGGTGCCGTTAATGCATAAACCCGCA
Organism: Phascolarctobacterium sp. ET69; assembly: GCF_023336935.1. Lineage (GTDB taxonomy): Bacteria > Bacillota > Negativicutes > Acidaminococcales > Acidaminococcaceae > Fusicatenibacter_A > Fusicatenibacter_A intestinipullorum. Next base: position 306,329 of record NZ_JAMBLR010000002.1, read on the forward strand.
GGTAGCTTAACGCCAGCGCATGCAGCTCGCCCTTTGCGCCCAACAGCGAAAGCAGGTATGGCCCGCCAAAATACAGCAGCGCGCCCACGCCGATACTTGTTAAAAAGGTAAGCACGCAGGAGCAGGTAAAAATATTGTTGGCGGTGTGGTTCTTTTTTTCGCCAAGCTTAATGGCAATAGGCACGGAAGAACCGACGCCGATTAAATCAGACAGCGAAAAATTAATGATTACAAACGGCAAAGCAAGGTTCAGCGCGGCAAACGCCGTTTCACCAAGATAGCGGCCTATAAAAATGCCGTCTACCATGTAAAACAGCACCGAAGCCAGCATGCCCACCGCTCCCGGCCCGGCCGTAATTAAAAACAGCCTGCCCGGCGGCATATGCGTAAATAAAAATCTGGTGTTCATAAAAACCTCGCTTAAAGTATGGTAACGGTTTAAAATTTATAAATTTACAATTTTATTATATTATTGCCAAAAGGGCGCGGTCAATCTCCGCCGCGATATTTTACAAAACTGCATTTAACGCCGCATTGCTCTGTGCTATACTTATTACAGAAGGTTATAAAAGGAGCATCAGCATGAAACAGGTAATTTTATCATGCCCAACACTAAAAAAAGAAATACTGCATTTAATTGATGAACTGAATCTCGATACGCCGGTGTATTTTCTGCCGAAGCGCCTGCACAGCAATCCGCAGGAGCTGGCAGAGTATTTGCAGAACACCATCGACAGTTTTGCCAACGTAGACCGCATTTTAATCTGCGTAAGCGGCTGCGGCGGCGGAACGGCAAAGTTAAGGGCAACTACGGCAGAACTTGTAATACCCAAAACGCGCGACTGTGTGGATATTTTGCTTTCCAAAACGGATATAAAAAGCATTAACCGCGCGCCCAAAGGCATTTTTATGACGGAAAGCTGGCTTGATTTTATGCGCAGCGGCAGCCTGAACCTTGAAACGCAGATTGCCGAAAAGGGTGAGGAAGAAGGCAAGGCTTACCTGCGCAAAATGTTTAAGGGCTTTGAGCATTTTTACGTTGTGGATACCGGCACTTACAATACGCAGGCTGTTGTTGACGAACTGAAGCCGCTTGTAGATGTGCTTGACGGCACGATTGAAGTTGTTGGCGGCGGTTACAGCATTTTGCGCAAGCTGCTTACGGGCGATATTGACGGCGATTTCCGCGTTATTGCCAAAGAAGGGTAAACAGCCTGTAAACCCTTGCAAAAGCGGGCATTTTGTTTGCTTTTTTACACTTAATATTGTAAAATTAAAAGATAAAGAAAAACGTAAAAAACTTTACAGGAGGATGAAGCCGTTATGAAAACCGACAACCAGGAAATGATTTTAGTAATTGACTTCGGCGGCCAGTACAACCAGCTTATCGCCCGCCGCGTAAGGGAAAGCGGCGTTTACTGCGAAATTGTGTCTTACAGGCAGAGCCTTGAAAAAATTAAAGCCAAAAACCCGAAGGGCATTATTTTTACCGGCGGCCCCAACAGCGCTTATTTAGAGGATTCGCCCACGATTGATGCGGAAATTTACAGCTGGGGCGTGCCTGTTTTAGGCATTTGCTACGGCAGCCAGCTGATGATGCACATGCTGGGCGGGCATGTTTGCAAAGCGCCGGAACGCGAATACGGCAAAACACTGGTTGACTTTGATACGGAAAGCCTTCTTTTTAAAGATATACCGGCCAAAAACGTGTGCTGGATGAGCCACAACGACTATATTGAAACGGCAGCACCCGGCTTTAAAATTACCGCGCACACCCCCAACTGCCCGGTAGCGGCGGCAGAGGACGCAAGCCGCGGGCTGTACTGCGTGCAGTTCCACCCCGAAGTGCTGCACACCGACAACGGCACCAAAATGCTGAGCAACTTTGTATATAATGTATGCGGCTGTGCCGGAACCTGGAAAATGGACAGCTTTGTTGAAGAAACCGTTAAAGAGCTGAAAGAACGCATCGGCAGCGGCAAAGTACTGTGCGCATTAAGCGGCGGCGTAGACAGCAGCGTCTGTGCGGCAATGCTTGCCAAAGCCATCGGCAAACAGCTTACCTGCGTATTTGTAGACCACGGCCTGCTGCGCAAAAACGAACGCGAAGAAGTATGCTCCGTATTCGGCGAAGGCGGCCTGTTTGACATTAACTTTGTATGCGTAGACGCACGCGAACGTTTTTACAGCAAACTGGCAGGCGTAACTGCGCCGGAAGCCAAACGCAAAATTATCGGCGAAGAATTTATCCGTGTGTTTGAAGAAGAAGCTAAAAAAATCGGCGCAGTCGATTATCTGGCACAGGGCACCATTTACCCGGACGTTGTTGAAAGCGGCCTCGGCGGCGAATCGGCAACCATTAAGAGCCACCACAATGTAGGCGGCCTGCCCGATTTTGTAGACTTTAAAGAAATTGTTGAGCCTCTGCGCGATTTGTTTAAGGACGAAGTGCGCCAGTCCGGCAGAGAGCTTGGCCTTCCGGAATATCTGGTAACCCGCCAGCCGTTCCCGGGACCTGGGCTTGCCATCCGCATTATCGGCGAAGTAACGGCAGAAAAAGTTGCCATTGTGCAGGATGCCGATTACATTTATCGTGAAGAAGTGGACAAACTGCCGCTGGCAGAGCGCCCCAGCCAGTATTTTGCGGCGCTGACCAATATGCGCAGCGTAGGCGTTATGGGCGACGAACGCACTTACGATTACGCCATTGCCCTGCGTGCCGTAACCACCACCGACTTTATGACGGCGGAAGTTACCATGCTGCCCCCTGCAACAATTACCACCGCAGCCAACAGAATAGTAAACGAAGTAAAACATATCAACCGCGTGCTGTTTGACTACACAACCAAACCGCCTGCAACGATAGAGTTTGAGTGAGATTTAAAATTTTAAGATCACTAAGCTGTGGCTGATGTTGCTCTGAGAGGTTTTCGATTGGAGGAACCGTTATAAAAGAAAAAATTAATGTTCCTGAATATGCAGGCAAAATTATAGAAGCTTTACCCAAAGGCATCCTTTTAAATTCGAAACATACAAAGTTTAACAGTATGGTAATTGGATGGGGCGGCCTTGGAACTGTATGGGGAAAACCTGCGTTTACAGTATATGTTAGGGAACACCGCTATACAAAAGCACAGCTTGATGCAACGGGAGAATTTACGGTCAGCATTCCCATGGAAGGGGTAATTCCTTCTATTGTTAAAATATGTGGCTGGCAATCCGGTTACGATATTGACAAAGAACCGGCAGCGCATTTAACCTTGGAAGCGCCGGAAGTAATTCATGTGCCCGGAATTAAGGAATATCCGTTAACTTTGGAATGTAAGGTTCTGTATTCCCAAAAGCAGGATTTAGAAAAAATCCCTGAAGACATAAGAGCGAAAATGTATCCACAGGATGTTGACGTAACCTACTGCATGGCAAATCGTGATGCGCATACCGCATATATCGGAGAGATTGTTGCGGCGTATATTATTAGGTAAGGTTAAAAAGAACATATCGCATTGGCAAATAGTTGTGTATGCTTTAAGCGGCGTTGACCAACATGCGTAATGTAGATGTTATGGGCGACGAATATACTTGCGATTACGCCATTGCCCTGCGTGCCGTAACCACCACCGACTTTATGACGGCGGAAGTTACTATGCTGCCTCCTGCAACAATTACCACCGCAGCCAACAGAATAGTAAACGAAGTAAAACATATCACTAGAGGTTTAATTACACAATAAAACCTCTAGTAATGATAGGGTTTGATTGAGATAAAAAAATAAGGAGCATCTAAATTTTTATTTAGATGCTCCTTATTTTTTTGTTATTTTGCTAATTAAATAATTCAATATTAAATTAGTGATGTATGATTTTGCATTGTTTGACAATAAAATAACATGTATTATTAAAACATAATGAAAAAAGAAACTATAAGAAAAGAAATATTAATGAAAGGAGAAGGTGTTTTGAGAAGTACAGAGATTTTATTAGAAAATTTAAAGCATTATTACTCATTAACTTCTAATAGAGCAATTGCTAAGAAACTTAATTTATCTGAAGCTGTTATTTTAAATTGGTCAGCTGGTAGAAGTTCGCCGAGTGTTGCGCAAATTAATGAAATTGCTTATATGATAGGTATAGATGTTTCGCAATTAATAATTCCTAATAATAGATTTGATGTATATACTCCTATTTGGAGAGATAAAATAAAAGAAACTATAATAAATAATTTAAAAAGATTAAAATTGGAACTAGATATACATGAAAGTAATTTTTATACGGAATTTTATGATAAAGAAAAAATGAGTTATAGAACTTTTTTACGGTATATTAATGGACAAAATAAAAATTTGAATTTAAAAAATTTAGATAAATTGGCTAATATATTATCAGTAAAGACATATGAATTATTAGAAAGAGAGTGAAATTATGAGAAAGAAAATATCTACAACAGAAATTGCAAATAAGATAGCTAATGTTTTAAAAGATACGCCAAATACAATTTCGCGGGATATTAAAGAAACTTATACATTTAAAGGTAGAAAATCACCGGAAATAATAGAGAAAGTTCTATTAGCGTTTACTAAAGAAGGTGATTTAATTCTAGATCCTTTTTTGGGAAGTGGAATGACGATATTAGCAGCGCAAAAAGCTAATAGACGATTATTTGGAATAGAATTAGATAATTATACTTATTATGTTAACAAGTCTTTGTTTGAACGTGTTAACATTAATTTATTAGAAGAATATTATAAGTTAGTTGAAAATGATGTTAAAGAAAAGATTCTTTATTTGTATCAAACTAAATGCTGTGGAAAGAAAAATTTTATAAAAAAAATATTATTTGATCCACAAAATGGCAAAGAAGGTTATTTTAATCCGCAGGCAAATAGAGAAATTCAAGATAATAAAAATGTAAAGTTATTACAACAATGTCCTGTTTGTAAATGTTTTGCTAAAAAATTTGATGATGTAGATTGGGAAAAGGTGTTGGAAGTTGATAAAATTGATGCATCAGATTTTCCTAAGGATATATATATTGTAAATAGTCGTATTAATATTACTGCTTCTACTGGTGCGCATAAGTATAATGCTATATTTACACATAGAAATCAGGTTGCATTGATGTTATTACAAAAATCTATTTCTAAATTACCTTATTCTAAAGAAAAAGAATTTTTGCAGCAAGTTTTAGTTTCATCTTTGAGCTTGGCTAGAGTAGCAATGTATGGAAGTTCTACTGATATTTTATATCATGTAGTAAATGAAAAAGCTCAAGATATGAATGTTTGGGAATTATTTGCGTCAAAATATAAGAAGTTTTCTAGATTTCAACAAAATTATAAATTAGTATTATCAGATGATTTTTCAAATAACAATCAATATTCTGTTATTAATGATGATTACTATAATTATTTAAATAAACATCCTAATTTAATATTTGATGCAATTATTACGGATTTCCCTTATACAGATCAAGTTCCATATTTGGAAAGAAATCAGATGTTTAGAATATGGCTAAATCATTTTGCTGATAATAGTACTCGATTTGATTTAACTAAAAGTATGTTAAAAAGTGAAATGGTTGTCACTAATGCTGATGAAAGACAAGATAAGAATTTAGAAAATTACTATAAAGATATTGATAAGATGTTTAAGTGTTTTTCTGAACATTTGAAAGAGGGTAGTCCTGTTATAATATTCACTAAATTAGGAAAAATGAAATATTTTAATATTTTTGCTAGAATAGTGGATTATGCTAGAAAAAACGGATTTGAATATACTTTTAGAATTGGTGTAGAGAAAAATGATCCTACACTTAGAAAGCAATCTGCTTATAAAAATACACTAATCAATGAAGTAATCATAGGTTTTGAAAAATTACCAAAAGAAAAACGATATTTTTATATTGGTAATGAAAATTATGAAGCTAAAATAGTAGATGATGTTTATAAAGATTTAAAAAAAATAAAAGATTTTCCATATACAGTAACCGCTGCTGTTAACAAAATAAAGAAAGATATTTTAAAAAAAGGTATACATTTTGATGTACATATTCAGAAACTTGTGATAGATACTATTTTAAATAATTTTTATGTTGATGATAAACAGGAAATACAATTGGATAAAAAACGATTGTATCTTGATCAAGAAGATGAAGACACCTTGTTTAAAAAATTGTATGAACTTGTACCTTTTTTTATCAATAAACTGCTTAATAAAAAAGGGAGATTTGTTATAGAAGATCTTTATGTAGAGCTTATTGATGAGTTATCAGATGGTAATAATAAGACATTATATAGTTTATTAAATGATGATGATAATATAAAAGAAATTGATCTGCTTGTCGAATTGAAAACAGATACAGATGGGAAATACTATATTAAAAAAGCTATACCTAAAGATTTTAATAAAAATGCTATTGATATAGCAACTATGGACCCTTATGATTTTGAAAATTTGTGTAAAAAATTATTAGAATGTGAAAATTATGCAGATGTGCATAGAAAGGGTGGTAGTGGAGATCTAGGGGTGGATATAGTTGCAAAATGGTTTAATGGAAATTCTAGTGAAACATGGCTGATACAATGTAAACGCTGGGTTAGTAATGTTGATGCTACACCTATACAACGTTTAATTGCGGAAAGAGAAAGATTAGGTGCAAATAAAATTGCATGCTTTACAACTTCTGATTTTTCCGTTGATGCAAAAAAAATAGCCAAATTGCAAGACGTTGTATTAATTAATGGTGTGGAATTAGTAATAAAGTTAAATGCGTACTTTCCAAGTATGTATTACAATTCAAATATAAAATAAAAAATAGAGAAATGGCATCTTCAATTATTGAAGATGCCATTTCCCAGATTCTCTTTTCCAAATAAAATGTGCTTCGAATATATCTACAAGGGTTTTATATTTTGTGGAAAGTTGCTCTAACCAACCATTTTCAATAAGCATTTCCATAATTCCTATATCATATAACTCTTGTGTAGATAGATCACCATGTTTTTCAAGAAGTTTTTTAGCTTCTAAAAAAACGAAGTGCTCAATTTCATTTGTTGAAAATGATGTAATATGTTGAGGGAGTTTTTGACGTGTATTTTCAAAAAAAAGAATAGCATCTCCACCAAGAGATTTTTTAGGACTCAAAATATTTTTTACAGTTTTGGTTTTTTTGATGTGTTCTTGAGTAATAAATCTAAAGCCATTTGATTCTAGAATATTAATTAATTTTACCCATACTTCAAGATTGCTATCGTGAAAAAATAAACACATAAAATGATTTTCTTTTAATTTATTACTACAAATTTTAAAAACATCATTTAAAAGAGAAAAATATTCAGATTTACTACGCTTTCTTTCATTGGCAGAACTTACAATAATTTCATCATTAAGATTAAAATCTAAGCCAATAAAAGGTTTATATAGCTGCATATATTCTGAATATAATACTTGATCCATATATGGAGGATCTGTGATGATTAATGCAACAGAATCATTTGGTATTTCTTCAGCAGTAATAAATTGGCTTCCTTTTGTAAGTAATAATGCATTATTAGGTTTTAAATCGCTAAATTTAGTAACAATGTTACTTTTAGAATAATTTTTTGTAATAAACGATTTAGATTCTAATAATAAATTCATTTTTTTTCTTAGTAAATCAATAATATTTTTTTCAACACAATTTAATTTTGGTATCCATAAAGGCCACTGTGAATTTGAATGAGTATCAGTTATTTTAGATAAATGTATTATCGACATAAGAAGATATCTCAACACGTTATTATTATTAGATTTTTTTATATATCCTACAATTTCATTTAATACTGAAAAATTTCTTGGCGTAAATAAATCGCTTATAAAATCAGATTCACCAACAGCAATTTTACTATTTTGTAATAATTTGAAGTTTTCTACATAATTAGTACATTTAAATTTGCAGAAATTTTGGTAATCATATAAATCTGCTTCTTTAATTTTTTTACCACAAGAGGGGCAATTATAAGATATGGCTTTCAATGTAAAATCATTTTTGGTTCTATTTGGTTTATCAAAAACTATTTTTGATATATAACCAATTCTATTACAATATGGACAAATTGTTTCATAATAATTTTCTAAATCATTTAATTTGCAATTAAATGATTTAAAGATATTAATGAGATCACTTTTTGGTATATTATTAATAATGTTATTAATAATAAATTTGGGCATTTCATTTACATCACAGCCTATTCCAGAACGGTTATATTTATTTTGGATAGCTTCAAGAATGGTTACGCCAGAGCCCATAAAAGGATCAAAAATAATATCATTTTCTTTTGAAAGGTTTGTTATTAGAGTGTCAATTACATTAAAAGATTTTTGGGACCAATATAAATGAGTATTGTATATTGGGTTTTTAGAAGTGGGTATAAGAGTTTTTAATTCTTTTTTTAAATTAACTATATTGTATTGAGATTTATGTACTTCTTGTCCACAAATAATTAAATATTCAAAAACGTCTTTAGTAAAACTATTTCTATGGTTTGTATGTTTATAACTTTCTTGTTCAATTTGAACTTTTTTGTGTCCAAATGTCTTTTTAGCCATATAAACAAGATTTTCGATAGAAATAGTATATCTATCGGTTTTTTGATAAACTTTATTTTTAGGATAGGCATAGCTCAATACTAAAATAATCTTATGTTCAAAACAATAATCAAAAAGTTTTTGTAATGTTTCTTTAGCTGTGCTTTTTTGACTTAATTTAGATTGATTTCTTCCTTCTGTATATAATCCTTTAGTAAATTTACCTTTAATAATAGTTGGTTCGGGATAATTATATTGTGCAGCAACATTCAGCAAGTGATAATATCTAGAATATTGCATATCAGTATATGGCGGATCTGCATAAATTAATTTTATGTTTTGTTTAATAAATGATTCATTATTAAGCAAATCTATAATATCTTCATTATATATGATATGAGATTTATTATTATTATTATTATTACTTATAAAAATAAATTCTTCTAATTTTTTGCTAAAATATTCTATTAATTTTTTTGAACGCTGTTTGATGTGTCTTGACGAATTTTTATTAATATTTAGTGGTTGTGCCATATGGCCGTCTTTTGCAAAAACTGTTTCTGACATAGCATAAAACAAACAACTCCATAGTACATTAGTGGTTAAATCAGAAACACTTTCATGAATAGTTTTTATAATTGCGTCAATAGATATAGCTTGTTCTATGCTAAAATATGTTCCGGAATAATAATATAAAAACAGATTGTATTCATTTTTTTCTTTTAAAATTTTAGCATTTATAGAATCATTAATTTTATTCCAAATTGTTGGAAAATGATTGTATAAATTTATTAATTCATTATTGTTCGCAGTGGATACAAAAAAACGTTCTTTTGCTATATAACTTTCATGTTTCTTTAAAAGTTTATTAAAATTATATTTATATCCCTTAAAAAAAACCTCTTTTATATTATTTAGTGCGTCTGTGGAAGGAATATTTAATAATGCCGAAGAAATAATAGAAGAATATAATTCAGCATCATTAGCAATAATGGAATAATTATTTTTTAAGGTGGCAGCAACGCAACCAGAACCTGAGAAAATATCGCATATAGTATCTTCCGGGGAGATGTATTTTTCGATATTTTTACTTATAAATGGCATCAATGAAGATTTGCTTCCTTGATAGTTCAGTATTTTGATAACATTCATAAGTACTCCCCTTTCTTATCTATGGTAGTATAGCATTTTTTTGATTTTAAATCAAATTCAAATAAAAAATTTGAGCAATATTTTATGCATCGCAAATTAAAAAAATTATTAATTTAAATTTTAGAAAATCATAAACAAAAGGAGGCACACCCATGATTGTTACAACTACACAAACTGTTGAAGGTAGGCAGATTGCCGAATATAAGGGCATTGTTTTTGGTGAAGTGGTATCCGGTGTAAATTTTGTTAAGGATTTGTTTTCCGGCATTACGGATATTTTTGGCGGGCGCAGCAGCACTTACGAAAATGAATTGCAGGAAGCGCGCGAAAAAGCTATTGACGAAATGTGCAAGCGTGCCGAAAGATTAGGCGCTAATGCCGTTGTCGGTGTCGATGTTGACTACGAAGTATTAGGCAAAGAAAACGGCATGCTGATGGTAAGCGTCAGCGGCACAGCCGTTAAAATAAAATAATATTTACAGTATGGGCAGCTTTAGGGCTGCTCTTTTTTTATGCGGTTTTGCAATTTTTATGCCGTAATTAAATTGATTTAGAACATTAAAAATTGTACGGTTTTATATTTCCTAACCTTTCTCAAATATTTCACAAAACAACTGCCAAAGTGTATTTATTGTAACATTATTTCATATTGACTTAAAAACAAATAATAATTATAATTGATTACATAAGGTTTATCGCAAAAACAGTGATCTCTTAAAATAAGATAGAAGGTTAGGTATTGAAAATGAAAAATTTACAGAAAGAATACGGACTTTACATTAACGGCAAGTGGCAGCCCGCCTCCGACGGCGCCACATTTAAAACTTACAGCCCTGCTACCGGCGAAGAACTGGCAGTTTGCGCCGAAGCAACGCGCGAAGATGTTGACGCTGCGGTAAAAGCTGCGCACGCTGCGTGGGAAAGCTGGAAGAACACCACTCCTGTTGAAAGAGCGGTTATTTTAAACAAAATTGCCGATATTATCGACGCCAACGCCCAGCACCTTGCAGAAGTTGAATCGCTGGACAACGGCAAACCCATCCGCGAAACCAGTATGATTGATATTCCGATGAGCGCAGACCATTTCCGCTATTTTGCGGCTGCCATCCGTACGGAAGAAGGTACTGCAACCATGCTCGACAACAACACTTTAAGCCTCGTCCTGCACGAGCCTATCGGCGTAGTGGGGCAGATTATCCCCTGGAACTTCCCGTTCCTCATGGCTGCGTGGAAGCTGGCTCCGGCACTGGCCGCGGGTGACTGCATTGTGCTTAAACCCTCCAGCACTACCAGCCTGAGCGTTTTGGAGCTTGTGCGTTTAATTGAAGGCGTGCTGCCGGCAGGCGTGCTTAACGTAATTACCGGCAAGGGCAGCAAGTCCGGTCAGTATGTTTTGGAACACCCCGGCTTTGCCAAACTTGCCTTCACCGGTTCTACCGAAGTTGGCCGCGGCGTGGCACAGGCTGCTGCCGATAAATTGATTCCGGCTACTTTGGAACTGGGCGGCAAATCGGCCAATATTTATTTTGACGACTGCAACTGGGATTTGGCTATGGAAGGCCTGCTTCTGGGCATTCTGTTCAACCAGGGCCAGGTTTGCTGCGCAGGCTCGCGCGTGTTTGTACACGAAAAAATTTACGATAGATTTGTTGAAGAAGCGGTTAAACGCTTTAACGCCGTAAAAGTCGGCAACCCGCTCGACCCGTCAACGCAGATGGGCTCGCAGATTGACGCGAAACAGGTTGCCAAAATTGCAAGCTACATTGATATTGCCAAAGCAGAAGGAGCAGCTATTGCCTGCGGCGGACATAAGCTTACGGAAAACGGGCTTGATAAGGGCAACTTCTTTGCGCCGACGCTGATTACCAATGTTACCAACGATATGCGCGTGGCACGCGAAGAAATTTTCGGGCCTGTGGCCGTGGTTATTAAGTTTAAGGACGAAGCCGAAGTTGTTAAAATGGCAAACGACAGCAATTACGGCCTTGGCGGCGCTGTATGGACGCAGGATATTAACCGCGCCATCCGTGTGGCAAAAGCCGTGCAGACGGGCAGAATGTGGGTTAACACCTATAACGCTATTCCGGCAGGCGCACCGTTTGGCGGTTATAAGGAATCGGGCATTGGCCGCGAAACGCATAAAGTAATGCTGGAGCATTACAGCCAGACCAAAAATATTATGATTAACCTTGGCGAAAAGCCTTTGGGATTGTATTGACAACCGCTCTTTACAATGTTAAACTTTTAGTAATTACAAATTTGCAGCTGATGATAAGGAAAAGTACCTTTAAAAGGCAGCCTAAAGCGAGCCGGTGGCGGTGAAAGTCCGGCGGCGGGCATTAAAGGGAATGGGCCTTGGAGGCGCACTGCGAGCCGCAAGGGGTAGCAGCGCCGGGAATGCTTTGCCCGTTACCATAAAAGCGGATATCGGCATCGGCCCGTATCTTTTAAGCGGACTTATTTAAGTCAAGCAGGGTGGCACCGCGAAAGTTTACAGCCTTTCGTCCCTACAGGGATGGAAGGCTTTTTTATTTACCTGTTAAGGAGTGAGCGGCATGGAAGCAGCAGAAAAAGAAAAAAAGATAGTAACATTAACGGAGGTTAAACCAACGCAGGACGGTTACCGCTGGGTGGCGATAACGGCAATGCTTCTGGCAATAGGCATTATTCTGCATACCGTAAGCCCTAATGTTGGCGGCGTTACGCCGAACTGGACCATTGCCATGTATTCCATTGTAATTAACCTTACCAACCCTTCGCTGCCGCAGGCACTGGGCATTGGTTTTATTTCCGGCATGACGCTTGTGCCGTCCTCCAAATCGGCTTTTCCGCTGGGCAATATTGCCAGCGAGGTTTGCGGCGCGGTGGTGTGCTGCCTCCTGGTTAAGGCCATGCTTGCCGTTAAACTTGAAAAATGGCGCCTGCGCCCGTTTATTGCCGGCCTTGTGGCAACAATGGTGAGCGGCGGCGTATTTACCTTTATTTTAAAAATAGTTTTGGGGCTGCCCTTCAGCGTATGGCTGTATGCCATGCTGCCGGTGGTGGCGGTAATAGGCGTGCTTAACGGCAGCATTACCTTTTTGCTGTACGGGCCGGTGCGCAGGCTGTTTTTTGTGCAGGAGGAAGATAATTGATGGAAACGGTTGCAGAATTAAAGCATTTTTATTTTGCTTATAAAAAGAATAACCTTGTGCTGCACGATATTGATTTTAAAATAGAAAAAGGCTCTTTTACCGTTATCGCAGGGCCGAGCGGCAGCGGCAAAACAACGTTGTGCAAGGCCATGGCGGGCATTGTGCCGTTTTATATGGGCGGCGCGTACAGCGGCGAAGTAATGGTGCTGGGCGAAAGCACCAAAGGCAAAAAGGTATCGGATATTGCCATGCGCCTGGGGCTGATGCTGGAGGATTACGAAAGCCAGCTTGTTTCCCTCACTGCGGGCGAGGAGGTTGCTTTCAGCCTGTTAAACCACGGCTTTAAGCCGGAAGAAGTTGAAGAACGCACGCGCAGGGCGCTTGAAGATGTAGGCCTGCCGGGGCGCGAAAGCTATCAGCTGGACGAGCTCAGCGGCGGGCAGCGCCAGAGGCTGCTTTTGGCTTCGGTTTTGGCGGTGCATCCGGAAATTATCGTTTTGGATGAGCCTGTATCGGCCATGGACCCGGACGGCGCCAATTCGCTGTACAAGCTGCTTTACAAAATACATAAGGAATACGGTACAACCATTGTGGTTGTAGAACACCGCATTGACTATCTGCTGCCGTATATGACAGATTTAGTTGTACTTAAAAAAGGACGCCTTGTGGCAGCCGATAAGTTTGAAAACACCGCCCGCGTTATGTATAAGGATGAAACCCTGCGGCATTTTGTACCGGCGCTGTGGCGCATTAAGCTGGGGCTTGAAGAAAAATTCGGCGTAAGCCTTGGTAATTGGCGTACGGAAGAAGAAGCCTTTGCGGAACTGAAGGCAAAAGGGTTTACAGGGGGTGAGGCGTAATGCTGGAGGCAAAAGAGGTTAATTTTGCGTATCTGCGCGGGCAGCCTGTGCTGAACGATATCGACATTAAAATTGAAAGCGGCGAATTCGTGGCGCTTTTGGGGCACAACGGCAGCGGCAAAACAACGCTGAGCCGCCTGTTCATGGCGCTTATTCATCCGCGCAGCGGGCAGGTGCTGGTAGACGGCACGGACATTGCCGCCATGGAGCCCGCCGATTTGGCAGATAAAATAGGCTATGTGTTCCAGAACCCGGATTTGCAGATTTTGGAGGACACGGTTTTTGACGAAGTGGCATACGGACCGCGTGCCAAAAAATTGAGCGAGGACAAGGTTAAACGCCAGGTGGAAACCGCGCTTGCCGCAACGGGCCTTACGGATTTGGCAGACGCATACCCGCGCCTTTTAAGCTTTGGGCAAAAGCGCCGTTTGGGTGTGGCGGCGGCACTGGCCTTAAACCCGCGCACGCTTATTCTGGACGAGATAACCAACGGGCAGGACGCTGTGGAAAAAGAGCGCATGATGAGTTATTTAAAGGCTCTTAATGAAGAAAACGGTATTACGGTAGTGCTTATTTCGCACGATATGGACACCGTGCGCCGCTATGCGCAGCGCACCATTGTGCTGCATAACGGGCATTTGGTGTTTGACGGTACGCCCGCAAAGCTGTTTGACGGCAGTATTAACGTAGAGCGCTGGGGGCTGCGCTGCCCTACGGCAACGGCAGTTGGCAACGCGCTGGGCATTACGGCAACCAGCCCGGAGGATTTTTGCAGCAGCATTAGTATGAAAGGAGAGCGGCAGGCATGAAAATATCGGCATTTACGCAGATTATAGTAACGGTAGCCGTAACGGCATGGGTATTTATTTTGCCGGTAATGGCTGTTGCCACCATTTTAGTGCTGGAACTGGCGCTGCTCCTTTCCATTAAGCACGACCGCATGACGATGGCTGCAATAGGCGGCCTGGCGGTATTTACCGGGCTGATGGTGCTTTTGCAGCTTCTGTTCGGTTCGCCGCTTGAAATTGCGCTTGTAGGCGGCCTGCGCATGCTGGTTATGACCATGGCCTTTTTGTGCATGCTGGCAGCAACACGCATACAGGATATTGCCCAGGCACTGGTAACAAAATTCCACCTGCCGTGCGAATATGCCTTTATGCTGACAACGGCGCTGCGTTTTGTGCCTAACTTTCTGGCAGACAGCACCATTACTTTGGACGCGCAAAGCTGCCGTGGCTATTCCAACCGCGGCAACGCGATTAAAAGGCTGATGTCCTACGTTGTTGTTATACGCCCGCTGGTAATGCGCGCCGTAGCCAAAAGCGAAACGCTGGCGCTGAGCATGGAGCTGAAGGGCTTTGGTGCCAACACCTATAAAAACATGCCGCAGCAAAAACTCGGCCTTGCCGATTACGTTGTGCTGCTGGCGGTAATTGCGCTCAGTACGTATCCCTTCTGGCAGGAATACGTAAAAATATAAAAAGCGCCTGCATTGGCAGACGCTGAAGCTGATGTAAGTTTTGGGTTTTGTATAGCAGGATAAGCTGGTGCCGGTGCGCCGGTTATCTTTGCATAATTTAAATTTGAGTAAAGGGCTGCCCGCAACCGCCGGGCGGCTTTATTTTTTAGCAGGTTTATTTTCCTCGCCCCATGTGCAAAGCTGGTCGAGTATCGTCATCAGTGATTGGCCTAGCTCCGACAGGCTGTATTCCACTTTGGGCGGAATCTGCGGATATTCGGTGCGGATGATGAGCCTGTCTTTTTCCAGCTCTTTCAGCGACAGGCTGAGTGTTTTGTGCGAGATGGTGCGGATGTAGCGTTTAAGTTCGCTGTAACGCACTACGCCAAACTCCATCAGGCAGTACAGAATAACCATTTTGTATTTGCCGTTAATCAGCGACAGCGTGTAGCTGAAGCCGGTATCCTCAAAATTTGCCTTTTCTATATAATTCTTAATCATTATACTCTCCTTTTGGTTAGTATCTGATAAAAATGTGCGTACTTCATCTTTGATTTATATATTGCTATAATTATAGCAGAAAGACGGAGGTGGAGCAAATGGCTAAAAAAATAGTTGTTTTAAACGGCAGCCCGCGCGCAAACGGCAACACAAAAGAACTGGTAAAGGCTTTTGTTAAAGGTGCTGAAAGTGCGGGCAACACCGTACAGGTTTTTGATTTGCAGAAAATGAATATTCACGGCTGCCTTGGCTGCTGCATGGGAGGCAAAGATGAAGCAAGCCCCTGCGTGCAGAAAGACGATATGGCTTTAATTTACCCGGCTTACCGCGAGGCGGATGTGGTTGTGCTGGCATCGCCGATGTACTACTGGGGCGTAAGCGGCCAGCTTAAATGCGCGTTTGACCGCCTGTTTGCGGTGGCAGAATGTATGCCCGGCTATGCCAACCCCATTAAGGAGTGTGCACTTTTAATGGCGGCAGAGGGTGATACGGCTGATAATTTTGCCCCGGTAAAAGCCTTTTATGAAGGCCTGGCAGGGCATTTGGGCTGGAAAAACCGCGGCATTGTTTATGCAGGCGGCAATTTTGCGGCGGGCGATATTTTAAATAAACCGGCGCAGCTTGCCGAAGCTGAAAAGCTGGGCACGGAAATTTAACTAAAAGCAAAACTTATAAATCTCCGCAGAATATAACTGCGGGGATTTTTTTACCCTTTAACCATGCTTCACCTTGCTTAACGCCTTTATTTTAAGTACAATAAAAATATAAATGCGTATGTGAGGGGGAATGCAAGTGGAACTGCGTATTTTAAAATATTTTTTAACGGTGGCCCGCGAAGAAAACATTACCAGAGCAGCTAATCTGCTGCATGTAACGCAGCCTACGCTGAGCCGCCAGTTAATGCAGCTGGAGGACGAACTGGGCGTAAAACTGTTTTGCCGCAGCAAGCACCGCATAACGCTTACCGACGAAGGCCTGCTTTTAAAGCGCCGTGCGCAGGAAATTACCGAGCTTGCCGAGCGTACAACCCGCGAAGTATCGCGCAGCAGCGAAAATTTAATGGGCGAAATCGCAATAGGCTGCGCCGAAGCAAGCAGTATTTCCGTATTGGCAGGTTTGATGAATTATTTCCGCCAGAAATATCCGCTGGTGCATTATACGCTTTATTCCGGCATTGCCGACGATATTAAAGAACGCATTGAAAACGGGCTTTTGGATATAGCCTTTTTAACAGAACCCGTGGATATTTCCAAATATGGCTTTGTGCGCCTGCCGCATAAGGAAGAATGGGGCGTTTTAATAAGAAAAGATTCGCCGCTGGCAGAAAAACAGGCGGTGATGCCGCAGGATTTACTGGGCATTCCGCTATTAATGCCCAAGCGCGACCTGGTTAAAAATGAACTTGCCAGCTGGTTTGGCAGTTTAAATGGCAGAATGGATTTTGCCGTTAATTACACAATGCTGATGAATGCGGCAGTAATGGTGCACAGCGGCTTTGGTGCGGCGCTGTGCCTTAACATGGGCACCGATTTTTATGACGATTTGCGTTTTGTGCCGCTTGCGCCGCCGCTTGCAACAGGCTGCGTGCTGGCGTGGAAAAAGAGCCAGCGGCAGGCACCGGCGGTGGAGGAGTTTATCAGTTCGGCGCATTCATACGTTTTGAGCATTTCCGGTAATTAAATATAGGTATTAGCTTATTTAAAGCGGCCATATTACAATGTAGGTGTAAGAAATTTGCACCTGCATTTTTTATTGCATAAAAAGTTTAAGGAGGGGAATGATATGCAGGGAGAAGCCACGGAGCCGGGGCGGCTGGCCATATTAAATGCCAGACGCAATGCCATGCTGGATGAAATACATTTCCGCGAAAAGCAGCTTGACCGCCTTAATTACCTGCGTTACGAAATACAAAAGAAAAACAGCAGCAGGGATTAATGCTCCGGAAGGGCTTAAAAAACCGACGCAATTTTAAAACAAAAATAAAAAATCTCCGTTTAACAAAGTGTTAAGCGGAGA
Source organism: Phascolarctobacterium sp. ET69 (assembly GCF_023336935.1). Lineage (GTDB taxonomy): Bacteria > Bacillota > Negativicutes > Acidaminococcales > Acidaminococcaceae > Fusicatenibacter_A > Fusicatenibacter_A intestinipullorum. The sequence continues at coordinate 324,012 of NZ_JAMBLR010000002.1, forward strand.
TTTTTGTTTATAAGATTTATTTAAAATAACGGCGCGTTTTATTCTTCCTGCTTTTCAAAACCGGTAAAATCAATTATTTTATGATGGTAAGCGGCATCAAAATACGGCAGCGCATCGGTTAAATATTTAATGGTTTTTTGCCAAAATTCTGTTCCGCCGTTGTGCGGAAAAGCAACTTCAATAAGATAAATGTCGTTGTCTTTGCTTCTTGCGTAAACGGAGCAGCGCATAAACCAGTACGCATCGGCGTTGTTGGGGTTTTGCTGCCACAGGATAATGAGCTGTTCCGGCTCGGTGGTAAGGCTGCGCAGCGCTTTTTCAACCTGCCCGTAAGCAGGCGTGGGGGTGTCCTCGCTGTTTAAACGGCTGCGGATAGTCAGTATCCAGTCGAAAGTGGTGCTTGGTTGGGGCAGCTGCGGCGCTTCTTTTTTATCGCTGCCGAACATGGATTGCAGGCGCAGCAAGCCGCGCAGCACGGTTTCGGTTTTATCGCGGCGCACCCATTTGCCAAAAAAGTTCTTTTTGTAATGGCTTAATTCCTCCTGCGCTTCCGGAAGGTCCTTGGCTTTTTCCAGGTAGCTAACGCCTTTGGCGATATCCTCCGGACCGCCCTCGCCGTTGCAGTACAGCCAGCCCAGCAGAAAAAACGCATCCTGGCAGTCCCAATCCACCGCTTCTAAATACTTGCGCGCCAGCACATAGTCCCGTTCCGTGCCCTCTCCGTAGGTATAGCAGTAACCCAGGTAATACGCGCCCCAGTTGCCGGTTTTGCCGCTGTCGTCCGCCCATTTCAGCAGGCGGAAGGCTTTGTCATAATCCTGTTCCACGCCGCGACCGTCAAAATACATCGCGCCCAGGCGGTTGTAGCAGCCCGCCTTAACGGGAATGTTGGAGTCGATAGCTTTTTGGTAATACTCTGCGGCTTTCGCATCGTCGTGCGGTGCGGCAATGCCGTTTTCGTAATAATTGCCCACAAAAAAGTAAGCGCGCGGTTCACCGGCCTCCGCCGCCTTGCAGAACAGGGGAAAGGCTTCCTCGTGTTTATCTTCATCGAACAAATCGCAAGCGTAAAAATACTGGTAGTTGGGGTAGCCCTTGGCGGCGTAAATGCGGTCCAGCTCTTTGGCTTTTTCCGGCTGCGGCGGCAGTACGCCTTCAATACCGTCGATGTACATCAGCATAAGGTTCGCACCAGCGGTTGCCACGCCGCCGTCAAGCGCACTTTTGTACCAGTATTCGCATTTCAGCATATTTTCGTGAATGAAGCTTTCAAAAGCCTCGTCGCTGTCAAAATCCTCGGGGTTAATGTTTTCTATCTGCAAAAAATCGTACCAGTAATACACGTTGCCGATAACCATCTGGCAAAAGGCATCGCCTGCTTCCGCCTTTTCTAAAATAATATCGTAGGCGGTTTTTAAGCTTGCCAGCGGCATGGCTTCTTGCAGCTCTTTATTCATCACGCCGCAGCGCATGGCGATAAGCGTTCCCAGCGCACTGCCCATCATTACCGATTGGTATATCAGCTCGTCCGCGGCGTCCTCGTCTACCGGAAAATCATGCCCCAGCCAGGTGTATTCCTGCCCGTACAGACAGCGCGCCAGCAGGCAGTAAGCGTCGGCGTCGCCCTTGCGGCATGCCTCCTGCAATAGGCGGAATCCCTCCTGCCCGCGCTGTGCGCCAAGGTCGTAATAAATATAGCGTATCGCTGTTTCTACTTTATCGCTGAAAAAACGTCCCATCTTTTTCCGCCCCTCATTTCTGTTCTGCGTACATTTCTGCTTTTTTGGCTGTTGCTGAACTTTGCTTTAAGTGTAGCACTGCACCTGGCAATTTACAATTGGTTTATGGCGAGCAGTATGTAAAATTTAAAAGCACCGCTCTGCAAAGGGAACGATGCTTTTGGTATGGTCATTTTTAAATTTACGTTTAAATCATTCCGCCAGTTTTTCTGTGCTGAAGGCATACACGCGCTGCCAGAAAATTTTGCTCTGTTCGGCTTCGGGAGCGGCAATTTCAAAAGCGTGGTACAATCCGGGAATTACGTGCAGTTCGGTATCGACATTTGCTTCCGTAAGTTTTGCGGCGTAGTCAATGTCTTCATTAACAAATAAGTCAAGCCCGCCGACATAAATAAACGCAGGCGGCAGGTTGGCAAAATCTTCCGCAAAGGTGGGCGAATAATAACCCAGCATTTTGCCGCTGAGGTTTTGCCCTCCGCGCAGAACTTCCCACGCATACTTGTTGCTGCTGCGCGGCCAGCAAATGTGCCCGGTCTGCTGCGTATGGTAGGGCGAGTTTTCAGTTGCGGTGCGGTAATCAAGCATGGGGTAAATTAAAACCTGCCCCTTAATGGGGATGTTGGCGTTATCGCGGTTATACAGTGCAAGGCTTGCGGCAAGGTTGCCTCCGGCGCTGTCGCCCATTAAAATAATTCTTCCGGCATCAAGGCCGAGTTTGTCTGCGTTTTCTTTAACGTACATTAAGCCGCTGTAGGCGTCCTCAAGTGCCGCGGGAAAGGGCGCTTCTACCGAAAGGCGGTAGCGCGGTGTAATAACGGCAGCGTTTAAGGCGTTGGCAATGTTCTGGTAGCGTTCGCGGTCGTCAAGCGAAATTCTGAACAAATAACCGCCGCCGTGGGCGTAGTACACTACCGGCAGTTTGGCTTCGCTGCTTTTGGCAGGGCGGTAAATGTAAAGCGGCACATCCGCTGCGCCGTAAAGGCTTTTGGCGTTAACGGTTTCAAAGATAATGCTGCTTTGGGCAGGAACATAGTTTTTTACGCGCTGCTCTACATCCTGCGGCGATGTGGCTTCAATAAGATAACCTTCTGCCGCCGCACGGTATTCCGGCTGCACGCGGCCGATATAGGGTATTTCCGCAGCCAGTGCGGAAGCAGCTATGTTAAAGGCCAAAAGGCAAAGGGCAATAAATTTTTTCATAGGGTCACCAGCTTATTTTAAATTTTTGCCGCTGAGCGTTACTGCCTGCGGTTTGTTAACGATAAGTACTTTATCCGTAACCATTGTTTGTACGGCTTTATTATATTCCTGAAAATATGGCCCGTCAATGTGGGCGCGGTAAGCGTTGTCGTCGGCATACAATTCCAGCAGGTGGAATACGTTGGGACGTGCGGTTTCTGTTGTTGCAAGCAGTGCCAGTACGCCTTCTTCGCTGGCAACGGCGCTTTGCATTTCTTTGGCAAGTACTTTTTTATAAGCGTCAAGCTGCGCCGGGTCGATAACAAGCAGTGCCATGCGTGCCTTATCGGCAGTGCCTGCGGTTTTGCTTTGCAGGTTAAAGGCGTCGGCGGCAAGGGTTTTATGTACCTGCGCCAGTTTAAGCGCCTGTGCGGCGGCTGTTTTTACGTTGGTGTTATTTTGTGCGGTATTAAAAGCGTTTTCGTCCGTATAAATTTCCAAGTAGCGCATTACGCCGTTTTCATCCTCACCGCCGTAAACAGCCAGCACGCCTTCGCTGTTTTGCAGTGCTGTGTTAAGTGCGGCAACGGCTGCGCGCAGGGCGTTTTCGTTACCGGTGGCAGCGCTGTATACGCTCCAGCGCACAAAGGGCTGGGCAGCGGCTGCGGCGTTTACCGGCAGTGCCTGCAAGCCTGAAAGCAGCATCATAGCTGCGCAAAATAATAATTTTTTCATGGTGCATCTCCTTTACTTACTCTGCTTTTTCAAGCGTTGCGGTAAAACTGTCGTGGGCTTTAACAATATCAAGCCCGCTTTCCAGCCTCCCGATGGGGATTAAGTTGCGGTCGTCTTTAAAATCAACATAAAAAATGCTTAAATTGCCCCACGGCTGATAAACGCACAAATCGCCCGCAAGGGGATGGCAGCCAACCTTTTGCCCCTTTTCGTCAAGGCGCTTGTCGAAGTAGGCAATCTTTTCCATGCCGGAAAAATCCTTAAACGAAAGCGTTACCGGCAAACGGCTGTATAAATCGTTGGCGCTCGGTTCATTGCGCAGCGTAACAGGCAGGCGGCTGCCGTCAATAACAAGCACGGCTTTGTGGTCATCTGCTGCGGTAGTGTTTTGCGGTGCAGGCTGAGCTGCAGGTGAGGAAGCGCCGCAGGCGGAAACGGCAAGTGCCGTCAGTGCAGCGCTTAACAGCAAAAGTAATTTTTTCATAGGTATCCCTCCATTTTATTTGTATAGTTTAATTATAAAAAGCGCAGGGCATGGCGTCTAATGCTTAATTGTTATGCACCAACATGCGTTTTTGGCATGAAGTGCAGGCGGGAGTATGCTTCAACTTGCGCGTTTAAAAATTTTTAACTAAAATAATTATATGGAGAAATGCTTTAAAGGAGGAACTGGCATGAAATACCGTGAACTTGGCAAAACAGGATTGAAAGTAAGTGAAATAGGCCTTGGCTGCGAAGGCTTTAACGGCAAAGACGCCGCTTTTACGCAGGAAATGTTTAAACTTGCTCTGGCAGCGGGCGTAAACTGCATGGATTTATATAGCCCCAACCCGGATATGCACAAAAATATTGCAGCTGCACTTGGCAGCCGCCGCAAAGATTTTATTTATCAGGCGCATTTATGCACGGAATGGAAGGACGGGCAGTATAAGGCTGTGCGCGATATTGCCAGTGTAAAAGCTGCGTTTGAAACTATGCTTAAAAATTTGAACACGGATTACATCGACATCGGCATGATTCATTACGTAGATTCGCCGGAACTTTGGCGCACGATTGAAAGCGGCGGCGTTCTGGATTATGCGCTGGAACTGAAAGCCAAAGGCAAAATTAAGCATATCGGCGTAAGCAGCCATAACCCTTTGGCGGTGCTGGAAGCCGTAAAAAGCGGCAAGGTGGAAGTGCTGATGTTCAGCGTAAACCCCTGCTATGATTTGCTGCCCGGCACGGATGACGTGGAAAAACTGTGGGCGGAAGAAAGCTACAAAAAGCCTTTGCTGAACCTTGACCCCAAACGTGCGGAACTTTACGAAACCTGCCAGCGTTTGGGAGTGGGCATTACCGTTATGAAAGCCTTTGGCGGCGGCGACCTTTTGAGCGAGTACAGCCCGGCAGGTAAGGCGCTGACAGCGGTACAGTGCCTGCATTATGCGCTGACACGCCCGGCGGTAGCGGCTGTTATGAGTGGTGCGCGTACCATGGAAGAATTAAAAGCCTCGCTTGATTACGAAAAAGCAAGCGAAGCTGAAAAAGACTATGCAGAAGTTTTTGCAAGCTTCCCCAAAATCAGCTGGGAAGGGCATTGCATGTACTGCGGTCATTGCGCGCCGTGCCACAAAGGCATTGACGTGGCAAACGTAACCAAGTTTTTGAACCTTGCCAAAGCGCAGGGCGAAGTGCCGGAAACCGTACGCGAGCACTATGCGGCGCTTGAAGCCCACGCCGGCGACTGCATTGCCTGCGGCGCTTGCGCCAAACGCTGCCCCTTCGCTGTTGACCCCGTTGCGAACATGAAAGAGGCAAAAGAAGTTTTTGGGTATTGAGGAAAGTATAAAAAAGTGAAAATAAATAGAGACTAAAACAAAATAGTATGAAATAAAGAATCAGCACCACCTTATGATAAGATGGTGCTGATTTTTAGTTTTTTATACGGAAAATAATAGTATCATCAACATTTACTTTTCGAATGTCGCATTCTTTATTACCAGGCAAATAAATTTGCAATTGATAAAACCATATACATAGTAAAAACTTATCAATAAATTTTTGTGAGCGGCGTTTTAACCCGTAACGTTTTAATAATGTACGTAGCTTTATTCTTACATAATCCTGTTTGCCAATATAAAGTATGCGCAAGCGGATGCTTTTGAAAAACAAATCCAAATCAGAATAATCGGCAGTAAAATCGCCGTCTGAAATTTCTATGTCTTTAGTGCTTAATAGCTTTTTGATTGCCGGAAATTCAGCATCGAGTGCTTCTTTATCGACAAAATAATAACTCCAATATGAGGCCGCTAAAAATAATTTCCGACGGTCATTTTTGTATTTAAGCGCAATTAAATCTTTTTCGTTTTCAGCTATCTGCTTTAAAACATTGGAAAACTCGATAACTGTTAAGTTTGCTTTTGATAAAATAACGCCTAAATCAAGAGCAGTATAATAAAATGGCTTTAATTCTTTAAGTGTTACCATTATTTATCGCTCTTTTTGCGGTTGCAGCTTCTGCAAAGTATTTGCAGGTTTTCGGGAACACTTTTGCCGCCTTTATTCATAGGTGTAATATGGTCAACTTCAAATCCGAGTCTGTTATCACCTGTTACCCCGCAGTGTGCACACTGAAATTTACCATCTGCATTTTTCGATTTTTCAAAAGTTATATCTCGAAGATATTGTTCATGCTGAGGAAATACTTTTCCAATTTCATACAGCGGTAAATCTATTAAAGGAATTTTAGGATAGGATATATTTATTCCTTCAGGCGGTTCTAAGATTTTATCTATTTCTATATCAATATGACGCTTAAAAATAGTTTTGTTTACAAAGAATAATTTTAAAATGTTTTCATCATTGTTGTTCCAAAGTGCAGTTATATATTCTTTTTCTTCGATGCGACCTAATTTAGCATTAATAATAAATTGTGCTATTTGTGTTATATCGAGTCTGTTTTTATCAATATAATCAAAGGAATAAAATTGTGGTGCAACGGAATATTGGTCGTAGTATTTTAAAATATTAAGCACATCTTCCTCGGCATAAGGCGGAATAGTTTCGTATTTAAAGAATTTATCGTGGCATTCTGCTTCCATTTTAAATAAAATTTCATCTGGCAGCGTATCTGTGTCAGTAGAATTATATTTTTTGAAAAGTTCAGGCAGATAATTAATAAAGTCCTGATAGGATTTTTCTGTACTGTTATAAACCATAACTTCGCAGGTATAGTCAATATCTTGATTTTTGCCAAAACTGTTTTCAGTATAGCTGAAGGTATACATACCTAAAGGTATACGTTCTAAAAACGGCACGTTTTCAAGTTTTGTTGTGTCTACTGTATCATCAAGAATTTTTGCAAATTCTTCAAGCTTGGCAACAGAAATCATCATCATATCACGTTTAATACGTTTGCCAGGGTCTTTGTCAAAGAAATCATTACTGCCTTCAAACAGGCTTTCCGGGTTAACCCAGGCAATGTGTTCATTCCAGTTATCAATAAAGGAAACAATATAGGCATTAGCTGTACCACCTGCTTTTACACCGCGCAAAGCCCTGCCGACCATTTGAGTCATTAAAATTGTTGAAACAGTCGGACGGGCAAGAAATACTGTTTGTGTCTGTGGCAGGTCTACGCCTTCGGTTAAAATATTTACGTTAATTAAAACCTGAAGTTTGCCTTCTCGGTAAGCCTGTATCTTTTTTTCATTTTCTTTACTTAAATTGATAAGTAATCTGGAAATTGTAAGTGATGATACAATATAATCTGCCTTAATGCCTGCTTTTTCAAACAGAGCTTTTAACTGTATAGCATGGTCGATATTTACAGCGAAAACAAGAGTCTGGCCGTATTCTTTTTGTTTTTCTTTATAGGTTTTTACAATAAGATTGTTACGTTCTTTGCTCTGTACCATTTTTATGGCAATGTCTTCGGGAATACTGTCGAAGCGATGAATGGTATTCCATTCATCAACGCTTAAATCATCACCATAGCGTTCTTCGGTGTAGTAGTGTTCAAAAATAGGTGTTGAAAGAATCTGTCTTTTAATAAGTTCTTTTAAATTGATAGCATAGGCTAAACCTAAATCACCGTAAACAGGGTCAGTTTTCTTTAAATCAACGCCATCAGTAAAAATTTTAGAAAGCAAACCTTCTTCTTTTTTGCTTGTACGGAATGGTGTTGCTGTTAAACCAATAATTTTTAAATTTGGAACAAGTTCTTTAACATGGTCAATTATTTTACGGTATGTTTTAGCAATAGAGTGGTGAGCTTCATCAATAACGAAATAAAGTTCGTCATCATCTGCCAGCCAGTTATCAAGGCATTTTAAATTTCTGCCGATACTGTCTTTGCTTGCGATTACAAGCTGGTCGTCTGTGTTAATGTCAATGGTTCTGCCGTGTCTTTCCGCACCGGAAACTATACGAAAGTTAAAAGACGAAATATTCGGGATATAATCTAAACATGCGTGATTGGCAAAGGATTCCAGTGCCTGGTCTAAAAGCATTTGGCGGTGTGCAATCCACAAAACTTTTTTCTTTTTGTTAATGGCATTCTTTAACAGCCATACGGAAGCCGTGTAAGTTTTGCCGCCGCCAGTCGGCAAAACTACCATTGTAGCAAAGGATGGGCTTTCGTTTATTTTATCAAGGCATTGCATAGCTTTTATTTGATGTTCATAAGGTATGCGCGTGCTTTTTGCTTTTTTGCGTAAAATTTGTCCGGAAGAAGTTGATTCTACATATTCAAATTCTTTTTCCATTGCGTTCATCCTTTCGGCGAGTATATATAATTTAGTATAGCACTGCATATATTTTGTGGCAAATAAATAACTTTATTTAATTGTTACATAATCTAATAAAATGCCGAAAAATAAATAATTACCGGCAATTATTATAAGTATACTTGCAATAATTCTTAAGAAAAATGCAAGTTTGAAACTGTTTTTTTATGATAAGTTCAAAATTTATGCAGTTGTTGCTTAAATATTAATAGTTTTTTCTTTCTTGCTTTTTAATGAAATATCTATTAAAATATTCCTGAAAAGAATAAAAAGCGGATACGGAAAGGCAGGGTTGTGTGGAATCAAATTTTGAAATTAAATTTTTTAAAACGGCTAATGGCCGTGAACCTGTCAGAGAATATCTGAAAGACATGGCACTGACAAATGAAAAAGTTACGCGTGATACATTAGACACAATATCAGAATTATTAATGATGTTAAAAGCCAAGGGTAATGCTTTGGGTGAACCTTATATCAAACATTTGCAAGGCCCTATATGGGAACTGCGTCCAAAAAACAGGCGTATTTTGTATTGCTGTATTTTAGAAAATCAGATATATTTGCTTCATATATTTAAAAAGACAACGCAGAAAACTCCTAAAAAAGATATACAAAAAGCATTGAGCAGATATAAATTATTGATTGGCAGATAAAAGAGGTGAATAAAATGAAAGAAGCAAATGTTAAAATTAACACAAAATATAGTGGAAGCAGTGTAGATGATTTTTTTAATGAAATTTATAGCGGTGATGAGTTAGAGATAATTAAAGAACGCGCAGATTTTTTGCTGCAAATTGTTGAGGCAAGAAAGGCGGTAAATTTAACGCAGATTGATTTAAGCAAAAAGACTGGTATTTCTCAGTCTACCATAGCAAAAATAGAGAACGGCAAAATTAACCCAAGTTTAAATAATATTTTTAAAATCCTGCACGCCATGGGCAAAACCATTAAAATAGCATCGTTGTAAAACAACAAAACCGGCATCGTTATGATGCCGGTTTTTGATTAGAAGGGGAAAGGTTTATGGATGTTTCAAATCTGCTGTTAGGTTATTTTATTGTGCTGTCTGGTTATTTGCGGGGTTATTTATCCTCGTTGTAGAACGGGCATTCATCGCCCCAGTCGCAGTGGCCGTCATGGTGGTAACGGTCATAGTGGCGGTCGCGGTCATAGCGTCCTTCGCCATGGTGGCGGCCATAACCCGGGCCCCAGCCGCAGTGCAGTCCGCGGAAGTTGCCGCGCGGGCCGCGGAACATATCTTTCAGTGCTTCCTGCTTCTGTTCTTCGCTCATGCTGGCCCATTTTGCTCTGGCTTCGGCTTCACGTTTTTCGATAGCTTCGCGTTTTTCTGTCGGCAGTTTGCTTAAAAATTCGTCATGCCATTTCTGGCGCTGTTCAAATTTCTGCTGCGGGGTCATTTCCATCCATGCCAGCCTTGCAGCATCACGCTCGGCGCGCTGTTCGGGGGTAAGCGGAGTGCCGCGGCGCAGAGGCATCGGGCGGCGTGCATCGGTATCGCCTTCGCTCAGAATTTTTTCTACTTTATCGCGCATGGTGGGCTGAACCTGTTCGGTTTGGCCTGCCGCAAAAACCGGTACGCTGATGGCGGTGATTAAACCTGCAACTACTAAGGATTTGAATAATTTGCTTTTCAACATATCAGGTCACTCCTTTAATTTATGCTTATTTGTTATGCTCTTTATCTTGTCTTTATTGTACAGTGTGCTTGTGGCAAAATTATGGCAAAAATATTTTATTTTGAGGTTTTTTAGCCACATTTTACTGTTAATATTATATCAGCAATTAAAGCAAAAAGTAAAAAAACTGCCGCCTTTGGGCTGATGTAAGGGTTAAATTTCTGCGCAAAAATATGTATAATATAGGTAAGTTTTGTGCAGAGAGGTGATGGCAGTGGCAAAAATGCTTATTGCTGATGATAATAAACAAATTACTTCCATTTTATCCAACTATGCGCGTAAGGAAGGCTTTGAGCCGGTGGTTGCGCTTGACGGCGAGGAGGCTTTGCGCCTGTTTGACGAGCATGAGCCGGATATTGCCATGGTGCTTTTGGATGTTATGATGCCGAAAGTGGACGGCTTTGAAGTGTGCCGCCGCCTGCGCGGAAAATCGCTGGTGCCGGTAATTATGGTTACTGCCCGCGGCGAAGATTTTGAAAAAATCATGGGGCTTGATATCGGCGCCGACGATTATATTATAAAGCCTTTCAGCGCGGGCGAGGTAATGGCACGCGTGCGCGCTATTTTGCGCCGCATGCAGCCGCGCGAGGAAAAAACTGCGCATAATATTTACAGGTACAGTAATTTAATGATTGATTTGGACAAATACGCCGTAACCGTAAATGGCAGCGAGGTGTCGCTGACGAAAAAAGAGGTTGAGCTTTTATGGACTCTTGCCAAAAACAGCAGCAAGGTCTTTTCGCGCGATAACCTTCTGGACAGCCTGTGGGGCTACGATTATTACGGCGACAGCCGCACGGTGGATTCGCACATTAAGCGCATGCGTGCCAAGCTGGATAAGTTTGAGCATCCCGGCTGGGAAATAAAAACCATTTGGGGTGTAGGTTACCGCTTTGAGGAGAAAGCAAATGCATAACAAAATAGCTTTAAAACTTACATTGTATTTTGCCGCAGTGCTTTTGGTGTTCGCACTGGTGGTAGGCGGCAGCTTTGCGCATTTTTTCCGCGAGCATACGGTGGATATAAAAAGCACGGAGCTTAAACAGCGCGCCGTGCGCATTGCCGAAGTGCTGAGCGAAAATGCAGGCTGGCTGGAAAAACGCGGCGGCATAGCCAATACGCGCTTTATAAGTTACATTAACAACATCACCATGGAAGATGTGTGGGTTGTTAACAGTGACCGCGAACTGAAGCTGCCGCAGCGCATGAACCACCATATGGGCATGCACCGGCGGATGATGCACGCAGATACCCAGGCTCAGGTGCCGCCGCTGAAGGAGTTTCCGCGCCGCAGCGTTACTTTTGAGCAGCTGTCCGATGTTACCCGCAACTGCGTGGAGCAGGCGTTTGCCGGTACGGTATCGGTAGCGGAAGATTTTAACCCCGTACGTGAGGAAACCATGCTTTGCGCCGCTGCGCCTGTATACGACGAAAACGGCGCTATCCAGGCGGCAGTGCTTCTGCATTACCCCGTGCAGGGCTTGCAGTCCGCAACGTGGGAAGGCGTAAGAATCCTGCTTTTATCCTGCGCTATTGCGCTTTTACTGGTATCGTTTTTAAGTGTGCTGTTCAGCTGGAAGTTTACGCGCCCCTTAAACCGTATGAAGGAAGTGGCGCAGAAAATGGCAGAGCATGATTACACTGAACGCTGCAGCATCAAGCAGAATGATGAAATAGGCGCGCTTGCCGCCACGCTTGACGAACTTGGCAGCCGCCTTCTGGACGCCGACGAGGCAGGGCGCAAGCTGGAAAAACTGCGCCGCAGCTTTATTGCCAACATTTCGCACGAGTTGCGCACGCCGGTAACGGTTATCCGCGGCAGCCTGGAAGCGCTTAACGACAAAGTTGTTACCGATAAGGAAGAAGTAGAGCAGTATTACAGGCAAATGCTGAAGGAAAGCCTGTTTTTGCAGCGGCTGATTAATGATTTGCTGGATTTGTCGCGCTTGCAGAATACGGATTTCCCCATTGAAAAGGAAAACATTAATTTGTGCGATGTAGTGCAGGATGCCGCCCGTGCCAGTAAGCAGCTGGGGCAGAAAAAAGGCGTGCACGTTGACGTTAAACTGGATAGGAATGTTTACCTTATGGAAGGCGATTACGGCCGCCTGCGCCAGATGCTGATGATATTTTTGGACAACAGCATTAAGTTCAGCCACGAAGGCGGCTCTGTGGAACTGCGCCTTTTGGGCGACAGGCTGACGGTGACGGACCACGGCAGCGGCGTAAAACAGGAAGATTTGCCGTATGTGTTTGAACGGTTTTATAAAACACGCGGCGAAGCCAATAAAAACGGCAGCGGGCTTGGGCTTGCTATTGCCCGGGAAATAGCCCTGCGCCACAATATTAAAGTGAGCATGGAAAGCGTGCCTGATGAAGAAACCGCGGTAATTATGATATTGCCGCCGGCAGGAGAGGATGCGGAAAATGAATTACGGATGTAACGGCAGGCGCGCCGTAATAAGCGGCGGCACCAGCGGCATAGGGCTTGCCGTAGCGCGAACGCTTTTGGCGGACGGCGCGGAAGTGTGGCTTTTGGCGCGCACGGAACGGCCGCAGCTTTTGGCGGAACTTAAAGAAAACTACGGAGAAAAAGTGCATTTTATACAATGTGATGTTGCAAATGTTGCCAGCTGCAAAGCTGCGGCGGCGCAGATAAAAAATGCCGGCAGCGTTGATTTTTTGGTAAACAGTGCAGGCATTTACCGCGAGCAGAGTATGGAAATGCTGACGGAAACCGAGTTTGATGAAATTTTTGGCGTGAACGTAAAAGGCACGGTGTTTTTAACGCAGGCGCTGCTGCCATACATGGCAGCAGGGGGCGCGGTGGTAAACGTAGCTTCGGACGCAGGGGTAAGCGGCAACTACGGCTGTGCTGCCTACTGCGCCAGCAAAGGGGCGGTAGTGGCGTTTACCCGCGCCCTGGCGCTGGATACAGCGCCGCGCCTGCGGGTTAACTGCGTATGCCCTGCCGATATTGATACGCCGCTTTTGCAGCAGCAGATTGAAGCGGCAGGCGGCAGCTATACACTGGCGGATGTTGCGGAAGCCTACCCAATGGGGCGCGTTGGGCGTGCGGAGGAAGTGGCGCACGTAATCTGCTCGCTTTTAAGCCCGGCCAACAGCTTTATGACCGGCAGCATCGTCATCGTAGACGGCGGCTTAACGGCGAAGTAAGCAGTTAAGCTATTTTGGTTGGCGGCAAATTACAGCAGGTTAGAAGTATGAAATTTTAATTTTTGGAGTTTAGTTATGGAACAAGTATGGGGTTTGGTGGCGCTGATTGGCGCTGCGCAGATTTTAAATTCGCTAAAACAGTTAAAAAACAGCCGCCGGGAAATGTTTAACGGCGGCGGAACGTATACTTTATTTTTGCTTTCCAATTTGTTAAATATTTTAAGCATGCTTGTGGTTATTTACGGCGTATTTTTTAACAGCGGTGTTATTTTGCCGGCATTTACTTTATGGATTTTTAACTGGCATTTATTTACTTATTATGCTGCAAAGATAAATAAAAATACAGGCCGCATTATGATTATTGCCATGCGCGTAATTACCGGGCTGCTGTTGTTGGGCTGCGTGTATATTTTGGTAATGTAAGTTTGGCAAAATGCTAAAAGCTGTTTGCAAATGCCGTTTGTTTGTTGTATAATACAAAAAGAGAGATAATCTGATGTTTGCCCGTCAGCCCTCTCCTTGTAAATTTTGAGTTTGAAAGAAAGGCTGCCAGACTTTGGCGGTCTTATTTCATTTTACGCCAAAGTTGTAAAAACTCAGCGCTTGCCAGAAATAATGGTAGCTACAAGAATACCGAAAGCAATCATTAAAGACAAAGCTTCGTATGTGCTCATGTACTGCCACCTCCTGCATTGGGAGGAACCGACCATCAGAAATCTCTCTTTTTGCAGTAATTATTATAACATAACGCAAATAAAAAGCAATTACCGTCCTAAAAATGGGGCAGTAATTGCTTTTTTTATTATTTATTTTCTGTTGTCAGTTTTTCAAGTACGCCGTCAAGCCATGCACCGTTAAAGCTTTCTATCGTGCCTGCGTCACAGGCGGCTGCAAGTGCCGGGTCAATCGGCATGCGGGCAGCGGTTTCAACGCCGTGTTTTTTGGCAATTTCATCAATGTGGCTTTTGCCGAAAACATGTATTTCTTTTCCGCAGTCGGGGCAGGTAATGTAGCTCATGTTTTCAACCAGTGCCAGTACCGGCACATCCATCATTTTAGCCATATTAACGGCTTTTTCAACAATCATGCCTACAAGTTCCTGCGGCGAGGCAACTATAACAATGCCGTCGACTGGAATGGACTGGAATACCGTCAGCGCTACGTCGCCGGTGCCGGGAGGCATATCAATAAACATGTAATCAACATCGCCCCAGATTACGTCAGTCCAAAACTGTTTAACGGCGCCGGAAATAAGCGGGCCGCGCCATACAACCGGGTCGGTTTCGTTTTTCATCAGCAGGTTAAGCGACATAACGCCTATGCCTGCCGCGGTTTTTACCGGAAACAAGCCCCATTCGCTTGCTTCGGCGTGGCCGTGCAGGCCAAAAGCCTTGGGGATGGAAGGGCCTGTGATATCGGCATCCATAATTGCTGTTTTATAGCCTTGGCGCCGGGACAGTACTGCCAGAAGCGAGGTTACGAGCGATTTGCCGACGCCGCCTTTGCCGCTGACTACGCCTATTACTTTTTTTATGTGGCTCATTTCGTTAGGTTTTTCCAAAAAACTTTCTTTTGTACGTTCGCTGCAATTTTCGGTGCAGCCTTCGCAGTTATGCGAGCAGTTTTCAACCATTTGCTTTGCCTCCTGTTGTCTGGCAGCGCTTTGCTGCCGTTTGCATTACAGTGCTTATAAATTTCAGCATAGCACCGTAAACGGCATCTGTCAATATTTGCAGATTGCAAGTATTTGCCTGAATTTTATTCGCACATACGGCGCAGGCGGCAGCTTTTATTTTTGCTGTATATTATATATAGGAAGGAAGTTGCACTTTAAAAAATTTTTCTGAAAATTTGCCGAAATATTATTGACTTAGTAGGAATTTATCCAGTAAAATAGTGGTGCGCAGCTTATTTAATATTAATTTCCGTTTTGATTTATATTAATTACAGGCGCAGCCTTATAGTACAGGAGGATACGCTATGAAAAATGTAATTTTAGGTATGTGGGCATTTTTGTTAACGCTTGTTTTGCCGCAGCCTGCTTTTGCAGCCGGGCTTAACGGCGCGGAACTTTCTATCGGCTGGGTGCTGCCGTTTGCGGGCATACTTTTATGCATTGCCATCTGCCCTTTGGCGGTACCGCATTTCTGGCACAGCAATTACGGCAAGGTAGCAGTGTTTTGGGCGCTGGCAACAGCTGTGCCGCTGTTTGTAATTTACGGCAGCAGTGTTGCGGCAGGCAGTGTGGCGCACGCGCTTATCGGTGATTACATTCCCTTTATTATTTTTGTAGGTTCGCTGTACACGGTGGCGGGCGGCATTCATATCCGCAGCAGCTTTACCGGCACGCCGCTTACCAACACCTGCTTTTTGGCGCTGGGCGCAGTGCTTGCCAACATTATGGGCACAACGGGCGCGGCAATGCTCTTAATCCGTCCGCTTATTGCGGCTAATGAGCGCCGCCGTTATGTAATGCACACTTTTGTATTTTTTATTTTTATTGTTGCCAACATTGCAGGCTCGCTTACGCCGTTGGGCGATCCGCCGCTGTTTTTGGGCTTTTTGCGCGGGGTAGACTTTTTTTGGACGGCCGAGCATTTAATTTTGCCGATGCTGACGGCTGTGGGCCTTTTGCTGGCGCTGTATTTTGTGATGGACAGCGTTTTGTTCAATAAAGAAAAGGATGAGTTTTTACTGGCGGAAAGCACCTGCACCAAAGAGCCGTTTGGCGTGGAGGGCAAAATTAACTTTGCGCTTTTGGGCGTAATTATTGGTGCTGTTTTAATGGCCGGCGTGTGGGACAGCGGCATGGAATTTACCGTACTGGGCGTGCATTTAACCGGCCAGGGCGTGCTGCGCGATGTGATTTTCCTCGCGGCGGCAGGGCTTTCGCTGGCTTTAACGCCTGCTGATGTGCGCAGTGCAAACCAGTTTACCTGGGAGCCTGTGCTTGAAGTCGGCAAGCTGTTCTTCGGCATTTTTGTTACCATTGTGCCGGTGCTTGAGATGTTAAAAGCCGGTATGGCAGGCGCGTTTGCGCCGGTGGTGGCAATGGTTACCAACGCCGACGGCACGGCCAACAACGCCATGTATTTCTGGATGACGGGCGCGCTTTCGGGCTTTTTGGATAACGCGCCGACCTACCTTGCCTTCTTTAACATGGCAGGCGGCGATGCTTCCGTGCTGATGACGGAAGGCGCGCTGACGCTGATGGCTATTTCCATGGGCTCGGTATTTATGGGCGCCAACAGCTATATCGGCAATGCGCCGAACTTTATGGTGGTTGCCATTGTGCAGAACCGCGGCTTGAAAATGCCGAGCTTCTTCGGCTACCTGCTGTGGTCGGTGGGCATTTTAATTCCCATCTTTTTGCTGCTGACATGGCTGTATCTCGTGTAAGGTACACTAAAGGTATTTATGCCAAGGCATATCAATACAAAATTTAATAAGGAGGAATAAACGATGAGTTCAGACAACAATGAAACCAGGCAGGTGCAAATTGCTGTTGCCGACCCGACACCGCTCGGATTGTTCGGACTTTCCGTGGTGACGTTTGTTGCATCCATGCAGAAGCTGGGTGTGGTCAGCGATGTTTCGTGGGTCATTCCCTGGGCACTGGTCTGCGGTTCATTTGCTCAACTGCTCGCCGCCTATTTCGATTTTTGCCACAAGAATATTTTTGGAGCATCGATCTTCGGCGCATTCGGCTTTTTCTGGTCGGGCGTAGCGATGAGCTGGATGATTAAGGCCGGCACCTTTGGTGCGGGGCTGGCAGCGGGGGTAGACCCCAAGGCGCTGGGCTTTGCCTTTCTGGCGTACTTTATGTTTGCGTGCATCGGCACTATTGCCGCAGCGGAAGCCAACACAT
The DNA here is from genome assembly GCF_023336935.1 of Phascolarctobacterium sp. ET69. GTDB lineage: Bacteria > Bacillota > Negativicutes > Acidaminococcales > Acidaminococcaceae > Fusicatenibacter_A > Fusicatenibacter_A intestinipullorum. The sequence goes on from NZ_JAMBLR010000002.1 coordinate 341,176, forward strand.
TTTTATTTGTGGATATGCTCCTGATTGATGTACTGCTTTTGTGCCTGGGCCTTGATACGCTTGGTATCGGCGGACACTGGGCGCACGATGTTGCCGCTTATTCGGAACTGGCTATTTCGCTGCTTTCGATGTACGGCGCAGGCGCGGTATTTTTAAATAATTTCTTCGGGCACGTGTTCTGGCCGCTGGGCAAACCGCTCGGAATCTTTAAAAAAGTCTGATTAAAAGCCTTAAGATGGCAATATAAAAGCACTATCCGTATTGGGTAGTGCTTTTTGTATGCCCGGTTTATTGCAGGTTGTTGTTAAAATGTTTGTGCAGCTCGTCTTTGGCAAGCAGTTCTTCCAGCTTTTTGGCAATTTCTTCCACAATAAGGTGGCAAGGGTTTTCGTAGCCTGCAATTTGCATATCGTGCAGGGTGGCACATTGCAGCGTGCCGAATTTTTCAATAACAAAGTCCGTCAGTTCCGTTACCATGCTGTAACCATGAAAATTCTCGCTGTCCTCCTGTCCGTCCTGTGCGGTAACGAGGCCGATAATGCCAACGGCAACGGTAAAGGCGCCGCAGCACGAAAGCTGCGTTTGCATGCCGATGCCCATAATGGAGAACATTTTCCGCGTATTTTCCGGCAGGTTTAAGCCGTAATATTCGTTGCAGGCTTTAAACATAGCCTCGGCGCAGCTTAAAGTTGTGCCTACATGATATTTATTGACAAGTTCGTATAGCTGCATAAAATCCTCCTTTATAATCGCTTGCGCAGATAAACCATATCTGTCAGCAGTATGCCGCCGTCATAGATGGGGTGGCTGTAATTATCGGTAAAAAAGTTTTTAATAATATGCGAGCGTATAAAGCCGAGCTTTTGGTAAAAAGGCACGGTGGCAGGGCTGTCGCCGGTGCCAACCTGCAAAATTTTAAAGCGTTCTTTGTATTTTGCTTCTATAAAATTAATCAGCACTTTGGCGTAGCCGCGGCGTTGAAACTGCGGCAGCGTGGCAAGGCTTTTTATTTCCAAAATGCCATCGCCTTCGTTTGTTACAAGGCATTCAGCCTTAACATCACCATCTTCAAGCACATACATGATGCCGCGCTCCAGATAGCGGTCAATCATTGCTTCTTCTTCGTCTGCCAGCAGAAGCAGCGGCAAATATTGTTTTTTGTTGCTGGTTACTTTTATGATTTGCATTTGCTTTCCTTCTTTTGCAAATAGGCCTGTAAATCTTTTATAAAAAGTTTTTGCTGCCTGCGCAGATAAAATTTTAGTATTGGTTTTAAATAAAACTTTTTGATGGTAATTTCTTCGGTAAAGTGTACAAGGGTAGAAGTTCCCTGTTCAAGAAAAATTCCGCGCCAGCGGCCGCTGATGCTGCTGTTTTCAAGTGTAAATTCCCAACAGGAATACGGTTTAAAAACAGTTGTTGTAAAATGGGTTGGCGTGCCGTTTTTGGCATATTCGGTGAACTGGTACTTGTTTAATACCTCGGTATGGCTTAAATCACTGCGCCAGTGGTAGTTTTTAATGTCGGTAACAGCTGTCCATACGGTTTTTATGTTGTAGGGTAAAGTTGCCTGTATTTGTGAAATAATCATAATTAATCCTTTATATAAGGCATAACAATGCTGGCGAGTATTAAAACGAGCCCCAAAACATCAAGTGTTCCAAAGGGTTCGCCTAATACTGTTATGCCTAAAAGTGCGGCTATGGCAGGGCTTACGGCGCAGAACAATCCCGCCCGGGCGGCGCTGACATGGCTTTGCGCCATGGGCTGCAAGGTAAAGCCAAAGCCGGTGCATACTATTATAAGCATGGCAAGCATCAGCCATTGCGAGCCGGAATGCGGCAGCTGAGGCGTTTCCGTAAGCAGCATGGCCAAAAACGAAAGCACGCCCATGGTGCCAACCTGTACTATGCCTATGCCAAGCGTGGAGTTGCTGCCGTGCGAAAGGCGCTCCGTTACAATTATTGCCGCCGCATAGCAAAGGCCTGCCAAAAGCCCCCAGGTAAAGCCGCCGCTTAACTCTCCCTGGCCCAGTGCCAGAAGCACAACGCCAAGCATGGCCATGCCAGTGCTGATTACTGTAAGTTTGCCGGGCAGCTTTTTATATAAAAGAATTTCAAGCAGCGGCACAAAAATAATGGCGCAGTTTTCCAAAAGTGATACAAGCGATGATGCCGCCTGCGTCAGGGCAATCATCTCGCACGCCATGGTAATAAAAAAGGCTGTGCCAATAACTGTGCCCGCAAGTAAATCGCGCACGGAGAGGCTGCGCACTGCTTTATTAAAAATAAGCGCCAGAAGTACAAAGGCAATTATAAAACGCACTGCCAAAAGGTTAAAAGGCGCAAGGCTTTCCAAAATCATTTTGCTGAAAATAAAGCTTGTTGCCCTTGCGGCGATAACGGCTATTAAAAGCAGTTCATAGCTGCGGGCGGAACCGGTTTGCTGCTGCATGTTAAAATCCTCTTAATTTAAATGTTAGTTTGAGTTTATTATAGCATAAGGCGCGTTTTTGCGCTTGAGATTATCTGCCGCATAGCAAGACGCATTGAATTTTGAATTTGCTTTTGATGAAAGAAATGCGGTAAACTGTTAAAAATATTACAAAATATCTTTGGCTTAATAAAATATGCCTTTTATAAAAATTTTTTGTATAAAATTGCAGGCAAAAGGGCTATAATAGAGCTATGATTTTATTTTGCTTTGGGGGAGATATAATGGATAAAAACTTGCCGGTAGGCGTTATCGATTCCGGTGTGGGCGGACTGAGTGTGCTGAAAGTTTTGCAGCAGGCGCTGCCGCACGAAGATTTTTTATATATCGGCGATACGGCGCGCACACCTTACGGGCAGCGCCCGGAAAAGGAAATTCGCGCCATGGTGCATGACCTGACGGATTATCTTGACAATGCGGGCATTAAGCTTTTGGTTGTGGCCTGCAACACCATTACCGTTTTGGGAACGGAAAGCATCAGAAACGGTTATGCGTTTGACGTTGTCGGCATGAGCAAGGGCGCGGAACTGGCGCTTGGCGTAACTAAAAACAAAAAAATCGGCGTAATGGCCACGCCTTTTACCGTGGCAAGCGGCGCGCACAAGGCTGCCGTTAACGCGCTTGATGCAGACGCGGAAGTTTTTGCGCAGGGGTGCCCCGATTTTGTACCGCTGATTGAGCAGGGTGTGTTCAGCGGGGCGGCAATTGAAGACGCCGTTGCGAGGTATTCTGCTCCGCTGAAAGAGGCCGGTGTGGATACGGTGCTTTTATCCTGCACGCATTACCCGTTTATCCGTGCGGAAATTGAAAAAGGCTTCGGCGAAAGTGTTACGGTTTTAGACCCGGCGGAAGCAACCGCCTTGCAGGCAAGAATTTTTCTGGAACGCGCAGGGCTTTTAAAAATGCAGGGCACGGGGCGCAGCAGGGTTTGCTTTACGGCCGAGTTAAACCGCGGCAAAGCCATTGCGGAGCGGATGCTTGACATGGAAAGAAGCAGTTTTGAAGAAATAAGCCTACTGTAAAGCTGATTGTATACATAAGCTATATGCAGGATTTTATAAAATTTTGTCTAAATATATACCAGTGTTGTTATTAATACGCTGGTTTAATAAATTTGTGGGGAGTGGTTTTAATGTTTAAGCGCAAAAATCTGGCTGCACTGGCTGCATTCAGCGCCATGATGCTGCCGCAGCCCGTATTTGCGGCGGGGCTTAACGGCGGCGAACTGTCATTTGTGTGGGCCGTGCCCTTTATAGGCGTGCTTTTATGTATTGCAATCTGTCCGTTGGTTGTGCCTAATTTCTGGCATCATCATTTTGGCAAGGTAGCAGTTTTCTGGGCTCTGGCGTGTGCCGTGCCGATGTTTATCTCCTACGGCGGCGGTGTGGCTGTTAACTCCATCGCACATGCGCTTATTGCCGATTATATTCCGTTTATTATTTTCGTCGGTTCGCTGTATACGGTTGCGGGCGGCATTCATATCCGTTCAAGCTTTATCGGGCGCCCGGCGGTTAACACTGCGTTTCTGGCACTAGGCGCTGTATGCGCCAACATCATGGGCACCACCGGCGCGGCCATGCTGTTAATCCGTCCGCTTATTGCGGCCAATGCGCACAGGCGTTACGATATGCACACTTTTGTGTTCTTCATTTTTATTGTGGCAAACATTGCAGGCTCGCTTACGCCTTTGGGCGACCCGCCGCTGTTTTTGGGCTTTTTGCGCGGTGTTGAGTTCTTCTGGACTACCGAGCATTTAATTGTGCCGATGGCAACGGCAGTAGGTCTTTTGCTCCTCATTTATTTCATTGCCGATACCATTCTCTTTAATAAAGAAAAAGAAGAATTCCTTGAAAAAGAATCCCACTATCCGAAAGAACCGTTCGGCATCGACGGTAAAATTAACTTTTTGCTGCTCGCCGTTATCGTAAGTGCTGTTTTAATGGCAGGCATCTGGCATTCCGGCGTTGAGTTTTCCGTGCTGGGCGTGCATTTAAGCGGCGAAGGCGTGCTGCGCGACGTTATTTTCCTTATCGCCGCAGGCTTGTCGCTTAAATTAACAAGCAAAGAAGTGCGCGAAGCAAACCAGTTTGGCTGGGACCCGATTCTGGAAGTAGGCAAATTGTTCTTTGGCATTTTTGTTACCATTGTACCGGTGCTTGAAATGCTGCGTGCAGGGCTTGACGGTGCTTTTGCCCCGGTTGTTGCGCTTGTTACCAACCCCGACGGCAGTGCCAACAACGCCATGTACTTCTGGATGACCGGTGCGCTTTCCAGCTTCCTCGATAACGCGCCTACCTACCTTGCATTCTTTAACATGGCAGGCGGCGAAGCTCAGGTGCTGATGACGGAAGGTGCCAAAACTTTAATGGCTATTTCCATGGGCGCGGTATTTATGGGTGCCAACAGCTATATCGGCAATGCGCCTAACTTTATGGTGCTTTCCATTGTGCAGGAACGCGGGCTGAAAATGCCTACCTTCTTCGGCTACCTGTTATGGTCTGGCTGCATTTTAATCCCAACCTTCCTGCTGCTTACCTGGCTGTATCTTTTGTAATAAAGTATTATTAACGGCATAACAAACTGCACCGCAAGGGTTATGGCAAGTAACTTTTGCAGTGCAGTTTTTGTAATTTGGCGCAATTTATTTTATAATATAGTTAAGAGAGTTAAGGAGATTAAACTTGTCATTTAAAAGCGGCGTCATATTAATTCTGCTGTCGGCAGCGGCCTGGGGGCTGGGCGGCGTATGCGGGCAGTTTTTGTACCAGTTTCACAGCGTTACGGCACCGTGGCTTATTGCGGTGCGGCAGGTGCTGGCAGGGTTCATTTTTTTAGGTTATCTGCTTTTGCGTGGCGAAAATGTTTTCCGCATTTTTGCGGATAAGCGCGATACTAAAGACCAGCTCGCCTTCAGCTTCTTGGGGCTTTTGGGCGCGCAGTTCGGTTTTTATTACACCATTTCGCTGTGCAATGCGGCAACGGCAACGGTGCTGCAATACACTTCGCCGGTGTTTGTTATGCTGTGGATGAGTTTTAAAAGCCGCCGCCTGCCGGAAGGGCGCGAATTTTTAGGCATTATTTTTGCACTTGTGGGCGTGTTTTTAATATCCACCCACGGCGATATCAATAATGTGGTGCTTTCGCCGGAGGCTTTGGTAATCGGCCTAATATCGGCCGTATCGCTGGCGTTTTATACGGTGCAGCCCATGCGCCTTCTGCAAAAATTCAGCACCACGTTGGTGGTTGGCTGGGGGCAGCTTCTTTCGGGAACACTTTTGTGCTTTTTTGTAAACCCGTTTGAACCTACCGGCAGCTGGGATACCGGCGCGGTAATTGCCTTTATTTATCTTGTTATAGGCGCTACGGTTTTAAGCTATTCGCTGTTTTTGGTGGGGCTTAAAGTTGTAGGCTCTACCAAAGCAAGCCTCATCAGCTGCGCCGAGCCGCTGGCGTCAATTATAGCCGTTGTGCTGTGGCTTAAAACTCCGCTTACGGCGGTAGATTTAATCGGCATGGCCTGCATTATTATTACCGTTATACTGCTTTCTATACCTAAAAAATAAAATATTACAACAAATTTATAAATTTATTAATTTAACCATTGCCTAATGGTAAATATTAGGGTATAATGTAATAAGCTTTAAGAATTACTATTTTACTTAAATTTAAACCACATGTTTATCCTGATAGAAGGTACGTGTCGGAATTAAATACAAAGGAGTTGGGAATATGGATATCAATTACAAAGCGATTGGGGTAAGAATTAAAGCTGCGCGTGCACGTAAAGGCGTTACTCAGGGCTACATCGCCAATCTCATTGGTCTGTCCACCCCTCATATCAGCAACATTGAAACCGGCAATACCAAACTGGGATTACCGACCATTATTCATTTGGCTAATGTACTTGATGTATCGGTGGATGAACTTTTGTGCGATAACATTAAACGCAGCGAAAAAATCTTCCAGAATGAACTGGCTGACCTCTTAAAAGACTGCTCTGCCCAGGAACTGCATTTTATTACCGAACTTATAAAAGTAGTTAAAAAGAACGGCTATGCAGGCGAACCGAAACGCCGCGGCCGCAAACCCAAAAAATTGCTTGAAGCAGAAAAAGCTGCCGAATAATTTAAAATACCGCTTGCCAATTAAGCAGTGTTTATATTATAATATTGCCGTTAAGCCATCATAGCTCAGCTGGTAGAGCATCTCATTCGTAATGAGAGGGTCGCAGGTTCGAATCCTGTTGATGGCTCCAATAAAAAATTAAGGCGTGGATTTTATCCGCGCCTGTTTTGTTTTTATAGGTAAAAATTGCAGAATATTATATTTGGCAAATCCTTTTGAAAAACACTTTATGCAAAATTAAAAGTACAAATATTTTCTTTTTATTTTTTTGACAAAAATGTAAAATGGTGTTACATTATAAGTGAAAACAGGAGTTGTCCTGTTGGGGGATTAAAAGCGCTGTACCTTTTTAAAGGAGGCATTTACTATGAAAAAGATTTTTGTTGCAATTGACGGCAGTGAACACGCATGGAAAGCACTTGATTACGCAGCAGAACTTGCAAAAGGCATGAAATGCAGCCTGTTTGTTTATACGGCTTTAAAACCCAGCGACAGCGGCGCTTTGCTTGCCATGTATGATATGGACGACCCGATGCTGGCAACAGAAGTTTCCGGCCTTGATGATTTGGGCGACAAACTTTTGGCTCAGGCTAAAGAACGTATCGGCGGTTCCGTTGAAGCAGAATATGAATACCAGGTTGGCTATCCGCCTGAAATGATTTTGAGCGCAGCCGAAAAATCCGGTGCCGGTATGATTGTTATGGGCTCCAGAGGCCTTTCCGGCATTAAAGAACTGCTGCTTGGCAGTGTAAGCAACCACATTGTACACTATGCCAAGGTGCCGGTAGTAATTGTAAAATAAATTTTGCTGTGCTGTAATAAAACGTGAAACTATTGCTGCCTTATAAAACATGGGCATAAAAACCGGGAGATATTGCTCCCGGTTTTTAATTTTGCCTGGGAGCAGATGAAAAACATATAATGAAGTAAATAATGAAGTAAAGTACAGATTTTGCTCTATATAGCAGTAAAGAACCGGTTAATTCAGCATAAGTAAATTTTTTAATACACTGCATAATTGCACCTTAAATTTAACAGTGGTATAATAAAATATCTGTAAGATGAATTTGAAATAACTGAAATATAAGGAGCGTTTATATGGTAAGAATTTGTGACCGTGTACGTTATGTAGAAACTGATATGATGGGCGTTGTGCATCACAGCAACTACTTCCGCTGGTTTGAGATGGGGCGTGTGGCCTGGCTGCGCGCTGCCGGCGTGGAGCTGTGGGAGCTGATGAACGCCAACATAATTTTTCCTATTACTCATGTAGAAGCCAATTATAAAGAATCGGCGCTGTATGATGATGAAATTGAAATTTGCGCAGAAATGACCGCTTTCAGCCGCGCCAAAATGGATTTTACTTACCGCATCGTCCGTAAAAAAGACGGCGCACTCTTGGCAGAAGGCTGCTCGCGCAATGTGTTTACAGATAATAACGGGCATATTATCCGCCTTAGCGGCGATTTTTATGACAGAATTAATGCTTTTTACCAAAAAGAGCAGGCAGAGGAGAAACACTGATGGAAGCAAAATATGAAATTATACCGGTGCCGACCCGTATTTTGACGCACCACGATAATATAGTTGACGCCATTTTGGAATATGGCAAAGACAAAATAGGCCCGCATGACGTTGTGTGCGCGGCAGAAAGCGTTGTTGCCATTACGCAGGACGGCGCCAAACGCTGCGAAGATTTTAAACCCGGCTTTTTAGCCAAAACTCTGTGCCATTTGTTCCCCGCCAAAGGCAGCATCAGCGGCTGGTACAGCATGCAGGCTCTTTTGGACGCCGAAGGCGCAATGAAAGTAATTATTGCCGTTATCTGCGGTTTTGCCGCCAAATGCGTTGGCAAACGCGGCGTGTTCTACCAGATGGCAGGCTACCAGGCGCGCCTGATTGACGATGTTACCGGCACCATGCCGCCGTACGACAAGCACATTGTTTACGGACCGTTTGAACCCCATAAAGTAAGCGAAAGCATTAAAAAAGCCACCGGCGCTTACGGTGCGGCCATTGCCGACGTTAATGACCTTAAGCGTGCCGCGGTGCTTGGCTGGAGCGAAGGCGTTGACCCAGACAAGGTTGCCAGAATTTTAATTGACAACCCGTTCGGCAACGGCAGCCAGAAAACACCTGTTGTTATTATTAAAAATTACGCCAAATAAGGAGGGCTTGTGATGCTGTTTATAATTGAAATTATCGCCGGGCTGTTCCTGCTGGGCGTTGTGGTTGTGGCAGTGTTTATTATGATGCAGCCCAAACACAGATTTGTATTTGATGTTAAAAACCGCACCAAAGCGGAACTTACGAATAAAACCGACAATAAACTTTGCTTCAGCGTTGATGTGCCGTTTACCAACGAAGGCGGCGACGAAGGGCTTGTGCTTGACGCTTTTATGCGCATTTACCTGCCGCAGGAGCAGTATGACAAAGCGTTGGTGCGCGGCAAAATTAATTTAAAAGATGTACCGCGCGACGACGATTATTTTGAAGCGCTGGTAATGCCCAAGGGCGGCAATAAAACCATGACTGCCAAATTTGAGCTTACGCCCATGTACGGAGCAAGCCTTAAAGAAGCCGTAAACGGCCTGCCCGATTTTGACGTTGCCCTGTTCTGGGAATGCCGCGGGCGCGAAAACCTGTATACCGTTAAAAAGTTTATAACCATCAGTGCGGACGAAGTAAAATCGCTGCTGAAATAATTAAAGCCCTGCCTTTTGGCGGGGCTTTAATGTTTACCGGGGGCTTTTTTGCAGTTATAATAATATTAAAATAAAAAACGGTGCTATCAGAAAGGTAAATGACGTTAAAAACGGAAAATTAAGGTTTATTTCAGTTTATTTTAAGATTATATGGTTATAGTGCTTATAAAAAGCAGGTGATATATAATGAAAATTTTACTGGCCGAAGACGATTTGCGCCTCGGAAAAATGCTGAAAACAATTTTAAGCAAAAATGGCATCAATGTAAAATGGGTTACAAACGGCGAATCGGCATACGATGAATGTTATGCCGACGGTTATGACGTTTTGGTGCTGGACTGGATGATGCCGGGCATGAGCGGCATAAAACTGTGCAGTGTTTTGCGCAGCGAAGATTATCAGGGCAAAATTTTAATGCTTACCGCGCGCGACAGCTTGGATGACAAAGTAAACGGGCTTAACGCCGGTGCGGATGATTATTTAGTTAAGCCTTTTGCCGTTGCCGAACTTCTGGCGCGTTTAAATGCGCTTGTTCGCCGCCAGGGCAGCTACATGGAAGAAAATGTTGAGTACAAGGGCTTTGTTTTAAACAGCGGCGATTACACAATCAGCTACGGCGGCAGCAAAGTGCAGCTGCGCCCGCGCGAATTTAAGCTGATAGAACTGCTTTTGCGCAACGCAGGCAAAATAATTCCGCGCGATGTAATTTTGGAACGTGTCTGGGGCATTGAAAGCGATATTACCGAAAACAACCTTGATGTGCATATTGGCGCGTTAAGGCGCAAGCTTAAGGAAATAAAGGGCGAAACACTTATAAAAACCATCCGCGGCGTTGGCTATCTGGCAGAGGCAGACGATAATGTTCGATAAATTAAAAAAACGCCTGACCCTTATTTATACAGGTATTTTCAGTTTAATAATGGTGTTTGTCGTTGCAGTAACGGTGGCTATCGGCTGTATTTCCGTTTTAAGAACGGAAAAGGACATGCTTATTGCCGATATTTACGACGAATGGCGCGAATGGATTGGCAGCGGCGAACTGCCGGTAGACCCGGCGCTTGTAAAAAAAGGCGAAATGATGTCGCTGATGTATGACGCTGACGGCAATATCATTATTGACCAGATGACGGACAGCCCTTACGCAGCGGCATTAACTGCAATCCGTGCCTCGTGGCCGGAGCCTGAGAACGAAACGGAGCTGCTGTATTTCAGGGATAAAAAGGGCACCTTGCACTTCTTTCTGGCAGGCGGCTGTACTTTTTGGGAAAACGGGCAGATTCAGGCACGCCTGTACACCTTTTTAAATTTGGAAGATTATTACGACATGGCCGTGGACGGCATGTACTTTTTATTTTTGCTGTGTGCTGTGTGCATTATGCTGGCGGCGGGCGGCGGCTATTATATGGCTGCCAAAAACATTAAGCCGCTGGAAATTTTATTTGCGCGTGAGCATGAATTTGCCGCCGACGCCTCGCATGAACTGCGCACGCCGCTTACGGTGCTGAGCCTTGGCGTGGAGAGTTTGCAGAATGACGACGAAAGCAAGCTGAGCGGCTTTGCGCAGGAGGTTCTGCGCGATATGCAGCACGAAACAAAGTATATGTCGAGGCTTATTGAAGCGCTATTGGCTTTGGCGCGCGGCGATGAAGAAAATACGCCGCTGGCCCGTGCCAAGGTAGATTTAACGGAAGTTGCCGTTAAAGTATGCAATAAAATGCGCCCGCTGGCAGCCAAAAAAGGGCTGGGGCTGGAATATGCTGCAGGTGACGCGCCGCAGGTGTTCATACTTGGCGATAAGAATAAAATGGAGCAGCTGCTTATAATTTTTATCGACAATGCTATTAAGTATTCGGAAAGCGGCACAATCACGGTTACGGTTGACGCCGATTCCATGCACGCCGTTATAAAAGTAATGGATGAAGGCATAGGCATCAGCGAAAGCGATGCGCAGAAAATTTTTGAACGCTTTTATAGAGTCGATAAGGCACGTTCGCGCGCGGCAGGCGGTTTTGGGCTTGGGCTTAACATTGCCCGCATAATTGTGGGGCGCCACGGCGGAACGGTAAGCGTTAAGCCGCGCAGCCCGCACGGAAGCATTTTTACGGTACGTTTGCCGTTGTACCGCTGAAATTTAAGATTGGTTTCATATAACTAACTCCCTGTTTCAGTTTTGTTTAATTGGCTTTAAGTACAATTAAGACAAGCTGAAGTTAGGGAGTTGATTTTTTATGAGACGTTATGGATGGTGGTTATTTTGGGGCCTGGCGGCGCTGCTTTTGTTTTTTTGCAACGGGCAGCTGTGGATTACCGATTCCGTGGAATCGAATTATGCGCTGACGGCCAAAGAAATGGTTTTGAGCGGCGACTGGATTTCGCCGCAGATTTACGGCAATTACTGGTATGACAAGCCGGTATTTTTTTACTGGCTTACGGCGGCAGGCTTTAAAATTTTTGGCTTTAACGAATTTGCCGCACGCTTTTTCCCGGCGCTGTTCGGCATGGCAGGGCTTTGGCTTCTGGTTTACGCCGCCAAAAAACTTTACGGCGAAAAAACTGCGTTCTTGAGCGGCGTTATTTTAATGACCAGCACGGAGTTTTTCCTCATCAGCAAATCGGTTATTACCGACAGCACGCTGTTTTTCTTTTTCAGTATGGCGCTGGTGTTTTTTTACCTTGGGTACAGCACGCAGCAGAAAAATTACTATTACGGAATGTATACAGGCATGGCGCTGGCAACCTTAACCAAAGGGCCGATAGGCTTTTTGCTGCCGGGGCTTATTATGGTGCTGTTTCTGGTTTTTACCCGCGGCTGGCGCGAAATTAAAAACATGAAGGTTTTCAGCGGCGGGCTGCTGTTCTTTTTAATTGCCGCACCGTGGTATGTGGCTATGTATAATTTGCACGGCAGCGCGTTTATAGACCAGTTCTTCGGCACGCATAATTTTTTGCGCGCCACTGTTTCCGAGCATCCGCGCGATAACGTGTTTTACTATTATACTCTGGTGCTGCTTCTGGCACTCTTTCCGTGGAGCGGGCTGCTGCCGCGCTTTTTGTGGCGCACCCTGCGGGAAGACGGCAAATGGCGCAGGCCGGATGAAAAAACTGGCTTTCTGCTCATCTGGGCGGCAACGGTGTTCTTTTTCTTCCAGAACATGGCAACCAAGTATTTAACTTATACCTACCCAATGCTGTTTCCGCTGGCATTGCTTTTGGGCAAATACCTGTCGGAAAAGAAATGGAACGCCGTAACGGCAGGCACTTTAATTGTGCGCGACCTTATTTACATTGCTTTGTTTGGCGGCGCGCTGTGGTGCTGGTGGAACAGTATCATCAGCATTGGTACGGTAATTTTAATCGGTGCGGCGGTGCTTGCCGTTATCGGTATCAGCTGGATAAGCATCAGTCTTGAAAACGGGCTTACGGCCGCAGGCGTTATCGCTGTAACGGCGCTTGCCTTTAACCTGCTGCTTATTAACGAAGTGGCAGTGCCGTTCAGCAGCCTGCGTTCCGATAAGGAAATTGGGCTGGAACTTGCACAGAGCTACCGTGCGGTTGATGAAATTGGCGTGTATGGCAAATATTCCACGTCGGCAGTGTTCTATTCCGGCAAAAAAATTATTAAGCTGGTGCCCGATGAAGACCTGGCAAACTTTGCGCCCAAAGCGTACAGCTGGAAGGTAAAAAACGTAATGCCCTTTGAAGGCATTAACTCGTTCGGCAGGCGCGGGCAGCTGCTTTTGGTAAAAAAGAACGAAGCCGGCAAATTTTTAAACGGCAGTAACGGCAAATGGCTGGTAACCGGCGAAAAAGGCGGCTGGTATATTTTAAAAAGCGCCTGACAGGCAAAACTTAACATTGTTTTAATATAAATTTCAGCTTTTGCCGTTACAATAAAATCGTAAAAAGATAACTTAAATTTGTTTGTGAATGGGGGAACAGCCATGGATAATTTTTACCGCGCCAAAAGAACTGACAACGGCAGCTGGGTTTACGGAATTTACCTGCCGCTGCTGGACGGAGCGTGCATGATTCCGGACGACGCTGCAATCTGCGAGATGAGTAAAAAAGTAGATGGCGTTGACATAAAAGGGCATCTTATTGAAACAGTAGGCATTGAAAGAAATACGCTGGGGCTTTGCACCGGCGTGGAAGACAGCGAAGGCATGCCGGTGTTTGCAGGTGATTATGTACGGTTTAATGTACCGGTTGCCAAAAAGCAGACGGCAGACAACGCCTGCGCGCATGACGTTGTGCTTATTGAAGAAACCCATGAAGGCTTCAGTGTGGCTGCTGACGGTATTTTTACCATTAACGCCGTGCAGTTTCTGGATAACCTGCGCGCCAACGGCAACGGCTTTACGGTTATCGGCAATATTTACGATAACCCGGAATTTGCCGAAGCGGCGCGCCACAACATAGCTTAAATTACAGGCGGGTGCGTTTTTTTGCGCACCTGCTTTTTGTTTTGGGGCGGATATTATGTGGATTTTATTTGCGGCGGCATCGGCATTGTTTGCCGGGCTTTCTGCCATTTTTGGCAAATACGGCGTGCAGGGCGCCGATTCGGATATTGCAACTGCCGTGCGGACAATAATTGTGCTTGCTTTTGCATGGCTTTTGGTTTTTATAACCGGGGCGCAAAGCGGCATTGGCGGTATAAGCTGCCGCACCTGGTTGTTTTTGGTGCTTTCGGGGCTGGCAACCGGCGCTTCGTGGCTGTGCTATTTTAAGGCGCTGCAAAAAGGCGATGTTAACAAAGTGGTGCCGGTTGATAAGTGCAGCACAGTTTTAACCGTTGTGCTGGCGGTACTTTGCTTTAATGAACCTTTTACTTTAATTACGGCAGCGGCAGTGGTTTTAACCGGCGTCGGCACGCTGCTGATGATAGAAAAAAAGCAGGTTGCAAAAAGCACGCCTCAAAATAAAAGCTGGCTTTTTTACGCCGCAGGTTCGGCAATTTTTGCCAGTTTAACCGCAATTTTAGGCAAAATAGGCATCGAAAACATCAATTCCAACCTTGGTACAGCTATCCGCACGGCGGTGGTGCTTGTAATGGCGTGTGGCATGGTTGCCGTAACGGGCAAGCGCAAACTGCTGGGGAAGATAAAAGCAAAAGAAATGGTTTTTATTTGTTTTTCGGGCCTTGCAACCGGCGCCTCGTGGCTGTGCTACTACCACGCCTTGCAAAACGGGCTGGTATCGGTTGTTGTAGCGGTAGATAAATTAAGCGTGCTGGTAACAATAGCTTTTGCGTGGCTTGTTTTTGGCGAAAGGCTGACGCTGCGCAGCATGGCGGGGCTGGTGTGCATAGTGGTTGGCACGCTGCTGCTGGTGCTGCTTCCAGCTTAACATAAAATACATACAGGCATAAATAAAAGAGGGCATATCCTTTGCGGTATACCCTCTTTTTGCTGTGTACTTATTTTGTTTTTGCCAAATCGGTATCGCTGTCCAAAATTATGGTAACAGGCCCGTCGTTGTGTATTTCTACCAGCATTTCCGCACCAAATTCGCCGGTTTGTACGTTTACGCCTTTAGCGGCGGTAATGGCGTTAAATTCATCATACAGGCGGGAGGCAAGCCCCGGTTCTGCGGCGCCGCTGAAGCTTGGGCGCCTGCCATGGCGGCAGGAAGCGTACAGCGTAAACTGCGATATGGAAAGCACGCTGCCGCCTACATCCAGCAAACTTAAATTCATTTTGCCCGCGTCATCTTCAAAAACACGCAGGTTCAGCATTTTATCTGCCATGGGCGCCAAAACGCTGCTGTCATCATTCGGGCCAAAACCCACAAGTGCAACAAAGCCGCAGCCAATGCTGCCTTTAATTTTTCCGTCAATGGCAACACTGCCTTTTTTAACACGCTGTAAAACTAATTTCATTATCAATCTGCGGCGCTGCCGCTAACCTCCTATGCGTTGCATTTAGTAACAAAATCGCGCACTAATGTGTTAAATTTAGCTACTTCTTCATAAAACAGCATATGCCCGCTTTCCGTAAAGGCTTCAAACTGGCCGTAGGGAAGCTGCGCTGCAATGTGCTGCCCCTGTTTAATGCCGGCGGTAAATACCGGGCCGTCGGCGTTCATAACAATTACGGGCACGTCAATGGTAGGCAGTACACCCGTAAAATCGCTGGAAAGGTAATCCGAATAAATTGCTGCCGAAATCCATGGCGGCAGTTTTCTGAATTCCTCAATTACCCAGTCTGTTCCGGCAGGGCGTTTGCCGTCTTTAAAAATATTGTTGGCAAAGGTTTCAAAATATGCTTCGCGGTCATAAGCAAGGCGCTGGGCAATAACGTTAAAGCCGTCCATGTTGTAGCCGTGCAGCCCCTGCGTATTCCAAGGTTCGGGGCTGAAGGGGAACGGCGTCATGTCAATCAGGCCAAGGCCTTTAATCTGTTCCTGCCCGAACTGGTCAAAATACGAAAGCACAATCGGCCCGCCCATAGACCAGCCCATAACAACGGCGTCTTTTAAATCGAGGTAGTTAATTAAGTCATAAACATCACAGGCAAACTGTTTAATGGTAATGCCGTGCAGTCCTTTGGAGGAGTTGCCGTGCCCGCGCAGGTCAAGCGTAACAACGGTAAAATCTCTGGAAAGTTCATCCACGTTGCGCTGCCAGAAAACGTGCGAGCACTGCCAGCCGTGAATTAATACCAGCGGGCGCCCTGTGCCGCGCACTTCGTAATACAAATGGGCACTGTCGGCCGTATTAAAATAACCCTGTTTCATAATTACACCTCACAATCGTAAAAATTATTGCTACTGTAATACTTCGCCGTGCGCAGCAAAAAGCCTGCCGCCGCTGCGGATGAAAATTTTGCCTGCAAACAAAAAGGCATGGACGTAAAATCCATGCCTGAATTTTTAACTTGCTGTATTAATGTACCAATTTAACGCCGGTGCGCGCTTCAATATCTTTTTCGCCCTTGTCTACAAGGAAGGAAACTACGGCGTCGCCGGTGATGTTAACGCAGGTACGCGGCATATCAAGGATACGGTCGATACCGGCGATAAGGGCAGAGCCTTCAAGCGGCAGGCCAACGGCGGTTAAAATCATGGTAAGCATGATAAACCCTGCGCCCGGTACGCCTGCGGTGCCGATAGATGCCAGTGTGCCGGTAAGCACGATGGTAAGCATTTGGGCAGAGTTAAGGTCTACGCCGTAAAGCTGGGCAACAAACAAAGCGCATACGCCCTGGTAAACTGCGGTGCCGTCCATATTAATGGTTGCGCCGAGCGGCAGCACAAAGCTGGAAACTTCTTTGGAAACGCCCATTTTCTGCACGCAGGCAAGGTTTACAGGTAAAGTGCCGTTGGACGAGCAGCTGGTAAAAGCAAGCAGCTGCGCCGGTGCAAGGCCTTTAAAGAATTTAAGCGGGCTGAATTTGCCGATAACTTTCAGCATGCCGCCATATACAAATACAGCATGCAAAAAGCAGCCAAGGTAAACGGCAACGATAACTTTTAACAGCGGCAGCAGTACGGCCGGGCCGTTGGAAGCAACTACCGGGGTAATCAGGCCGAATACGCCAATGGGGGCAAAGTCCATAATAATGCCTACAATTTTGTAAGATACTTCGGCAAGGCCGTTGATGGTGTTTTTAAAAGTATCGGCAGGTTCGCCAACCATGGAAATGCCAAGGCCGAGGAACAGTGCAAAAACGATAATTTGCAGCATATCTGCCTTAAGCATGGATTCTATCGGGTTGGTGGGGAAAATATTAACAATAACCTGCATTAAAGGCGGTGCGTCTTTGGCGGAGGCAACAAGCCCTTCGGCGGGCAGGTTCATGCCTGCGCCCGGCTCAATTACACTGCCCAAAATAAGGCCCAGCACAATGGCAAAGGCTGTTGTTACAAGGTAGTAAATAACGGTTTTCATACCGATGCGGCGGATTTTTTTAATATCGCCCAGGCTGCACATGCCCATAACTAGTGAAGCAAAAACCATCGGCACGATTGTCATTTTAATCATGTTCATAAAAATAGCGCCGAAGGGGGCAATCCACGTTTTGGCAAATTCGGCCCCGTCTGCGCCAAGCAGCAGCCCGGCAACAACGCCAAGCACCAGTGCTGCCATAATTCTTGTTGATAACTTCATTATAAAGCCTCCTAAATATGTAAAAAATATATTATAACAAATTTGTATTATATCAAAAAAATAATAAAAAACAAAATTGTATACAATATTTTTGATAGAGGAAGCCAAAATAAAAAAAGCCGCCGGAGCGGCATTTTAATTTTGTTTGAAGCGGTGCAGCGATTTAATTGCAAGCATACTGCCAAACCAGGCTGTAACAATGCCGCCCAAAACATCAAGCGGGTAATGCACGCCGAGGTACAGGCGCGAAAAGGCAACCATTACAGCCAGCAGCATAATGGGCAGGCCGAAAAATTTGGGCAGCAGTTTATAATACACAAAGGCGCAGGCAAAGGCGGCGGTGGTGTGCCCGGAAGGAAAGGAGTAGCCCGAAGCGTGCGTAATGAGCGGAATAATCTGCGGCAGCACCTCAAACGGGCGCGGGCGCATAACGGCGTTTTTTAAAATAACGTTGCTGATAAACGTGCTTAACATAAGTGCGGCAATGGTGGTTATGCCTGCGGTGCGCGTTTTGGAATTAAGGGCAAGAAGAATGCCGGTAAAAATCCAAAACCAGCCCAAATCGCCCAAAAAGCTGATGCCGCGCCAGAAGCTGTGCAGCGGTTCATAACGCAAAGCATCCTGTATGTAAAGCAAAAGGCGTGTGTCAAGTTCTGCCAGGTAAGCCATCATTCTTCCTCCTTTCCGGCTGCGCCTTGTTTTTATTTTTCTTTATTATAAGTTTAACATATAGGGATTAAAATAAAATGAGAGGGGGGAGTTTTTTTCTTTTTTTGTTTTAATTCTTTGTAGTTATGTTATTATATTTTTATTTACGGCTTTATTCATGTAACTTTTTGAAAAGACCAAAAAGTTACCAAAAAGTCTCTGCTCCGCAAAAAACTTAACGGCTCAATATTAAATCAGTTTGCCACTTGCAGCGCCTGCGGAACTCGTTTGCTGCGCAAACTCAAACAGTCCTCGGCTATTGCTGCAAGTGCCTTGTTATTTAAAGTTTTCGCCTGTTTTTTGAAAGTCGCGCTCCGCCCAAATTCGTACGTTGCTAATTTTTTAGTTAGATAGTATTGTTGCCGTAAGTTTTTATCACTGTAATAATTGTAGTTTACATATATTTTTTATAATAAGCAATCGTAATGTATGATACAAAAACAAAGTATACTGAATTAAGCAGTTAAAAAGTACGGGTTAAGTGCAATCGCGGCATTAAAAATTTAGCGGTATTTACTGAAAGAAAATAAAATTTTCCCGGTGTTTGAGCGCAGCGAGTTCAGTGGAAAATTTTATTTTTTGCTAAAGTGCCGCGTTAAAAATTTTTTCAGCCGCAAAACTTTCTTGGTTCGTTCTTTGGTTACAAAGAATGAACATGAGTAATAAAGTAAATTAGAATGATAAACCTTTAATCAAAGATGAATTGTAAATAATGAAGATAACATAAAAAGTAAATTAGAAATAATAAAGTACAATTAAAGACAAAACGTAGATAAAAACTACAACCCTATGCTCAAAAATAAAAAACAAAATGCAGGTATTTTTTGCCTGCATATTGAATTATTACACGTTGAGTCTTACGGAAAGAGGTGAGATTATGCTTTTAGGTATAGATGTTGGCGGCACTTTTACGGATGCCGTTTTGGTAGATAACGGTGCTGTGCATGCGCAGGCCAAGCGCCCTACAACGCACGGCGAGGTGCTGCGCGGCATACTGGCGGCGCTGGATGCCGTTATGGACGGCGCGGACGCGGCAAAGATTGAGCGTGTGGTTATAAGCAGCACCATTGTTACCAATGCGCTTACGGAAGGCAAAACGCAGCCGGTATTTCTGGCAGTAATGACTGGCCCCGGCATGAACGTAAAGGGGTGTTTTCCGGTAGAACCTTATCTGGTAAGCGGCTATGTTGACCACCGCGGCAAAATTGCAGCGCGTAGTGAGTTTAACAAACACTACGGGCTTTTGGATAAACCTTCCGGCGTGCAGGCAGCGGCAGTAAGCGGCAAGTTTGCGGTGCGCAACCCCGAAAACGAATATGTGCTGGCGCACGAATTAAAAAAGAGCGGTTATAAAAAAGTATTTTTGGGTTCGGAACTCAGCGGCGAGCTGAATTTTATCCGCCGCACCAACAGTGCTTATTTTGCGGCGGCGGTAGATAAAACCTTTGAAGCCTTTGGCAAGCAGGTGGAATGGGCGCTGAAGGAGCGCAATATTACCGCGCCGGTGCAGATTTTAAAGGCTGACGGCGGCACGCTGCCTTTGGAGGCGGCGCTTAAACAGCCTGTTGAAGCGGTATTTACGGGCCCGGCGGCAAGCGTGCTGGGCATTGAAGCGCTCGGCGCGGCGCCGGAGGGCAAGTGCATTTCGCTTGATGTTGGCGGCACTACAACCGATATTGCCTTTTGGGATAACGGTGAGCCTCTTTTGGCGAAAAAAGGCGCAATGATTGGCAAATACCCGACAGCGGTGCGTTCTTTCCATATGCGCAGCGTGGGCATTGGCGGCGACAGCGCTATAACCAAACTGCCGCAGGGCTTTAAGGTTGGGCCGGAACGTGCAGGGCGCGCGGCAGCGTTAGGCGGCGCGGCGGCAACTTTGGCTGACGCGCTGATTGTGCTGGGGCTTGCTTCGTTTGGTGATGCCGGTGCTTCCTTTAAGGCTTTGGGCGCATTGTGCCACGAAGGCGAATCGCCTGAGATGGCGGCGCAGGCTGTTTTGGATGCGGCACTGGACGTTATTGAAAACGCCATTAAAGATATGCTGCACGAGTGGAGCATTCAGCCTGTTTACACGGTAAGCGATGTTTTAAGCGGCAGCGATTTTGTTCCGCAGCAGCTTGTAGGCGTCGGCGGCGGTGCGCCGGGGCTTATTCACGCGCTTGGCAGGCGCATGGGGCTGCCGGTTGTAATTCCGCCCGGCGGCATGGTGGCAAATGCCATCGGTGCGGCACTGGCAAGGCCGACAGTAGCGGCAAGCCTGCGCGCCGATACTACCGAAGGTTATTATTTAATTCCGGAAAGCGGCAAACGGGAACGCCTGCCCAAACGCTTTAACATGCAGGCGGCAGAAGAAATTTTAAGCGCCTGGCTGCACGAAAAAGCAGGCGGCTGGCAGATGGAAAGCAGCGAAACCGAAGTTATCAGCCGCGAATATTTCCGCACGGTGCACGGCTATTATGATACCGGCGAAATTATTTACCTGCGCATGCAGCTTAAACCCGGCATTTTGTATAAAATTACCGGCAGGGAGGTGGCATTTTGAAACAGGCAAATTTAGGACTGATATTTTTCCCGGCTTTTGACTGGATGATCAGTCCCGGGCACCCGGAGCGCCAGGAAAGGCTGTTATATACGCGCGACCAGCTGACGGAAGAAGGGCTGTTTGACCGTCCGGAAATACGTGAATACCGCCTGCGCATGGCGGAAATTAACGATTTGCAGCGCGCCCACGTTGGCGTGCCTTCAATAGCCAAACTTATTACGCCTGCACATCTTGCCTCTGCCGGAGGGTGCATGACGGCGGCCGACGCTGTAATGAGCGGCGAAGTTAAGCGCGCGTTTGCGCTTGTACGCCCGCCGGGACACCACGCCATGCGTATTGTGCATGGCATCCGCGGTTTTTGCACCATTAATATTGAAGCCGTAATGGTTGAATATTTGCGGAGCCGCTACGGCATTAAAAAAATTGCCGTTGTCGATACGGACGTACACCACGGCGACGGCAGCCAGGATATTTTTTACCACGACCCAAACGTGCTTTATATTTCGTTCCATCAGGACGGGCGCACGCTGTACCCGGGCACGGGCTTCCCGGATGAAGCAGGCAGCCCGGCGGCGTGGGGCTATAACATCAACCTGCCGCTTTTACCCGGCAGCGGCGATAAGGAAATACACCGCCTGTTTGACGGGCTGATAAAACCTATTCTTGACGATTTTGAACCGGAACTCATCATTAATTCTGCCGGGCAGGATAACCATTTCAGCGACCCGCTCGCTTCCATGAGCGTTACGGCGCACGGCTATGCGGCACTGGCAGATAAGTTAAAGGCGGATATTGCCGTTTTGGAAGGCGGCTATTCTATCGAAGCGGCGCTGCCCTATGTTAACACCGGCATAATTCTTGCCATGGCAGAGATGGATTACAGCAAGGTTATTGAGCCGGACATCAGCGCCCTGCGCAGGCCTGACCAGCGCTGCATGACGCGCGTGGAGCAGCTTATTGAGCAGGTGGGCAACATCTGGCGTACGCGCAGGGAAGTTGGCAGAATGCTGCTTGATAAATGCGGCGGCAAATGGCAGCGGCGCAAGGGAGTTTATTATGACGAAGAAGGCATCCGCGAGGAGCAGCTGGAAACGGCGCACTACTGCAAAAACTGCAGCGGTTATATAACTGTTGCCACTAATGCGCGCGGCACCCGTTACGGCGACCAGAGCGCTTATGTGGTATGCCTTTTGCGCGATACCTGTGAAAACTGTAAAAAAGCGGCTTATGATGACGCACTGCGCGCCAAACAAAGCTGTGAATATAAATATATTTTACTGCAGCACCCCGATACGGGCGTTGTGGAAACAATTTAACGGAAGATTGGAGTTTATAAAGTGAAAGAAATTGTAATAGCTACAAGCAACCCGGGCAAACTGGAAGAATTTAAGGAAATGTTAAAAGATATGGAGGTTGAACTGCATTATCTTGCCGAATGGCCAGGCATTGAAGCGCCGGAAGAAAACGGGCGTACTTTTGCCGCCAATGCGCGTATAAAAGCAACATACTACGCCAAGGCAACCGGCATGACCTGCATTGCCGACGACAGCGGGCTTGAAGTGCAGGCGCTGGACGGCGAACCTGGCGTGCGCAGCGCACGTTACGCCGGCGAAAAGGCAACCGACAAGGAAAACAACGATTTACTTTTGGCAAACATGAAATTGCAGGTTAAACGTACCTGCCGTTTCCGCTGCGCTTTGTGCGTGGCCGACGCCGCCGGCAAGGTGCTTGTGGAAACGGACGGCATCTGTGAAGGCATGCTGCTGCACGAGCCTTTGGGCAATAACGGCTTCGGGTATGACCCGCTCTTTTGGTCTACCGAGCTGCACATGGGCCTTGGCGAAGCAACGCCGGAAGAAAAAAATAAAATCAGCCACCGCGGCAAAGCCGTTAAAAAACTTATTGCCAACTGGAAGAAAATAAAATGAAAATAGGTTTAACCGGAGATACCCACGGAAGCATGCAGAACCTGCGCCGCGTTATTGCCGCCGCCCCGCCGGTGGAACAGTGGCTGCATACCGGCGATTATGCGCGTGACAGCCTGTACCTTAAAAGCCAGACCGGGCTAGAAGTAACGGCTGTGTGCGGCAACTGCGACGCGGGCGAAACGGATTTTAACGTAGACGAATTTTTATATTTGCATGGCTTTAACATCTGGCTGGCTCACGGGCACCGCTATCTGCACGGCGGCAGCCCGCAGGAACTGGTGTGGTGGGCGCACCGCCTGGAGGCGGATATTGTTGTTTTCGGCCATACGCATGTGCCGCTTGTAAAATGGTACGGCGATGTGCTTTTGGTGAACCCCGGCAGCCCTTCGCGCCCGCGCAGCATGGACGGGCCTACCTTTGGCGTGCTGACGCTTAACGAAGGTGAAAAACCGTCCGCAGAAATAATACGCCTTGCAAAGCCGTAAATTAAATGCTTGCTCTTTTAAAAACAAAGTGTATAATATAAATATATAGTATACACTAAATGAAAACAGAGGGGAGTAATTTGTTATGTCTTTTGTAGAAGATGCGTTGAAGTTTCATGCTGAACATAATGGCATGCTTGCGGTGGCAAGCAAGGTGCCGCTTAATAACCGCGAGGATTTGGCGCTGGCTTATACGCCGGGCGTTGCCGAACCCTGCAAAGCCATTAAGGAAAATAAAGAGCTTTCGTTTGAATATACCTGCCGCGGCAATACTGTTGCCATTGTAAGCGACGGCACGCGCGTGCTGGGGCTTGGCGATATAGGCCCGGAAGCGGCAATGCCTGTTATGGAAGGCAAGGCCGTGCTGTTTAAAACCTTTGGCGATGTTGACGCCATTCCTATCTGCATTGACACCAAAGACCCGGAAGAAATTATTGAAACGGTACGCCGTTTGCAGCCGACTTTTGCAGGCATTAACCTTGAAGATTTTTCTTCGCCGAAATGCTATGAAATTGAAGACCGCCTGCGCGAAATCTGCGACATTCCGGTATTCCACGACGACCAGCATGGCACCGCCATTGCGTGCCTTTCTGCCGTTATGGGCGCTTTGCGTTATGTAAAAAAAGATATTAAAGACGTTAAAGTTGTTGTAAACGGCTGCGGCGCTGCCGGTTCTGCCATTGGCAGGCTGTTTGTAAGCATGGGCTTTCCGAATGTAATTATGGTGGAACGTGTGGGCGCCTTGTATAAAGGCATTGATGCCAAACTGGATAAAATTCAGCGTTACCTTTCGGAGGTTACCAACCCGAACATGGAAAAGGGCACTCTGGCAGAAGTTGCCAAAGGTGCGGATATTCTTGTAGGCGTATCAGGCCCGAATCTGTTTACCAAAGAAATTATCGGCAGCATGGCGGATAAAGCCATTGTTTTTGGGCTTGCCAACCCTGTGCCGGAAACGAGCTACGAAGCCGCCATTGCAGCGGGTGCGGCAGTTGCCGGTACCGGACGCAGCGACAGCCCGAACCAGGTTAACAATGTAACGGTGTTCCCGGGCGTGTTCCGCGGCGCTATTGACGTGCGTGCAAGAGCTATTAACGAAGAAATGAAGGTTGCGGCGGTTTACGCCATTGCCAACCTTATTGACGAAAAAGACCTGCGCGCCGATTACGTTGTTCCGGACGCTTTTGACCCGCGCGTTGCGCCTGCCGTTGCCGCAGCGGTTGCCAAGGCCGCTATGGAAACCGGCGTAGCCCGTGTAAAAGTTGACCCTGAAGTTGTACGCGCCAATGCTTTAAAACGCATTGGCAGATAAGGAGCGGCCATGCGCGAATTAAATGTTAAAGAAATTACGGCAGCCGTTGCCAAACTGTGCTGCGATGCCTGCTACTATCTGCCGCAGGATTTGCTGGAAAAATTTAAAGCCTCCCGCGATACGGAAGAATCGCCGTTAGGCAGGGAGGTTTTGGAAACCATTATTGAAAATGCGGAACTTGCCGCACGTAAAGATGTGCCCCTGTGCCAGGATACCGGGCTTGCAGTGGTGTTTCTGGAAATAGGGCAGGAAGTGCATTTTACCGGCGGCGCGCTGGAAGAAGCCGTTAACGCCGGTGTGGCAGAAGGCTACACCAAGGGCTATCTGCGCAAGTCTTCCGTTGATGACCCGCTGTTTGAACGCAAAAATACGCAGGATAACACGCCCGCCATTATTCATACCCGCCTTGTGCCGGGAGATAAAGTGAAAATTACCGTAGCCCCCAAAGGCTGCGGCAGCGAAAACATGGGCGCTATGAAAATGTTAAAGCCTGCCGACGGAGTGCAGGGGGTAATTGATTTTGTGCTTGATACCGTGTGCAAAGCAGGCCCGAACCCCTGCCCGCCGGTAACGGTTGGCGTCGGTATCGGCGGCAATATGGAAAAATGCGCGCTTCTGGCCAAATATTCGCTGACGCGCCCCATCGGTGAGCACAACAGTGATGAACGCTATGCAAAGCTTGAAGAAGAACTTTTAGAGCGCATTAATAAAACCGGCATCGGCCCTGCGGGGCTTGGCGGCACAACCACTGCCGCTGCCGTAAATATCGAGTATGCACCGACGCATATCGGCGCGCTGCCGGTGGCTGTAAACCTTAACTGCCACGCTGCACGCCGTGCGTATGCCGTATTGTAAGGGGGCGCAGAAATGACGGACGCAAAAATTAAACACATTACCACGCCCTTAACGGCAGAAACCATAAAAGACCTGCACGCCGGTGACGTTGTGCGCATAACCGGCCCTGTTTACACAGCGCGCGACGCTGCGCACAAGCGTATGACGGAAGCAATGGCCGAAGGCAGGCCGCTGCCGTTTGATATTAAGGGGCAGGTTGTTTATTACGTTGGCCCTTCACCAACCAAACCGGGCGAAATTGTTGGCAGTGCCGGGCCGACCACCAGCGGGCGCATGGATAAATATACGCCGGCGCTGATTGCCGAAGGTATGCGCGGCATGATTGGCAAAGGCCTGCGCGGCAAAGAAGTTGTTGAAGCCTGCGTTAAATACGGCGCAGTGTATTTTGTAGCCGTCGGCGGTGCGGCGGCGGTAATTTCCCAGTCCATTAAAGGCGAAGAAATGATTGCCTATGAAGATTTGGGGCCGGAAGCCATCCGCCGTTACGAAGTGGAAGATTTTCCCGCGATTGTGTGCATAGATGCCGAAGGCAACGATTTTTACAAAGTAGGCATTGCCAAATACAGCAAGGAATAAACAGCATATTAAACAGTAAACCGGCTTTGGCCGGTTTTTGTTTTGCGTAAATTAAGCGCGCCAATAAAATGTTAATTTATTTACAATTTGCAGTAAAATTTGCTGCGCGCAGCATAAAGCGTAAACAAAGCTGCAAAAATTGTAAAATTTTGTTGACAATATCTTGCGATTGCTGTATTATAATTTCATCTTAACAAACACACTCTTATCGAGAGCGGTTGAGGGACAGGCCCAATGAAACCCGGCAACCAGGCTGTGCTATGGTGCTAACTCCTGATAGATGAGAGGAAAGTAAAGTATATGCTCTTTCCTCGGAAAGAGCTTTTTTATTGCTTTCGTTATTGCCAGTAAGTAGTGTGTAAAATTTAAAAGGAGAGATGTAAAGATGAAAAAAATCCTGTTAGTCCTTTGCTCCGTTTTGGTGCTGGCTCTTTTAATTGCCGGCTGCGGCGGCAGCGAAACCAAATCCGAAGGCGGCAAAACCGTGCTGAAAGTTGGCGCAACCCCGGTGCCTCATGCAGAACTTTTGAACTTTGTTAAACCGCAGCTTGCCAAAGAAGGTGTTGACCTGCAAATTATCGAGTTCAGCGATTATGTAAAACCGAACCTTTCTTTGAACGATAAAGAAATCGACGCTAACTTCTTCCAGCATATTCCTTATCTTGAAGAATTTGCCAAAGAACGCAACATGCCGCTTGTTACCTTAACCAAAGTGCATATCGAGCCTATGGGCATTTATTCCACAAAATACAAATCTCTTGACGAACTGCCGCAGGGCGCAAAAATTGCCATTCCTAATGACCCGACCAACGGCGGCCGTGCACTGATGCTTCTGCAAAGCGCCAACCTTTTAAAACTTAAAGACGGCGTAACCATTACCGCAACCCCCGGCGACATTGTAGACAACCCCAAAAACATTGAAATTGTGGAAATCGAAGCAGCTCTCCTGCCGCGTTCCATGAACGATGTTGATTATTCCGTAATCAACTCCAACTTTGCAATGGAAGCAAAACTGAACCCGGTTAAAGATTCCCTCTTTACCGAACCTAAAGAATCTCCGTATGCTAACGTAGTTGCAATCCGCAAAGGCGATGAAAACCGCCCCGAACTGCAAAAACTGGCTAAAGCCCTCACCAGCCCCGAAGTTAAAAAGTTCATTGAAGAAACCTACAAAGGCGCTGTTGTACCGGCATTCTAATAGCTGTTAAAACTTTAAAAGTTAATAAGTTAAACCGTACAATAAAAATCCCACGGAATTTTCCGTGGGATTTTTGCGTATATGGGATTTATTAATTTGCATCTTGGTTGTTTGTTTTGAACAGCAATGACAGGAGGCGTGCCGTTTGTGTAATCAGGTCTTTTTCGCTTTCCGTCCAGCTGTGCGGCATGCCAAGGGATACAAAGGTGAGTACGTATTCTGCTTTGCCGCCGCACATAATGGTTTTGCTTAAATAAGCCTTAACACCAAGCTCGTCTAATTTATCTTTATATACTTTTGGCAAAATGCCGGTGTTTCCGCACTGGTTTAAACCGTGGCTGTTAAAGCGTCTGGCAATGTCTTCCGGCGTGCATTTTAAAATATTTACAAAACCGTCGCTGCCGTTAAAATATTTTGCCACTATCGGCATATATTCGCCGCTGCGGCTGATATCTTTAATAAAGGCGCCGGAAATTTGTGCCATGCTGCAGCAAAGTTTTAAAAGTTTAACTGCGGCAGTTTTTTCGTCATGCTGCTCAATAATTTTAAGCGCCGTTTTAAAGTACAGGTCCATGGGTATCTGGGCATTTTCTATTTCGCTGTAATCAAGCAGCGTGCCATAGTTAAATTCGTTCTGGTCCGGCAAAAGCGGCGCTATGGAACAGATAAAATAATCATCAGGGCCGTCGGTTGCTGTAAACTGCCCGCGTTCCAACACCCAAATGGCGGTGCCGTCCTTACGCAGCAGGCGGTAGTTAATGGTGTAGGGCACTTCGCCGCAGTGCGCCGCCATAATGCGTTTTACTTTTGGCAGGTCGGCTGCATAAATCATATTTTTAATATCGCCGCCGGTGGCAATCAGCATTTCTGTCATACTTTTATAACCGGCCAGTTTGTACAAAGCTTTATTAATGTACACTGCCGGATAATTTTTTTGTGCCAGGCAGCATTTTAAACCGTTGGGTGTGTTGGCTGCAACGAATGAGGGCGTACCAGGTTTTTCCATTTGCAGTTCGTTTTTATAAAACTCGGTGCTGCCTTTGGCAACCGGGTATACTTCGCCCGGGTTAAGTTCGTTCCATGCCGCTGAGAAATGAAGATGTACTATTTTTAACCCGTCATTTTCTTTGCGGATAACAAAAGTAAAACGTGCTGTTTCATTAAGTAAAAGGCCGGTTTGCGGTTGGGACTTTATGCTGCATGCAACAAAAACAATGCAGAAGTCTTGGCTCTCAAACAATACCTGCGAGTGCATGTCTTCGATAATATTTTGCGGAATATCGTCAACGCGGCGGATAAAGGTATTAAAAACATCATTATAAGTAGGGTAAATTTCCTCTTTACCCCAGCCAATCCAACTGCTGCAGGTGTTGGAGAAAAATTGCAGAACTTTTTCGGTGCTGCCGTCTACAAAATAAGTAATTAAGGCCTGTTCTGCAAGTTTTATTGCTTCGCGGCTAAAATTATTTCTGGTAGTTTTATCCATTGTTCCGGTTCTCCGTTTCTGGGGTATATTTTAAGGAATAACCCTTACCGTGAATATTGGCAAGCTGAAGGTATGGCAAATCGTTAAGGCGCAGTTTATGTCGCAGCTTGCTGATATGTACGCTGACTACACGGCTTGTGTACTGCATGTTTTCGGTATCGTACAGCGCCAGGTAAAGTTCTTCCAGTGTTACTGTTGTGTTAAGCTTATTTACTAAAAGTATCAGCAGTTTAAATTCGGTCGCTGTCAGCGGAATAAATTCCCCGTCCAGCATGGCCTGATTATTTTGCGGGTAAATTTTAAGTTTGCCAAGCGTAATAATCTGTATTTTTTCCATGCCGGTATCAAGATTCAGCATCCTGATAAAATTAACAAGCCGGTAATAAAATTCGCGGCTGCCGCAGGGAAGGCGCAAAAACTGGGCTGCACCGTTTTTGAGTGCGCTGATGGCAACTTCCTCATCGGCTGATTTGCTGACGGCGAAAACTGCACAGGCAGGCGCAAGGCGCTTTATAAACTTCAGCGGCCCGATATTTGTATCGCTGCATTCTACAATAAACAGCGGCGTACGGTTTTCCATAAAAAAGTTCAGTGCTTCTTCGCTGCTGCACGTAATTTTAAAACGCAGCCCGCACAAAATGCTGTATGTAAATAAATTATCAAATATTTCTTTGTTATCTGCGATGGCAATAATGGTTTGCATATTACTGTACCTTTACAAAATTATCAATTTGTAATAATACGTTTTACTATATTTACTTATAGTTTAATACAAGGTTCACTAATTTGTAAATAATATAACGCCGTGAAAGTGCAAAGAAAAAATTTGCACTTTGGAAAATGAAATTATGATAAAATTAAAATGAATATAAATGTGTATATATACGGTTAAATGCGAATTAAAATGAAACAAAAACGTACTATAAGAAAGAGGAATTGCCATGGCTAAAAGACTTGTAAAAATTTTAACGGCACTTATTTTGGCAGGGACAATTAATGTTCCAATTGTTTATGCAGTTGATTATGGAATTAGTAATCCGCCGCCTCAGTATGGTACTAATGACCCGGGCGTACAGCTTAACCGCACGCGCGAATATATGGAACGCCAGCGCGTGGCTCGTCAGATTGCCGAAGACAGAGCCAAGCAGAGTGCCGAGGTTGAAGGCAGCGGGCAGGAACAGCAGCAGGCACCGGAAAATGCTGTTAAATTTGTATTGAACGATGTAAAAATAGATAAGAGCGAAGTACTTTCCGAAACGGAAATTAAAGAAATTACCGGCAAATATATTGGGCAGGAAGTTACACTGCAAAGCCTGTATGACATTGTAAACAGCATTAACGAACTGTACAGCGAAAAAGGCTATTTAACCTGCCGGGCTTATCTGCCGCCGCAAACCATTAAAAACGGCGTGGTGGAAATTAAAATTATTGAAGGCAAAACCGGCAACGTGCATATCAGCGGCAATGAAAGCACAAATGACGGTTATATTGCCGGGCGCATCGGGCTTGACCGCGGCAGCATAAGCAATATCAACGAGTTGAACGATGACCTTCTGCGTTTTAATGCTACCAACGATGTGCAGCTGCGCATTACCATGCACGCAGGCGCAGAACCCGGAACTACGGACTATGTAATATCGGCTTATGAGCCGCAGAAAAATTATATAAATGTATATGTCGACAACGCCGGCAGCGAATCGAGCGGCGAATGGCGCGAAGGCCTGTTCTGGACGGACCGCAGCTTAACAGGCAGCCGCGATATGCTGACAATGAGCGGCATGCGCAGCGATGGTACAAAATCGTTCAGCGCCATGTACACAGTGCCGTTAGGGCGCAGCGGAACCAAACTGGGCCTTACTTACAGCACTAACAGCGTAAAAATTACGGATGGCGAACTGGAAGATTTGGATATTAAAGGCCATTCCAACGCATACGGCGTTTCGCTTATTCAGCCACTGGTGGTTACGGATACCCTGCGTACGGAAGCAACTTTGGATTACGGCTACCAAAATTCGCAAACCGACTTTTTGGGCATACACTGGGTTGATGATACTGTAAAATCTTACACCGCAGGCTTCAGCATGACTAACTACGGTGCAAGCAGCATCATTTACCAAAAGCATAACTTCCGTATCGGCGACAGCGAAGATATCGCCGGTGAAAACGAAAACTTTTCAAAGTATTTTTTTAACGGCTTCTGGCAAAAGGCTTACAGGGCCGGGCAGATGTTAAGCGCAAGGCTTGATGCCCAGTGGAGCCCGGACGATTACCTTACAAGTGCCGAACAGTTTTATATCGGCGGCATGTACAGCGTACGCGGATATGAAGAAAGCTATCTTGGCGGCGACAGCGGTTACAGCGCCAGCCTGGAATACAGCGTACCGCTTGACAAAGCCAAAACAACATCGGCCTTTTGCTTTTTTGATTATGGTGCAGTTTACGGCGACAGCGCTTTTGACGACCATGTGCTGGCAGGCACCGGCATAGGCATTAAAAGCACAATCGACCGCAAAATATATACAAGTTTAACGCTCGGCATACCGCTGATGCGTGATATTAACGGAGATGAAGTAGATAAAACCCGCATACATTTTATGCTTAACGGTCAGTTTTAACAGGGGGACGGGCTTATGAGTATCTCGAGAAAGTTTCAACGCAGCAAAAGTAAATATACGTTAAGCCAGAAAATTATTTCTGCCGTAACGGCGGCAGGGTTTATTATGCAGCCAATAGTTGGCTTTGCACAGAGCATAAATAAAATTAATAATAACGGCAGTATTGAAGTGAAAGGCAATGTTACTCATATTTGGGCAGATAAGGTTGTCAGCAATGCGGCTGTAAATGTTTTTAAAGATTTTCAGTTGGACGCTAACAATATTGCTAACATGTACTTTAATACTAAGGGTGCAAGCGGAGCTGATGTAGCTAACCTTGTTAACTTTGTTAACAGCCGTATTGATATTAACGGTACTGTAAACGCAGTTAAAGATAATAAAATCGGCGGCAATCTGTTTTTCCTGAGCAAAGACGGTATGGCAGTAGGCAAATCAGGCGTTATTAATACCGGTTCGCTGTATGTAATGACGCCTGCTACAGGAATTGATATAAATTCTACTGCAGAAGATTATAATTACACTTTCGAAGGTTTAAAGGGTGCGTTTAATAATGGAATTGCGGATGATACAACTCTTGACCGCATGAAAATGCTTAATATTCCACTTAATGCAGATGGAACAATAAGTGTTTTGGGGACTATTAACGCTGTGGCCGATGTTAAAATGGCTGCGCCTAAAATTGCTGTAGGTAAAAATATCAGCGGAGAAGATTTAAAAGACGGTGAAAATGGTGCAGTTGGCACAAAAGCAGGAGGAATTGTAAAAACTGCCGTTATAAGGACAGGCAATAGTACTGATTTTAATTTTGCAGACCTTGTAAACATCAAAGACGCTGACGGTAATATAGTAACTAAAGCAGGCCTTGACGAAAATTTAACTGCTGTTGCAAGCGGCAACGGCGATATTGTACTGGCTGCCAAAGCTGAATATGGCAACGCAAAAGACCAGGATTTTAATAATTTAGGCAGTACGTTAGGTATACCTGTAAATCTTAATGATGAGACAACTATTGAAGCCTCGGTTGAAAACTATGGCACGATTGACGCTATGGGCGACGCCGTGCTTACAGCCGAAGCAACTAACGGCAATAAAGATTGGGCTGAAGCTACTTTAGAACAAAATACCCCTAACGGCGTAAATAACCCGGATTATGTGCCTGTACCGGCAGCCGATGCCGGCAATTACATACAAACCATTGCAAGTGTTAATGTGCAGGGCGATGTAACTGCTGGCGGAAACATAGAAATTAAAGCCGATTCTGATAACACCTATGTTGATTCTGGAAAAGGTATTGTTGACAGCTTTATGAACAGCGCTATTGGTATAGTAAATCCGATGGGCGCTAATGTAATGATTTTAAAAAATGAAGCGAATGTTACTGTTGGCATAGATGCTGATATCACGGCCGGAAAAGCTATTGATGTACAGGCAAACGCTGTGCTTGACGCTACTTTAGGCGAAGCTGTAAGCGGCAGGAAATTAATTAAGAAAGTTCCTGATGCCATTCCGGCGGCTTCCGTTGGTTATGCCGATGTGGAAAATAATGCAGCAGTAACTATTGAAGGAAGGCTTACTGCTGACGGCGCTAACTCTAATATAACTGATGAAGATGGCAATGTTGTTGTTAAACCTGCGGTAAATGTATCTGCCTATGCAGAAGAAAATTTAAGCAATAATGTATCGCTTAATCTAAGTTCCGGTATGCTGGGTGCAGGCACGTCTGCACTTGCTGCGGCGGTTGCCGTAAGTGAAAGCAGCAATAATGCTGAAGTTAATGTTAATGGCGTTATTACAGCTGATAATGGTGATGCCAATATTAAAGCTGATACATTTAATTTGTTAACTGCCAATGCTTCTACAACTGCACCGGATGATTCTGTAGGTGCGACAGCAGTTAATGTTATTACGCATAATGGAGAAGCTAATATTGCCGTAAACGGTGACATTACAGCCCAAAATGTTAATATTGACGCTACAAATTATACTGATGAAAATACTATAACTGCCAATAATGCCCTTGGTATGGGTAAATTTAAAGCTAATTTAATGAACGCCGTTAATGTAAACGGTATTGTAGGCGCATTAAAAGAAAATCCGCTTGTTCAAAAAATTACCAATAAAGATGGCGAAGAAACTCCTGCCGATAAACCTGGCCTTTTTAAGCAGCTCAGCGAAAAATTAGCAGTTAGCGCTGCGGTTGTAGTAGCTGATGAAAATAATTCGGCTAATGTAACTTTTGGCAAAACGGCAGATGTTACTGCTACAAACGGTAGTATTAATGCAGATGCAGATGTTAATATTTTCGATTCTCATTTATATGCTTCAGGAACGGCAAACTCTTATAAAAAGACTGAAAGCGGCACTACCGATACAGTTACGGTTGGCGCAGGCGTTGTTTATTCCGGCATGGAAAATAATGCTTCGGTCGTATTTGCAGAAGGTGAGGCTGCTGCAGGTGATGAAAATAAAGCCACCCTTACTGCGGCAAAAGATATTAATATAACCAGCAGCACCAAAATAGAATATCATAGGCCTGAACGCATTAAACGTGGTATTGACCGCAGCATAGAAAACCTTAATTATGCTATTGAAGCAATTAAAAATTTGCCTGAATATACGGAAAGTAAGTATAAGGATGTTATAGATGGATTAAGCTCCTTGAAAGATAGTTTGGAAGGCTATGCTGAAAACTATTCAACGGAATTTATAGATGGCGTATCTAAGCCTGATGCAATTACTGCCGATGGAACAATGAACACTATTTTTGATGCTGCGGCAGGCGCTGCTGTTATTTACAATGATGTAATGGAACTGCAGCAGAACTTTAACGATATGCTTGATGTAACAAGCCCGTTTACTGAAGTAATCAGCAATGCGCTGGGCGTTGTTTCCAATGCGGTGGCATTTGCAGACCCCAATAATTATGCGAATGTAGCTGCTTCCGCTTCCGCTAAAGGCGGAACGGAAAGCACTAAGTTTGCTTTAAGCGGTTCTGTTACTGTTACCGATTACAATAACAACAGTTCTGTTAATGTTGGTAAATTTACACAGTTAAATGCAGGTGAAAAGTTAAATCTTAATTCTGCCAACAAAGTGGAGGACGTAAATATAACCGGCAAAACTCAATTTTGGAAACCAGGTGCTGAAGCTAAGGGCGGATTAGGTATTGGCGGCAGCGTAAATTACCAGAATTTCGATACCGATTCTAAAGTAGTTGTTGAAGAAGGCGCAAACCTTTCGGCAGGCGATATTAGTATCGGAAGCAATAGTGATATTTTCCATGTGGGTGCGATGCTGGGCGCCGGAAAGAGCGATGGCAGTGCTGTAAACGGCATGGTAACAATTACCGACAGTGACAGCTATAATAATGTTATTGTCGATACGAACGCTGTGCTGCAGGCTGTTAAAAGCGCAGCTAACCAGGGCAGCATTAATATTGGTGCTACAAATAATACAAGCGTAACCAATGCCATTATAAGCGTATCTGCCAGCGGTGCTAATGTTGGCGCCGGAATTGGCGTAGCACTTAACAATATTGACGTACAGAATACGGCACAGATTGTTGATAATGACGGCACAGAAGGAGAAGATGATGAACTTACTGGCAGCATTTCTGCTTCTGACCTGAATGTTAATGCCGAAACAACAGGGCTTATTAACACAGTAAGCGTTGCCGGAGGCGTGACAAGCAGCGGAGAAAACGAGGGTGAAAACGAAAGCGGAGGCTTTTTTGATAGTGTAAAAACTCCGTTTAATAAGATTGCGGACGCACAGGAGCAAATTCTTGGCGGTATTAGTAAGGTATCCAATAAGCTGCAGGATGTTCTGCGCACAATGGATTTAAATTCTTCCGGCGAAAGTTCTGTCAGTGGTAAGGAAGTGGCAGGAACTCCCAGTTTCAGCTTTGCCGGTGCCGGCAGTGTATCGCTTAACCTTGTTGATGATACCACAAAAGCAGTTATTGACGGTGCTAATATTAAGCTTGATAACGATGGAACATTAGTTGTCGGTGCGCGTGATTCTGCGTTTACCGGCGCATGGAGCGGCTCTGCCGGAATGTCGTTCCGCAAGGGCAATCAAAGCGCAACCAGTGTTGCCGTATCCGGCGCGGTTGGCGTAAACGATATTGATAATGAAATTACTGCGCTTGTAAAAGACAGCACTGTAAGCGGCGCTAAAGATGTTGACGTTGCTGCCGTAAGCGGCGGCACAACCGTTGCAGCGGGTATTGGCGCAACCTTAACAAGCGATAAAGGGCAGGCTAAAAGTTACAGCGGCGGTGCATCCGTTTCTGTAAATTTAATTGATAAAACAGTCAACTCTAATATGGAAGGAGTAAGGCTTACCGATGATGCGGCTAATAAAGCTAATGTTGATGTTGCGGCTTATGAAAGCGATGTGCAGGTTACCGGTGGTGTTAATGCCAATATTGCAACGGGCGGCGGCAGCCTTGTTGGCGGCGGTGTAACTGTTGCTGATATTAACAATAAAATAAATGCAGGTATTAGCGGCGGAAATTATACCAATGTTAACAATATAAAAGTAAAAGGACTGCTGGCCGTAACACAGGTTACGGCGGCTGTTTCTGCCGGTGTTGCTGCGGGAAACGGCAATGCGTTTAGCGGGGCTGTAGTTTATAACGGTTTAAGCAATGATCTTAATGCCGGTATTGACGGCGCTGCTATTACTGCTGACGGATTGGTGAACGTTACCGCCAAAGATACTAAAAGCAGATCAACAGAGGCAGAACCGTATCAGACCTTGCTGGGCGATTATAGCAATCACAATACTTTTGCGGCAGATAGAGGCATTGATACAACCGGCAGCAGTTATTATACGGATTTGGATACCAACGGCGAAGCTATTAACTATAGTGACAGCGAAGGCAGCACAATAGTTGGTGCGGCATTTGT
Source organism: Phascolarctobacterium sp. ET69 (assembly GCF_023336935.1). GTDB lineage: Bacteria > Bacillota > Negativicutes > Acidaminococcales > Acidaminococcaceae > Fusicatenibacter_A > Fusicatenibacter_A intestinipullorum. The sequence goes on from NZ_JAMBLR010000002.1 coordinate 377,227, forward strand.
TGTGGCAGGCGGCAAGGATAGTGCCGGTGGTGCAGCCGTTAATATTGCCGATATTGATAATGACTTTAAAGCAAGTATTGATAACTCTACAATTAAAGCAGGAAGCGTAAGTACTGAAGCAGATGCCGATACTTTGCTTGTTGGCGCGGCAGGCGGCGTTGCCGCAGGCGCTACAAGCTTTGGCGGCATGGGCAGCGTAAGCTGGCAGAATATTGATAATGATATAACTTCGGAAATTATAAATTCTGAAATTACAACAAATAGCGTAACAGCTAAAGCAGTAAATAAAACGCAGGCTGTTAATGTTGCCGGTTCTGTTTCGGTAGGCAAATCGGCAGCTGTTGGCGCGACATTAGCATATAATGCTTTGGATAATACCGTTGGCGCGTATATGCGCGGTAATACAATTAGTGCTTGGGATGGCGGTAACGTAGATGTAATCGTCAATGCCGATAATACCGGTAAGGTTTACGGTATTGGCGCTGGCGTTTCTGCATCAACAAAAGTTGCCATTAACGGCAGCGTTGCTGTTAACCGCGGCGGCAGCAATACAGAAGCGATTATTGATAAAAGTAAAGATGATAAAAATGAAGAAAAAGAATCTAAAATTATAGATGCAGGTTCTGTAAATGTTACGGCTGATGATAAAACTTACCGTTTGGCTGTTGTTGGGCAGGTAAGCGCAAGCGGCAAGGCAGCAGTTGGCGGCGGCGTAGCGTATAATGACATTGGCGGATCTTCCGCAGGCAGCGGAAGCAGCAGCCAGAATACCACGGCCGCTATTAAAAATACAGATATTACTATGGCGGCTAATAGTGAAAAAACTGTTGCTGCTGACGGTGAAAAAACTGTTGGTGTTAATGTTGCGGCTAACGATAGCTCTGAACTGAACACTATTGCGGTAGGTGTTGCTGCGGCGCCCACTGCAGGTGTTCAAGGGTCTGCGGCAACTGCATTAATTAATAAAAATGTAACTGCCGAAATTGAAAATACTGATATTGAAAATACTGATATTGATAATAACAATGTCAGCAAAAATGCAAATGTAATTGTTGATGCGCAAAATGACAGCAGTATTACAACTTCTGCCGATACTGCTTCCGTTGCCGGGCAAGGTGCTGGCGTAGGCGCAGGTGTTGCAGTTAACCGTATTATTCAGCAGACTAATGCGGCTGTAAACGGCGGCACTATGAACGTTAACAACCTTACCGTTAATGCTAATGGTACGCCGAGCATAGAAAATATTGGCATAGGCATAGCGGTTGCCGGACAAGGTGCAGGTGTAACCGGCAGTGTTTCCGTTAATATGATTGACAACGATGTAACCACGCATATCGGCAGCGGCGCAAACATCACTGCCGATGGCAGCGTAGGCGTTGTTGCTACCAGCGATGAGCAGATTGCCAACTATGCAGGGCAGGCTGCTGTTGCAGGGCAGGGCGCAGGCGTTGGCGTATCGGTTGCTGTTAACCAAATTGCAGGCACTACCAGTGCGACTGTTGGCGGCAAAGATGAAGCAAAAACCAGCGTAACCGCCAAAGGCAAGAGCAGTTTAAATACTAACACTTTCATCAGAGGCTATGAATATGGCTATGAAAACAAAGACGAAACAAAAAACAGCCAAATTAATAATGCTTTAATCAGCCAAGACACGGTTTCTATGAACACTACTATTAACCGTGAAAGCGAAAACCGCAGCGGCTTAGTTGTAGATGCTTCTTCCACGCGCGATATGAAATCCTTCCTGCTTACTGCAGGTGTAGGCGGCATGGGGGCAGGCGTAACCGGTACAGTTAACGTTAACATGATTAAAGGCGCTACTAATGCGGGAGTTGCTAATACAATCGTTAACGGCGGTAGTGCAAGTACAGCTGGTGCAGGCAATGTATTTGTTAACGCCGGTGATTACACCAATATGTCCGGCTTTGTAGGCAGCGGCGGTGTAGGCGGCATCGGTGCAGGCGTTGGCCTTGGCAGCGATACCAATACCTTCAGCCGCAATGTTGAAGCCGTAGTTGAAAACAGCGATATTAAGGCAAAAGCTTTAGAAGTTGACGCAGATTCTCAGCAGGGCGTATCCAGCTTTGCAGTTGGTGCAGGCATTGCAGATGTAGGCGGCGGCGTAGCCGGTATTGTAACGGTTACGGAACTTGAAAATGCAACCAAAGCGGCCCTTTTAAACAGCAATGTTAATGCAAATACCGTTAATATTAACGCTAATCATACAGGTGTTGTTAATGCAGGTAATGTCAGCGCAGGTGTAGGCGGCGTTGGTGCAGGCGTAGGCATATCTGTCGGCGTGCTTAAAGATAATTCTTCAACGGAAGTTACCGTTGGTGATGATGAAAACGCTAAAACTCAAGGAAGCACGAATATAACTGCTGCTAATGATGTGAATATTGCAGCAGAAAATACGGCTGTTGTTAAACCGATGATTTCCGCAACCGGCGGTGCAGGCGTTGGCGCAGCTGTAGCAGGCGCAACTTCTGTTAACAACCTTAACAGCGTTGTAAAAACGAATGTTAATAATGCTGTTATTACTTCTAATAACGGCAATATTAATGGTACGGCAAACAATACCTTTAACGTTGAAGCTTATAGTGGCGGCAATGCAATTGGCGGAGCCGGTATTGGTGTTGGTGCCAACGTAACGGTTAATACTATCGACAGTACCGTGCAGACTAACGTTAATGATAGTACGCTTAACGCCGAGACCGGAAATGTAACTTTAACCGCTGACGAAGACCGCAACATTGAACAGCTTGCAACCAATATTGCTGCTGGCGGTATTGCAGCAGGCGCAAATATTGCCATTACCAGTGTTGGGGAAGCAATTGGCAACGAAGACAGCGAAAAAATTTCTAATAAGTCAGATAATTATAAAGAAGCGAATGACGCTGCGGCAGATAAAATTAAAGAAGCTAATAACGCTTATGGTGCTAATGATACGAAAACTTTATTAGGCGATTCTGCCGGTGCGCTTGGAACTGCCTGTATTGATGACATAAAACTTTCTGTTGGCGCCGGTTACGGCGGCCTTGAAGATGAAAATGGTAACAAGATTTCTCAAATTACCGTTAACATAACAAACAGCGACATTAGCGCAGCAGGCAGCGTAACAGCTGATGCAGCTGAAAATGATAACATTAGCATGACGCTTGGCAGCGGCGCAGCAGGCGCGGCGGCTGTTAACGCAGGTGTAGGCATCCTTAACGTACACCGCAATGTCGGCGTAAATATTACCGGCGGCAGCATTGATGCAGGCACGGTTGATATTGGCACTGATATTACAGGCGAAGCCAAGCTTGATGTATATCAGGGCAGTGCAGGCGTTATAGGGGCAAATGCAGCGGTAGGCATAGTTAATACTACTGGCAGCAGTAAAATTAAAATCAGCGGTGCTGAATTAACTGGCAATAATATAAACATTTTAGCGGCAGATCACGGTGTTACCAAAGCGAATACATTGGGGATTACGATAGGTGCTGTTTCGGTAGGTGTTATTACTGCCGAGGCCGATAATACCGGAGCAACAAACGTGGTTATTACAGATACAGAAGCAAATGCTAAAGATAGCGGACAGGAAAGCAGCATCAGCATTGGCACGGATAAAGCCAATACCGTTGAAGCGCACGCAACGGGCGGCGCAGGCGGTTCGGTAGCAGCGCAGGGCGTAGTAGCAACGGCTGAGGACAGCGGCGTAAGCAGCATTACTTTGGGCGAGGCCGATGGCAGCGCAGGCAATACGTTTACTGTAAACAACATTACGGTTCAAGCGGCTGCTAAACCGGTTGTTAAAGCCATTGCCGATAGCTTTGCTGTAAGCATTTTTGGCACGGCAGGTGCATCCGTAGCTACGGCAAACGCGGCAGGCACCGTTACGGTTAATGTTTATAATGGCAATACTCTTGCCGGTGATGATGTAGACATCAGCGCCGAAGCTGTTACGCAGAACGGGCAAAACACTGCCGAAGCACAGGTTGTAGGCAACAGCGGAAGCGGTTATTATACGTTTGCTAACAATAATGCAACAGCTAATGTTACCACGAATGTTGATGTTAACGTAGGTGATGTTGATTATAAGACTACTACGGAACAGATATTTGTTGGATATAAAGATGTAGGGGATGGCACTACCGGTGAGCGTGAGGAAGATTATGAAGAAGTAACTGCCGGTGCAACCAATCTTAACATCAGCGGCAGCAATACTGCCAAAGCTTCTGCCAATGCTAAAGGCATAACCATTGGCGGTATATTCTCCAGCGGAAACAACCAGGCCATTACAAATAATGAAGCTGTAACCAATGTAACATTAAATAGCGGCAGCGGCAGTGAAGGTACTTTGCTGAACAGCTTGAACGTAACCGCAGCAGGAACAAGCGATAATACTGCTAAAGCGGACGGTAGCGGCGGCGGTCTTATCAGTGCCGATTTGGCTGCATACGCTGAAAATAATTCGGAAGCTGATGTTAACGTAAACGTAAGCGGCACATTGGAGGTTGAAGGCGATATTGCTGTTAACGCTTTGCAGAACGATACCGTTAACCTTAATGCCGATGCACTGAAGGCAACGGTTGTAGGTTTAAGCGCAACTGCGGCAGATAATAACATAAGCGGTACAACTAATGTTAATATCAGCAATGCCGATATTAACGGCGGCGGTAAGTTTGATGTCAGCGCGGCTAACAACATAACCTTTGGCAATACCGAAAAATACGCGGTAGAAGGCAGCGGCTACGGCGGCGTAAATGTACAGGGCGTAGCGTTTACTAATAATATTGATAAAAATACTGCCATTAACCTTAATGATGCTGATATTATAACTCTTGGCACGCAGGCGCTGGAAGCAAAAACTACCGGCAATATTAACGCAGGCGGTTATATTAAAGCTGCTGGTTTAGGTGCATTTACATGGGTTGATGTTAATAACGCAGTAACTGCATCTGACACGATTAATGTTGACGGAAGTTCTTCGCTTACAACCAAACAGGAAGGTGCAGATATTACTTTAGCAGCTGTTGATAATATGGACCTTACTGTTGCAGGTTATGCAGATGTACAAGGCGCGGCGGTTGGCGGTGCATCTTCTGATGTAACAAATAATTTGGTACGCAATAATTCGGTTACAGTAAGCGGCGATTTGTATGCTTTGAATGATGTTAACCTTTATGCCGGCAAAGATAAAACCGGAGCTAATGGCAGCCTTGATTTAGTTGCTGAATCGGAAACCTACAACTATGCGGCACTGCCTATTGCTGATCCCAAACTGGACGATAAATTTGCACAAAACAACCAGATAATAATTAACAGCGGCAGCGATATTAGCAGCGTGCGCGACATCAATTTGTATGCAGATGCAGGTAAAGAATCTGTCCGTGATACAACATTGATGTATACCTGGGTATATTCCGATAAAAAAGAGAATTATTCTAATTCTTCCGTTGGATATGCAAAGCCTAATAATAAGACTGCGCAAAACTTTGTGCAAGTTGATGGCAATTTAACGGCAGGAGTGCAGAACAAGCAGTATGTAAGTATCGGTGGAAAGTATAATGCTGAAACCCAAGAAACTAACGGTATGCAGTTAGTATTCTTTGATGATGAGACGCTTAAAGCAGTTCATGATTACGGAAATGGACAGGAAAGTGCGGTAGGTGCTGATGGACTTATTGTTGATTATTCCGAAGGTGTTGATGGAAACGGTATAGAAATTGGTACTTTTGACTATGGCACAACGCTGTTTGACCGCTATAATGAACTTGGCGAATTGATGGCAGGTTATTCTGAAGATACTTCTTCAACTGCTTATCTTGGTTACAAAGCTGAACGCCAGCGTATTTTTGAACAGCTGCAATCCATGAACCTGATAAAAGAAATGACAAATGACAAAGGGCAAAAATATTATGTTCAGGTTGAAGGAATGACGGTTGATTATATCGAATTGCCGGATATTGTTGCAAGTGGCGGTAATATTAATATTCAGTCGGACAGCCTAAGTGGCAGTGGCGGTTTAACAGCACAGGGTGCGCCGGAGGTTGTAATTAACAATAATACCAACCTTTATTTAAAGGTTAACAATGTAACTGTCGGCGAAGCAGGTGGTGAAGTTAACTTTAATAATACTGCATTAACCAGTGCTGATGGCACTAAATATGGCGGTATAACTATAGCTCCTGATAAGGAATCCGGCAGCGGCGGGGAGCTTGTTATCAACGGCAATTATGGCGGCGGTTATGTATATGCACAGGTTGATTTGCCTAAAGATCAGGATTCGACTCAATCGGTACAACAAACAATTCAATTAAAGCCGCGTGCCGATATTGAAATTAACGGCATTGTTAATAGTGAGGAAGGTACAGTTAGAATTACAAGTGCTGCCGATAATATCGTTATTCAGGGTGAATCGGCGGCAGACAGCGCAGCTGTAAAAGGTAAAACAATTGTGCTTAGTGCAAGCAAGGGATCTGTAAGTCAGGGTTTCCAGGAAGGCATTGTTAACATTGGCGGCAGCGTACAAACTCAGTACGATGATTTGTATCAGGATGCTAAAGACCATTTCGATAATAAATACGAATTTAAGCACGACAGTGTTGAAGATGAATGGTCAACTAATGATACAGCTAACGAACCAAGCGGAAATATGATTGCCGGTGAAAATGTTTACATTAATGCTTCTGATATTAATGTCAACGGTAAAATTCAGAGCGGTTATGCTGATTATGTTGTAAATATTGATGCAGGATTGCAAAAGACAATTAATCAGATGCAGCAAAACTGGCAAAATAGCGGCAGTAAGCCGCTTACCGATGCTATGGTTACAACCGGAACTACTTACCGTATAGTAGAAGGTAAAGATATATTGCAGAGCGATGGTACATATTACCGTCAGCTTGACGTTTATTATAATCCTTACACCGGGCAGATTGTAGTGCCGGATGTTGACGCTAACGGCGGGCAGGTTTATCTTACCGGGCGTATCAGCAGCACTGGCAGCGGGTCCATTAAAGTTCTGGACGGCGCGTATGACATTAACGTAACCAATAATACCAGTACAGATTTGCAGCTTGGCAAGCTGGTAAGTAATAATGTGGATGGTCTTATCAGTATAGCTGATACAGGAACTAAAAAAGTTACAGAGTTTACCCGTAATGGCACTGTTGTAAAAGATATGACCAGATTAGATGAAAACGGTAACTATATTGTTGTAAGCGAAAGTGGTGCATCTTCACAATATCAGCCGGATACAAATTTGCGTTATAATTGGACAACAGGACAGGAAACTACAACAAGTGAAACCTATCATAACACTATTAAAGCCGGGTTGTGGGGACTTGTTGAGACTATGGATGAAGATGAGCTGGTAGACTTTGAAGAATCTCATAAACCGGTAGAACCGGCAACAGAAACTAACAAAAATAAACCTAATGGTGAATACATTGGTTCTGTTGAAGGCGTTGGTAAAAACGATGACAATTTTGTAGTAATTTATGAAAATGATAAATTTGAAGAGAACCGTACACAACCGGTTAAGATTGATTCGTGGAGTTCTGGTTTCCTTGGCTGGTTTAAGTGGGAAAAATATGAATGGGAAGTAACAACAGGAACTTCTCAGCAATATGTTGCCAGCGTCAATGCAGGCAAACCTATCAGTATCGGTTTCATTGGTAATTCTGAAGGTAACAGCAATATAGGTGTTACTTCCGCAGGCAATATTAACCTGACCAATAATATTGCCTCTGCCAGCGGCGGTACTGGTTCCTTAATTGATATTAGCAGCACCGGCGGCGCAATTAATCAGCTTGGCGGTTCGCTTATTGGCGATAATATCGACCTGAGTGCGGCAAAAGGCATTAACGATGTACAAATTACATCTATCGGCGATACGGTTAACCTTAACGCGGTAAGCAGCAACGGCGATGTTGATGTAACCGTTAACGCAGCCTACGGCAAAGCGGGCAATGTAGTTATCGACAACTTGTTTGCCGGTACTGCGGCTAATCCTGCCGGTGATGTATCGCTTACGGCTTACGGCAATATTACTCAAAGCGACACAGATACTTTTGTAAGCGGCAACCGTATTGACCTTGTAAGTGCTAACGGCGCTATTGGTACAGACAAGCAGGCAATTATAGTTCATGGTGGGCAGGAAATTGTGGATGCAACTGATAGTCTTTCTGCAAGTGTTAACGCACAGGCTAAGGGCAATATTAACCTTACGCAGGATAGCGGCGATATGCGTATCGGACGTGTATACTCTGATAGCGGCAATGTTACAATTACCGTTAATAGCGGTGACCTTATAGATGCATTGCCTTCCGGTGAAACAGTAGACCGCGGCGACACCGATGAGCTGATTCAGAAGTGGATTGACCTTGGCCTTGTTGAAGGTACTGGCGATTACAGTAAAAAAGTTGAGCAGGATATTGCGGACTATAAAGAAGGCGTAAAAGATGAGTTTGAAAACTATCTTGCGCAGGAAAATTATTATGAATCTCAGACCGGCAGCGTAACACAGGAATATAAAGATGCCTACAATGCTTACAGCGAAGCCAAAACACAGTATGATGCGCTTAAGAGCGATTATGATACCTGGACGAAGGGCAAAATTTATTATACTGATGATGCTTATGTTCCTAATGAGGATAATTATCGTACTGAAGCGGAATATCAAACAGCGCTTACTGAATATAATGCAGGCAAAGCAACCTTTGAAGAACTTAATGCTAAATTTAACGGTACTGAAAGTTTCAGCGATTATGTTGCCGATAATACCGGAGATACTTATGCTGCATATCTTAATCCGTCAGTAACAATTACTGATAGCGAAGGTAAATCTCAGATTGTAGATTTGAAAGCTGAGTTTGATGGTTACGCTAATTACGAAAGCCTGAAGTCAACTTATGGCAGATATGAAAGTGTTGATGCTTATCTTGCAGGCAGCGAAGCTCAGACACATATTGCTGAACTGAGTGATAGTGGCAAAACTTACTGGGATAAAGACAGGTTGTTGTATGCTATTTCTGATACAATTACTAACCCGGGCAGCGGTTCGACTGATAATGTTGTTAAAGACCCGAACATTAAAGGCAATAATATTACAGTTAATGTTAAAGGCGGCAGTGCAGGTTTGAACAGCGAAAAAGTTACCAAATTGGAAGTTGCAGGTATAGGCGATAATATCGAGAATCTTAAGCTTCTTGCCAGTGCTGATGCTTCCACTGTTAACTGGGATAATAAAACAGGAATTATTACCATTAATGAAAAATTGCCGATTGGTATTCAAAGCACGGGCAAGGTAGATGTTGAAACAAACGGCAATGTTTACCTTTCCGGGCGTACCGAGAGTGGACCTGACGACGGTCAAAATATTCTTAATATCGGTAATATTAACGCAGGTACTGATGGCAATATCCGTCTGCAAGGACAGGATGGTATTTATAACCTTAGCGCAAGCGACCGTGCAGCCATTACAGGCAAAGATTTGCTCATTCAGGCAGGCGAAGGTTCTATCGGCAAAGATAATGCTATGATGACGACAAATCTCAGCGGCTCAATGCAGGCACAGGCCAGCGGCGGTATTTACATTAACCAGCTTGGCACTAATAACCTTGTACTTGACTCCGTTGGTGCAGGTCAGGATATTGTTTTGAAATCTGCTAATGATATTTTGATGAGCACGGATATGCAGTCCGGCGGTGCAGTAAACTATATCCGCAGCGATAATGGCACTATAACCCTTGAAGCTCAAAATATCGGCGCTAAAGATAACGCACTCCGAATTTTGAATAACGGCGTTGTTGTAAATGCCAAAGCAAATAAAGAAAATGGTGATATTATACTTGCAGGCGTAACCGGCACTGGTTTAGATGGTGAACTTGTACTTGGTGCTATTGAAGGTGCAAATCTTGATGTAACAAGTGCCGGCAATGTAAGCATTGGTAAAGATGCTTCTGAGGACGAAACACCAGTTGAAGGCAGTATTGAGGTTAACGGTGATGCTTCCATAAGTGCAGAAGACGGCAGCGTTACTCAGACGGCTGATAGTAATATTACAGCAAATGCTGTTAATGCTTCGGCAACGGAAAACATTTTGCTTAACAGCAAGAAAAATAAAGTTAACAGCTTTATTGTAAACGGCATTGGCACTGGCAACAGCATTAACGGCAGCGTTGAACTTGCTGGCAGCAAAGATAGCGGATTTACTGCTGACCTTAACGGCATTACGGTAAATAACGGTGGTGTTACTGTTACAAATTATGCTGAAAACGGAACTCTTAATATCAGCGGCGGCAGCGTAACAACAACTGACGCAGAAAAAGGCAGTGTAACCTTTAGCAGTGAGGGCAGTATTACTTCCGATGCTACGGTTAATAGCGCAGCAAATATTAATATGAATGCTGATGGAGCAATTGATAATGATGGCAGCCTGACTGCACAGAATAACGTAAATGTTGATACGACTGCTGGTGCTATTGAACTCGGCGGCAGCGTAACAGCAAATACTGGCACAGTAACTGTTCATTCTGATAAAGGTGCAATTCATATCGGCGACGACAATGGCAACGGTACTGTAAATGCCGGTACTGATGTAAGCATTACTACTAACGAAGGTAACATTACCACAACAGGCGCAGTAAGCGGTGGCAGCAATGTAAAAGTTGACGCAGGCACTAAAGGCAATATTGAACTTGGCGGTATTGTAAATGCTGAAGGCGGCAGTGTTGATGTTGATACCCATAGCGGAGATGTAACCACCAAAGGCGAAGTAACTGGCAAGATTGATGTAACTATCAACAGCGATGACGGCGATATAACCATCGGCGGTAAAGTACAGTCTGAAACCGGCAGCACGCATATTAACGCAGGCACTGAAGAAGACCCCGGTATTACTGAAGATAAAGACGGCAATGTAACTGTTAATGGTGAAGTTGCTTCCGGCAAGGAAGTAATTGTTAATGCTAACAATGGCAGTATTACTGTAACCGGCAATACAACTGCAAGCGATGGTAATGTACAAACTACTGTAAAAGGCAACGGCAATATTAGCCTTGAAGGCAGCGTAAATGCAAGTGGTAATGTAAAAGCAGAAGTAACCGGTACTGGCGATATTACAACCAGCGATAATGCAGAGGTAAATAGTACAGATATAGAATTTACTGCTAATAAAGGTAATATTACAACAGGCAGCAGCTTAACTGCCAAAGAAAATGTTGACCTTAATACCAATACCGGCGATATTACATTTGGCGGCGATGTAACGGCTAGCGACGGCAATATTACTATCAATATCAATGAAGCCGGCAATTTAAAAGATGTGCTTAATACAGAAAATACACTGTCTGCATTCTCGCAGGACGGAGACGATGCCAAAGGTAATATTTACATTAATATTAAAGGTATTGGCGATGTCGATTTAAGCGAAATTTACGCTGACAATGATGCAAGGCTTGATATTGCTAACGGTAATCTGGCACTTGGCACAATAAATGGCGAACTGGTTGCAATTCAGTTGCGCACAGAAGATAAAGACATGAATGTTGGCGAAATTATTGCAGGTACGCAGATTGTGCTTACAGGCAGCGATATGACTCTTGACCAGATTGCTCAGCGTCCGGATGCAGATGGTATGCTGGTTATTACACCTGATAATGCAGAAGCAGATAAACCGATTGATAACTTTACTATCGGCGATATTAAAACTAACAGCGACAGCGGAATCCGCTTTGACCGCCTGTGGGTAAATAACTCCGATATCCATATCAGTGAAGGTCAGCTTTGGTTTGACAAACTGTATGTTGAAGATAACGCGCACTTCAGCAATGATGAAATGACTGCAGCAATTTACGGCAAACCGCCTCTGCGTGATGGCAGCGACAGCGTTTACTGGATTAACACCGAGGAGAACCGTCCGGAAAGCAGCCTTGATATGTGGCTGAACGGCACGGGCGACTGGATGTACCTGCGCTTTACCGATGACCATATTCAGGAAAGCAATGGCATCCTGCTGACTCTGGATGAATACGATTATGTTTACAACCAGCGCTTCACGGCAGAAAACCATCTGCGCTGGCAGCATGGGCGTTACCTTGATGAAGACTGGAAACAGGCATACGGCTACGGATTATCACTGCATAACCGTTACGGCCTGATTGATTATCAGGAATTTACCGAAACAAACGCCGGTGCTGATGGAGTTGCTGTGGAAGCTTAACAAAAATTAATATCCGGGGGCTGTATGCCTCCGGATATTACAAATAATTTTGGAGGTCAGGCATGAATAAAAAAGCGGAATCTTTTAAAAAGTATCTTGATGACAAAAAAATTACCTGTTTTACTGTTGATGAAATTGCCGGTGATAATTTAAACAGCGTTGTTTTCCGTTCTAATATTGAAATTAACGGGCAGCAGCTGCCGACAATTGTAATTTTAGACAGCAGTATTTACGGCATGGTGCGTGTGCTTGTTGCACCGCGTGTTTTAAACGATGCCAACGAAGCAGGGCTTTTAAAGGAACTTAACCGCCTTAACAAAGGGTTTAAATCGTTTAAATATTATTTTGATGATAACGGCTCACTTGTTTTGGACTGCTGCGTTTTGCTGCCAGGCAGCGAAGCGGACGGCGATTTGATTTACACTATGTTTGATGTTATCATCCGCCATTTAAACGGGGAATACAAAAAACTGATGCAGCTTATCTGGCAGTGATGCTTTTGGAAAGCCTGAAAAATAAAAAGTACTAAAAAACGCCGTTTAACCCCGGCGTTTTTTTACTGTTTTAAATAAGTGTACAAACACTGATTAAGTTCACTGTTTTTATTATATTCTTTACATTTTGAAGATTAATTTGCAAAAGTTCACAAAAATTTACGGATTTTGTTGACAGAAAAGTATTTTGGTGATAAATTTCAAGCTATATTATTATTTTATTTTAAGGGAAAGAGGTAAGTATCATGACAGGATTAATGTTGTTAGGTATCGCATTAGTCGTGTGTGCATGCGGCTATTTTATCTATGGCCGCTGGCTTGTAAGACTGTGGGGCGTAGATCCCAATGCAAGAACACCGGCTTATGTGCATGAGGACGGCAACGACTACGTTCCCTCCTCCAAATTCACGGTTTTTGCGCATCAGTTTTCGTCCATCACGGGCGCAGGCCCTGTAACCGGCCCGATTATTGCCGCTATGTTCGGCTGGGCGCCGGTAATGCTGTGGCTGATGATTGGCGGCATCTTCTTCGGTGCCGTGCAGGATTTTACTGCGCTGTATGCTTCCGTTAAAAACGAAGGCAAATCAATGGGCATGCTTATTGAACAGTATATCGGCAAAACCGGCAAAAAAATGTTCCTTTTGTTCTCGTGGCTGTTTACCCTGCTTGTAACTGCCGCTTTTGCGGATATTGTTGCCAGCACCTTCAACGGCTTTAAGGCAGACGGCGGCCTTGCAACCCCTAATGCCGCTGCGGCATCCATTTCGATGCTGTACATTGTTGTTGCCATTGCCTTCGGCTACTTTTTAAAGAAATGCCCTCTGGCAGAAGGACCGAAACTGGCAGTTGCCATTGTTTTGATGATTGCCATGCTGTGGGCAGGCATTGAATACCCGCTGTATTACGATAAAACAACCTGGCTTTATGTAGTTTTTGCTTATATGTTTATGGCGGCAGTAATGCCGATGTGGCTTTTAATGGAGCCGCGCGATTATTTAAGCGTATTTTTGCTTTTAGGCATGATTGCCAGCGGCGTTATCGGTGTTATCTTTACCAACCCGTCTATCGAACTGCCGGCGTTTAACGGCTTTGTTGTAAACGGCCAGCCGCTGTTTCCGATACTTTTTATCACTATCGCCTGCGGCGCTGTATCGGGCTTCCACAGCCTGGTATCTTCCGGCACATCTTCCAAAACCGTTTCCAACGAAAAAGACATGCTCTTTATCGGTTACGGTTCAATGCTTATTGAATCCATTCTTGCAGTTGTTTCGCTTATTGTTGTAGGCGCTGCGGCAACCGGCGGCGTAATGCCCAAAGGCACGCCGTTCCAGATTTTTGCCGGTGCCGTTGGCGGCTTTATGGGCATGTTCGGCCTTTCGGCTCACGTTGCCACCTGCGTAATTACCATGTGCGTATCCGCACTTGCGCTTACCACGCTCGATTCCGTTGGGCGTATCGGCCGTATGTGCTTCCAGGAACTTTTCACCTCCGGTAAACCGGAAGAAATGAGCGGCCTGCAGAAAGTTTTAACCAACAAATATTTTGCAACCGTTATTACTCTGTTCTTCGGTTATCTGCTCTGCCTGGGCGGATATATGAACGTATGGCCGCTGTTCGGCGCAGCCAACCAGCTGTGCGCAGCACTGGTATTCATTTCGCTTTCGGTATTCCTTAAAGTTACGGGCCGCCAGGGCTGGATGCTTTATGTGCCGATGGGCTTTATGTTTGCCGCAACCATGAGCGCGCTTGCCATGAGCATTTACGGCATTGTCAATAAACTCGTTACCGGCGCACCGTTCGGCATGCTTACCGACGGTTTGCAGCTTGTTGTTGCCATTGCCCTTATTATTCTGGCACTTTTAATTGCCACCAACGGGCTTAAAACTTTGTGCGGCAGCAAAGCCGGAAGCAAAAATGAAACCGCAAACGCATAATTAAATGTAAAAATTTTGTGGCGCAGCCTGTAATACGCACGGGCTGTGCTTTTTTATGCGATTATTTTTTTACTGCATACTGTTTTTTTAATCTGAATTGTGTTAAAATTATTTCATAGCCATTTTATCTTGGGAGGTAAGAGAATGAAAAAATTATTTAATCTGTTAATGGTAGCCCTGATGGCTGTATGTTTTGCTGTTCCCGCTATGGGCAAAGCCGAAGCCGCTAAAGTTGTAGTACTTCCTCTGGTTAACAACTCCGGTTCCGAAACCGCAGGCCAGATTTATATCAGCGGCGCTATTCAGCTGTTCGATTATCCTGAATACGAACTGCTTGAAAATGACGCTACCAACGATGCTATTGCAGCTGAAAACATTGGTAAAGACGGCGCTTCCAAAGACGCTATGGTACGCATTGCCAAAGCTTCCGGCGCTGACCTTGTTGTTGGCATGGTTCTTGATACCTGCGAAGACAACCCGGTATTCCCGAGCGCAGAACGTATTTTGAAACTTGACATCACCGGCAAAACCTATGCTTACAGCGCAGTAAACGGCAAGTTCTATGAACACCGCATTTATGAGGACAAAGAAATCGACGAAACCCTTACCAGCCGCTGGGATTGGGTAAGCGAAGAATTTGGCCGCTGCGTAACCCGCGAAATGAAACGCGTTGACAAAGCATTCATGGAAAACGACTTTTAATTAACGGCTGATATTCGGGCTCCTGCTTTTGGGCAGGGGCCTTTTTATTTTGCAGATGGAAAAAATTATGTCTATATGGTAAAATTAAATGATAGAGTCAGCTTTATCTTAACGGAATTATTATATAGACAGGAGGATGGCACTTTGAATAATGACATCCATATAGTTTTGGACAGCATTGCTTCCGCCGCGGAAACGCCGCTGGCGCATGACGCACGCTGCCATATTTTGCAGCTTATTTTCCGCCATAAAGCGGTTGAGTGGCGCGATGGCGAAAAAACGCCGGAAGAAATGTTTAAAATGGTGAAGGAAAGCGGCGAACTGCCGAAAACTTCGCAGCCGCCGGTTGGCGAGTTTTTGGATTTGTTTACGAGCCTTGCCGAAGAAGGAAAGAAAGTTATAGGTATTTTTGTAGACAGCGTTTTAAGCGGAACTTACCATACCGCCTGCATGGCAGCGCGGCAGGTAATGCAGGAAATTCCCGGTGCCGATATCCGCATTTTCGACAGCCTTACGGCGGCAACGCCCATCAGCGCACTGGCGCTTGATATTTTGAAAAAGGCCGATGAAGGCGCCGGTATGGATGAACTGGAAGCGTTTATTAACGGCGCTGTTGCACGCACGGAAACCTGTTTTTCGGTAAATACGCTGGAATATTTGCAGAAGGGCGGGCGCATAGGTGCTGTTGGCGCGCTGCTTGGAAGCCTTTTGGGCATACGCCCGGTAATAACTTTGGATAAGGAAGGCAAACTTGTTGTTGCCGCCAAATGCCGTACCCGCAGCAAGGTGCTTAACACAATGCTTGAAATTTCTTCTTCGCACGGAGAGCTTGAAAGAATCTGCATTGCCCATGAAGGCGCGGAAAAAGATGCCGAATATCTTTACGGAGAAATGACTAAGCGTTATCCCGGTGTGCCGGTACTGATGACGGGCATCGGTGCTGTTTTGGCCACCCATTTGGGGCCCGGTTGCATTGGGCTTTTTGTACGTACCAAAGAATAAATCCGGCGCGGCCGGAAAATAAAAAGGCAGGGCTATCTGCCATAATCAAGGAGTGAAGATGAACTTAACACAGACGGCTGTAATTAACGGCCACGATATAAAAAACATGCTGCTGGGCGCTTATGCGGCTTTTGCCGCCGGTTACCGGCAGATTGACGAATTAAATGTGTTCCCGGTGCCTGACGGCGATACCGGGACGAATATGATGCGCACCATGGAAGCGGTGCACCGTGCACTTTTGCCGCTTGATACGAATTCTGCGGCGGAGGTTGGCGCAGCGGCTGCCAAAAGTGCCATTATGGGCGCGCGCGGCAACAGCGGCGTAATACTTTCACAGCTTCTGCGCGGCATTGGGCGCGGGCTGGCAGGCAAAGCGCGCGTTACAGGCAACGAGCTTGGCAAGGCCTTTCAGTTTGGCATTTTATATGCCTACCGCAGCGTTGCCAAACCTGTGGAAGGCACCATTTTAACGGTGGCGCGCGGCATAGCCAAAGAGGCTTACCACGCAGTGCGCCGCGGTGAGGACTTTACCGAAATTTTGACCGAAGCCATTGCCGGCGGCAAAAAAGAACTGGCACGCACGCCGGAGCTTTTGCCCGCTTTAAAAGCAGCCGGTGTTGTTGATGCCGGCGGCCAGGGCCTGATTGTATTTTTGCAGGGCTGCTTAAACGGCCTTCTGGGCAAAAACTTGCCGGAGGAAGATGAGCAGCACATATCCGTTAATAAAATTGCCGCCCTGCCGGCAGAAGAAGTTGACTTAACCAATCCGTACTGCACGGAATTTATTGTAAAAAATACGGCAGTGGATGATAAAACCGTGCGCGCTGCGTTAGCGCCGTTAGGCAATTCGCTTATTGTAGCGGCAATGGATGACGTGGTAAAAGTACATATCCATACCGCTAACCCGGGCGCTGTTTTGCAGCAGGCACTTGAATGGGGCACGCTGCACGATATTAAAATTGACAATATGGCAGAGCAGCACGAACACCGTGTATTCAATGTGGCGGCAGTGCAGCAGACGGCACCCAAAAAAGAAGGCATTGGCCTTGTAAGCGTGGCGGCAGGCAGCGGCATTGCGCAAATTATGCTGGCGCAGGGTGTCGATGAAATCATCAGCGGCGGGCAGAGTATGAACCCGCCTGTGGAAGAATTTGTACACGCCATTGAAAACGGCGCTTACAGCAAATATATTATTCTGCCAAACAATAAAAACATTGTGCTGGCAGCGCAGCAGGCGCAAAAACTGCTTGGCGCAGACCGTGTAAGCTATGTGCCGACCATTAATCTGGCGCAGGGCATTGCCGCAGTTCTGGCGTTTGATTCTTCGCAGACGATGGAAGAAAACACAGCCGCCATGACTGAAGCGGCGCAGAGCGCACATTGCGCAGCAGTAAGCATTGCCGTGCGCGACAGCGTTGTTGGCGGGCTGCCCATTATTAAGGGCGATTATATCGGCTTGTTGGAAAATAAAATAGTCTGCACAGGCTCAGGCTTAAACGAAGCAGCTGTAGGCGCGGTGCAGAAAGCCGGTACGGACTGGGAACTTTTAACCCTGTACTACGGCAGCGATATTTCCGAAAACGAAGCGCAAAGCGCAGCGGCAGAACTTGAAAAGCTGTGCCCTGGCGCAGAAGTGCAGGTGCTTGAAGGCGCGCAGCCTTTATACCCGCTGATTATAACTTTGGAATAGCATAAAATTAAGGCATGCAGGCCGCATGCCTTTTGTTTTGGAGGGGACTTATGCAGGAAATCATGCTGGCGATTGTCCTCGGCATTGCCGTGGGGCTCGCTAATTTGCTGAGTTATAAAATAAAATTTTATTTAAGTAAACTTTCTACGCTGTGCCTGTGTAGCATGCTGTTTTGCCTTGGCGCAAAAATCGGCTGTGATGATGCGCTGCTGGCAAAACTGGGCACACTCGGCGTTCAGGCCGGAGCCATTGCTTTTGGCGCGGTTTGCGGCAGCATACTTTTTTTATCTGCCGCCATTAAACTGCTGGCGCGCCCGGCAGATACAGAGGAGGGCGAGTAATGCTTAGTGTTGCCGTTTCTCTCGTGGGCGGGCTGCTTTTTGGTTATTTGTTTTTAGATACGGGCGTTAAAGACACGCTGGATTTAATTTTAATGTCGGCGCTGGACGTAATGATTTTTATTGCCGGTATCGAAATCGGCAGCAACCGCGGCATTTTAAAACGCATCTGCAACCTGCACAGCGCGCTGCTGGCGCTTGCCATACCTTTGGCGGTAGCCTGCGGCAGCATTTGCGGCGCACTGCTTTTGGGGCATATTGCCGGGCTGAGCGCGTATGATTCGCTGCTTGTCGGCGGCGGGCTTGGATGGTACAGTTTTTCTTCGGTTGTTATCAGCGCCATGTATAGTACAGAAATTGGTACAGTAGCGTTTTTGGCAAATATGATGCGCGAAATTTCCGGTTTCTTTTTAATACCGCTTTTGGTGCGCGTGCATAAATTTCTGGCGCTTGGCCCCAGCGGTGCGGCTACTATGGACAGCGGGCTGCCGGTAGTAATAAAATATACCAACCTGCATGTCGGGATGTACTCTTTCATCAACGGGTTGGTGCTTACCCTCATTGTGCCGGTACTTATTTCGTGGCTGTTGAGTTTAAGGTGAAAAATATCGTCAATATATAAAACAAAACCTGCCTTGCGCAAAAACGCCCGGCAGGTTATTTTATGTTTGTAACCGATTATACAGTTGTAATTTGTACTGCTCTTTTATATTAGCAAAGTGTTTGCACTGTTGCAGCGATGCAAAAATGCTGCTGGCACATGGCAATATGGCTCCCGAGTGAAATCAAGATTAGCGGGTTGTTCATCAACTAACTCTCCATTCCACTCAAGTCCGGTTTTGAAAGCGTTTGCAGCAGCCTTTGCTTCCATTTTTGTTAATAGCAATGCCGCATCCCGGTTTATATCTTCCTCACTGCACTTTGATGGGCTGCCGTATTTGTCGTAATAATAAGTTGGGCCGCAAAGCCAGTAGACCATTTTAGCAGTAACTATATCACAAGCGGGATTCATTACAATTTGTTCAACTGTAAACATTCCATCATCATAATTATAATCTGCAATCATGTAGTGGAGTTCTTCAGCGGATGTGATATGAGAAAATAATTCTGCAATTTCCTTTTTGTAAGCTTCAAAACCTATTTCTCTTTGACGGCAGAATCCTTTGTAAAATTCTTCTTCCTCACAGCCCTCCATTTCATCGTCAAACTCATCTTGTTCCATGTCTAAATAATAGTCATCTCCAGCACAAGACGCACGTTCCATAAGAATATCAAGTTCTTTTTTTCTTTCTTCTGACAGCATGATAATATCCTCCTTATCTAATAAATACATTGAATTGAGGTTTATTATTCTAATTATATTTTAACATAAATAATTAAGAAAAATTTTAATGTGGTATATGAATTATCAAAAATTATTAAATTTACATAGGCATCATAAGGCTGTTATAAAACTAAAATTGGCTTTGTATAAAAAGTAACAGCAGTAAAAACTAACTTAATAAATAACAAACTTAATTATAATTAAAAACGTAAATATAATCATATACAAACAAAATAACCTGCCTTGCGAAAAAACGCCCGGCAGGTTGTTTTATTTCTGCTGTAAGCAGGATATTTAATTTTTATTTCGTGCCGCTGCACGTTTTAAACTTAAGCCTATTCTATTGCGCGCTTCGTCGATGCTGATAATTTCCGCTTCTACAATATCGCCGACGGCAACAACGTCAAGCGGATGGCGGAAACGTTTATCAGACAGTTCGCTGCGGTGCGCAAAACCGCTGGTTTTTAAGCCTATATCTATAAAGGCGCCAAAGTCTACCACGTTCTGCACGCGCCCTTTAACAATGCTGCCAATGGCAAGGTCACTTAATTTGGCAACGTGTTTGCGTGTTAAGGGCGGCGGTGTGTCCTCGCGCGGGTCGCGCCCGGGGCGTGCCAGTGCTGCCAAAATATCCGTAACGGTGGGCAGCCCGGCAGCAAGCGTTTTGGCTATCTGTTCAGCATCGGCGTTTGCGGCGGCGTGTTGCAATTCTGCGCCGGTGCAGTCCTTTAAGCTAAAGCCCAAAAGTTTAATAATTTCTTCCGTCAGCTTGTAGCTTTCCGGGTGTACGCTGGTGTTGTCAAGCGGGTTTTGTGCGCTTGCAATGCGTAAAAAGCCTGCGCACTGCGTAAAGGCGGCGGGGCCAAGCCTGCTTACTTTTAAAAGTTCTTTGCGGGCGGTAAAGCTGCCGTGTTCATCGCGCCAGGCAATAATGTTTTTGGCAACGGTGGGCGAAACGCCTGCTACATAGCTTAAAAGTGCGGGTGAGGCTGTGTTAAGTTCCACACCAACGTGGTTAACGCAGCTTTCCACAACGCCGGTGAGTGTTTCGGCCAGTTCTTTCTGGTTAACGTCGTGCTGGTACTGCCCTACGCCAATGGCTTTCGGTTCAATTTTTACAAGCTCAGCCAGCGGGTCCTGCACGCGGCGTGCTATGGAAACCGCGCCGCGCAGCGAAACGTCAAGTTCCGGCAGTTCTTCGCGCGCCAGTTTGGAGGCGGAATACACGGAAGCCCCTGCTTCGCTGACAATGGTATAGGCAATGTTAAGCCGGTGTTTTTCAATCATCTGCGAGGTAAATTCTTCTGTTTCGTAAGAAGCTGTGCCGTTGCCGATAGCAACAAGCGTTACGCCGTAAGTGTTTACAAGGTTTAAAAAGCCTGCTTCGGCCTGAGCCCTTTGTTTTTCGCTGCCGGTAATGTATAAAGCAGCGGTGGCCAGTGTTTTGCCCTGCGGGCTGATGACAGCCGCTTTGCAGCCGGTACGGTAGCCGGGGTCAAGCCCGAGCACGGTATGCCCGGCAACAGGCTGCTGCAATAACAGCTGGCGCAGATTGGCCGCAAAAATGCTGATGGCCTGTTTTTCGGCCTTTTCGGTAAGTTCGTTTCTTATTTCACGCTCCAGCGAAGGGAAAATAAGGCGTTTGTAGCTGTCGGCAAGTGCCGCTGTGTACATTTCTGTCCATACGGTGTGTTGCTGTATTTTAAGTTTGCGCGCCAGTTTTTCGGTCATAATTTCGGCGGGGTATTTAAGGCTTACTTTGAGCAGCCCTTTGTTTTCGCCGCGGTTCAGTGCCAAAATGCGGTGCGGCGGCAGGCGGTGTACGGGTTCGGCATAATCCGTGTACATTAAAAAGTCTTTGGCTTCTGTTTCGTCTGTGCCAAGCGCCGATGCAAGCTCTGCGTTCTTCCACAGTTCGCGGCGTATAAAATCGCGCACGGTGGCGTTATCCGAGATGTTTTCGGCAACGATGTCCATTGCTCCCTGCCACGCTTCTTCGGCGCTGTTTACGCCTTTTTCCGCATCAATATGCAGTGCGGCAAGTTTTTCAAGCGGCAGCGGCGGCTGTACCTGCTGCGTTATAAGTTCTGCCAGCGGCTCCAGACCTTTTTCGCGGGCTATCTGAGCGCGGGTGCGCTTTTTATGGCGGTAGGGCAGGTATAAATCCTCAAGCTCCTGCATTTTTACTGCGGCGTAAATCTGCGTTTTAAGTTCCGGCGTCAGTTTTTCCTGCGCTTCAATGGCGGCAAGTATTTCCGCACGGCGTTCTTCCAGCTGGCGCAGGTATTTGGCCCGTTCTTCAATGCTGCGCAGCGCTTCTTCGTCCAAAGTGCCGGTGGCTTCTTTGCGGTAGCGCGCAATAAAGGGTATAGTGTTGCCGCCGTCCAAAAGTTCCAGTGCGGCGTGTACCTGCTGCGGTTTTACTTTCAGCTCGGCTGCTATAATTTGTTCAATAGTCATGGCGTACCTCGTTTTACAAAAATAATATTACTACATTCGCCGCGGTTAGAAAAAATCCTTGTGGCGTTTTAGTGAAATATTTTTGTCAACGGATAATGAATATTGACAGAGAAAATCTTATTTAATATAATTATTAAAAAGATTTATTAAGGCTGCATTGCTTTAAGGGCAATGCCGGAAGGAGGAGCTTATGTTAACTAACAGCGAACTTACTGCTATTTTGCGCGAAAACGGCTATAAAGTTACGCCGCAGCGCCTGGCTGTGTACGAAACGCTGGCAGCAACGCATGAACATCCCAGCGCTGAAATGCTGTACAAAACGCTGCGCCCCAAATATCCTTCCATGAGTTTTGCTACCGTATATAAAACCGTGGAGATATTAAACAGGCTGCATGTCATCCAAATCATCAATACCGGTGAGGACAGCTTCCGCTATGATGCCGACATCAGCGATCATCACCATGTGCAGTGCACCTGCTGCGGCAAGGTAGAGGATTTGTTTAATGTTGATTACAGCGGTATTATGGCACAGGCCGAAAAAGAAAGCGGCTACAAATTAAGCGGGCACCAGTTCTATTTTTACGGGGTCTGCGAAAACTGCCGCAAAAAACACTGATATTGTTAAATAGTAAACACTTTTGGAAATTTATCCGAAAGTGTTTATTTTTTTCTCCGGATTGCTTTATAAATTTGCAAAGTTTTGGTAAAATAATACACAAATAAATACAAATGTGCCATACAAATGTGCCGGTAAAGAAGGAGGGCAGCTTGTTTTTTAAAATTTATAATTTGTCTGGAGGAGATATTTGTGTTGGGTTTAATTATTGCAATTATTGTTACGGTAATAACAGGTTACCTTATCATCAAAAAGTATAAAGCACAAACTGTGCTGATGGTTGCCGGCAGTATTTTGATGGCCTGTTCAGTTTTTATTGTAGGCAAACCGCTTCTGGCAGAAAAAGCGGCAACCGGTTTTGCCGGGTTTGATATTTTTAAATATATGACCACAATTTTCCAGTCGCGTACGGCCAACCTTGGCATGATTATAATGGCTGTTGCCGGTTTTACAAGATATATGGATAAAATCGGTGCCAGCAAATCACTGGTTAAAATCTGCATCAAACCGCTGCAAATGTTTCATGCGCCCTATATTGTGCTGGGCTTTGGCTATATTGTAGGGCAGATTCTGAATATCTTTATTCCCAGTGCTTCCGGGCTTGGCCTTTTGTTAATGCTTACTATGTATCATATTCTTGTAAGCCTTGGCGTGAGCAAAGAAGCCGCAACGGCAATGATTGCCACTGCTTCCTGCCTTGACCTTGGGCCGGGCAGCGGCAATGCAACACTGGCAGCCAAAAATGCCGGGCTTGATGTAGCCATTTATTTTGCGCATTACCAGATTCCGGTAGCTGTTTGCGTTATGGCGGTTGTTGCAGTTTCGCACATGATAATGCAAAAATATTTTGATAAAAAACAGGGCCACGTTGTAGAGAAAAAAGTAATTGAAAGCAGCGGTGAAAACGGAGATGAACCGGGCAAAATTTATGCAATTCTGCCGGTACTGCCTTTGATTTTAATTCTGGCGTTCAGCAAGCTGTTTATTTCCAGCATTAAAATGGATGTAATTACGGCCATGATTTTGAGCGTTTTTGTAAGCATGGGCTTTGAACTTGTACGCCACGGCAATCTTAAGGAAGTTATGAAAAGCATTCAGACCTTTTTCGACGGCATGGGCACGCAGTTTGCCACTGTTGTAACGCTGGTTGTTGCCGGTGAAGTTTTTGCCAAAGGCCTTACTTCTATCGGCGCTATTGATACTATCATCAGCTATGCCGAACATTCCGGCTTCGGCGGTTTTGGCATGACGGTTGTTATGACAATGGTAATTGTTGTTTCCGCAATCGTTATGGGCAGCGGCAATGCTCCGTTCTTTGCTTTTTCGGCACTTGCCCCTGCGGTATCCGAAAAACTTGGCATGCATGCCGTGTTAATGCTTTTGCCGATGCAGTTTGCGGCAGGCATTGCCCGCAATGTGTCGCCTATTACCGCAGTAGTTGTAGCTGTTTCCGGCATTTCGCAAATCAGTCCGGTTGAAGTGGCAAAGCGCAGCGCAGTGCCCATGGCTTTGGCAATTATTACTACTTTGGCATGCACTGCTTTGTTCTGGCAGTTTTAAGGGGGTAATGTAACATGGCGTTTAACGAAAAGGATTTTTTAAAGGAACTGGAAACGGTTGTTAATATTGATTCGCACAGCAAAATGCCGGAAGGTACGGCTAAAGTTGCAGAATATATAGAAGAACGGCTGCAAAAAGCCGGGTGGCTTACGGAAAAAATCAGTGTTGGGCCTGAGGTTGGGCCTTGCCTGAAAGCCGTTAACAAGCCTTGTGAAAAGTATGATGTAATGCTTATAGGCCATATGGATACAGTGTTTCCTGCGGGTACTGCCGCACAGCGGCCTTTTGCGGTAAAAGACGGACATTTTACAGGGCCGGGTTCAGCAGATATGAAAGGCGGGCTGATGTATATGTGCAGCCTTGCAGAGTATGTTGCGGAAGAAAATCTTGACGGCAGTATCTGCCTGCTGTTTAATTCTGATGAAGAAATCAGTTCCGTTGCTTCACGCCCTGTTATTGAACGCGAAGCCGTTAAAGCCGCTAACGTGCTTGTGCTTGAGCCTGCGAGGGCAAGCGGCGCACTTGTTAACAAGCGCAAAGGCATTGTCAAATATGAACTTACTTTTAACGGCATTGCCGCACATGCCGGTGTTGACCCGGATAAAGGGGCGAGCGCCATTAATGAATTTATCCGCTGGGGAGCGGAAATAATTAAACTGGCTGCGCCGGAAAAAGGCACGACAGTGAATATAGGCCTTGTAAACGGCGGCACAGGTGCCAATGTTGTTGCCGAGAAAGCCGTATGCAGCATAGATATACGCATAACCGATATTAAAGAGGCTGAACGCATTGATAAAAAATTAAAAGAAATGCAGGCAGCACCGTTTGACAGCCGTGTAAAGATTGACATCAGCGGAGGGTTGAAACGCCCGCCGTTTAATACAACGGAAGCCTCCAGAAAGCTGTGTGCCGTGGTTGACGAAGCCGCTGCTGAACTGGGGCTGGCGCTGGAATGGGTTGCCACGGGCGGCGGCAGTGACGGCAACTTTACTTCTGCGCTTGGCGTGCCGACTGTTGACGGAATGGGTCCGATTGGCGGCGGCGCTCATTCTGACAGGGAATATGGTGAAGTGGTAAGCATTGTTCCGCGTTTTAATCTTTTAACTGCCGTTGTAAAAAAACTTGTGCAAAAATAAAAATATATATGGACACCGGGAAGGCGAACTTTCCGGTGTTTTTTGTATTTATTACAATTTTGTTACAACTAATTTTAAATTTTGACTTTTTTACAGCACATAAATTCTGAACTTTTGGTATAATATATAAGTAATTCCGATATAAAATTATGGGGAGGATTAACTATGGAACTTGCCCAAAGAATTGAACATACATTATTAAAACCCGAAGCAACCGTTAAAGATATTATGCGCCTTTGCGATGAAGCGCAGAAATACTACCTGTACGCCGTATGCGTAAATCCGTGCTATGTGCCGCTGGCAAAGCATCTTTTGCAGGGCACGGAGGTGAAAGTTGTAACAGTGGTTGGTTTTCCGCTGGGCGCAACTTTCAGCAGCGTTAAAGCGCTGGAAGCCAAAACGGCAATGGAAGAACATGCCGATGAAATTGATATGGTAATGAATGTTTCGGCCTTTAAAACAGGCGATTATGCTGCCGTAACGGAAGATATCCGCCGCGTGGTGGAAGCAGCGGCGCCCTGCCCGGTAAAAGTTATTATCGAAGCGGCGTACCTTACTCCGCGTGAAAAACGCACTGCCTGCCGTATTATTGCCGATGGTGGCGCAAAATTTGTAAAAACCTCAACCGGTTTCGGCAAAGGCGGAGCAACTGTGGAGGATGTAAAACTTTTGCACGAAGAAGCAGGCAAATATGGTTTAAAAGTTAAAGCCGCAGGCGGAATCCGCAATGCGGAAACTGCCAAAGCCATGGTTGAAGCAGGTGCCGACCGCATAGGAACCAGCGCAGGTGCAGCCATTGCCGCAGGTGAAGCATGACGGGCGAGTTTAAAATTTCCGTGCTGGCCAGCGGCAGCAAAGGCAATGCCACCATTATTACAGCGGGCGGCAAAAACTTTTTGATAGATGCCGGTATCAGCTGCCGTCAGCTTACGCAGCGCATAAAAGAAACCGGCATGCAGCCGGAGGATTTGGACGGCGTGCTTTTGACGCACGAACACCGCGACCACATCAGCGGTCTGCCGGTATTCAGCCGTAAATACCATTTGCCGGTGTTTGCCAACGAAGCAACCTGGCGCAATTTTGCACAGCGCAGCGAAATGGAGCGCAGCTGCTGCCGTCTGCTGCCAAAATGCCTGGAAACGGAAGGCCTGAAAATTACTAATTTTGCCGTTCCGCATGACGCGGCAGGTGCCGTAGGCTATGTATTCAGCTATGCAGGTGCGCGCTGCGTTTACCTTACGGATGTTGGCTTTATTACGGAAGAAATTAAAAATAACGTAGCCGGTGCGGACACACTGGTGCTTGAAGCAAACCACGACGAAGAAATGCTAAAAAAAGGCATTTACCCATATGCCTTAAAGCAGCGCATTCTGGGCACGCGCGGGCATTTATCCAACAAAGCCGCGGGCTGGCTGCTTTCGCAGATGGAGCGGCTGCCGGGTGAAGTAATATTGGCGCATCTCAGCCAGGAAAACAACACGCCGGAGCTTGCGCTTAAAACTGTGCGCGGAATTTTGGATGCAGGAGAAACCGGCGGGGATACGCAAATATATGTAGCCTCGCAGGATGAAATAGTAAAAAATTATTGAGGGGTGTAAAAAATGCAGAAAACATTGCTTAAAAAATCAATGAATTTATTTTTGTGCGGCATATTAAGCACGGCCGTGCTTTTAGGCGGCTGCGGCATCGGCAATACTGCCAATACGCAGAAAGAAGAACAGCCTGCCGCCGCAGTTCAGCAGGAAGTAAAACTTTCCGGCGCGCGCAACACGCCGGTAGTGGTAGCGGCGCAAAAAGTTGGCCCTGCCGTTGTAGGCATAACCAACAAAGCCTATGTGCGCGACTTTTTTAACCGCGTGCAGCTTACCGAGCGCGGCACAGGCAGCGGCGTTATTTACGACAAAAGCGGCCTGATTGCCACCAACAACCACGTTGTGGAAGGTGCGCAGGAAATTATCGTTAGCCTGACGGATGGGCGCAGCGTTAAAGGCAAGGTGCTTGGCGCAGATGCCGCAACAGACCTTGCCGTTGTTAAAATTGATGTTGATGAAGATTTGCCGGTAGCCAAATTCGGCGATTCTTCCACCTTGCAGGTTGGCGAACCTGCTATTGCCATCGGCAACCCGCTGGGGCTGGAATTCCGCGGCAGCGTAACGGTTGGCGTTATCAGCGCGTTAAACCGCTCTATCGAATTGGGTGACCGCAAGTTTAACCTTATTCAGACTGATGCCGCCATTAACCCCGGCAATTCCGGCGGCGCGCTTGTTAATGCCGACGGCGAGGTTGTAGGCATTAACTCTGCCAAAGTAGCGGTAAGCGGCGTCGAAGGCATTGGTTTTGCCATCCCGGTAAACTCCGCCAAACCTATTTTGGACGAGCTTGCCCAGCACGGACGCATTGCGCGCCCCTATATCGGCGCCAGCCTGATTGATAAAGATATTTCCGCACGTTATGGCTTTGACCTTGATTTGCACGGCGGCATTTTTGTAATGAAAATTGTTACCGGCGGCCCTGTTTATAACGCAGGCATGCGCCCCGGCGACATTATTTTAACCTTTGACGGCGCTAAAGTGGAAACCGTGCCTGAACTGCGCACCAAACTTGCAGAAAAGAAAGTTGGCGACACAGTTGCCATTGTTGTGCTGCGTGCAGGCATTGAACGCACCTTGCAGGTAACTTTGCAGGAAATGCCGGAGGGCAACTGATATGAAAATCAGCCTCGTCTGCGTAGGTAAAATTAAGGAAAAATACCTTACCGAAGGCATTGCCGAGTTTACCAAGCGCCTGACGCCGTACTGCAAGCTGGAAACCATTGCCATTGGTGAAGAAAAAATGCCGGATAGCCCTTCACCTGCCGAAAAAGAGCAGGTGCTGGCTAAAGAAACGGAGCGTTTGATAAACGCCATACCGGCAAGCGCTTATGTGGTGCTTTTGGATTTGCAGGGCAGGGAAATAACCTCGCCGCAGCTGGCGGAACTGTTTGACGGCTGGGCGCTGGCTGGCAAAAGCCATATCGCCTTTGTTATCGGCGGAGCATTTGGCTATACGGATGCTTTGCGCAGGCGCGCAGATATGCGCTGGAGTTTTTCCAAGCTGACTTTTACGCACCAGATGATACGCCTTTTGCTGGTAGAACAAATTTACCGTGCTTTTAAAATAAGCCGCGGGGAACCGTATCACCTTTAGGGGGTAAGTTTTAAATACGCTAACTCTTTACTGAGTTAGCGTATTTTTGTTTTTATAAATTAAAACCATCTTTATAAGCGACACTATCGACACTCATAACGCTAAAGGTTTTAGTGTTAGCTGCAAATAAAGATGTATAATTCATTTATTCCATATATAGGTACGAAAATTCAATGTATAGCTTTGTTGTTTAAATCTTGATTTATGAGATAATTTTATATAGAGGTGAAATAGGTTTGTTTGCTTTAAAATACAAAGAAGTCGGTTTAAAAATTGCGTATTACAGAAAGAAAAAGGGCTATACGCAAACGCAGCTTGCTGAAATGGTAGGAATAAGCAGTAATTATCTCAGTTTGATTGAGAGAGGAAACTACGGAAATAGCTATTCCATGGAGACATTATTTAAAATTGCGAATGCGTTGGATGTAGATGTGTGTGTTCTGGTATCAAAGTTATAAGAGATTTTAATTGATTAAAGATTTGTGCTTTAACTGTGTTAGTTTTAAAAAATAATATAAAAATTATGATTAGGAAGGTGTTTTTATGGTCAAATTAAAGAATCCTCAAACTAATGAGGTGAAGGAGTATTCTACGGGTTTTAGTTTTCTGGTCTTTCTATTTAATATATTCTTACCTTTATTTAGAATGGAGTTTGCAATAGCTGGTAAAGTATTCGTACTAATCATGGTAGGTGGAGTAGTTGGTTCAATGTTGGGCTCTTCTGAGATTGGTGTAATTATATTTTCATTAGCTTGTGGTTTTCTTTATTCCAAATGGAGAATAAAAAGGCTAGTTGATAAAGGGATGGTTCCTGCTAATCCAGCGGCGAAAAAATGGTTAGACGATAATGGAATAATAGTTATGGGCGACGTTACCTTTACTGAAGAAGCTGTACCAGCAGAAAATAGTGATGCTGATAAGGAAACCAAAGAGCTTTGTTTATCTACTGCTAAAGAGAAGGCTAATGTAAAAGATGACGAGAATAATTTTGTTCCGCCGCCGCCAATGAAATAAATAAGAATATAAAATACTTGGAGAAATTTTAAGCTTTCTCCAAGTATTTTTATTAAATATTAGGAAAAGAGTTGATAATATGAAATATTGTGATAAATGTAGTAAGGAATTTGATGATGGCATGAAGTTTTGCCCATTATGTGGGAATATGTTAACTGCTAAAAATAATAATTGCTCCAATTGTGGCAAAGAAATAGTAGGAGATTTTAAATTTTGTCCATATTGTGGTACAGAAGTTGTTAACAATATGAAGCAAGAAGCTAGTGTAACAGTAGATGATAAAGTAGAACAAGAAACTGATGTAACAGTTGATAAGAAAGAAGAAGCTGAAGCTGAAGTAATAGTAGATGGCAAGGCAGAACAAGAAACCAGTGTAGCGGTGATAGATGATGATATAGAGTTAGATTCCAATATGGGAATCGTAGGTGATAAAATTGTCTTTAAAATAGGTACAGAAGTATTAAAGTATGACAAAGAAGTCAATATCATACACGCACTTAGGGTACAAGGACTTGAGGCTGCTCTTAAAGCTGAAGAATTATATGCTGCAAAATTAGAAGAGTATGGAGGTGTTGTTGGTTTCGTTCGTGAAGATGGTGAATATTTCGGCGTATATATGGTTAAAGAATTATTAAAGGCATTAGTGGAAGGGCTTATTAAAGAAGGAGGCTATTATAGCTTAAATTATAAAACCATTTTGGACGAAAACAGGCAGTTCTTATTTCACGATTGGGAAGTATTGTGTAGAGAGATAAAGGAACAAAATCAAGAAATTGATGATTGGGTACAGTCGGAAAAAGACAGAAGAAAATTCCGTAAGGAAACAAGAGGCAGATTAGTTGGTGGAGGATTTGGGTTAAAGGGTGCAGCAGTTGGTATTGCGAAAGCTGGTGCAGTTAATCTTACTACCGGTGCTGCACATAGCTTATTCAATATGGTTGGTAATATGATGACTAGCAATGATGCTAGCAACATGAAGAGGAAGCTGTATGATGACGCAAAAGTTAAGCTGGTTGAAGAAATAAAATCAATAGTTTTATGTTTGAGTGCAATTATAGAGCCGTACATATCTCGTACTGACTATAATTCTAGTAGTATTGAAGATATGAATGAAAAAATCGAAAGAAATTTAATTGCGCAGCCGGATATAATACCGATTCTTATAGCAAATCTGAGGAAAAACCCATTTGTATCTAGTACTTATAAATTATTATTAAAAAATATGTCTGAGAATGCATTTGATATTGTTGCAATGGCAAGAATATTCAAGGTATCGGATAAAGCAGGAAGATATTCTCTGGGAAATTATGATTTCATCATAGAATTTGAAAAAGAACATACTGTGTGTGGTAAGGTTATTGTAGACAAGAAAGAATATGAACAGTTAATAGAATTAAAAAAGACCTTATCAGTAGGCATAGTAGGCAAATATCACAAGTGTGAAATTGGAGAATTCCTTAATAGAAAATTTGTTTTTGATTATGAAAAAATTGAAGAAACCTTAAAAGATAATGTAGCGAAATGTGTTGAAACTTATTATATAAACATAGAGAAACATATTGATGAAATCATAGAATATATAAAAGTTGAAATACAAAATGATGATAAGTTTTCATTGACTAAATGGTATACAGATAAGATAATCAGTGATTTTGTATCATTAAAAACACTTGTCAAGAAATATCATGATGAAACTAATAAACTAATCGAGTTTAACAATAAAAGGAAAGCATGCATAGACAATGTTGATGCAGAAGGATTCTTCAAATTAGACCCTAGAGATAAATCAGCATACGAACTTGGCAAGATGTATTTGGAAGGCAATGGTGTTGAAAAAAATATAAATATTGCTCTGGCATATTTTATAAAAGGAGCAAATGCGAACTGTGCTAACTGTGAATATACATTAGGAACACTTTATGCAGGCAATGTTTTTACTGATTATGGAAAACTGAAATACTGGATGAAACAGGCTGATATACATAAAAATTCTATTGCCCATTCATACTTATCTCAGGAAAGTAATTATTTTGCTAAGATTCCTAATATTAATCTATTAGAGGCTTTAAGTGGCAAAGAAATGGAAAATGAATTCATTAAGTATATAACTTTGCCAATTATAAATGAGTTTTTAAAAGATTATGACAATAAGAAAAAAGATTATGTGATACATAAGAATTTAAAAGGGTTTTTTGAAATAGATCCTAGCAACGTTGATAAGTATGTAATGGGAGTGAAGTATGAAGAAGGAACAGAAGTGCCTGTTAACGGAGATATTGCCGTTGCATATTATTTAAAAGGTTCGTTAGAAGATAATGACAATAGATGTCAGTATAGAATAGCTACGTTATATGGAAAAACAGCAGCAAGTACATCTGATGTTGAAAAGCTCAAATATTGGATGTTAAAAGCTATGGAAAATGGCAATAATGATGCAAAAGAATATTTAGAGTCAAATGCTGCTTATTTTTCACAAATAAGGACTATTTCAACGGATGAAGCCTTGAATGGCTTCCCAGCAGATTATATATTTACTGGATTTATACTTTTAACATATAAACGTAATAAAAGCGGAAATTTGATTTCAGATAAAAACAATGATTCTCTGTTTGATGAACTTTTTCATCAGATTACAGCTGATAGTGATTTGAAGGGGTCATATTATCTCAAAAATCATATGGACAAATATAAAGCTGAAAATGCTATTTCTGAATATGGTAAGAGATGTAATCTGACGGTTGCTGATATTATTATGCAGTTCGATCGTACATTTTTTGGTACCGGTTCAGAAGGATTTATAGTAAGTGCTGATGGCTTTTTATCACATGAATATGGGGCTATTATCAAATTCAAAGATATGGAGTATATGTTAAGGTTTGATTCTGCGCTATATGTGAAGTTATTAGCTAAAGATGAAATTATCAAAGTTATCGACTGTGAGAATAAATCATGTGCTCGCTTTGCCTTATATTCATTGAGTAAAATATTAGGCGGTGTGCTTTGCTATGACGGCAAAGAAACTTATAAAAACATAATGAAGTTATCGTTTATATGAGATGAAAGTAAATTTATTGATTGTATTAGTTTTATATGCTGTGGCTAGTTTATAGCTATAGCATATAAAATGATTTTGAAAAGAGGTATAAATGATGAAAAAATATGCTTGTTTTCTATGCTTAGTAATATTTATATTATCTTTAGGTTTATTAGGCTGTAGTAAATCCCTGCTAATAAATGCCTATTGATTTATTAAATTCATATAGCAGTATAATTAAGAGTGATGTTAATAAAATACTCCAATCCGTTCATATACGGATTGGAGTATTTTTTATGTTATAATTATAATAAAAAACATATTTTACCAAAAAGGAGCTTCATACGAGATGTTAAAAATAAATAAATACTGCTCTTTAGAAGAGCTTCTAGAAGATGACGGACGTTTTATAGAAAAGCTTTTGAAAGAAGATGATGGACGGCGTTTTATAGAAGAGCTTTTAAAAGAAAGTGGTGAACATTTTACAGAAGAGCTTACAAAAGAAGATAGTGGACGTTTTATAGAGGAACTTTTGAAAGATGAGCATATAAAAATTTTAATAAAAGAAAAAATATTAGAAAAATCAATACGTATATTATGTTGTGTAATACAAGGATTGGCTTCTCCGTTTTTAGAGGATGTAAAAAAAGCTCAACGCATACTTACCGTCTTTGAAAAAAAGCCATGTGTTATTTTTGCAGGGCGGTTATATGCTAAGGAAATGGAGAAAATTAGAGATGATATACATATACAATCTTTAATGGATGTAGAGTTGAATGGAATTGGAGTGAAAATAAACACTAAGTTTGAAGATATTAATATAAAATTAGAAAATTTCATTCTGTATAATAAAGATTTTAAAGACGATGCTATTAGCCCAAATATAAAAAATATGCTCAATTGTGAAGTTTATAAATTAGTATCGTTGATAAGAGATAAAGGCGAGTTAGATATTATAGCTTCTTTAATTGAGGCATTTGAAGAAAGCATTGCTATAGGGACTGCTCGTAAAATTATAACGGGGTATCTAAGAAAAAATAACTCTGATGAATATTGGATAGAGACACATAAAAATCATAATGAAAGACTGTTAGAAGTATATATGAATATATTAAATGTTATAAATGCTAGCGAATTACAAGCCCCTAATATAAAAAGATTACCATTTACAAATTTTTTAAATAAAAAACTTTCGGATTTTACTCTTCCGGGACTGGTTTTATTGTTCATAGCAGGGGGAAAGGACAAAAATATTCATCCATATATAAAAAGTGGCTATGGAGAAAAGTTTAATATTTTAAATTGGCGAAAAGATGGCTATATTTTAAGGCTTAGCAGTATTGCTTGGATATACAATATTTTTTATTTAAAACATTATATTTGCTTTAATGTAGAACATAAATTGAATGAAAAAATAAAATTATCTAACCGGATTGAAAGTAATATTTATACATTAGAAAAATTTTTAAAAAGCAATAGTTCGAATGGATTTAATGAAATAGAAACGATATATGACAATAATGAAAAAGCTTTGCAATTCTCTGATGAAAAATTTATTTTAAATGAATATAAAAGAAAATTGATAAGCGATTATGAGAAATTTTATATGCAGAAAATATTTGATAAAGAAATTAAAGTTCAATATCTTGCAAGTAATAGTAAAAAGAAGAGCAAATATAATTTAATAGATAGTAAGGTCTCTATGTGTGCATCTTATATATGGAGAGGGTATGAAGATTTTGAAATATTTCAAAAGAATTTTATTAATATTGATTTTAAGATTGAATGCGACAATCTTGGTGAATGGTTAATTAATACAGTTAATAAGTCAAATTTAATTGAGGAGTTAGATAAAAATGAGCTTTTAGACATCAAAAATAAAATTGATGAATTTTCGGATTACATCAATAAGATAGTAAATAAGAAAGTTTTAGCAAAATAATTTTCTCCAACAATTTACACCATAACGTATAGAACTAAGGTTTTATATGTTATGGTGTTTTTTTACCCAAAATTATAATTTTTTTTGGGGAAAAAAGCATATCCGTAGATATTACACTAAAAGCACATCAGGAAAAACGATAAGTGGCCTGATGATAAACAAGAAAGGAGGTCAAAGCTATGAAAGCACAATTCCCGGAAGATTGCGTTTTTCGTAATCGGTATTTTCAATGGCTAACAGGAATACCTTAGGTTTTGTTAAGTCCGGTTCTTAAAAACCTCAAGCACAAAGAAAGTGCAACCCCTACGGATTGCATTGCTCTTGTATGCGAAAAGTGTTTTGCAGTGCTTGCATGAACAATAACGGCGCTATTGAGTACGAGCTGGGCTTGAACCTTGAAAACTTAATAAGAACTCCTCTGCTTACTTGCTAACCCGGCAGCTATTACCAAGAAAAACGTTTGTATCTAACAGATTTTTCAAATTTTGAAAGGAGTGTTTGTTATGGCTTTTAAAACAGAAGCGAAACCTAAAAAGGTTACGATAGAAAATGACGGTTACTGCATTGACTGCAGTGAACAGGTATCTGAATCTAATGAAAAGCAGAACGCTGTAAGCGATGACGTCAAGAAAGGAAGCCTTGAGGAAACAATCAAGAACTTTCTTGATGAATTTTTAAATAATTATAGCTTTTTCAAAGGCATAAATACAGGAAAAATATATGTCACCTGGGAGAAGTACAAGAACGTTTGGCAGACGAACATTGTAGATAGCGATGACTTCAAGGCGGAGTTGAGAGAGTTGTTAGAATATTATATCGATTCCAACAAAATTTATTCCGATAATAAACTCAAAACTATCGTTGGTTATCTGCTAGATAAAGTTCGGTTATCCAAGAAGGAGAAGTGGGTCTATACAAGAGTGGCTTATAGGGATGAAAGTATTTATTACAATCTTAATGACAGTAAAAGCCAAACGGTTAAGATAAGCGATAACGGTTGTACAGTAGTATCTGCTAAGCATTTTTTTGATGAATACTTCGTTATGTATTCGACTACTTCTATGGGAGCCCAGAAGAAGCCGGTTGAGGAGAATGATGGCAGAAGTTTGATGGACTTATTTAAGCCGTATATCAATCTTAAGGAAAGCGAACAAATTCTTTTAGTGGTCACCATAATGACATGGTTCATTGCCGACATTCCAAAGCCGGTGATAGTGTTACTGGGTGGTCAGGGAACTGGAAAAACAACATTATCGCGAATGATTAAGATGATTGTAGACCCTTCTGACTATGATGCTTTTACCATGCCAAAGAGTAAAGAAGATTTGAGCGTTGCACTGGCTAATAATTACCTGCTAACGATAGACAACGTTTCCGTCTTGCCTAAAGAATCAAGCGATTTGTTGTGTTCTGCTGTAACCGGTGCTTCTAGTATCACCAGAACTTTGTTTACTAATAACGAAGTAAGCATTGTTACATTCCAAAATGCTCTTTTAATTAACGGCATTACTATCAGTAATTTTAAACCGGATTTTTATGACAGAAGTATTCTGTTTGAAATGGAGCGTTTACAAGGCGAGTACAAGCTTACCCAAGAGTTTATTGACAATTTTAAGAGTGACCTTCCTCGCATTTTGGGAGAGATTTTCAATACTTTAGAAAAGGCAATAAAGCTGCATAAAAATCTTCCGGTCAGCGGAAATTATCGTATGGCTGATTATGCGCATTGGGGCAGAGCAATATCTAAGGTGCTGTTTGATAACGAAAACGTGTTCCTGAACGCTTATAACGAGAACCGGCAAGCAGTATCTCAGTATGTTCTTGATGAGAATCCCGTGGCTAGTGTACTGGAGTCGAAGCTTAAGACTTTTTTTGATAATAAAATAGAAGGTTTTAGCTGTTCTAAATTAACTTATGGAAAAATTTATGAAGATACTCCTACAAATTTGTTGAGAGAGTTGGAAAATGAAACTCAAAAACCAAATTTAACGTATGCTCTAAGAAGTCCTAACTGGCCTAAAACGCCGCAGGAACTTTCCCTTCAATTAAAACGGCTTAAAGAAGATTTTGTTGATTTAGGCTATCTAATTGATATAGGCAATAAGAAAAACGGAAAGCGGTACATAACGATTACCAAGGTGAAATCGTAGTATCTTGCTTTTCGCCTTCGGATGTCGATAATGAAAATATCGTTTTTATGAATATATATTATATTCATGAAAGCGTTAACTCTGCAAAGCTTATAAGAAAGGAGTGAGGAAAATGGCAAACAATGACAGACTGCAAGAAATCACCGATTTGTTAGCAGTGATTATCCTTGACAGCATGAAGAAAGAAGAAACTTTTGCCGAAACTGCTGATAGTGAGGATATTGACGAGGCAGCATAGGGGTAAAAATGAACAGATTTAACTTAGTTGCTTTGTATGTACGAGTAAGCACAGATAAGCAGGTCACCGAAGGCTATAGTCTCGAAGCACAGGAAACCGTGCTTCGAGATAAAGCCATCAGTGATGGTAAGGTAGTGTATAAGGTTTACAGTGACGCCGGGTTATCCGGAGCTAAGACTGATAGACCAGGGCTTGTAGAGCTGCTTAAAGACGCTGAGAGAGGGCTTTTTGGTAGCGTATACGTATGGAGTATAGACCGAGTTGCCCGAAAGCTTAGATACTTATGGGGCGTTATAGAACGGCTTATACAAGCTGATGTAGGTTTTTTAAGTGTTAACGAAAACATTGACATCAGTACTCAGGAAGGAAAATTCCTTTTAGGTTTTATGGGCAGCATTGCCCAAAACCAGAGAGACACCATAAGAAAGAATTGCATGTTGGGTAGCCGGAAGAAAGCACAGGCAGGCAAGGTCGTTGGCGGCAATATTCTTGGCTATAAACGTGTACTTGACGAAGATGACCCACAAGGCGGCACTAAACTCGTCATAGAGGAAAAGGAAGCTGGCGTAGTAAGAAAAATCTTCGACCTTTACTGCAGCGGTTATGGGCTGAAAGCAACTGCGAGTAAGGTGAATGCAATAGGTATGCGTAGTAAAAACGGTAAAAAGTTTTCCTTAACGACCATAAGGACTATATTAACCAACAAAGCGTATATCGGTATGGTCAAGTATGGCGGTGAATACTTTCAAGGTATTCATGAACCAATAATCGAGAGGGACGTGTGGGATAAAGCACAGAGCCTTTTGAAATCCAAAGGCAGGTATTCTAAAATTGTA
The DNA here is from genome assembly GCF_023336935.1 of Phascolarctobacterium sp. ET69. Taxonomy (GTDB): domain Bacteria; phylum Bacillota; class Negativicutes; order Acidaminococcales; family Acidaminococcaceae; genus Fusicatenibacter_A; species Fusicatenibacter_A intestinipullorum. The sequence continues at coordinate 415,094 of NZ_JAMBLR010000002.1, forward strand.
CCTTACAAATATATGCTTTCTGGCTTGATAAAGTGTCCGATATGTGGATGGGGAATGCTTCCAACTCATGCAAAAAGAATAAATAAAGACGGAAGTATAAACTACAATTACTACTATACCTGTGGTCAGTATATGAATAAAGGTGTGGGTAGCTGTACTAGCAATGTAGTAAAAGCTCAGGAAGCCGACACAACTGTTATAGATTTCCTTACTGGTTATTTAAGTAATGACGGTTGGAAAAATGCTGTACTTTCTGAAATAAGAAAGAAATTCTCAGCAGATTCTGAGATTGTTGCAGATGTTAAACATCGAAAGTCTGATTTGGAAATGTTAAAGGCTAAAAGAAGAAGCGTTCTTCTGAGGTACGAGGATGGTGACCTGGATAGAGAAGATTTTCTAAAAGAGTTCGCTGGAATCAAGATAAAGATAGAGCAGGCAGAAAAAGAGCTGAAAACATTAGAAGAACAGGCTGCTGTACCAAACTATAACGAGGCAGATGTGATAGCTGCTTTTGGTAAGTTACCTGCGTTGATTAAACGTGCATCAGAAGATAAGAAGTTAAAGCTGCTGCACAGTGTTGTGAAGGCAGTGTTTGTCAACTCAGATAGAAAGGTGTCCATGGTAGAAGTATACTTGCCAACTTTAAAAACAGGTGGCGTACAGCAAACACTAATCATTAATTTAGAAAGTGGTGATTGATATGGAAAATAAAAATAAAAGAGTTGCTTTATATGCAAGGGTATCGACTGCAATGCAGGCAGAGCATGGTTATTCCATAGAAGCGCAAAAAGAAGCTGTTAAAAAAGAATGCAGGCGGTGTGGTTGGAAAGTGGTTGACGAGTATGTAGATGCAGGTATTAGCGGAAAGGAAATGACTAAACGCCCTGAATTACAAAGAATGTTAAGGGATATTAGCACTAAAAAATTCGACGTAATCATGGCATGGAATCAGAGCCGTTTATCTCGCAATATTCGTGATTATCTGGATATTAGCTATATTGCGGAAAAAAACAGTGTTGAAATTGTATGCTTGGACAGCCCCGGTAATAGCGAGTTGCTGAAGAATATTCAGGCTCTGATTAATGATTTTGAAAGAAAGCACATTGTAAAAAATGTTAGGTTAGGGCTTAGGCAACGGGCACAAAAAGGCTTACATAATGGTGGACGAGTTCTCGGTTATAGGGCGGAAACAGTAGCGTTTCAGGATAAGAAAAAGCTCGTTATTGTTGAATCGGAAGCAATAATAATTAAAAAGATTTTCAGCTTATTTTGTGAGGGAAAAGGATTGGGTTATATTGCTAACTTCTTAAATCAGGCTGGGTACAGAACAGTTCGTGATAATACGTTCAGCTATTGCAGTATCAGAGAGATTCTCGACAATCCCATATACAAGGGATATATCAGATACGGCAGGTATGAAAACTGGAGCGAAAAAAGGCGCAAAGGTAAAAGCAAAAACCCGATACTGGTAAAAGGACTGCATGAGCCGATAGTGTCAGAAGAACTATGGGACAAGGCAGCTTTACTAAGGTCGAAGCGTTCTGATAATACAGCAAGGGTGTATGATAGTGACAACATTTTGAGCAGCATTTTAAAGTGCCCTCTCTGTGGAGCACCGATGGTAATATCGCGTAGCCGCTATAAATTAAAAAGTGGTAAAAAGTGTGTAGTCCGCTACTATACCTGTTCCCGCTATAAAAATAAGGGGAAAGTTGCCTGCAAACCTATTACGGTAAAAGCTGACATTGCCGAGAAAACAGTAATAGAAAAAATTTCAGCTTTTTTGAGCCAAAAAGACATTGTAAAAATGGTTTTGACGAAAACGAAGAAAAAGCTTGAAGAAAAGTCATCCGGCAAAAGGGATGAGCTAAACGGAATTAAAGGCAGGCTGGAAGTGATACTGAACAGAAAAGCTAAAATATTAGACCTTTATCTTGCTGACGTAATGGACAAGGAGCTGCTCGACAAACGCCTTGAGGAGCTGACAGCGGAAGAAACGGAACTTGGTAAGCGCAGGAGCACCATAGAAGCAGAAATAGGACTGCCCGTAATTGAGCCAACTATGGAATATGTCGAGAAAGTCCTGAACAATTTCGAGGATGTTATGTCCAAGGCAGCCAGAGAACAGAAAATGCTGCTTCTTAGGCTGTTGATAAAAAAGATAACGGTGAAAGACAAAAAGGTAGATAAAATTTACCTAAACCTTGGCGGACAGCTTAAAAAGCATATAAACGAAGCTGACGTAAGCGATAAAGCTGCCGAAGATGATAAGGAAAATGATGAGTTTCAGGACTTCATCTTAGAGCTGTGATTGAACTGCTAAGATAATGTAACGCATTTGATTTTGCATTTGAAGATGTTATGATTTGTGACTTTATTACGGGCAAGTAAGAGCTTGCAAAAACCGTATTAAATCAAATTTTAAATTTATATTATTACTTTGTAATAATTATTATAAATTATAATTATTACAAGTAATAATATAAGCTTTTTTGAATGATGGCTGAAGCTTATAGTTTGATGGAAAGACCTGAAAGACTAAGAGTCAGGGCTTGACAGATGGCGAAATTATTTTAAGGGGGAATTACCAATGTGTAATTATGCTGTCAACTCAATAACATTCAGCTCCCGCAATCTTGGCTTGCTGAATGAACTGCACAGAAAGGTGCTTGAATGCTTCCGTTCTGCTTATGCAGGAAGAAACTTAGTGAAGGATTTCATCAAGGCTCATGGTTATAGGAACATTTCCGGAGTTAATAACACTGACCATATCAGTGCCTGTGATGAAAGTATAACTGCTAAAGAAGGCGTATATTATTTTCGGTGTGAAACTACTACTGCTTGGGATGATAACATGGAACCAATCATTTTTCTGTTGAAAAATGAGTATGGCAACGAGATACGGCTAAGCTTTTGTACGGAAGAACCGGGGAGTGAGCTGTTTCTTGTTAAAGATGAAACCGGAGTATTTTATCCGGAGCATTACAAGGTTGAGTGGAACATTGGCTGTGCATCAGCAGCAGAATATTTCTGCACATTCAAGGATTTATTTAACTATTTACAGGAAATGTTTCCCAAGGCAGGCATCAGCTATTTTGATGCCCTATGCGATATTGAAAAACGCATATATAAGGCTTATATAGGAGCAAATAAAAATTATTACTGCTGCATATATCGTTTTAGGGAATATCAGAGTGACTACGTTGAATGCATTAGTAATAAGGAGGTGGCATAATATGGGTGTTACGCAGTTTATTTGCCCCAATAAGGATAAAATGAATATCGAGCAATGCTTGTCGCTTTGTCCACATCACATTCGCTGTATGGGCAAGCCTACGTTGGAAGCCATTGCTAAATCAGTAAAAGACAGGGGACTGGGAAGAAAGTATTCCGTAACTGAACTTATCGGTGGAAGCAGGGAGCTTTATCTGAAAAAGATGACCGACTATGCCATAAATCCTTTTGACCAGATTTTTGCTATGCACGGCTCTGCCGTACATAGCATATGCGAAAGTAACTCATCGTCAGCAGTGCTTACAGAAACGAGGCTGAGTAATGCACTATACACGGGTCAGATTGATGCGTATGGGGATTTGCTCGGTAATGGGAAGATGGTCTTGTTAGATTACAAGGTTACTTCGTCCTACAAGGCTTATCTGGCAATGGGCTACTACAAGGTGGATGAACCTACCGGTGAGGTATATAAGTCAGGCGTAAAGAAAGGCATGCCCAAGATGAGGAAGGTACTAAAGGCTGACGGGGTCAGGAAGATACTCCCTTGGGCTATTCAGGTGAACGCATACCGAATGCTTCTTGAAGAACATAACTTCCGGGTTGATGAGATGTACATTCAGTTATATGTGCGTGACTATTCGCTGCGCATTTCTGCTGAACGTAACATCAATAAGCCTATTTACCTGTTGAAAGTAAATAAAATAAGCAATGAATACTTAAAAAGATATTTCGGTATGAAAAAGGCAATAATGGACAGCGCAATGGATAGCGGAGTCATTCCTGGATTGTGCCGTAAGAGTGAAACGTGGAATGGCAGAAAGTGCGAGAATTACTGTCCTGTCTTTGAAGCTTGTAAGAAAGCTTCTGAAGAACATCAGACTGTAAGAGAAACTTTGGCAGGTGCTGCGTGAGAGGAGATGTATAGGCATGACTAAAAAGGAGCTTATAAACATACTGGCTGCAATTGATGATGACGACCAAGTACGCTTGACTAGTGAAACTGGATACGGTTACGAATACCAAGTCGAGGTTGACTCAGTCGAGTGCGGGGTCGAAAGTGGCAGTATATGTTCAAGATTTGTTCTTTACAGGGGTGAAGTGTGAATAAAGGATAAAGCCTGTCACTATGTTTAGAGTTTGGTAGAGCAGGACACTTTAGCAAGAATAGGCTATGACTTTGGTGAGGAAAGGAGAACTGGCAGAATGACCAAGAAAGAGCTGCTAAAGATTTTGTCAGCGTTTAAAGATGATGAGGAAATTATAGCTGGCATAAAATGGAGCAAGACATCTAACTACTATTATACGGATGCCTGCATTAAGAGAGTTGTCTACACAATGGAGGACGGCTGCCTGAATACAATCATAAACTTCGTGGAAACGATAAGTAAACCGATGGCGGCTTAGTTCATTGATTAAAAATGCGAGAACCACAATGACAGTGGTTCTCGCATTATCTATAGTTAGGAGAGTGTGAAAAATGAATATTCCGTTACTTACTTCAAACGATGTTGAAATCAGGGTAGCACAGTTGCAGCAGACGAGCTATGGGACATATGCTTACTTGCTGCTTTACAAGGATGCCCGAGTTGATATGAAAATTCTTGACGAAGTATTTGGTCCGCTGAACTGGCAACGCAGTCATACGGAGATTGGCGGCAGGTTGTTTTGTACTGTATCAGTATGGGATGAAAGCAAGAAGATGTGGATAGAAAAGCAGGATGTAGGCGTTCCGAGTAATTCCGAGGCTACCAAGGGCGAAGCATCCGATTCATTCAAAAGAGCCTGCTTTAACTTAGGAATTGGCAGGGAGTTGTATTCTGCTCCGGAAATCAGGATAAAACTAAAAGAAAATGAAGTCGTCATTGCCAGTAATGGCAAGCCCAAGACATATGCCAAGTTCTACGTAGCTAAGGATATGACGTATGACAAACAGTCAGGCTGTTTTACCAAGCTCGCCGTACTGGACGAAGATGGCAACGTTAGGTTTGACATTAATAACAGCAGGAAGCTTCAGACGGCGAAAGCTGCCATTGCTAACGTTTTGGAGAAGCAGAACGAAATGAAGAAAGCTCAGAAACAGCCAGAAGATGTGCAGCCTGTTGATAACATTTGTTGTATATGTCACGCAGTTATTAAATCTCCCAAGGTTTTGGAATACGCTATGCATAATTTTGGCAAGCCTGTATGCTATGAATGCCAAAAGAAGCAGTCGGCTTAGGAGGTTAGTATGATTAAAATAAAGTGCGTACAAGATATAAAAAATCTTTCGGAAAAGAAGCTTATTCCCCAAGAAGTTATAGAAAAAATTTATAGTGAATTTCTAATAATAAAGAAATGGTCTGATGAAATGTACGAAGTGTCTATTGACGATTTCAATGCTGACGATTTTGGATATGGCTATATCGTAATATTAGAAGGTGACGAAACGGAAGCAGAAATTAACTCTTTGGGATTAACGGAAGGACTGGAAGGCGTTGTTCCAGAATGTGCGGAAAGCTATTATTTCAATGATGAAAAGTGGACTAAAATCATTGTTATATATAACGATTCGTATTCTATGAGCTTCTGGTTAAAAAATAGTAACTTATTCGAAGATTATGAATATAAAAGCCAATTATGCCATTTATCAGCAGAAAGTAATATAAAAGAACCATTTTAGGAGGCAGTATGAAAACAGACCTTAATTTATCACAACTTGTTAGCCGGTTGGACTACTTATCCACGTTGAAGAAGGACTACCTAATCAGTACGGACGATATAAGCGTACAAACAAATCCTGCTGAATCATGTATTAATTTTCAAGGTGTTTCCTATCCTATGCAGGAAACTGCAAAGCGTCAGTTGTCAGCTGTTTGCGGCATTCCATACTCATATGTAAAACGTATAGGCAAGGAATATCCTGAGCTGTTGGACGCAAACTATAATGGGCTGTTGAGGAATATCCATAAGAATAAGCTGGTCAGAACCATTGGCGGACGGGTTAGGGCAATATTATCTGACCATTATAAGAAGTATGAAAATGAAGCGGTACTGGCAACGATATTATCAGTACTTGATAATATCAAAGGATTGAATGTTGTATCATCTTCTCTGACGGCAGAGCGGATGTACGTAAAGCTGGTATCAGAGATTGAAAGGGTAGATGTTAAAGTCGGTGATTCCGTTGCATTTGGTGCGATTATTACCAATTCAGAAGTTGGCATGGGGTCAATTACAGTGAATCCGTTCTGTATGAGGCTCGTATGTACTAATGGCATGGCATTACCTAAATATTTGGGTAATGCACGCAGAATACATCTTGGAAGGAAGTTCAGAACGATTGAGGAGTATGAGATGATTGCTGACGATATTGACGGCATTAGAGGGAATATAGAAGAATGCCTGAAGGAGGCTCTTGACCCGGTTTTTTATATGAAAATCGTTGATAAGATGAGAATGGCGACAGAAATTAAATTAGTAGCCCCATTTGAGAGCATTGATAAGGTTGCCAAGCTTTATGGATTGGATGAACGTGAAAAGAAAACAATTACAGTTCATTACATTGCAGGAAAGGATGATACCCTTTATGGTTTGGTTAATGCTGTCACACGGGCTTCTCAAGATATGCAGTCATATGTTAGGGCTACGGAAATGGAAAAGATAGGCTCTGATATATTATTTGACGGCATACTTTCAGTTACTAAGAAGGGTAATGGAATGCTGATGGATTAGGTGATTAAATGACAGGGTTACTTGCCACTATTCTCCTTTGCTTTAGTAAATACTCAAATAGTGCCAGTATATTAATCAATGGATGGTAGTTCAGTAATGGCAGTGTTTAAATGTACAAAAGCTTTAATTGCAATAGCTATGAAAGAATGTAAGAAAGATTCATTACATTTATTTGCAGAAACATAAGCATATACGCCCACAGTTTAGCAACTGTGGGCGTCCGTTATGTTACGCTTGACTATAGCAGGTGTGCTCTTTGTCTTGCTCTGGCTCTATAAAGGGTAGCTACGCCAATACCTGTAAGCTCTGCTACTTTTTTATAAGAGTTGCCGGAATCTATCAAAGCTAAAGCGGCATCCGTTCTATCTTTGGATATTCTGGGTCTGCCTTCTTTAAAACCTGGCTTATTTTTAGCAACTTCTTTACCGGATTGAGTACGTTCTACTATCATACTGCGTTCAAGCTCTGCAACAGCAAGTAATGTAGTTATGAAAAAATTACCCATTGGCGTATCATCCAATAAGCCTACGTTTAAAACATGGACTTTTATTCCGGAATGTAATAGTTCACGGATTAGAGTTATTCCTTCGACTACATTTCTTGCAAGGCGATCCAGTTTGGTTACTACCAGAGTATCGCCTTTTTTCATTTTGCCCATAAGCAATTTTAACTCAGGTCTGTCGGTAGTTTTACCTGTATACTGTTCGGTAACTATTTCCTGACAGCCTTGCTCAATGAGAGTGTTATGCTGTTCTTCTATGCTGTTTCCGTGAAGCTGTTTTTTAGTGCTTACACGTGCGTAACCGTATATCATATTAGTACCTCGTTTCTGTTCTGGTGCTAATTATATTATACAACAAACAGTTTGATTTTGATAGTAAGTTTTGATAGCTTGAGGAAGCCATAAAACTGACATTAAAACATAGCTATCAAAACTTTTAAGTATTGATAAAATGAGGCAGTAAGGAATGGCAAAGCCTTTCATATATCTATGTGAATTGATGAGGGCTTATTGGATAACTGCAGTGATGGATAAAATAGTTAATATTTTCTATGTCCCGGTAAGGTAATGGAAAGGATGATATAAAAATGAACAAAGTTTGACTATTAGTGGCGGTAGTGGCGGCTGTGTCAATTAAATTGGTTATTGGAATGAGTTTTTAACATACTATATTATTTCATTTTATGAATAACCTAACTATTTAGAAGTTTTGGCAGAAAGATTAAGATAATAAATGACAGATTAGATGTATAGACATAAATTTATCCATTGAATGCGTTACATTTCTTCAGACCTATATGTTAGGGTAAAAATCGCCTGAAAATAGTATAATAAAATAAAAGTAATAAAAAAATAACTGACCAAGCCGCCACTGCCGCCACTGATTTTACCTGAATTTGCATAAATTTACCCTATAGTATGTATACGCTGAAAAATACCATTGGTGAAAATTACATAACATAAAAAATAAAAGCCGCAGCTTTTGCTGCGGTTTTTGTGTTTCTTTGATTGAAAAAACTATAAAGTAAAATAAAACTGCCATATTTTAATGCAAAGATAAAAATAGAAAATATCTTTGTTGGTGTTTTTGCGCAGAGCGCGGGCTCAACCGTTGGTTGAGCCCTTATTTTTTTAGTTGAACCTATATGTGCCGTGCTTAGGCAATATCGGCATAAACGCCTATAGTAAATAATTCGCAAACCTGGTCTTTACTGGGGGGTAAATGCATTATAATGGTAGACAAAGTGCTTGGTTATGAGTAGATTTAATAAAATTAAATTATTATAGAGGTACATGATGACAAAAGATTTACTTATATTTGTTTTACCAATTGTATTTAGTGGTTATTTTTTAATTAAAAATAAATTTATTGGCTGCTTATTCATTGTTTTAGGATGTTTTATGGGTATAAGCGATTATACTTGTCATAAACTTTTAGGAAGTAATATAGATTTATTTACATTACTTAGAATTGATGGCGATATGATAGCAATGTCACCATATGTTTTGAAAAAACTTTTCTTTAGAATTTTGCTACTGACATTAATTACTATTCTAATTATTTTAATAAAATTGGATTTAGTGTCTTTAGAAAATGTAATGCGATATTTTAAACTGGTTTATTCAAGTTTAAAAAAATTCTATAGTAATGTATATGATTTTGTGAAAAAAATAGAGCAGATTAATTATAAAGTGAAAACTATTGCTGTTATACCTATACTTATAGTAGTTTTTAATTTTACCCCAACAGGAAATGCATGGTGTAAAATAATTCGTGATGGGGCAGAATATATTAAATATTCCGCAATGTCTGCTGATGAATTGTTTCAAAATTTAGGTACTGAAAATAAATATGTATATGATGAAAAAATTGAAGCTAAACCTGGAAAAAATATTGTAATAATTTATTGCGAATCATTGGAAAATGGATATTTTGATAGTAAATTATTTTCTGGTGTAACACCGCTAATGAATAAATTAATAGAAAATGGTGAACTATTTTCTTATAAAAACTATGAAAACTGTGTGGGTTCGGGTTGGACTATTGGTGCATTGTACTCAACGCAGACGAGTTTACCATGTTTTTTTGGGACAGATGGGAATGCAATTTTTAATAGAGTTAAAGATTGTAAATTAGTATCATATGCAAAAGTATTAAAATCAGCCGGATACAATAATCTTTTTTTATCAAGTGCTAAACTTGATTTTGCAGGAACTGGTAATATGATGAATATGCTTGGATATGATATAAAAGATTTTAAACAATTTAATGTTCCTTTTAGTAAAACCGGTTGGGGTGTCCACGATAAAGATTTATTTGAACAGGCAAAAATTGAATACGATAAATTGATGAAACAGCAAAAACCATTTAATCTTACACTTTTAACTGTAGATACTCATTTTACAAAAGGCGTTCCTGATGAACGATTAACTAATATAGTTTCTAAACAATTTTCAATGGATAAAATAGAATACAGTGTAAATAGTTTGGATTATTTGATTAATGATTTTTATCAATATATTAAAAAGCAACCGAATTTTGAGAATACAGAAATAATTATTTTAGGAGATCATCCTTTAATGGGTAATGAGGATAATACTCCTGCGATAAAACAGTTAAAGAAAAGCAAAAGAAATATTACATTGCTTAGTAGCAAGAAATCTCAAATTTATGAGGTAAACGATAAGTTAAGATATTATGATATACCAAATTTTGTATTAGATGTGGCAGAAGTAAGCAATAATGCAGTTTTTTCAAAAGAATTATTCAAGAATATGTCACCTAAAAAGGTAAAAAATGAAGGATCATTATTTACCCATTTAAATTTAAAACTTACAAACTAATGCTACATACGTAAAAGCCGCAGTTCAAAAGTGAACTGCGGCTTTTGCCTTAAAGTAGCATAAGTATATTTTTCCACACTTTTCTTCGTTTAAAGTTATATGAAATTAAAAACTCAATACACTAAAACGCCGATAATGCCGCTGATGAGCATAAGGCTGATTGCCCCTACTTTGCGGTAGTAATGCAGGTAAAACAGCACGGCCAGTACCGGTATGCCGATGGGGTTAAAGGTGCTGCTTTCACTGGTGGCATTGTCTATCGGGAAAACGGTAATATCTAAAAAGAAAATTACTGCCGTAATCATAAAGGCAATAACCGCCGGGCGGATGCCGCACAGCGCTTCTTTAACAAGACACGACTGGCTGAATTTTTCCAACGAGCGGGCAACAAAATAAACTATGATGAACGAAGGCAGTGATACGCCGAGCGTGGCGATAAACGACCCCATAAACGCCGGTACAAAATCCGGTCCGCACACACGCGCCCCAACGTAGGTAGCGGTGTTGACGGCAATCGGACCCGGCGTCATCTGCGAAATGGTGATAATACGTGCGTATTCTGTTGCCGGAATCCACCCATGTGCCAAAACCTCCTGCTGGATGACGCTGACCATGGCAAGGCCGCCGCCGAAGGAGAACAGGCCGATTTTAAAGAACACAAAAAACAAATCCCAGTAAATGCCCATTATTCAGCCCTCCTTCCCAAAAGGCGGTAAGCGGCAATGGCGTACAGCGCCGCCGCGATAACGGTAGAGGCAATGCCGAAGCCCAAAACGTAAATTTCTGAAACGGAAATTAAAAGTATAGCCCACCCAAGTTTGTTGCTGACGGAAGAAGCAAACATTTTTTTGGTGGCAACTACCAAAAGCACAGTAATGGCGGCGTTAACCCCGGCGAAGAATTTTAAAATGTAAGTGTTGCTGTCCAGTCCGCTGGAGGCAAACAGCATGGCAATGGCAAAAATAATTAAAAACGAAGGCAGCACTACGCCGATGGTGCAGACAAGCGCGCCCATAATTCCTGCCAGACGGTAGCCTAAAAAAGTGGCGGAGTTAACGGCAATAACGCCCGGCAGCGATTGTGCAATCGCCAGCACGTCGGTAATGTCCTTATCGTCAATCCAGCCCTGGCGTTCAACAAATTCGTCGCGGATTAAGGGAATCATGGCAAGGCCGCCGCCGATAGTGAACAACCCTATTTTAAAAAACACATTAAACATGTGCAGGTAACTTACTTGTTTTTGCTGCATATCAACACTTCTTTCCCAAAACATAATTAACAGGTGATAAATATATTATCTCCTAAATATGCAGGCTTGGCAAGTTAAATTGTGGATATGTTATTGTTTATGTCATTTAGTTTTAATTTACGTTTCCTCTTTGTATTTACGTTAATATTTTTTAATTTACTTTTTTACACATCTTCATTCTTTTGAGTGATCAAAAGAACGAAGCAAGAAAAGTCATGCGGCAAACAAAAATTTACAGATTTTGTTGCTAAAGCAAAAAATCTGCATGCGGTATGCCGAAACCAATAAAAATTTCCGCTAAACTCGCTGCGCTCAAACATCGGGAATTTTTTATTGGCTTTCAGTAAATACCGCTAAATTTTTAATGCCGCGCTCTGGCGTAAATCTTACTTCTCAAATGCTTATTATGAAAATACAATTTATAATTTTGTATTCTTAAAAATTTAGGTAACATTGCTATTGTTCATAACAATTTACCTAAAGTACGAATTTGGACGAAGCGCGACATTCAAAAAATAGGCAAACTTATAATTAAGGCACTTGCAGCGTTTGCCGAGGACTGTTTGAGTTTGCGCAGCAAACGAGTTCCGCAGGAGCTGCAAGTGCCAGCTTATTTACTGCTTTTGCCGTTTATTTTTTGTTGGAGCGAAACTTTCTTGGTTCGTTCTTTGGTTACAAAGAATGAACATGAGTAGTAAAGTAAATAAAAAATATAATAAAGTAACTACAAAGACTAAACATATGTAAAAACTTATATCAAACTCAGGTTACTGTTTGACAAGAATTAAAAAAGCATTATAATATAAATAAAGAGGGATAATCCGATAGTCGCGTGTCGGTTCTCTCCTCGAAAGTTAACAACTGTTGAAAGAAAGACCGGCTTCGACCATAGCTGGTCTTATTTCATTTTACGCTGTTATTTGCGTATCGAAATAATGATAGCAACGAGCGTTCCAAAGGCAATCATTAAAGAAAGCGATTCGTATGTTGTCATTGCTATCACCTCCCTGAAAGAAGGAGGAACCAACCTATCGGATTATCCCATGCAAAATAGTATAGCAGATGAATATGTAAAAATAAACCCCTGAAAAAATTTTTCAGGGGTTTGTGTGTCTTAATATTTTTGTATTTCTATATCCACCGATGTGCGCCATTTTAAAATAAGCGCAACGATAAGGCTTAACACAAATGCCGCAGCAAAAACGTACAGCGTTGCCGTGTAGCCGCTGGTGGTTTCGCGCATGTAGGATAACAGCAGCGGCCCGGCAATGCCTGCCAGCCCCCACGCTGTTAAAATTTTGCCGTGGATGGCGCTTAATTCTTTCGTTCCGAACAAATCGCTTAAATACGCCGGCATGCACGAAAAGCCGCCGCCGTAGCAGGAAATAATTACAAATACCAAAATCTGGAACAGCAGGGCATTAGCTGTTTGCGCCAGCAGGTAAAAAGCTGCAATTTCAATAATGAAAAACAAAACATATACGCTGCGCCTGCCGATATAATCGGAAACAGTGGACCAGGCAATGCGCCCGCCGCCGTTAATCAGCCCGATAATGCCCACCATGGAAGCCGCTGCTTCCGGCGTCATGCCTGCAACCTCCTGCGCCATGGGCGAAGCAACTGCCAAAAGCCCGATGCCGCAGGTGATGTTGGTAAAGAATATCCACCACAGTGCGTAAAACTGCCAGGTTTTAAGTGCCTGCGCAGCAGTATAGCTTTTGGGCTGCAAAAGTGTGGTGTAGCCGCTTTTTGCTTGCTGCTCCTGCGGCTGTGTTTTGGGCGGCTCTAAGTACGAGGCGGAAAGCACCATAATTACCATGTAGGCTGCGCCCAGAATAATAAAGTTTTGCATAAGCCCGTAGGCCGCAACAAGGTGCTGCATTAACGGCCCGGCAATTAAACTTGCAAAGCCAAAGCCCATAATGGCAAGCCCGGTGGCAAAGCCGCGGTTATTGGGAAACCATTTAACCAAAGTTGATACCGGGGTTATATAGCCAACGCCCAGCCCGATGCCGCCGATAAAACCGTAAAACAAATACAGCAGCGCAAGGCTTTTTAAATGTACGGCAAGGGCTGTGCCAAGCATACCTGAGCCAAAAAACAGCGCGCTGGTAAACCCGCTTCTGCGCGGGCCGTGTTTTTCTACAAAGCCGCCTAAAAATCCGGCGGAAAGCCCTAAAAACAAAATAGCAATGGAAAAAGCCCACGTTGTTTCCTGCAAGGTAAAGCCAAGTTCATCCATAATGGGGCGGGTAAGTACGCTCCATGCATAAACGCTGCCGATGGAAATGTGGATGCCGACTGCCGCCAGTGCGATAAGCCATCTGTTTTTCATAAAAAATCTCTCCTTCATGCTGTGCAAAATAAGGAGAGAACTGACCGGATAACAAAAGCCGTCCGGGCACTTCTCTCTGCCCAGACGGCCGGCTAATCTTACAGCAGCGCGGTCCACGTGGTTAGTTCCACTTATATCCGTCAGTTCCGCGTCGCCTATGCAATTGAATAAATTAATTATATCAGCCACGTCTTTTTTGTCAAGCAAATCTGCGCATAAGCCGGGCGATTTTGTTTTTGGCGCTGATTTGTGTTAAGATATAAACATACTTGTGAGCGAGGTAAGATTATGATTTTAAGTGCAGAAAATTTGGGCCATAGCTATGGCGTAAGAACTTTGTTTAAAAATATCAGTTTTAATATAGAAGAAGGCGACAAAATAGGCGTTATCGGCGTTAACGGCACGGGCAAAAGTACGCTGCTGCGCGATATAGCCACCGGCGAACCAAGCGAAGGAAAGATTACCAAAAACGGTACCTGCGTAATTGAATATTTGCCGCAGGACCCTGCTTTTGACCCTGACGCAACGGTGCTGGAGCAGGTATTCAGGGGCGAATCGCCTCAGCTTGACGTTGTGCGCCGTTATGAAGAAGCAGTGCAGCAGGCAGAGGCAGAGCCGGAAAACAAAGCCGCGCGCCAGAAGCTGCTTGCCCTGCAGCAGGAGATGGACAGCAAATTTGCCTGGCAGATGGAAAGCGAAGCCAAAGCAGTTTTGGATAAACTTGGCATTACCGATTTGCAGCAGCCGATGAAAGAATTAAGCGGCGGGCAGCGCAAACGCGTGGCTTTGGCCGGTGTTTTGGTGCGCCACAGCGACCTTTTGATTTTGGACGAACCTACCAACCACATGGATAACGAAACCGTTGCCTGGCTGGAAGAAGTTTTGCAGAAACGCAAAGGCGCGCTTTTAATGGTTACGCACGACCGCTATTTTTTTGACCGCGTTGTAAACCGTACTTTGGAAATTGACGGCGGCGAAGGCTATTTATATACCGGCAATTACAGTTTGTTTTTACAAAAGCGCGAAGAACGCCGCATTGCGGCAGCCGGTGCAGCGCAGCGCCTGCGCAACGTGTACAGGCGCGAACTGGCGTGGATAAGCCGCGGGGCGGAAGCACGCCGCACCAAAAGCAAAGAGCGCATTGAGCGTTTTAATGAATTGAAAAAAGAAGTAAATAACATCAAAACCGAGCAGCAGCTGGAAATTTCTTCCGTTGGCTCGCGTCTTGGCAAAACCATTATTGAGTGCGAGCACATCGGGCTGGATTACGGCGGCAAAACCTATATTGATGATTTTAATTACGTGCTGCTGCGCAATGACCGCATTGGCATTGTTGGCCCTAACGGCAGCGGCAAAAGCAGTTTAATGGATATTATCGCCGGGAGGCTTGCGCCGACACGCGGCACCGTTAAGGTTGGGCAAACCGTAAAAATTGGTTATTTTGCCCAGCACAGCGAGTTTAAGGATGCTGACTGCCGCGTTTTGGAATATATAAAAAACGTCAGCGATTATATTGAAACCGCAGACGGCACGCGCATAACAGCGGCGCAGATGCTGGAACGCTTCCTGTTCCCGCCTGAGCTGCAATGGGTGCCGGTAAGCAAATTAAGCGGCGGCGAAAAGCGCCGTTTGTACCTTTTGAGCGTTTTAATGAGCGCGCCTAACGTGCTTATACTCGACGAACCTACCAATGACCTCGACATACCGACGCTTTCGGTACTGGAGGACTACCTTGATACCTTTAACGGTGCAGTTATTGCCGTATCGCACGACCGCTATTTTTTAGACAGGTTTGCCGGTAAAATTTTTGCTTTTATGGGCGGCGGTGAAGTGCGCCAGTTTATTGGCGATTACAGCCGTTACGAACAGGCCCGCGCCGAAGCGCAGAACCTTGCGCGCCAGCAGGAACGCGCACAGAGCACGGTTAAACCGCAGCAGCGCGAGGAAAAGCAGCGTGCGCCCAAAATGACTTATAAGGAAAAGCTGGAATACGAGCAGATAGAGCAGGTTATTGCGCAGGCAGAAGCGGAACTGAAAATGACGGAAATGGAAATTAACGCCTGCGGCACGGACTTTGTAAAACTTACGGAGCTTACTGCCAAGCAGCAGGAGCTTACGCAGCGCATCAGCTATTTAACCGACCGCTGGGCGTATCTGGAAGAACTGGCCGAAGCGGAAGCGGCAAAATAGAAAGGAAGTTTATGTTAGGCAAAAAGAATGCAGTGCGCCTTAGGCGGCTGCTGGACGTAATGATACCCATTTTAATAACGCAGACGGCCATTATGGCAATGAATTTCTGTGATTCGGCCATGAGCGGGCATGCCGGTGCGGTACACCTTGCCGGTACTGCAATCGGCGGCAATTTATGGATGCCTGTAATGGCATCGCTGAACGGTATTTTGCTTGGCTCCATGCCGATAATTGCCCATCTTTTGGGCAGGGGCGAGCGGCAGAATATCGGCAGGGTAGTGCGCCATACCATGCTGCTGGCAACGGCGTTTTCACTGCTGCTGCTGGTTACGGGCGTGCTGTTTTTAGACAGGCTGCTGGGAACCTTTGGGCTTGAGCCGCAGGTTCACTATATTGCCAAAATGTATATCGCCGCTATCGGCGTGGGCGTGCTGCCCTTCTTTTTATCCACGGCGCTGCGTGCACTGATAGATACCAGCGGCTACACGGGCATTACCATGAAAATTTACCTGTTGGCGCTGCCGGTAAACGCATTTTTAAACTACTGCCTTATTTTTGGCAAATTCGGCGCCCCGGCGCTGGGCGGCATTGGCGCTGGCCTTGCAACCGGTATTACCTACTGGCTGGAATTTTTTATCTTCGTGTGGGTTGTGCATAAGCTGCCGGCATTTGCGCCCCTGCGTATTTTTACCGACAAGTTTAAGTTTGATATGGCGCAGCTGCGCGAAAACTTGTCGCTTGGCGTGCCCATGGGCATGGCAATTTTTATGGAAGCGAGTATTTTCGGCGTTATAGCCATTTTTATTGCCAAGTTCGGCACGGTTATTATTGCTGCGCATCAGGCGGCAATGAGTTTTACTTCGCTGCTTTACATGGTGCCGCTCAGTTTTTCCATGTCGCTGACCATTGTTGTAGGCGTTGAAGCCGGTGCCCGCCGTTTCGGCGAAGCGCTGCGCTACAGTTTGCTCGGCATTGCCTGCAATATTACGGTAGCGGTGCTGCTGACGATTTTTGTATTGTTCGACCGTGAATTTATTGCCGGGCTCTACACTTCTGAGCCTGTAATTATCAGGCAGACCATTGGCTTTTTGTTCTACGCCATGTTCTTTCAGGTTATGGACGCTACCGCCGCACCGATACAGGGCATTTTGCGCGGCTATAAAGATGTTAAGGCAACCTTTTGGGCGGGGCTGGCAGCCTACTGGCTGATTTGCCTGCCGCTCGGCTGCTACTTTGATTACTGTTTAAACCTCGGCCCTTCTTCCTACTGGCTGAGCCTTGACTTTGGGCTGCTGTGCGCCGTACTGTTTTTAGGCGGCAGGTTTGTGTATTTACAGCGAAAAATAAGACGCGACGGCGGATTGTGAATTTTGGGTAGAGGCTTTGTATTAAGTTAGTGCTTTTAATTTACTTTAGTGTTCATTTTGTTTGCGTTTTTGTATGAAGAATAGTGCTTTTTAATTTTTACTTTTCTATTCATGCCGATTCTTTTGAGCGACCAAAAGAACCGGCGAAGAAAAGTCGCGCGGCTAGTCGGATTTTTTTCTGCAAGCATGTTTGCCTAAAAACGGCAAAAATTGCGGAACTCGCTGCGCTCAAACACCTTATTTTTGCCGTTTTTCTTAGCAAATCTTGCTAAAATCCGATGCCGCGTACTGCCGTGTGTAGCACTTTATTGCTTTTTACTAAAAGGTAAACTCACATCGTAGAATAACAGGCTGCTGAAAAATTTGGAATAGTGTAATTAAAATGAAAAAGTTGTCAAAGTACGAATTTGGGCGGAGCCGCGACTTTCAAAAAATCAGCGTAGGCTTAAAATAAAAAGGCACTTGTAGCATTCGCTGCAGGGTGTTTGAGCTTGCGTAGCAAGCGAGTTCCCGCAGGCGCTGCAAGTGGCATGCTTCTTTGATACGGAGCGGTTAAATTTTTTGAGGAGCGAAGGCTTTTTGGTTACTTTTTAGCCTATAAAAAGTAACATGAATGAGAAAGAATGAGTTAAAAGTAGTAAAGTAACTACAAAGACGAATACTTTTAAGGAGAAAAAAGTGGACTTTTATATCCAGGGCCTAACCTTAGGCCTCGCCTACGTCGCCCCTATCGGCATGCAAAACCTGTTTGTAATTAACAGCGCGCTTACGCAGCCGCGCTGGCGGGCGCTTTTAACAGCGCTTATCGTCATCTTTTTTGACATTACTCTTGCCATGGCGTGCTTTTTCGGCATCGGGCTGATAATGCAAAAATACGCCGCCGTGCAAATGGCGATGTTGTTTATTGGCGGGCTGGTTGTAGCCTACATCGGCTGGGGTCTGTTAAAAAGCAAAGTATCCGCCTTAGCGGACATAAAACAAATGCTGGGGCTGGGGCAAACCGTATGGCAGGCGTGTGTGGTAACGTGGTTCAACGCGCAGGCCGTTATCGACGGCACAATGCTGCTGGGTGCTTTTAAAGCCTCCTTGACGGAAGCGCAGTCGCTGCATTTTTTGTTCGGCGTGCTTTCGGCCTCCTGTTTGTGGTTTGTAACGCTGGCCATGGTTGTTTCGCTGGCAGGCAGTTTAATAACCCCGCGCACGCTAAACCTCATCAACAAAATCTGCGGAACAGTAATCATCATTTATGACATAAAACTTTTCTGGCATTTTGCTGAGATGGTGTAAAAAATAAAAGCACAACATTTTTAAATAATGTTGTGCTTTTGTGTATTTGTTTGCTTTAAACGAATTGTTGGCTAAAAATAAACTGTTTTACAAAACATATTTTTGCGTTATAATTTTATACTTGATTTAGCCGATGGGTTGGCTCCTCCTAAACGGAGGTGATAGCATGACAGTTTACGAATCCTTATCGTTAATGGTAGCTTTCGGTACTTTGATTGCTATTATCTTGTCTAAAAAGTAATTAACTTTTAAGACATAAAAAGAAGCCACATATTGGTACGTGGCTTCTTTTCAAATACTTATGAAATTTAGAGAGAGCCGACGCACCACCATCGGCTATTTCTTTTTATATTATACCTTTTAGTGTAGGTTTTGTCAAAGCTGTTATCTGCTGTAAGGCGTTATAGAAGTGCTTATTCAGGCATGAGCCTGTTTTAACTTTTTGGCAATGTGCCGGTAAACTAAAAAAGCAATTATGGCTAACGGTATGGTAAAGAAAAACAGCGGGTAAAACAGCGTAATGGCAAAATGCTGGTAAAAAAATCCGGCAATAATCGGGCCGAGCGACATGCCGACATCAATGCCGATATAAAAAGTGCTGTTGGCAAGCCCGCGTTTGTTTTTAGGTGCAAGCAGCATAGCGGTTGATTGGCATACGGAAAACATTATGCCGTTGCCGCCAGCCATAAATACAGCTGCTGCAAGAAGCCCGGCATTGGTTTGCATAGTGGCAAGAAAATACAGTGCCAGCGAGGTGCTTACAATGCTTGCTGCAAAAAACATGCCAAAGGGCTTTGTGTCAAAATAATTCTTCAGGCTTAGGCGCAAAATAAGCAGCGCTGCGGCGTAAGCCGGAAAGAACAGGCTGATGCTGACACTAAGGTGCCTTGCTTCGG
Source organism: Phascolarctobacterium sp. ET69 (assembly GCF_023336935.1). Lineage (GTDB taxonomy): Bacteria > Bacillota > Negativicutes > Acidaminococcales > Acidaminococcaceae > Fusicatenibacter_A > Fusicatenibacter_A intestinipullorum. The sequence goes on from NZ_JAMBLR010000002.1 coordinate 434,709, forward strand.
CGTAGCTTACCAAAAATGATTGTGTGGCGCAGTATGGGATGCCGAACATCATCATGATAAACGCGATAGGGAAGACATTTTTATCAAAAAATTGCAGGCTTCGTTTGGCAGGCTGCGCAGGTGCTTCGTCCCTGTTTTTTACAAACTGCACAATTATCAGCGCCAGTGAAGCAGTAACGGCAGCTATAAAAAAGGCAGTGCGGTGGTTGGTTAGCTGGTAAATGCTGATGCCGGCAGCAGGCGCAATGGCCATGCTGAGGGCGTTCATAGTACCGAAAATGCCCATGCCGGAGCCGATTTTGTTGGGCGGCAAAAGGTCTGACATCCATGTGGATAGGCAGGTTGAGCAGCAGGCAAAACCAAGCCCATTAATTATCCTTGCGGCGACAATAAGTGCTGGGCTTTGCGCAAAAAAATAGCCAATGCAGCTAAGCAGCACGCAGAAAATGCCGAAGGAGGAGAGTTTGTATTTGCTGATTCTGTCAACCAGCACGCCGATGAAGGGGCGGCTGACGAGCGAGCAGATATTCATTATGCCGCCGATAAAGCCCATCATCACGCCACTGGCGCCGAGCGATTCCGAAAAGCCGGTAATTATCGGCGTTATCAGCATTGGGCTGGCCATGTAAAAAAAGCTGGCTGCTAAGATTAAAGCTATGTCGCGTTTAGTTTGTGAGCCTGCCATAATAAACACTTCCTTAGCCGATACTAGATACTATAAGTGTAGTTTTATTTTATAACATAAATATTTAATATATTTAATACACATTCATTATAGCACCGGCATGGGCAGTGTCAATAAAAGCGGAGGAAAGTTTACGGAAAAACACTTTTGGCAAGCTTATTTTTCGTTGACAATCAGTGCCATAACAACAAGGTCGGTTTTGGAATGTGCGCTGTTGCCGATGCTGTGGCTTTCGCCTTCGGGGCAGAAGGCAACGTCGCCGGGGAACAGCTCCATTTCCGTGCCGTTGTCGTTGTATTCGGCGGTGCCGCTTAAAATATACAGCGTTTCGCTGGTGCCTTCGTGCTTATGGTAGCCAAGCGAGCAGCCCGGTTTTAAAATAACGCGGGCATAAGCTGCAATTTTGCCGTTATAAACTTTCTCGTCTATAATGTGCTCCATAATAGTTGTGCCGGTGCCTCCGGCGCGTTTTTCAAAATAATCGGTTTTTCTGTCGGTTACAAGCATTTTTGGTACATCCCCTCTGTAATAAATTTAACACAATGGTTTATTCGCAGTGCTTTGCAAAAATTCCTGCGGAAAATTTAAAAAATTTTTAATTTAGGGCTTTACAAATTTAGCGAACTAAAGTATAATCTAAAACATAACAACGATATTTAATTTTTTGAAGGGGGATTTTCAAATGAAGAAACTTTTACTTTTAGCAATGACGATGTTGATGGCAGTAATGCTGGTAGCCGGCTGCGGCAGTGACGGCCCGAAAAAAATGGTTGTAGGCCTTGACGACAACTTTGCGCCGATGGGCTTCCGCAACGAGAAAAATGAAATTGTCGGCTACGATATCGACATGGCACGTGAAGCCTGCAAACGCGCAGGGCTGGAAGTTGAATTTAAACCTATCGACTGGGCTTCCAAAGAAGCTGAAATGAAAGGCAAACGCATTGACGCTATCTGGAACTGCTTCACCGTTAATCCGGAACGCGCCGAAGTTTACCAGCTTTCCAAACCTTATATGAAAAACGCTCAGCTGATTGTTGTACCGGCAAATTCTTCCATTAATAAAATTGCCGACCTGGCCGGAAAAGTTGTAGCAGTACAGGATGACAGCACCGGTTCTTACATTATCGATGGCAACGACGAAATGCGCAATTCTCTGAAAGAATACAGAAAATATCCTGACTTTGCAGCCGTTTACATGGATATCGACAGCGGCCGTGTTGAAGCAGCAGTTGTAGACGCCGTACTTGCCCGTTACTATGACAGCAAAAACCCCGGCAAATACAGAATCCTTGAAGAAAACCTCGGTGATGAAGTTGTAGCCGTTGCTTTCCGTAAGGACGACAAAGATTATGCACCGCTGATTGACAAAGCGCTGGACGAAATGAAAAAAGACGGCACTGCCAAAAAGATTTCCGAACAATGGTTCAACGCTGATTTAACCAACTACTAAAATTTATTAAAGCCGCGGGCCGGTAGTAATGCTGCCGGTCCGCCAAACTGTTAATGCCCGAGGAGTAAAAAATGGATTATGTTATAAGCATCCTGCCGCAGATGTGGGAGGGAACCCTTGAAACTATAAGATTGTTTGCGATAACTATTGTGCTTTCGATACCGCTTGGCGTGCTTCTGGCACTGGGGCGCGTATCCGGCTTTAAGGCGCTGCGCGATATAATCGGCGTTTATGTATGGCTGCTGCGCGGTACGCCGCTGATGCTGCAATTGCTGTTTGTATATTACGGCCTGCCGTTTATTCCCGGCATCGGCGTAAGGCTGGATGATTTTCCGGCTGCGGTATTTGCTTTTGTACTGAACTATGCCGCTTATTTCTGCGAAATTTTCCGCGCAGGCATTCAGGCAGTTCCTAAAGGCCAGTACGAAGCTGCCCGCACTTTGGGCATGAATTATGTGCAGACCATGCGCCGCATTGTGCTGCCGCAGGTTTTCCGCCTGATTCTGCCGCCGGTAAGCAACGAAACCATTACTTTGGTTAAAGATACTTCTTTAATTTACGTATTGGCAATGAATGACCTTCTGCGTACAACGCGCAACCTTGTGCAGCGCGATTTCAGCATTACGCCGTTTTTGGTTGCGGGCGTGTTTTACCTTTTGATGACCCTTGTTTTAACCTACGGGTTCAATAAGTTGGAACGCAAATATTCCAGATATGACTGACAGGAGCATTTAGTATTATGAACAAAATTAACGCACAAAATATCTATAAAAGTTTTCAGGGGCTGGAAGTTTTAAAGGGCATTAATTTAAGTGTTGACGAAGGCGAAGTTGTTGCGGTTATAGGCCCCAGCGGCGGCGGCAAAAGTACTTTTCTGCGCTGCCTGAACAAGCTGGAAATTATCGACAGCGGCAAAATTGTTATCGACGGCGAAACTCTTGCCGAAACCAAACCGGACGGGCAGGTTGTATATGCGCCTGGCGATGAAAGCCGCCGCATTGCATGCAAAATGGGCATGGTGTTTCAGCAGTTTAATTTGTTTCCGCACATGACGGTGCTGGAAAACCTTATTGAAGCGCCGGTGCAGGTGCAGAAGCGTAACCGCGATGAGGTTATTGAAGAAGCGAAAGTTCTTTTAAGCAAGGTAGGGCTTTTGGAAAAAGCGCATGAATACCCGCGCCGCTTGAGCGGCGGGCAGCAGCAGCGTGTTGCCATTGCAAGGGCGCTGGCAACAAAACCTGCCATTATGCTGTTTGACGAACCTACTTCTTCGCTCGACCCGGAGCTGACCGGCGAAGTTTTGCGCACCATGCGTGAACTGGCCGAAGAAAAAATGACCATGGTTGTTGTAACGCACGAAATGGGCTTTGCCCGTGAGGTTGCAACCAAAGTGCTGTTTATGGCAGACGGTTATGTGCAGGCAGAAGGAACGCCGCAGGAAATTTTTGAAAATCCCCAAAATGAACGTTTAAAGGCATTTTTGCATAAAGTGCTTAAATAACAAAAAGGCATTGCGCGTTGTGCGTAATGCCTTTTGTGCTGTTACGGCTTTCAGCCGAGCTTTGCCATAAATTTTTCTTTGTTTACAATAAAGCGTTCGTGCATGCCTTTGCCGATTTGCTTATCCTCATCGGCGGCGGTAATTTCAAAAACAAGTTTGCGCCCTTCAACGGCGGTAAGCGTGGCGGTGGCGGTAACTTGTTTACCCATGCCGGTAGCGGCGTCGTGCGTAATATTTACCAAAGTGCCAACGCTGGTCGATTCTTCATCAAGACAGGCGGCAACGGCATTGCAGGCAGCCTGTTCCATAAGCGCAATCATGCTGGGGGTGGCAAAAACGTGCAGGCTGCCGCTGCCCATGGCAAGTGCAGTGTTGGTTTCGCGCACAACGGTTTCAGCGGTTCCGGTAAGGCCGGGGTTTAATTCTTGCAGCATATTTCATACATCCTTTACTGTAAAATTTGCTTATGCTAACATCTTAAACGCTTTTTATAACTTACGCAAGTGGCAGAAGTTTTATTTTGACGGATATGTGAAAAATTTTAAAGCTGATTGACGCAGTAGGAAATAATGATTATGATAATTGAAGAAAACCTATAATTTTAACTGCATTATAACCGGAGGGGCAAAATGAACGGAAACTTACAGGAAAAATATAATAAACTTTTAAATATTTTACGCAGCACAGGCGGCCTTGCGGTGGCCTTCAGCGGCGGCGTGGATTCAGCTTTTCTGGTTTATGCCGCGCACGAAGCTCTGGGCGGAAAACTTTTGGCAATTACCGCCGTTACACAAAGTTATCCGCGCCACGAAGCGGCGGACGCTGCCAGAATACTTGCGCAATACGGCATTAAGCACGAAGAAATTACGCTTGACCAGCTTGCAATACCGGGCTTTTGCCAAAACGGTGCGGAGCGCTGCTATTACTGCAAATACGCACTGTTTACAAAAATTAAAGAAGCCGCACAAAAACAGGGCATCTGCCTTGTGGCTGACGGCTCCAATACCGATGACGAAAGCGATTACCGTCCCGGTATGCGCGCCACGGCTGAACTTGGCATTTTAAGCCCGCTGCGTGAGGCAGGCTTCAGCAAGCAGGATATCAGGGATATATCGAAAGAGCTTGGCATTTTTACGTGGAACAAGCCTTCTTACGCTTGCCTTGCCTCGCGTATTCCTTACGGTGAAGAAATAACGGCAGAAAAGCTGGCCATGGTGGAAAAAGCCGAGCAGGCGCTTTTGGATATGGGCTTTAAAGAAATGCGCGTACGCTGCCATGGTAAGGTTGCCCGCATAGAAGTTGCGCAAAATGATATGGAAAAAGTTTTTGCGCGCCGTACAGAAATTGCCGCAGCTGTAAAACAGGCAGGCTTTTTATACGCCGCGCTTGATTTGGAAGGCTTCCGCAGCGGTAGCTTAAACGCGGCGTTGGCAAAATAAATGTTAAGCCTTGGTCAGATGCGGGCTGATGCGTTATTTGAAGTATGCTTTTACCTTAAAATAAATTTGCACGTGCGCTGCCGTGGGTATTGACAAGCCTTTATAAGTCAAGTATAATTTTTATTGTTATGGGGGCATAGCTCAGCTGGGAGAGCGCTTGAATGGCATTCAAGAGGTCAGCGGTTCGATCCCGCTTGTCTCCACCATTTTTTTATAAGTATATATTGTGCCCGTTTATTAAGGACTATAAATTTTTCTGTTTCTGAACACAACAGTAAAATTTGTAGTCCTTTTCGTTTTAATGTAGCATATGGAGATGGATATGATGGAAAAACGCCTGCTCATTTATAAAACTGCACTGTTGATTATTGGTTCGATAGTTGCCGCTTACGGCATTATGTTGGCTATGGGCGCCGGCTTTGGCGGCGCAACACTGGCTGTATTGTGGCAGGGAATGTCTGTAACTTTCGGAATGTCGCTCGGCATGGCTTCTTTTATTGTAGCGGCAGCCATGCTTATAATTTCCTTGTTTTATGACCGCAGGCAGATAAACGCCGGTACAATCGTATATCAAATTATATATAGTTTTTTCGTTGATGTATTTGCCAAAATTAATGTTTATCCCGAACAGGCTTGGCTGCGTTTGGCAGTTATGTGCGTTGGTATTATAATTTTTGCTGCCGGTACAGGTGCTTACGCTGCTGCTGATTTAGGCAAAGGTTCTTATGAGGCGCTGACGTTTTCGCTGGCAGAAAAAAATAACTGGCCCGTCAAAACTGTCCGTACAGCACTGGATGCTTTATTGGTTGTTTCCGGCGTGCTGCTTGGAGGAAAGTTTGGCATATGTACAGTGTTTACTGTTTTGTGTTCGGGAATTGTTATTCAGCGCAGCGCCGAATTTTGCAGTTTGATGCTGGCAAAAGCGGCGCATAGGGCGGACTAAAATTTGCATGCTGCGGCAGCAAATGATAAAATACGTTTTATAAATTATTTGTTTTTAGAAAGGAACCCTATGAATAACTGGAATATACACGAAGCGGTTGAATATTATAAAGGGCAGGATGCGCCGCAGAATCAGTTTGCGCTGGTGGAATTGCTGAAGGAAGCGCAGGAGCATAATGGCGGCGTGCTTACGGACTGCCTTATTGAAGATATTGCAGCGCTTTTAAACATTAAAGTTACTTTTTTAAACGCCGTTATTAAGCGTTACCCAAGTTTAAAAACGGCGCAGGCTCCGCACAGGCTGGAGGTTTGCGGCGGTAAAAATTGTGCTGCCAATGGTTCGGCGGCGCTGTTAAAGCATATCCGCGGGGCGTACGGAGCAGAAAGCGGCGGCATCAGCACCAAGGGCGGCTTTAGTTTTAAAATTTGCGGCTGCTTGAAGCACTGCGGCAAAGGCCCGAATATTAAATGGGACGGCGAAATTTATAACGCTGCAACGCCGGAGCTGATTAAAAAGCTGGCCGGCAGATGAATGCCTGCGGATTAAAGTGCGGCGGTATTGACGATAACAGAGCGGCCTGCTTTTTTAAACGGCAAACAACTAAAATAATGCTTGCACAACTTGCCGCGCTATGCTACAATATATAAGCGTTAATATCGACATGCTATATAGAGTCTTTTGTAAAGTGAGGTGCAATCGAATGAAAGAAGGAATCCATCCGAAATATGGTGAAGTTAAAGTTACCTGCGCATGCGGTAACACTTTTATGACCGGCTCTGTTAAACCGGAACTGCGCGTGGACGTTTGCTCCAAATGCCATCCGTTTTTCACCGGCCAGCAGCGTAACGTAGCTGCCCGCGGCCGTATCGAAAAATTCAACAAACGTTATGGAAAATAATTTACCGACAGCAGAGCGAAAGCTCTGCTGTGTTTGTATATGGAGTTTGTTTGAGGGAATATTATGAATAAGAAACCAAATGTTGGCGGACAGGCTGTAATAGAAGGCGTAATGATGCGCGGAAAAACGCATGTTGCCGTTGCCGTAAGGCAGCCGGATGGTGAAATTTCCGTTGATGTGCGCCCGGTAAACAGTATTTCCGACCGCTATCCAATACTAAAAAAACCGTTTTTGCGCGGCGTTGTGTCGCTTGTAGAATCGCTCGTTATGGGTATGAAGGCGCTGGCTTATTCGGCGCAGGTATCGGGCGATGAAGACGAAAAGCTTGATTCCAAAGAGATGGCGCTGACCATTGCCGTTTCGGCAGGGCTTGCCATTTTGCTCTTTATAGTTATTCCCACCTGGTCAATGCGCTTTTTAACAGGCATTACCCAGGACCACATGGCTTTGAATTTAGCAGAAGGTGTGCTGCGTATGGCAATTTTTCTGGCATATATCGCGGCAATTTCTTCGATGAATGATATTCAGCGCGTGTTCCAGTATCACGGAGCTGAACATAAAACCATTTACACTTATGAAGCGGGCCTGCCTTTAAAGGTAGAAAACGTGCGCCCGTTCAGCACGCTGCACCCACGCTGCGGCACCAACTTTTTGATGATTGTCATGCTGATAAGCATGTTTATTTTTACTTTTCTTGGCTGGCCAAGCCTTTTGGAGCGTATTGCTTCGCGTATTATTTTAATGCCTGTAATTGCAGGCGTAAGCTATGAGCTTATCCGTTATGCCGGTGCGCATACCGATAACCCGCTGGTACGCATTGCCATTACGCCGGGGCTTTTGCTGCAAAAATTAACCACGCGCCAGCCGGATGACAGCCAGATTGAAGTGGCGATTGCTTCGCTGAAAGCGGTTGTGCCGCCGGAAGATTTGGCGCAGGAACCGGAAACTTGCCCGGAAGAAAAATTAGTAGGAGAACCTAATGCAGGATAAATTACAGGCACTTGAAGATAAATATCTTGATTTGGAAGCAAAAATAAGCGACCCCGATGTAATTGCCAATCAGGCAGAATGGCAGAAATACGCGCGCGCGCATGCTAAACTGACCGACGTTGTTGCCGCTTACCGCGAATATAAAATTTTGGATAAAGCCAGAGAAGAAGCGGAAGAAATTATTGCCGACGGCAGCGACAGGGAACTTGCGGCAATGGCGCAGGAGGAACTGAAAGAACTTAAGCCGCAGCTGGCAGAATATGAAGAACGGCTTAAAATTTTGCTTTTGCCTTCCGACCCCAACGACGACAAGAACGCTATTGTGGAAATCCGCGGCGGTGCGGGCGGCGAGGAAGCGGCACTATTTGCAGGCGTATTGTTCCGCATGTATCAGCATTATGCTGAAAGCCGCCGCTGGAGCCTTGAAATAATGGATGCCAGTCCGACGGAGCTCGGCGGGTTTAAGGAAATAGTTTTTCAGCTGAGCGGCCAGGGCGTTTTTGGGCGCATGAAGTTTGAAAGCGGCGTACACCGCGTGCAGCGCGTGCCGGAAACCGAATCGCAGGGGCGCGTGCATACTTCCACCGTTACGGTGGCGGTGCTGCCGGAAGCAGAAGAAGTGGATATTGACATTAACCCGGCTGATTTAAGGATTGATACTTACCGTGCGGGCGGCGCAGGCGGCCAGTACGTAAACAAAACCGAATCGGCTGTGCGTATAACGCATATACCTACCGGCATTGTAGCGCAGTGCCAGGACGAAAAATCGCAGCTTAAAAACCGCGAAAAATGTATGCGCGTGCTCCGCAGCCGTGTTTTGGAAATGGAACAGGAAAAGCAGCGCGCGGCAACGGCGCAGGACCGTAAAAGTCAGGTTGGCACCGGTGACCGCAGCGAGCGTATCCGCACTTATAACTATCCGCAGGGGCGTGTTACCGACCACCGCATTGGTTTAACCCTGCACCGTCTGGACGCAGTTTTAAACGGCGATTTGGACGAAATTTTAGACGCACTGATTACAGCGCAGCAAAGCAAGCTGCTGCAGCAGGTGAAATAAAATGACAGCAAAACCTATATGGACTATTGCTAAGGTGCTGGACTGGACAAAGCAGTATTTCGCAGAGAAAGGGTTGGAAAATCCTCGCCTGGATGCGGAAATACTGCTTTGTTCCGTTTTAAAGTGCCAGCGTATAACTTTATATGTGCATTTTGACCAGCCGCTGGAAGAACACGAGCTGGCGCAGTACCGCGGTTATGTGGCGCGGCGTGCGGCGGCTGAGCCCTTGGCGTATATTTTGGGCAGCCGCGCGTTTATGAAATACGATTTTAAAGTAACGCCGGATGTTTTGGTGCCGCGGCCGGAAACCGAACTTTTGGTTGAGTGCACGGCAAAACTGGCGGGTTTTATTGAAAATCCGCAGATTCTTGACATAGGCACGGGCAGCGGAGCTATTATCGTTTCGCTTTTGGATATGCTTCCGGAGGCGCACGGCACGGCAGTTGACGTATCGCCGGGGGCGCTTGCCGTTGCCGGAGAAAACGCGGCAAACATTGGCGTTGCGGAGCGGCTGCAGTTTGTACGCAGCGATTTATATTCTGCGCTGCCGCGTGACGCCGTATTTGATGTGATAATTTCCAACCCTCCGTATATACCGAGCGCCGATATTGCAGGCCTTGCGGCAGACGTTAAGCGTGAGCCGCGCCTTGCGCTGGACGGCGGGGCGGACGGGCTTAATTTTTACCGCCGCATTATTGCCGGGAGTACGGCGCATTTAAAAAACGGCGGCTTTATGGCGTTTGAAATTGGCATTAACCAGGGCAGTGCCGTTGCTGATTTATGCCGCAGCCACGGTTTTGGCGTTGTGGCAGTAAGACGCGATTATGCCGGCATAGAACGGATGGTTTTTGCAGCGAAAGAAGGAACTACTTATGCAGACGCGTTATTGGAACTTGCAAAATGATACGGACGGCGTAATGCTGCGCGAAGCGGCTGCGCTGATAAAACAGGGTGAAGCCGTTGCTTTCCCTACGGAAACGGTTTACGGGCTTGGCGCCGACGGCCTTAACGGCGAAGCGGTGCGCAAAATTTTTGAAGCCAAAGGCCGCCCGAATGACAATCCGCTTATTTTGCACATTGCAGATAAAGAAGATATTTTAAAATTAACAACCGGGCTTACAAAACAGGCGCAGCTTTTAATTGAAAAGTTCTGGCCCGGGCCGCTGACGGTAATTGTTGCCAAAAGCAGTATCGTGCCTGATGAAGTAAGTGCCGGGCTGGACACGGTGGCTGTGCGTATGCCGTCGCACCCTGTGGCGGCGCAGCTTATCCGCCTTGCCGGAACGCCTGTGGCAGCGCCCTCGGCAAATTTATCGGGAAAACCGAGCCCAACCGATGCCGAAACGGTGCTTGCCGATATGCAGGGGCGCATTGCCGGTATTATCGACGGCGGCGCATGTACGGTAGGCGTGGAATCAACCATAGTTGACACTACCGGCGAAGTGCCCGTTATTTTGCGCCCGGGCGGAATTACGCGCGAGCAGCTGGAAGAAGTTTTGGGCAGAGTGGAGCTGGACCCGGCCCTTGCCGGAGCGGAAACCTTAAAGCCGCGTGCACCGGGTATGAAGTATCGCCACTATGCGCCTAAAGCAAAAATGTATGTTGTTGAAGATAAAGAGGCGTTAAAGCTTCTGCCGCTTTTGGCAAAAGAAGCAGCCAAATTTACTACCGCAGCGGTAATTTGCGGCGGTAAAGCTGCGGAAACCATGCAGCGCGCGCAGAATTTGCACATTTTAAACTGGGGCAGTGATACAACGGAACTTGCCGTTAAACTGTACCGCCTTTTGCGCCGGTGCGATAAGCTGGGCGTGGGCGTTATTTTTTCCGAAGGAGTAACGGAAGACGGCATTGGTCTTGCGGTTATGAACCGCATGCGCAAAGCGGCCGGGCGGCAGGTGCTTACGGCAGCCGATATTGAAGCGCTGTTAAAAAACAGTACGCAACTTAAAAGTTTTGTGTTAAAATAACAATAATAGCAATATATTATAAAAAGACAGAGGGTGACTGTAATGAAAATCGCAATGGGAAGCGATCACGGCGGTATCCATCTTAAAAACCATTTAAAAGATTATCTGGAACTTAAAGGTTACGAGGTAATTGACAAAGGCACTTATACCGAAGAATCGTGCGATTACCCGGATTATGCGGCCAAAGTAGGACATGCCGTTACCGGCGGCGAAGCCGATTTGGGCATACTTGTGTGCGGCACCGGGCTTGGCATTTCCATAGCGGCCAACAAAATTAAAGGCGTGCGCGCAGCAGTTTGCGGCGACGTATACAGTGCAAAAATGAGCCGCGAGCATAACAACGCCAATATTCTGGCTTTGGGCGAGCGCGTAACCGGCGTTGGCCTTGCCGAAATGATTGTAGATGTCTGGCTGCATACCGAATTTGCAGGTGGACGCCACGAACGCCGCGTGGAAAAGATTATGGCGCTGGAGGCGGAAGGCTGATGAATAAGGAAGAACTTGCTGCCGAAGCGCAGCGGGCAGTTGAAGAACTGATAGAAGTTTCCGGCTGCCGTGCAGGTCAGGTTCTTGTTGTTGGCTGCAGCACCAGCGAAATTGTCGGCGGCAAAATAGGCACCTGCGGCTCTGAAGAAGCGGCGCAGGCAGTTTTTGCAAGCATTTATGCTGCTTCTAAAAAGCATGGGCTGTACATTGCTTTTCAGTGCTGCGAGCATTTAAACCGCGCTTTGGTAACGGAACGCGAAGCCATGGAAAAATTTGGCTGGGAAGAAGTTACCGTGCGCCCCATGCCTCATGCAGGCGGTTCTATGGCAACGGCGGCTTACGATAATTTTACTGACCCGGTAGTGGTTGAAAGTATTAAAGCGCATCTTGGCATTGATATCGGCCAGACTTTAATCGGCATGCACCTTAAACGTGTTGCCGTGCCGGTGCGCCTTGCGCAGAAAACTATCGGCGCGGCCATAGTTACGGCAGCGCGTACACGCCCGCCCCTTATCGGCGGTGAGCGCGCGCATTACCCCGAAAAACGCTGATTTTGTTAATTATACAGTTTAATAAAAAACTCATGGAGGGACTTAAATGAATTTGGAAAAACTTGCAGTATGTGACCCCGAAATTGCTGCGGCTATCGGTGAAGAACTCGGACGCCAGCGCAATAAAATTGAACTGATTGCTTCCGAAAACTTTGTCAGCCCCGCAGTAATGGAAGCGATGGGCAGCGTGCTGACCAACAAATATGCGGAAGGCTATCCCGGCCACCGCTATTACGGCGGCTGCGAATATGTGGACAAGGTAGAAACACTTGCCATTGAACGTGCAAAAAAACTGTTCGGCGCAGAACACGCCAACGTACAGGCACATTCCGGCGCTAATGCCAATACGGCAGTATACTTTGCCTTTTTGCAGCCGGGCGACACCATTATGGGCATGGACCTGTCGCAGGGTGGGCATCTTTCCCACGGTTCACCGGTTAATATTTCCGGCAAATATTATAATGTAGTCCCTTACGGAGTTACGCACGAAACCGAGCGCATTGATTACGACGAATTTGCGCGCATTGCCAAAGAAGCTCAGCCGAAGCTGATTGTTGCCGGTGCAAGCGCTTATCCGCGCGTAATTGATTTTGAACGCATGGCAGAAATTGCCCACAGCGTCGGCGCTATTTTCATGGTAGATATGGCCCACATTGCAGGGCTTGTTGCAGCAGGCCTGCATCCCAGCCCGGTTCCCTATGCCGATATTGTTACCACAACCACGCACAAAACTCTGCGCGGCCCGCGCGGCGGCCTCATTTTGTGCAAGGAAAAATATGCCAAACAAATCGACAAGGCTATTTTCCCCGGCGTGCAGGGCGGCCCGCTGATGCATGTTATCGCTGCCAAAGCAGTTGCGCTTGGCGAAGCGCTGAAACCTGAATTTAAAGAATATGCCAAACAGATTATTGCCAACTGCCAGGCTCTTGCCGAAGGCCTTATTGCCGAAGGCTTCCGCCTTGTTTCCGGCGGTACGGATAACCATCTTTTGCTGGTTGACGTGCGCGGGCAGAAAATGACCGGCAAAACCGCAGAACACCTGCTGGACGAAGTTGGCGTAACCTGCAATAAAAATACCATTCCGTTTGACCCTGAAAGCCCGTTTGTTACCAGCGGCATCCGCCTTGGCACTGCTGCCGTAACCACCCGCGGCTTTAAAGAAGCTGATATGAAAGAAGTTGCAGCTATCATCGGCCTTGTGCTTAACAACCCCGAAGATGCTGAAAAACAGGCAGAAGCAGCACAGCGCGTTGCGGCATTGTGCGCAAAATATCCAATGTATCCCATGCTGTAACAGATAATGAAATTTCCTAAGGAGGAGATTTGCATGCAGATAACCGTTGTAGAACATCCCCTGATTAAACACAAACTTTCCAAAATGCGCGATATTAACTCAACTTCCCGCGATTTCCGCGAATGGCTGGACGAAATTGCCATGCTGATGACCTACGAAGTAACGCGCGACCTTGAACTGGACGAAATGCCGGTACAGACCCCGATTTGCGAAACTACCGGCTACAAGCTGCACAACAATATCGTTGTTGTGCCCATCCTGCGCGCCGGTCTCGGCCTTTTAAGCGGCGTGCTGCGCATGATTCCGAATGCCCATGTTGGCCATATCGGTTTGTACCGCGATGAAAAAACGCTGGAGCCGCATGAATATTACTGCAAAATTCCGCCCGATAAAGACCCGATTACCATTGTTGTAGACCCGATGCTGGCAACCGGCGGCAGTGCGGAAGCGGCAATTACCATGCTGAAAAAACGCGGTCTTAATAATATCCGCTTTATGTGCCTTGTAGCAGCACCTGAAGGCGTTGAAGTGCTGAACAAAGCACATCCCGACGTTAAAGTTTATACGGCGGCGCTGGACGAAAAGCTTAACGAGCACGGCTACATTGTGCCGGGCCTCGGCGATGCCGGCGACCGTATTTTCGGCACGAAATGAGTATGGATACAAGGCCGGACTGGGACCACTACTTTATGGAAATTGCCCGCGTGGTAAGTAAGCGCAGCACCTGTTTGCGCCGCAGTGTAGGAGCCGTAATTGTAAAAAACAGGCAGATTGTGGCTACGGGCTACAACGGCACGCCTTCGGGGCTTGAACACTGCGCCGTTACCGGCTGCCTGCGCGAGCAGCTTAAAGTTCCTTCCGGTAAAATGCACGAACTGTGCCGCGGCATCCACGCCGAGCAAAACGCTGTTGTACAGGCGGCTTTTCACGGCGTATCGGTAAACGGCGGCACGCTGTACTGCACGCACCAGCCCTGCGTGGTATGCACAAAAATACTCATCAACGCCGGTATTAAACGCATTGTTTACGCTAATCCCTACCCGGATAAGCTGGCGGAAGAAATGCTGAAAGCATCCAAAATGGAAATTACTATTCTGGACGGCGAAACAGAAAATTAAAATTAATGTTAAAACGTAAAGACGGCAGTGCCAATCGCGGCGCTGCCGTTTATGCTTATGAGGAAATTGGCGATTTTGGGGCTTCTATTAAAATTGTTACAAATCTGCAAAAAATTTTCAAAAAAGTTGTTCAAACTGCCGATTTTTTGATATACTATTTACGATAATCTGAATTGCTCAAATTTTATAAAACTGAATTTAATTTCCGGCTTTAAGCCTCGAGGTGGGAAAGTGCAAGTGTATATTTTAGCGTTTATTATAGCTCTTTTAGCAAGCTGGGTTTTAACCCCTTATGTAAAAAAACTGGCTTTTCGCATCGGCGCTCTTGACAAACCGGACGGACGCAAGGTTCATCACGGCATTATGCCGCGCTTGGGGGGCCTTGCTATTTATTTGGCCTTTGTCATTGCCGTGCTTGCCACCATGCACATGACGCGCGATATTTTTGCGCTGCTTCTGGGCGGTACAGTAATTGTTATCGTCGGCATTCTGGACGACAAGTACCAGCTGCCCGCCAAAGTAAAGCTGCTGGGGCAGATTGCGGCGGCGTTTGTGCTGGTGCTGTTTGATATTAAAATCGAATGGCTGAACAATCCGTGGGGCGGTTATTTTTACCTTGAGTATTTTTCCGTGCCGCTGACGGTTTTCTGGATTGTAAGCTTTACCAATGTTGTTAATTTGATGGATGGCCTTGACGGGCTTGCAGCCGGTGTTTCCGGCATTGCTTCGGTTACGGTCATTCTTGTTGCCCTGCAGCAGGGCTTTTACCCGGTTGCCGTTATTACGGCCGCACTTGCCGGCGGCATTATCGGCTTTATCCGCTACAACTTTAATCCGGCGAGCATTTTTATGGGCGATACCGGCAGTATGTTTATCGGTTATATGCTGGCGGCAATTTCCATTTTCGGCGCTGTAAAAAGCGCGGCCACCATTGCGCTTTTGGTGCCTGCCGTTGCGCTTGGCCTGCCTATTATGGATACCGCTTTTGCCATTGTGCGCCGCTATACCAACGGACGCCCGATTTTTCAGCCCGACAAGGGGCATCTGCACCACCGCCTGCTCGCAATGGGCCTCAGCCAGCGCCAGGCAGTGCTTTTAATGTATGTTATCAGCGCAGTGCTGGGCATTGCCGCTATTTTGCTTACCGAAGTTGACGGTTATCTGGCTGCCGGCATTATTGCATGTATTATTTCCGGCGTCGCGCTTGGCGCCAAAAAGATAGGCATTTTAAATGACAGATAAGGAGTGGGATTGATGGCAAAACTGAAAGTAATGACAGTTTTCGGCACACGCCCTGAAGCTATTAAGATGTGCCCGCTGGTTTTGGAAATGCGCAAACATCCTGACGAAATTGAACCACTGGTGGCTGTAACAGCACAGCACCGCGAAATGCTTGATCAGGTGCTGCACCTTTTTGGCATTACTCCCGATTATGATTTGAATATTATGAGCGCCGGGCAGACGCTGTATGACGTTACGGAAAAAGCCCTGCGCGGCTTACAGAAGGTTTTGGAAGAAGCTAAGCCGGACCTTGTTTTGGTACACGGCGATACCACTACCACTTTTGCGGGCGCTCTGGCAGCTTTTTATGCGCAGATTCCGGTAGGCCATGTTGAAGCGGGCCTGCGCACCGGCAATAAATATTCGCCGTTTCCGGAAGAGATGAACCGCAAATTAACCGGCGCACTTGCCGATTACCATTTTGCGCCTACAGCGACAAGCAAAGCCAACCTGCTGCGCGAAAACGTGCCGGAAGCAAAAATTGTAGTTACCGGCAATACCGTTATCGACGCTTTGAAAACCACCGTAAAAAAAGATTACCGCTTTGATGACGATGCGCTGCATGAAGTGCTTGACAGCGGCAAACGCCTTATTTTAATGACCACGCACCGCCGCGAAAACCTTGGCGAACCGATGCGCCATGTTTATAAAGCCCTGTGTGAAGTGCTGCGCACCCATCCCGGCGTGGAAGCAATTTTCCCGGTGCATAAAAACCCGAAGGTGCGCCAGATTGTAGATGAAGAGCTGGGGCATCTGCCGCAGGTTCACTTAATAGAGCCGCTGGACTACGAACCGTTTGCCAACCTTATGGCGCGCGTTGATATTGTGCTTACCGACAGCGGCGGAATTCAGGAAGAAGCGCCGGCACTCGGCAAACCCGTGCTTGTGCTGCGCGATACAACCGAACGCCCCGAAGCAGTTTCGGCAGGTACGGTAAAACTTATAGGCACTGCTTATGAAGATGTGCTGCGTGAAACCAATCTGCTTTTGGATGACGCTGCTCATTACCGCAGCATGGCAGAAGCCGTTAACCCTTACGGCGACGGTGAAGCCTGCGCAAGGATTGTAAACCGGATTTTAAAAGAATTTGGTTTTGATGTTGAAGATTTACCCGAATTTACTGTAATTTGATATAGACAGAATTTGTGAAATATTTTAAAATAATATTAAGAAGGTATGAAGATTTCTAATATATTATGATGACGTGAAATTTGGTGAGCGCCATGAATGAGAATCTGGAAAAAGTAAAACTTGCCGACAGAAAACGGCAGGAAATAGCCAGACGCATTAAAGCACGCCTTGACAGGCAGCGCCGGCAGGAACTTGAGCGCATCAGAATGATGAACGCTTTTGCAATAGTTTCTTCGCTCGGCATGATGACTGTTATAGATTTTCTGCTTGCATACTGGGGCGGCGACTGGCTCGATAATTATTTTCAGACGGGTGACCATTTCTGGCGCAAAATCTGCCTCGGCCTTGCGGGCCTCACGTTTTTCCTGGCGATTTTCAAGCTGATTTATTTTAAACCGCTTGACGAAAAGCCGCAGGAAGATGATAATGAACAACAAGCGGAAAATGCCGCAGTCGATAATTCAACAAAGGACATTAAATAAAATATATTATGGCAAACTTTGATTTAACGCCGCTGGTAAAAGGCGGTGGTTATAAAGTTATTTTCCGCCTGTTTCTCTGGTCTGTACCATTGGTACTGATTTTGTTTGTATTTGGAAACCATGATTTTGCCGTATCCTTTTTCAGGGGTGTGGTAATAGGTGTGATGGACACCGTTGTGATGTTCCACGGAATGAAACAGGCGCTTCCGTACGTTGGTACACCGCGTAAGGGAGTAAAAATAATGCGGCGGTACAGATACTATCGCTTAGGCCTGGCGGGCAGCATTTTTGTGTTGATGTTAAGGATGAAATATCCGGTTTTCGGTGCGAGCCTGGGATTTCTTCTGATACATATATTTTTAATCATCAATTTATTATTTTTCGCGTACCGACTTAACAAGAAGGAAGCGTGAGGAAAGGAGTTGAAAAGGATGGGAAATGAAGCAGCTGCTATGGCACAGGGAGCTGAACAGTCAGGTGAAATTATACATTATGCTGCAACTGAAATAGCACCAGGTATTGTAATCAATATGCAGACAATGTATATGACTTGGATTGCGATGGCTATTGTATTTGTATTATTTTTCGTAGTCTCCCGCAACCCGAAGTTAGTTCCGAGCGGCTTGCAGAATGTGATGGAAATGGTTATCGATTTCCTTGATGGCATGATGAATCAGAACCTTGGTGAAAAGGGCCGTAAATATATGGCATCCTTTATTATCACCCTGTTTATGTTCATCTTAATCAGCAACGAAATCGGTATGCTTCCGCAGATTGGTGTTCACTGGACTTCACCGACCAACGACATCAACACATGTTTTGCACTTTCGCTGTTAATTGCCCTTAGTGCCTACATTGTAGGTGTTGCAAGGCAGGGTCTCAAACATTTTAAACATTTTGTGCAACCTGCTCCTGGCTTTATTGTGTTGCATTTGCTGGATGCGGTTACCAAACCGTTGACTATGGCGCTTCGTCTTTTCGGTAACATTCTGGCAGGCGAAATTTTGCTCATAGTTCTTTACCAGTTATCTCCCTGGATTATTCCGGAGTTCTGGGTTATGTTCAGCTTGTTCATTGGCTTTGTCCAGGCTTTTATCTTCACGATTTTGGCATTGGGCAGCTATGCACTTGCGTTTTCTGACCATGAACACTGATTTTAATTTTGAGAGAAAATTAAAAATTATTAATTTTGAAAGGATGAATTAAATGTCTGAAACTGCAATTATTACGGCTGCATCTTTGATTGGTGCAGGTCTTGTTTGCCTTGGTGCTGCTACCGGTGCTGGTGTTGGTAACGGTAATATGTGCGGAAAATCTATCGAATCTATGGCTCGTCAGCCGGAAGAAGCTGGTAAAATCTTTACCAACATGCTGGTTTGCGTAGGCCTTATTGAATCCATGCCTATCCTTTGCTACGTTATAGCAATCGTTCTCGTATTTGCTAACCCTTTCATTTAATAGCTTGATTTGTGATGTTGAACAAAAGTAAAAGGGAGGGTCATAATTGATTGACTTTAACGCAACTATAATTGCGCAGGTTCTGAACTTCTTGTTCCTCGTGTTTATACTTGCAAAATTTGCGTATAAACCCGTCATTAACATGATGGAAGACCGTAAGAACAAAATCGCGAGCGACCTGGAAAACGCTGAATTGGCGAAAGCCGAAGCTGAAAAATTAAAAGCTGAATATGCTGCTCAGCTTGCTACTGTACGTCAGGAAGCACAGAGCATTATTGACAGCGCACGTAAAACTGCTCAGTCTGTACATGACAAGATTATTGCTGAAACCAAAGCAGAACAGGAACAGATTGTTGCTTCCGCTAAAGACGCAATTGCTCTTGAAAAACAGCAGGCTCTCGGCGAAGTACGTGCTCAGGTTATCAAACTTAGTTTGGTTGCTGCCGGTAAAATCCTGGAACAGAAATTAAATTCTGCAGAAGATGAAAAATTGGCAGGTTCCGTTGTTGATAAAATAATGAAATAATATTGATTTGTGTTCCATAAAAGCCGGATTAAAGGGCTGTGCCTTCCTTTTGGGCATTGCTTGTACCGGCAGATTGAGGTGATTGATACAATATGAAGAATGAAGAAAATATTGCTTTGATAGAGCAAGAATTGTCCGATTTCAAAATTGACCGCAGTTCCATTAAAGAATTGCTGGAAGTCAAAGTTACTACTGCTAAAAAACTGACTTCTGCCGAGTATCAATCCATTTCTGCAATTCTTACCGAGAAACTGGGCAGCGAAATTTACATGAATAAAGTTGTTGACCCGGCTATCCTCGGCGGCATCATAGTACAAGTTGGCGATAAAGTATTCGATGCTTCCGCACTGCGTAAGCTGAGAAAAATGGAAGTTGTAATGGATGGCATTGACATTCATGAATACTCCCTGCAGGATACTGCCAAAATCTCCGATGCTATGGGCGCTAAGCTCGAGAATTACACAGTGGATGTAGACCTTGAAGAAGTCGGCATTGTTGAAAAAATCGGTGACGGCATTGCAACCGTTATCGGTATGAAAAACGCTATGGCAGGCGAAATGGTTGAACTTCCGAACGGCGTAACCGGCATGGTACTTAACCTTGACCGTGAAAACGTCGGCGTTGTACTGCTTGGTGGCGATACCCTTGTTAAAGAAGGCGACATCGTACGCAGAACCGGACGCATTATGGAAGTTGGCGTAGGCGAAGGCCTCCTCGGCCGCGTTGTAAGCGCGCTGGGCGAACCTATCGACGGCAAAGGCAGCATTGCTTATGCTGAAAAACGCCCGATTGAATCTCCTGCACACGGCATTGCTGACCGTGAATCTGTAGATACTCCGCTTCAGACCGGTATTAAATGTATCGACGCTCTCGTTCCTATCGGACGTGGCCAGCGCGAACTTATTATCGGCGACCGCGGCACCGGCAAAACTGCCGTTGCTGTTGATACCATCCTTAACCAGAAAGGCCAGAACGTAATCTGCATTTACGTTGCTATCGGCCAGAAGGCTTCTAACGTTGCCCGTATCGTTCGTACTCTCGAACAGCACGGCGCAATGGAATACAGCATTGTTGTTGCAGCTACCGCAGCTGATTCTGCTCCTTTGCAGTATATCGCTCCGTATGCAGGTGTAACAATGGCAGAATATTTCATGGACCAGGGCAAAGACGTTCTGTGCGTATACGACGACCTTTCCAAACACGCCGTTGCATACCGTGCAATGTCCCTGCTGCTCCGCCGTCCTCCTGGACGTGAAGCATATCCTGGCGACGTATTCTACTTACATTCCCGTCTTTTGGAACGTGCTGCAAAACTCAATAAAGAGCTTGGCAATGGTTCCATTACCGCACTGCCGGTTATCGAAACCCTGGCAGGCGACGTAGGCGGCTTTATTCCTACCAACGTAATTTCCATTACCGACGGACAAATCTTCCTGGAATCCGAATTGTTCTATGCAGGTATCCGTCCGGCTATCAACTCCGGCTTGTCCGTATCCCGTGTAGGCGGTGCAGCACAAATTAAAGCAATGAAATCCGTTGCCGGTACCCTGCGCCTTGACCTTGCACAATACCGCGAACTTGCTGCATTCTCCCAGTTCGCTTCTGACCTTGATAAAGCTACCAAGGCTCAGCTCGAACGTGGCCAGCGCCTGATGGAAATCATGAAGCAGGGCCAGTACCAGCCTCTGACTGTTGAGAAGGAAGTTATGTCGATTTACCTCGGTACCAAAGGTTATCTTGACGACATCGATGTTAAAAAGATTACCCGTTTCGAGAAAGAATTCCTTGAATTTATGGACGCTGCTTACCCGCAGGTTGGCGAATCCATCCGTACCGAAAAGAAAATCACCGACGAAGCTGAAGCTACACTGAAAAAAGCTATAGAACAGTTTAAGGAAACTTTTCTTGCCAGTGAAGGCAGGTGATTGACTGATGGCTACTGCACGTGAGATTCATCGCCACATGAAAAGTGTAAAGAACATTGGTCAAATCACTAAGGCGATGAAAATGGTTGCTGCGGCACGTCTGCGCAGAGCGCAGGAAAGAGCTGCCGCCAGCCGTCCGTATGCTATAAAAATTAAAGAGGTTTTGAGTAATATCGTTGGCGATAAAGGAACTTTGTCCGGACTGAACCCGAGAAAACATCCTTTAATTCAAAAACGCCCGGTAAAAAAGATTGGCTTTTTGGTAATGTGCTCCGATAAGGGCCTTGCAGGCGCTTACGGCAGCAATGTTTTAAAACATGCCATGGGGGAAATCTTAAAAGTAAAAGGCGAAGTGGTTATTATTACCTGCGGCCGCCGTGCCAGAGACTTTTTCAGACATCGTGGATTTAATGTCATTCAGGCACACTTTGGTTTCTCCGACAAGCCTTCTTACAACAATGCTGTTGAAGTAGCATATGATGCAGCACAGCGTTTTGCCGATGAGCAGTTTGATGAATTGCGCATTGTATATACTTTGTTCAAATCCGCACTTTCGCAGACCCCGACCAATGAAACTGTTCTTCCGCTGGAACCTCCGGCAGATGAAGCACCCAAAGGCGGCGAAGCACAGGTTAAAGCAAATACCCAGTATTTGTTCATGCCTGAAGCAGAAGAAATTCTGGCAGATTTGGCACCTCGTTATTTGGAAACTGTTATTTATGCCGCACTCGTACAGTCCGCAGCGAGCGAACTCGGTTCCCGTATGACTGCTATGAGTTCCGCAACAGACAACGCAGCAAAGCTGGTTAAGAGCCTCGAGCTTAACTACAACAAAGCACGTCAGGCACTTATTACCCGCGAGCTGACCGAAATCTGCGGCGGCGCAGAAGCATTAAAACAGAACTGATGATATATTAGTAAATTAGGAGGCTAAAACCTTGAATACTGGTAGAATAGTACAAGTTGTTGGCCCTGTTGTTGACATTGAGTTCAGTCCGAAAACAATGCCCGCGATCCTGAATGCTATCAAAATTGATGGTACTACTGATGACGGTAAAGTAAAAATTCACCTTACTTGTGAAGTTATGCAGCATATCGGCTATAATATTGTCCGTACTGTTGCCATGAGCTCTACCGATGGTCTTGTTCGCGGCATGGAAGCAGTAGATACCGGCGCTCCTATCAGCGTACCGGTTGGCCCCGGCGTACTGGGCCGTATCTTCAACGTTCTCGGTGAAACTGTTGACCATGATGACACGAAAGTAGAAGCAGCAGACTACTGGCCTATCCACCGTCCTGCTCCGACTTTTGACCAACAGGCAACAAGCACTAAAATTTTGGAAACAGGCATTAAAGTCGTTGACCTTATCGCTCCGTATGCAATGGGCGGTAAAATCGGTCTGTTCGGCGGTGCAGGCGTAGGTAAAACCGTTATTATTATGGAACTTATCCATAATATCGCAACTGCACACGGCGGTTACTCCGTATTCGCCGGCGTAGGCGAACGTACCCGTGAAGGCAATGACCTTTGGTGCGAAATGAAAGAATCCGGCGTTATCGACAAAACCGCTCTGGTTTACGGTCAGATGAACGAACCTCCTGGAGCACGTATGCGCGTAGGCCTTACCGGCCTGACCATGGCTGAATACTTCCGTGATGTAGGTGGCCAGGACGTACTTCTGTTTATCGATAACATTTTCCGTTTCATTCAGGCAGGTTCCGAAGTTTCCGCATTGCTCGGCCGTATGCCTTCCGCAGTAGGTTATCAGCCTACTTTGGCAAACGATATCGGTGCATTGCAGGAACGCATTACCTCCACTAAAACCGGTTCCATCACCTCCGTACAGGCTGTATACGTACCTGCGGACGACTTGACTGACCCTGCACCGGCAGGCACCTTCGCCCACCTGGATGCAACCACAGTATTGTCCCGTCAGATTGCAGAGCTTGGTATTTATCCTGCGGTTGACCCGCTGGATTCCACCAGCCGTATTCTTGACCCGCTGGTAATTGGTGAAGAACATTACAATGTTGCCCGCGGCGTACAGGCTATTCTCCAACGCTATAAAGAGTTGCAGGATATCATCGCAATTCTCGGTATGGAAGAACTTAGCGAAGAAGATAAACTTACCGTTGCCCGCGCACGTAAAATTCAAAGATTCCTGTCCCAGGCATTCTTCGTAGCAGAACAGTTTACCGGTACCCCGGGACAATATGTTCCTTTGAACGAAACCATCAGAGGCTTTAAAGAAATCCTCGAAGGTAAACATGATGATCTGCCCGAAGGCGCCTTCTACATGGTAGGCACTATTGATGACGCCATTAAGAAAGCTGAAAGCATGAAGGTGGATTGATTGCATGGCAAATTTAATGCAATTGGAAATTGTAACCCCTGATAAATACTTCATTAAAAGAGACGATGTTGTATATGCTGGCTTTGAAGCTTTAGACGGCGGTTTTGGCGTATTTGCCAATCATATGCCTGCTATTGCAGCACTTAAAGACGCTCCTTTTAAATACAGGGACGCCAATAATGAAGAACATTTCATTTATTTATCGGGCGGCTTTGCTGAAATTGTAAAAAACAAAATTACAATTCTCAGCATTCAGGCTGAAGCAGCAGAGGACATTGACCTTGAACGCGCGCATGCGGCTTTGGAAAGAGCTGAAAACCGCATTGCCAACTTTACGGTTGATATTAACATTAAAAGAGCCGAAGCTGCCAAGGCAAGAGCTCTCGGCAGAATCAGGACAGTAGAACTTTCCATGGCTGCCAAAATGAGATAAGCTTAAACTTAAAACGCACCTCTTTACGGGGTGCGTTTTTTTTTGTTTAAACAAGATAACTTTATAAAAATAAGCTGAACAGTTTAAATCATTAAAAAGAAAGGCTTAAAATTGTGCCATTACACAAAATGTTTGCTTGTTTTATAGGCGTAGATAAGATAAAATATATTTATAATTTTATGCTTTTTTATGGAGGGCACAATGAATAAAGACAAAGGACCTAAAAAGTCAATATATTATTATTATATGCTGGCACTGGCAATTTTGCTTTTGCTGAATACGGTAATTATACCGATGTTTTTCAGCCCCAAAGTGCAGGAAATTTCGTACAGCAGCTTTTTGCAGATGGTGGACGAAGGCAAGGTAGACAAGGTAGAAATTACCAACAATAAAATTGCCGTACTTGCCAAAGACAGCGGCGATAAGGAAATTTACGTTACCGGCAGGGTAGAAGACCCGCAGCTGGTAAACAGCCTGATGGAAAAGAAAGTTGAGTTTTCGCAGGTAATTCCGAAAGAACCAAGTTTGCTTGAAAATATTTTAACAAACTGGATTTTACCGATTTTTATTTTCTTTGCGCTGGGGCAGCTGTTTATGCGCTTTATGGCAGGGCGCATGGGCGGAGGCGGGCCGCTGAACCTTGGCAAGAGCAATGCCAAAGTTTATGTGGAGGCGCAGACCGGCATTACCTTTGCCAATGTAGCCGGGCAGGATGAAGCCAAAGAAGCCTTAATGGAGCTGGTAGATTTTCTGCATCATCCTGATAAATACAAAGCGATTGGCGCCAATATGCCTAAGGGCGCGCTTTTGGTAGGCCCTCCGGGCACCGGTAAAACTTTGCTGGCCCGTGCCGTTGCCGGCGAAGCGAAAGTGCCGTTTTTCAGCATCAGCGGCAGCGAATTTATTGAAATGTTTGTCGGCATGGGCGCTGCCCGCGTGCGCGATTTGTTTAAACAGGCGCAGGAAAAAGCCCCGTGCATTATCTTTATCGATGAAATTGACGCCATAGGCAAAAAGCGCGACAGCGGACGCTTTGGCGGCAATGATGAACGCGAGCAGACTTTAAACCAGCTGCTTTCGGAAATGGACGGCTTTGACGGCAGCAAAGGCATAGTAATTTTGGCTGCCACCAACAGGCCCGATTCGCTTGACAAAGCACTTTTGCGTCCCGGACGTTTTGACAGGCGCATACCGGTTGAACTGCCGGATTTACAGGGACGCGAAGCAATTTTGCGCGTACATGCCAAAAATATTAAAACCGAACCCGATATTGATTATAAGGCCATTGCGCGTGCAACAAGCGGCGCTTCCGGTGCCGAACTTGCCAATATCGTAAACGAAGCTGCGCTGCGTGCAGTGCGTATGCACCGCGACAGCGTAACGCAGAGCGATTTTGAGGAATCGGTAGAAGTTGTTATTGCCGGTTATCAGCGCAAGGGCGCGGTAATACCCAAAGAGCAAAAACGCATTGTTGCCTACCATGAAATCGGCCATGCTCTTGTTGCGGCACGGCAGAAAAATTCTGCGCCTGTGCATAAAATAACCATTGTTCCGCGTACCAGCGGCGCATTGGGTTACACCATGCAGGTTAGTGAGGACGACAATGTGCTGATGAGCAAGGAAGAACTGTTCAATAAAATTACCACGCTTACCGGCGGGCGCAGTGCGGAAGAAGTTATTTTTAAAAGCATTACCACAGGCGCCAGCAACGATATTGAACAGGCAACGCGCATTGCCCGCGCCATGGTCACACGCTTCGGCATGACTGATGAGTTTGACATGATGGCGACTGAAACCGTTACCAACGCATATCTGGGCGGCGATACTTCGCTTGCCTGCTCGGAAACAACCTCCGGCAAGATTGACGCTAAAGTAATGGAAATTATTAAAGATGCCCATGCGAAAGCACGCGCAATTTTGGAAAACGATATCGAAAAGCTGCATGAGCTTTCGGCATATCTTTTGGAAAAAGAAACCATTACCGGCGAAGAATTTATGTATATTTTGGAACACGGCAGGCCGGAAACCAAAAACGAAACTGCCGGTGAAGTTATTGACACAACCGCAGCAGCGGTTGAGGAAAATGCAGAAGCTAAAGAACCTGCCGCACAGGCAGAAGAAACAAGCACTGCGGAATAAATTATATTTATTGGATTGAGGTGAAGGTATGGATCCGGCTATTGGCTGTTTGATCCTTTTGGGCGTAATGGCCCTGCTGTTTATTACAGAATTGATTCCTTTGGCGGTAACCGCAATGGGCGGCGCCATAATTTGCGGCTTTTTAAACTTTATACCCGATAACGTTGTGTTTTCAGGGCTTTCGCACCCCACGGTAACGCTGTTTGCAGGGATGTTTGTTGTGGGCGCGGCAATGTTTCATACGGGGCTTGCGCACAGCATAGGCGTATTTATTGTTAAACGTGCCGGCAAAAGCCAGAAAAATTTAATGCTGTGCATTATGATTGTAGCAGCCGTGTTAAGCATGTGCCTTTCCAATACAGGTACGGCAGCGTGCCTTCTGCCCGTGGTTATGGGCATCTGCGCTGCTGCAAAAATGGCGCCTTCGCGCCAGCTGCTTCCGCTTGCTTATGCCGTTTGCAGCGGCGGCATGATAAGCCTTGTCGGTACGCCGCCTAATATTATTGTCAGCGGCGCGCTGAGCAATTTTGGCTACCGTCCGTTTGGCTTTTTTGAATTTGCCTGGGTTGGCGTGCCCCTTACGGTGCTGACCATACTTTATATGTATTTGGCCGGGCGCAGGCTGCTGCCGGAAGGCGGGGAAGTGCCTGAAAAATTTCTGGCTGAGCTTGACCCCATGCAGCACAATGTGCCGAAGCAGGTAATTGCAGGCTGTATTTTGCTTGGCTGCATAATTGTTATGTGCCTTGATTTACAAAAAATAACCATTGAAATGGCTGCCGTTATCGGCGCGCTGGTATGTGTGCTTACAGGCTGCCTTACGGAAAAACAGGCTTATCATTCTATAGAATGGAGTACAATTTTTCTGTTTGCAGGCATGATGCCCGTATCTCATGCGCTTTACAACACCGGCGCGGCAGAACTTTTGGCTCGCTGGATACTGGAAGCGCTTGGCACGCCTTCGCCGCTTGTAATAACTTCACTGCTGTTTGCAGTAACGGCGCTCCTCACTCAGTTTATGAGCAATTCCGCTTCGGCGGCTCTCATTGCCCCGATAGGCATTGTAATTGCACAGAAGCTTGGCATTTCGCCCTATCCGCTTTTAATGGTAATTGCGGTGGCATCTTCCTGCGCTTATGCAACACCAATCGGCACGCCGCCGTGTACACTTATGGTTGGCCCGGGTAACTACCGCTTTGTGGATTATATTAAAGCGGGCCTGCCGCTGATATTGTTATGTTTTGCTGCCACGGTAATTATTGTGCCGTTGGTTTGGCCTTTTTAAAACTGGCGTCTGACGCCCTGATGGGAGGTATTAGATGAGACAATGTATGGATGCTGACAATCTGCACCGCCGCCTGAAAAAAATTATCGGCCAGGTGCAGGCTATTGACAGAATGGTTGACGAAGATGTGGCCTGCGAGGACATTCTTATGCAGATTAACGCCGCCAAATCGGCACTGCACCGCGTAGGGCAGGTTGTACTGGAAGGGCATATTCAGCACTGCGTGCGCGACGGCATTGAACACGGCGACGCCGAAAAAACCATTCAAAACTTTACCAAAGCAGTTGAGCGTTTTGCCAATATGGCCTGACGCATTAGTTATATAAGCAGTAACCGCTGAACGCAAATACATTATGTGTTTGCGTTATTTTTTTGCATAAAAAAAGCCCCCGCTTAAAGCGGAGGCCAGAGAACGGAGTTAAAAAGCATTTAAAATATAGCTTACAATTCCCATAAAAAACATGTAAATAACCATAAAAAACAAAACCTTAAACATAATGCGGATGGCTTTATCATAAGGGGTCATATTATCAGCTGATTTTTTGGGACGCTTTCTATAATCAAGTTTAATTAAATCGTTATCATAGTTATCCATAACAGCAATCCTCCCTTTATAACAAAGATTTTTCCTTATCTTTATTATAAACCAAATTTGCTGTAAGCGCTATAAATTTTATAACTGGAAAAGCAAAATAACAGTAATCCGGCATAAAAAATAAGTTTGCTGTTGAGTTTTAGATGTGGTTTTTTATTGACATTGCACTTTGCCGGGAGTATATTATAAATATAAATACCTATACCCCTATGGGTATAAAAGAGGCGGTAAAGATGCAGTTTTTTAAAAATATATTGCAAAATGAAGAATTGAGAATGCAGCTTGCGTGCATTGTTATTTCCGGTGCGGCACTATTGGCAAGCATGC
This sequence comes from Phascolarctobacterium sp. ET69, assembly GCF_023336935.1. Taxonomy (GTDB): domain Bacteria; phylum Bacillota; class Negativicutes; order Acidaminococcales; family Acidaminococcaceae; genus Fusicatenibacter_A; species Fusicatenibacter_A intestinipullorum. The sequence goes on from NZ_JAMBLR010000002.1 coordinate 463,024, forward strand.
TTGATATACGTCCGATGCCGTTTGATTTGGCATGGCTTGCAGTTATTTTATGCGGTGTGCCCATTGTTTGGGGAGCATTGAAAGGGCTTGTAACGGAGTTTGACATTAAAGCGGACGTGCTTGTTTCAATAGCGCTTATTGCTTCGCTTACTATTGGCGAGGATTTTGCAGCCGGTGAAATTGCCTTTATTATGCAGTTGGGGTCGCTTTTGGAAGAAGCAACTGTTGCCCGCGCAAGGGCAGGCATTGAAAAACTGGTGCGTCTTTCTCCGCGTACTGCGCGCAGGATTGTTGACGGCAAAGAAGAAATTATCCGTGCGGAAGATGTACGGAAGGGCGATATTCTGCGTGTGCTGCCGGTAGATAAAACTGCCGGAGATGAAGTGGCAAGCGGGACGGTGAACCAATTTGGCAGTTTTGAAATGAGGGCACTAAAGGTTGGCGAAGACAGCTCCATACAGCGTATGATTCGCCTTGTGCAGTCTGCCGATGCAGGCAAGGCAAAAATTGTATGCCTTGCAGACCGTTGGGCTACCTGGATAGTGGTAATGGCGCTTACAACGGCGGTAGTAACCGGTTATATTACCGGCGAAATAATACGCGCTGTAACGGTGCTTGTAGTGTTTTGCCCCTGTGCTTTGGTGCTGGCAACACCGACGGCGGTTATGGCTGCCATTGGCAATGCGGCGCGCCACGGCTTTTTGGTGCGTGAAGGCGATGCGCTTGAACGGTTGGCACAGGTTAAACGTGTTGCGTTTGATAAAACAGGTACTTTAACTTATGGCAGGCCGCAGGTGGCAGCAGTAAAAAGTTTTAATAACGCTTTAACTGACGATGATTTATATTTATATACCGCAAGTGTGGAAAAACTTTCGGAACATCCTTTGGCGCAGGCCGTTTTTGCAAGCTTTGCTAAAAACGTTTTGCCTGCCGACGCTTTTAAAATGTTTGCCGGCCGCGGGGTGGAGGGCAAAGTAAACGGCCTTAAAATTACCGCCGGTAACGAAAAATTATTTGGCTCTGAGGGCATTATTATTGCCCGGGAAATTACAGCCGCTGCGCAGCAATACGCCCAAAGCGGATGCAGTATAATTTATGTTGCCGTAAACGGCGAAGCCGCCGGATTTATTGCCCTTGCCGATACCGTAAGGCCGGAAGCGGCAGATATGCTTGCCGGAGTAAAGCGCGCCGGTAAAACAACCATGCTGCTGACCGGTGACAATTTTAACGCGGCAGAAAGTGTTGCTGCCATGGTTGGGGTGGACGAAGTTTATGCCGGCTGCCTGCCGGAAGATAAATTAAACATTATTGCCGGTTACGAAGATAATGGCGAGCATATCTGCATGCTTGGCGACGGTATTAATGATGCCCCGGCGCTGAAAAAAGCCTGCACCGGCATTGCCATGGGCGGCGTAGGCAGCGATATTGCCGTTGATGCGGCGGATATAGTGCTTATTAATGATGATTTCAGGGAGTTTGGGCATTTGCTGGAATTATCCGGGCAAATGATGCAGACTATCAGAAAAAATATTATTTTTTCGCTGGTGCTTAATTTTGCGGCTATTGTGCTTGCCGTAACGGGGCTTTTAAGCCCGGTGGCAGGTGCGCTGGTGCATAACGCAGGCTCTGTGGCCGTTATTATAAGTTCGGCACTGCTTTTAAAATGGCGCTGCCATAATGCCTGCTGCCGCAAACAGAACAAAAAACTTGTGCATTGTGCCGTACAATAAACACGTAAGGCAAAATAAAAACGCTGAACATTTTTGTTCAGCGTTTTGCTGTTATTTGTTCTGTAAAATTTTAATAAGTTCTTCTTCCGTAATGGTTTCTTCGGTATAAACTTTAATGCCATGCTGCATTAAAAGTTCTGCTGCCACGCCGTTGCCGCATTTTTTGCCGCCGCTGAAACTGCCGTCGTAAATTTCGCCGCAGCCGCAGGACGGGCTGCGTGCCTTTAAAATGGCGTAATTGGCGCCTTTCTTTTTGGCTATCTGCAAGGCTTTTTGTGCGCCGCTTAAAAATTCCCTGGTAACGTCAAGTCCGGTTTTATCTTTAACGCAGGCTTTGCCGTTTAAAACATCTTCGCCGCTGCCGTTTTGTATCTCTACCGGCGGGCGGGGGATGGGCAGCATTGCCAGGCATTCCGGGCAAAAAGCTGTAAAATCTTCCGTGTTATAATATTTTGCCAGCCACTGGCACAAATTGTTGCCGCCGCTGTATTTTACGTTGCGCCCCAAAAGGCACGCGCTGATTAAAATCATTTTGCAGTCCCCCTCTTAAAAATACTGCCGCTGTTTAAAATAACAATGGCTGCCAGTATAAAAAAGAATCCTGCCGCCTTGGCAGAAGTAAAAGTTTCCCCTAAAAGCAAAAGCCCGGTTAAACAGCCAACAACTGGCTCCAGCATTGCCAGTATGGAAGCGTACCCGGCTTCAACGTATTTAAGCCCGTAGGTATAAAGCAAATAAGGCAGTACCGTGCATAAAATGCTTATGCCTGCCGCTGCGCCTGCTGTTTCTGGTATAATGGCAAAGGCAGTTAACATAACCTCCGGCTGGCAAAACGGCAGCAAAGGCAAAGACGCCATATAAAAAGTCCAGACGGAAATGGTTGCTGAATTATATTTAACAAGCGCATATTTGCTGAAAATGCTGTACAAAGCATAGCCAAAACCGGAAAGAATACCTGTAAAAAAGGCTTCCGGCGGGCACTGCCAGCTGCCGGTAAGCATGCCCGATAAAAACAGGCAGCCTGAAATTGTGGAACACAGAGCCAGTATTTTGCTGAAAGTGAGCCGCTCTTTAAATAAAAGCAGCGAGAGCAGCATTACAAATACCGGCGCGGTGTAAAGCAGCATAACGGCAACCGAAAGGCTGCTGAGCATAAAAGTTGTAAGGTAAAAAAGGTTAAACAGCACTACGCTGATAATGCCTGTGCCAATAAACATCCAGATATCGCGCAGGTTTATTTTTAGCAAGGCAGGCGAACGCACAAGCAGAAAAGCCGTCATAAATAAAGCGCCGGCAATGGTGCGCACGGCTATAACCTGCACCGGGCTGAACCCGTAAAACATTAAAATGTACGAGAACAACCCGATAAAGCCCCATAAACTGGCTGCTGCCATAATGGCAAGCACCGGGCGTGTTTTGCCGTTCAAATTATTTTCCTTCTTCCTCGTAGTGGTTAATCAGGGCAAAAATCTTTTTCTGCTTATGCTTGCCGCTGGGGGCGGAAGTAAAGCCCCTGCCGAAAACGTCGCTGGCTTCGGTGATAATCATAAAAGCGCCGGGGTCTTTTTTGCGTACAATCTGGCGGATGCGCGCTACCTGCGTAAGCTTGGCAACAACAAACAGCACTTTGCGCTGCTGATGAGTGTAAGCGCCTTCGCCGTATAAATAGGTTACGCCGCGGCCTACTATTTTAATAATGCCGCTGGCAATTTCCTCATAATGCTCGCTGATGATGATAATGTTTTTCTTGTAATCGAAGCCGGAAGCAAAAGAGTTTGTTACTTTAAAGACGATAAAGAAGGTCAGCATTGTGTAAAGCACGGCTTCAATGCCGAAGGCAATGGTGCCGCAGAACATAATGAAAATGTTAAAAATAAAATTGGTTGTGCCCTGGCTGATGCTGTAATATTTGTTTATTATGCCGCCGACAATATCCATGCCGCCGGTACCGCCGCCCACGCGGTAAACTATGCCCATGCCGATGCCGTACATAACGCCGCCGGTAATGCAGCTGAGCATTTTTTCCGGTACGTCAGGTGTATAAGCCGTTAAAAAATGCAGTGCGTCAATGGCAAGTGAAAGGAAGGTCATGCTGGCAAGCGAACCGAAAAAGTATTCCTTGTCCATATACTTCCACGCAAGGTAAAACAGCGGTATGTTCAGCACAATGTTCATCATGCCTATGGGCAGGCCCGTAAGGTAGTAAATTAAAAAGCCCAGGCCCGTAATACCGCCGCTGAGCAGCATGTTGGGAATGTAAAACAGGTTAATGGCGGAGGCCGTAATAAGGCAGCCGATAACCACCATGGTATAACGGTAAATATGGTAGCTCATTGATACGCTCCTTTAAAATTTGTTTAACTGTTATAATCTTATCATTTTTTGAAGAAAAAAGGAATTGGCGCAGGCGAATTTACCCAAAAAGCATAAAAAATTTAAAAGAGATTTAAAAATTTTTATAACTTTTTAAACTGTTATAAAGCCAAGATGTTTAAAATATGTTAAAATATATTGTATACAGAATTTTGAGTTGACAGGGATGTTTATGGAAAAAATTACAGAAACAGCTTATGCCAAAATAAACCTTGGGCTTGATGTGCTCGGCAAACGTGCCGACGGCTACCACAAGGTTTCTATGGTAATGCAGAGCATCAGCCTTGCCGATACGGTAACGCTTGAAAAGCACAGCGGTCTGGTTGTGCAAACCGGCCGCAGCGATTTGCCGGGCGACAGCAGCAACCTTGCGTATAAGGCAGCAGTGCTGATGGCAAACCGTTTTGATAAAACGCCGGATGTAAAAATAACGCTTGATAAGCATATTTTTATGGCAGCAGGCCTTGCCGGTGGCAGCAGCGACGCTGCTGCAGTGCTGCGCGGGCTGAACCGTTTGTGGCAGCTTGGCCTGAATGCGGTACAGCTTGAACAACTTGCCGCTGAAATAGGCAGCGACGTGCCGTTCTGCATCTGCGGCGGCACAGCCCTTGCAGAAGGGCGCGGCGAAATATTAACAGCGCTGCCGGAGCCGCAGGAGGCAGTTATTGTGCTTGCCAAACCGCAGCAGGCGGTATCCACAGCCTGGGTGTATAAGGAATTTGATTCTTTAAAAGAGCCGCAGCATCCTGATATTGGCACGCTGAAAGCAGCGCTTTTAAAAGGAAATGCCGTGCTGCCGCTGCCGGGTATGGGCAACGCACTGGAGGGCGTAACCTGTGCCAGATACCCTGAAATTAACAAAATAAAAAAAGAAATGCTTGCCGCAGGAGCGCAGTACGCGCTTATGAGCGGCAGCGGGCCGACTGTTTTTGCCGTTGCAGGCAGCACACAGGAAGCACAGAAAATTATAGAAGCATTGCAGGCATGGAAACTGGAAACAGCGATTGCCACAACTGTGAAAAGGAGTGTAATATAAATGAGCGGACATTTAAGCCCTATTCAGCTTGACAGCTACCGGCCGCTGCGCGAACTGGTATGCGAAACCATCCGCCAGGCGATTGTTGACGGCGTTTTCAGCCCGGGCGAAAGGCTGATGGAAATTCAGCTGGCTGATGAAATGGGCGTCAGCCGTACGCCGGTGCGTGAAGCAATCCGCAAGCTGGAACTGGAAGGCTTTGTGGTAATGATACCGCGCCGCGGTACCTATGTGGCCGATATTTCCATTAAAGACATTAACGAAGTTTACGAAATACGCACCAGCCTTGAAGTGCTGGCAGCAGGGCTTGCCGCCGAACGCATCAGCGACGAGGAGCTGGAAACCATGCAGCGCCTGCTGGTAGAAATCGGCCAGCATATTGAAGACGGCAATATTGAAAAAATCGTAGAAATTGATACCGCGTTCCATGATGTTTTGTATAAAGCCAGCCGCAACAAACGCCTGGCAGGCATTATTAACAATCTGCGCGAGCAGATTACAGTGATACGCCGCCGTTCCATGATGTATCCGGGGCGTTTGCAGAATACCATGGAAGAACACCGCATTCTGGTGGACAGCATTGCCGCCCATGATGTTGACAGGGCGCAGAACGCTGCACGTCTGCACATGGAAAACGCCGAGCATACGTTGCTGAAAGACATGCTTGAAAGCGCTGAACGCAAGAAAAAATAAGAAATGGGGTATAGAAATTGTCAGAACTTGTTGCTGTAATTTTAGCTGCCGGTATGGGCACCCGCATGAAATCCAAACTGCCGAAGGTTTTGCATAAGGTTGGCGGCAAAGCCATGCTGCAAAGAGTGCTTAACGCCGCAGACGGCGCCGGTGCCGCTAAAAAAGTGGTTATTACCGGCCACTGCGCAGAACTTGTAAACGAACTTATCGGCAATCAGGCCGTAAGCGTATACCAAAAAGAACAGCTTGGCACAGGCCACGCCGTAATGCAGGCCGAAGCCGAATTGAAAGATTTTAAGGGCACCGTTATGGTTCTTTGCGGTGACACTCCGCTTTTGGACGCCGGCGAACTGCGTAAATTTTATGACGAGCATGTACAAAGCGGCGCTGCTGCCACCGTGCTTACCGCAATTATGCCCAACCCTTACGGTTACGGGCGCATTATCCGCAATGCGGAAGGCAATGTGGCAGGCATTGTTGAAGAAAAAGACGCCACACCGGAACAGAAGGCCATTACCGAAATCAATACCGGTATTTTCTGCTTTGAAGCACCGCTCCTGTTTGAAGTTCTGCATACTTTAACAAACGATAACGCGCAGGGCGAATATTATTTAACTGATGTGCTTGCCAAATTAAACGGCATGGGCAAAAAAGTAGGCGCCGCCATTACTGCCGATAACGCCATGGTAATGGGCGTAAACAGCCGCCGCCAGCTGGCGGAAGCAGAAGCCGAACTGCGCAGCCGCGTGCTCGGTGCGCTGATGGACAGCGGCGTAACCGTTATGGACCCCGCAAGCACCTTTATCGGCGAAGATGTTAAAGTTGGCAACGATACCGTTATTTATCCGTACACCTGGCTGGAAGGCAATACGGAAATCGGCACTGACTGCGTAATCGGGCCTTCTGTACGCCTTACCAATGTTAAAGTTGGCAGCGAAGTGGAAATGCAGTTTACCTACGGGCACGACTGCACCGTTAAAAATAAAGTTGTAATGGGGCCCTATGTACATCTGCGCCCGGATACCGTGCTTGAAGACAAGGTTAAAATCGGCAACTTTATCGAGGTTAAAAATTCCCATGTCGGCTACGGCACCAAGCTGCCGCATCTTTCCTACATTGGCGATACCGATATCGGCAGCGGCGTAAATATTGGCTGCGGGTGCATTATGGTTAACTATGACGGCAAGAAAAAACACCGCACCACTATTGGCGACAACGCTTTTATAGGCTGCAACAGCAACCTTGTTGCGCCTGTTACCATCGGCGAAGGTGCTTATGTAGGCGCAGGTTCCACCATTACCAAAGAGGTGCCTGAGGACGCGCTTGGCATTGCCCGCGCCAAACAGAAGAACATTGAAGGCTGGGCCGCCAAACAACGCGAAGACTGATAAATTTTGCTATACTACTTGTTAAACCTGTGTAAAAAGTTGTATACTATATTTATAAGGTTACGGAAATTTAATACCTATACAACTCAATCATACTTGGAGGGATATGACCATGTTGTCAGATGAGAGCAGAATGAGGATTTTTACCGGTAACGCAAACCCTGACTTGGCACGCGAGATTGCTGAAAATCTCGGTACAACCGTTGGTGATGCCGTTATCAACCGTTTTAACAATGGCGAAGTACAGGTTATGATTAACGAAAGCGTACGCGGCAAGGACATTTTTATTGTACAGCCTACCTGCGGCCCTATCGTTAACGATAACGTAATGGAACTTTTAATTATGGCTGATGCGTTTAAACGCGCTTCCGCTTCCCACATTACCGCAGTTATTCCGTATTACGGTTATGCCCGTCAGGACCGCAAAGCACGCGGCCGCGAACCTATTACCGCAAAGCTGATGGCAGACCTTCTGGAATGTGCAGGCATTACCCGCGTTGTAACAATCGACCTGCATGCAGCCCAGATTCAGGGCTTCTTTAACGTACCGTTTGACCATATGCCCGGCCAGCCGATTCTGGCAGAGTATATTAAAAGCAAAAATCTTGAGGACCTCATCGTTGTATCACCTGACCTTGGCGGCGTAAGCCGTGCCCGCACCATGGCAGAACGCCTCGGCTGCGGCATGGCCATTATCGACAAACGCCGTCCGGAACCCGGCGTAGCCGAAGTTATGAACCTTATCGGCAACGTTGAAGGCAAAACCGCAATTCTTGTCGACGACATGATTGATACCGCCGGTTCTTTGGTAGAAGCAGCCAAAGCTGTTAAAAAATTTGGCGCAAAAGAAATTTACGCATGCTGCACGCATCCTATTTTGACGGACCCGGCTGTAAGCCGCATTGCCCAGTCGGATATTACGGAAGTTGTTGTTACCAACACCATTCCGCTGCCGCCGTCCAAAAAGCACCCCAAAATTAAAGTGCTTTCCATTGCGCCGATTCTGGCAGAAACCATTCTGCGCATTTACAACAACTGGTCTGTAAGCCAGCTGTTTGAAAAACACAAATAATAAACATTAAGGGCCTGCCGCAGGCGCGGCGGGCCTTATTTTTGCATTAAGGAGTAAACATGAAACTGATAGTTGGGCTTGGCAACATTGGCAAAGAATATGAAGGCACGCGCCATAATATCGGCTTTATGGTGGCCGATGAACTTGCAAAGCGCTGGGGCATTACCACCTGGAAAAATGAACGCAGCGCCATGTGCGCCGAACACCGTATTCCCGAAAAGGTATTTTTAATAAAACCTACCACCTATATGAATTTAAGCGGCGAAGCCGTGGGTGCTTTTGCCAATTTTTACAATATCGATCCGGAAGATATTGCGGTTATTCAGGATGACCTCGATTTACCCTGCGGCAAACTGCGCATCCGCCGTAAAGGCAGCGCGGGCGGGCACAACGGCATTAAGTCCATTCAGCAGCATCTTGGCACGGGCGATTTTCCGCGTTTTAAAATCGGCATCGGCCACCCGGAGCGCAATGCGTCGGCAGTTATCGGGCATGTGCTGCACCGTTTCGGCAAAGAAGAACAGCCATTAATTGAAGAAGCTGTCAAGCAGATGGCTGACGCTGTTGAGTTATGGCTGAAAGGTGATATGGATGCCGTAATGCAGGAATATAATACCAAAAAGGAAAAGAAAAAAGAGGAACCTGCCAAAGAAAATAATTAATTTTGTGTACATTGCCCAAAAACTAAAACACATTAAGATTTTAGTTTGTAACGCATGTTACAATTTTACATTAAAAACAAACCTTTAAAATAAAAATGTAAAAAAATCAGCGCAAAAGTGTTGACAAGGTGTTGTATGCCTATTATAATAATATCATCAAATAACAAATTGCGTTGATTGGGAAAAGTAGTAAAGAAGCCCAGATTCCAGAGAACTTATCATTTAGCTGAGAGATAAGATCAAAGCACTTTATGAAAATCCCCCATGAGCTGCCAGCTGAAGGGCAAACGCCTGTGTAAGTGTGGCCGGAGGACGACCGTTACAGCGTCAGGCATTGAACGTCAGTTGTGAAACTTTCGGTGATGCCGGTAAAGTGGCCGTATTATTACGGCAATAAGAGTGGTACCGCAGAGCTATTCGGCTTTGTCTCTTACAAAAGAGGCAAAGCCTTTTTTGTTGGTAAAAAAGCTTTACAATCGCCGGTTTGTTATTAAACAAATTATTTTATTCAAAGGAGAAATGAAAAATGAGTGTATTGAACAAATTGGCAGAATTCGTAGGCAAATATCTTACTTACATCGTGTTTGCAGTTGTTGTGGCAGCGTTCTTCTTCCCGCAGGGCTTTACCTGGGCGGCTTCGCAGACTGTACTGCTTCTTTCCGTTATCATGTTCGGCATGGGTATGACGCTGCGTGCCAGCGACTTTGCACTGGTGCTCAGCCGTCCTAAAGAAGTGTTCTTCGGCTGCGTAGGGCAGTTTACCATCATGCCTTTTCTCGCATACGTTTTAACCGTTGGGTTTGAACTTCCTCCCGAACTTGCCATCGGCATGATTCTCCTCGGCACCACCCCGGGCGGTACGGCTTCCAACGTAATGACGTATCTTGCCAAAGGCGATGTTACCTTGTCTGTTTGCCTTACTACCGCAACTACTTTGCTTGCACCGCTACTTACCCCGTTTTTAACCTGGATGCTGGCAGGCCAGTGGGTTGAAGTTTCCTTCCTCGCAATGCTTAAATCCGTATCTCAGGTAATCCTTTTGCCAATCGTTCTTGGCATCCTCGTTCATAAAGCAGTCGGCGACAAACTCGTCGTTAAATACTCCAAACTTTTGGTTCTCGTATCCGCATTCAGCGTACTTTCAATCATGGGCGCTATGGTTGCCTTAAACGGCGAAACCATCTTAAGGCTCGGCTGGGTTATGGTTCTGGTTGTAGTGCTGCAAAACTTCGGCGGTTACGCCCTTGGCTGGATGCTCGCCAGAAAAGCCGGCATGGGCAGAGCGCAGTGCACCACCGTTATGCTGGAAGTTGGCATGCAGAACGCAGCGCTTGCCTGCTCGCTCGGTACACTGCACTTCACCTCGATGGCAGCAGTTCCCGGTGCAATCGGCGGCGTAGTACACCAAATCACCGGTTCGCTTCTGGCTTCCATTTTTGCCGCACGCAACGGCAAACAGGAATCCGCACAGGCTGTTATGCCTGAAGCAGAACCTGCTAAATAATTAACCACGCGGCGCGGAAGGCTGAACGGAAATAAGCCGCACCGCGCCTGATAAAACAAACTTGCAGTCTAAAATAAGGGATTTTGTTCGGAACAATAAAACATATAAAGCTGCATTAAAGCAGCTACTTTCCCCCGGCCCCGGTGCTCCGCCGCCGGGGTTTTAATTTGCCCTGTTGACAGCAGTGCGCCGCTGTGGTATATTTTTAGAGAACTAAATACTAAAATTCGCTGTGGATTTTTCTGGCATAGCCACTTTTCGCCACACAGTTGCCTTAGCGGGCGCTGTGTGGTTTTTTTATGCAGCGGAAGGAGAGGGAATATGAACGAAAATTTTATGAAGGAAGAACCGGTGCTGCCGCTGATAACTTCAATGGCGCTGCCCATGGTTATCAGCATGATGGTGAACTCGCTGTACAACATTGTGGATAGTTTTTTTGTGGCGCAAATCAGCGAGGACGCCATGACGGCGCTGTCGCTGGTGTTCCCGGTGCAGAATTTTATCAACGCCGTCAGCATTGGCTTTGGCGTGGGCATTAACGCGCTGATTGCCTATTACCTTGGCGCGGGCGAAGGCGAAACTGCTAACCGCGCGGCGGTGCACGGCATGGCGCTTTCCGCCCTGCACGGTGTGGTGCTGATGGCAGCCTGCATTGCCATTATGCCGCAGTTTTTAAGCGCTTTTACAAATAATGCGCAGGTTATAGATATGGGCGTGCGTTATTCCAATATTGCTTTCAGCTTTTCGCTGATAATCATGCTGGGGCTGGCGTTTGAAAAAATCTTTCAGGCAGTCGGCAACATGAAAGTTACCATGATTGCGTTAATGGCAGGCTGCATAACCAACATTATTTTAGACCCGCTTTTGATTTTCGGCATCGGGCCGTTTCCCGAATGGGGAATAGAAGGGGCGGCTGTGGCAACAGGCATAGGGCAGATAGTAACGCTTTTAATATACTTGTTTGTTTATAAAAATTATCCGCTGCGCATCAGGTTAAGCCGCAGGTATTTAACGTGCGACGCCGGGCTTGATTTTAAACTTTACGCCATCGGCATACCGGCAACGCTGAACTTGGCGCTGCCTTCGCTGTTGGTGTCTTCGCTTAACACCATACTTGCGGCTTTTTCGCAAAGCTATATTGTGGTGCTTGGCATTTATTACAAGCTGCAAACTTTTTTGTACCTGCCTGCCAACGGCATTATTCAGGGCATGCGTCCGCTGATTGGCTTTAACTATGGCGCGGGCGAGCACGAGCGCGTAAGGAAAATTTACAACACAACACTGGTGCTTAACGCAGGCATTATGCTTGGGGGAACGGTAATTTGCCTGACGGTGCCGGATGTTTTAATGGCCATGTTTACCGATAACGCCGTAACGGTAGAAGCCGGGGCGCAGGCGCTGCGCATAATATGCGCCGGGTTTATCGTATCGGCAGTTAGTGTAACCGACTGCGGCGCTCTGGAAGGGCTTGGCAAGGGCGTACCGTCGCTTGTAATTTCGCTTTTGCGCTATGTGGTAATAATTATACCGGCGGCGTGGCTGTTAAGCCGCAGCTTTGGCGCACAAGGCGTCTGGCATGCCTTTTGGCTGGCAGAACTTGTAACCGCCGCAGCGGCACAGCTTGTGTATAAAAGGTTTAGTAAATGAAAACGGCATCACGTTTTACGTGATGCCGTTTGTGCTTTATTATGTTCAGCAGGTTCTGCCGGGGTAAGCTTTTAAGGCTTCGCCTAAAATGTAAATGGCACGTTTTAAATCTTCGCGGTTCAGCACGTAAGCAAGGCGGGCTTCGTTAACGCCAAGGCCCGGTGTGCTGTAAAAGCCGTTGCCGGGGGCAAACATTACGGTTTCGCCGTCAACGTCAAAGTTTTCCAGCAGCCAGATGGCAAATTTTTCTGCGTCGTCTACCGGGAATTTAACCATTACGTAAAAAGCGCCTTTTGGGTCGCTGGCTGCAACGCCGGGCAGTGATTTCAGCCCTGCGGCAATGGTGTCGCGGCGTTTCTGGTATTCTTTGTTTACTTCTTCCAGATAGCTTACCGGTGTTGTGTAAAGTGCTGCTGCGCCAACTTCTTCCAAAATCGGGCTGCACAGCCTGCCCTGGCAGCATTTGTTAATCTGCTGGCAGAATTCTTTATTTTTGCTGATAATGCAGCCGATACGTGCGCCGCAGGCACTGTAACGTTTGGAAACGCTGTCGATAATAATCAGGTTATTGTCAAGCTCGGGCATAGTGCCGAAGCTCTTATATTCGCCGCCGTAAACAAATTCGCGGTAAACTTCGTCGGCAATTACGGCAAGGTCATGCTTAACGGCAAGTGCGGCAATGGTCTGCATTTCTGCTTCGGTGTAAACAACGCCTGTCGGGTTGCCCGGATTGGTTAAGAGAATTGCTTTGGTTTTGGGCGTAATATGTTTTTCAATTTCGGCAGCGTCCGGCAGATGATAGCCGTTTTCCACGCTGGTGGTTACGGCGTTGATTTTAGCGCCGAACTCGGTGGCAAAAGTTGTATAGTTGGCGTAAAACGGTTCAAAAACCATAATTTCGTCATCAGGGTCGCACAAAGCCATAACTGCAAAGGTCAGGGCTTCGCTGCCTCCGTTGGTGATGAAAATATCGCCTGCTTCATAGTTCATGCCTTTTTCGGCATAGTATTTTTGAATTGCTTCAATTAAAAACGGTTCGCCTTTGCTGGCGCCGTAGGCAATAACTTTTTCGTCAAAATTTTTAATGGCGTCCATAAACTGGGGCGGAGTTTCAATATCCGGCTGGCCTATGTTAAGATGGTAAACTTTTTTGCCTGCTTTTTTTGCGGCATCTGCATAGGGCGCCAGCTTTCTGATAGGTGATAATTTTAAATTTTGTACACGCTGGGAAATTTTCATATCGGTTGCTCCTCACTTAATAAATTTACAAAACAAAAAATTGTATGCCGCTATTATACCATAAAAAACGCGGCAAGTTCAGCCCTGCCGCGTAAAAATAATGTATACAATTTTAAATTATCTGTTCCAGGGTATGGCGCGGTTTTCTGCCCATTGCAAAAGCAGGTTAAACACCAGCCCCAAAAGTGAAAGCACAATTACGCCGGCCATTAAGCGGTCGGTAATCATCAAATCGCCGTAATGCAGTATCAGCGCGCCGATGCCCTCCTGTGCGGCAATCATTTCTGCGGCAACCAGAAGCAGAAGCGAGGTTCCTGCCGCAAGGCGCAGCCCGGCAAAAATCATGGGCAGGGCTGCCGGAAGCACAACTTTTTTTAAGGTCATCCAGCGGGTGGCGTTAAAGCTTACGGCTACCTTAATTAAAAGCGGGTCTACATTTTTTACGCCGGAATATGTATTCATCGCTACCGGAAAGAACACGCCCAGGGCGATAATAGTTACTTTGCTGAGTTCGCCGATGCCGAGCCATAAAATAAACAGCGGCAGCAGCGCAATTTTAGGTATTGGGTACAGCGCGTTTACAATGGGCGAGCCAATGCGGTCAATCAGCGCGGAAGTACCGGTAAAAAGCCCTACGGCGAGGCCGATAACGCTGCCGAGCACAAAGCCCAGAATAATGCGGTACATACTTGCGGCAAGGCTTGCAGCGATTTCTCCGCCCGCAACCATAGCGGCAAGTGCGCTTAAAATACCTGTCGGTGAAGGCAGAAACAGCGGCGAAACAATGCCTGCGCGGCAGATGAGTTCCCAGATTATCAGCAGCACAATGACGGAAAGAGCGGAAACCCAGACCGGGTAAGTCTTTTGCCAGCTGTGCATTTTATCGGTAATTTTATATTCATTCATTGCCTTCCACCTCCATTAAGGCTGCGCGCGCGTCTTTGCTGATGTGTTCCCAGATAATGCGGATATATTCGGCAATTTCTTCTGTATGCTGCGGCAGTTCGCGCTCTGCGCGCGGTATGCCGATATTTAAAATGCGGCTTATTTTGCCCGGGCGGCGCGAAAGCAGCACAACACGGTCGGCAAGCATAACGGCTTCCTGAATGTTATGGGTTACATATAAAGTGCTGAGGCGCGTTTTATCCCACAGGGTAACAAGTTCTTCCTGCATAATGGTGCGCGTCTGTGCGTCCAGCGCACTGAAAGGCTCGTCCATCAAAAGCAGGTCGGGGTTAATTACAATGGCGCGGGCAATGCCTACGCGCTGGCGCATACCGCCGCTTAAATGGTGCGGCAGTGCCTTTTCAAAGCCGGTTAAGCCAACAAGGTTTATGTAGTGGCTTATACGGTCTTTTTGTTCCTGCCTGGGCACGCCCATTGCTTCCAGCCCAAAGGCGATATTATCGTAAACGCTGCGCCATGGAAAAAGCCCCGTTTCCTGAAAAACAATGCCGGTGCGCGGCACATGCCCCTGCGGCAGATGCGTGAAGCTGGCGCTGCCGCTTGTCGGCGCAAGCAGCCCGGCTGTGATGTTTAAAAGTGTGGATTTGCCGCAGCCGGACGGACCTACCAGGGCGACAAATTCTTCTTCGTTTACGGTAAGGTTAATATCCTGCAAAACAGGCAGGGTATGCCCCGTGCGCGAAACGAAACTTTTACTTACGTTGTCTATAACGAGTTTCATAAGTGCCTCCAAATAAAAAGGGCGGAAGCTGTTCCGCCCTTAAATTGTTACTGTGCCAGTGCTTTTTCCAGCAGAGTGGTATTTGCCACTTTGGCAGGGTCAAGGGTGCCCTGCATCATACCGTGTGAAGAATACCAGTCAATCTGTGTTTTAATATCGTCCGCCATAAGTTTGCCGTCGCGGTCAATGTACGGCAGGCCAAGTTTAATGTCACCGGCAGGGGCTTTTACGTATTTGGCAATAATGCTTACAACTTCATCAAGCTTTTTGGGGTCTTTCTTTTCAATGGCTGCTTCGTAATAATAATGGCAGGCTTTGTTATAGGCTTTTAAAAAGCGGATGTTGGCGTCTTCGTTTTTCATAAATTCAGGCGAGAAGAACAGTGCGGAAGTCTGATAAGGAATGATGTCGCCAACCTGAACAATGGTTTGCGCCGTGCCTGCGGTCTGCATTTTTGTGATGTTGGGCTCGTTTAAAATTGCGCCGTCAATCTGGTTGCTTTCAAGCGCTGCCATTACGGCACTTACTTTGCCGAGCGGCACAAGTTCCACATCGTCGAGGCTCATGCCCTTTTGTTCAAGCATTCTGCCCAGCATATAATGGAAGGTAGAACCTTTCTGCGTAATGCCGATGCGTTTGCCTTTAATGCTTTCCAGGCTGGTAAAGCCGCTGTTATAAGCGTTTGCCGCCGCAACAAGTGCGGAAGAAGGGAAGCCTTTTTCTTCGCGGCCTTTATCGGCAACTATTGCCAGCTGCTGGCCGCTTGCCGCCATGTTAAAGAGGCTTGCGGTAATGCCGGTTGCGCCTACGTCAACCTGCGAAGAAGCAGTTGCTACGGCAATGGGGTGTGCCGCGTCAAACCATTCCGGCTGTATTTCTATATTCTGTTCGGCAAAAAAGCCTTTGTCCATGGCAATAAACAGCGGCGCGCTGCTGGTAAGGCGCAGCATGCCGAGCTTAACCTGTGCTTTGGCCGCTGCTGGTGCCTGCTTTTCGCTGCCGCCGCAGCCTGTAAGGGCAAATGCCAGGCAAAGTGCTGCCAGTAAAAACAGTAATTTTTTCATCGTCATCATCCTTTGCGTAGTTAGTGGTTATCAGCATAACACTGTGTAAGCGTCTTATCAGTTATTTTACATCAAAAAACCGATAAATGCACTACTTTTATTAAAAAATACACTGTAAAACTTATTTTTGTTTACTGAACAGGTTTTACTTTTGTTATCAGCGCGATGTTGGTATAATATAATTTGTAATGCTGTAAATAACGGAGGCTATATTTATGAAATGGAATAGATTTTTTGCTTTGGCGGCAGGTTTTATTTTGGCGGCGGGGCATAGTGGGGCTCTGGCCGCAGAACCTGTGTGCCTTGCCAGCATTAAAGCGGATACCGACGGCAACGGAACGCAGGAAACCGCCGAGCTGTGGGGCAGTAAACTTACGGGAGGCAGCAGCTATTACGGCGATTTGCTGCTGATGATTAAAGACGGCAGCGGCAAACTGATAACCGCCTATACGCCTTCGCTTGAGGGCGGTTATGCCAATATTTTGCAGAAAGGGCATTTTACCGGTAAGGGAGAGCAGATTATTGTGCGCTCTTTAAGCGGGGCGGCACAGGAAATGCAGGTACGCATTATCGACGCAGCGCTGCCCAATGCCGTACAGGAAATTTATACCGGCAGCGATAATCTGGGCGCAGCCGTTAACGCTGCTTTTAAGCCCGGTTTTAAAACGGAATTTGTGTTTGAAGATTTTAAAGACGGCGTGCGTACGGAAGCCGTTGAATACGGCGTACTGCCGCACGAAAAAGATTATTATATTAACTGTGGGCTGTATGACGGAAACGGAAATTTGCTAAAGCCCTACCGCAAGCCGGAAAGCCGCATGAGCGGGGTTACCGTTATTGCAGACCCCGAAGGCATGGACAAGCTTGCGACCTTGCAGACCGTAAGCGGAACAGGCAGCGAGGACACGCTTGCCAAAATTGCTGCCGAGTGGGAATATGACGGCGGCTGGCAGTTGAAGGACCGCGAATTATATACGCAAATTGTGCAGAACGGCGAATTCCGACGCAACCTCGTTTTCGGCAACGGCATGCTTTACAGGCAGCAGGCAGTAATGGACGGCAGCAGCGTAACTTATCCGCTGATGGCGGTTGAAGGCAAACAGGAACTGCAAAATACCATTAACGGCGAGCTGGAGAAAGTTTGGCAGCCCTATGCCGCAGCGCTTGGCAAAAAAAGCTGCGAGCTTGATTATACGGTGCCTTTTGCAGGTTCCGATATGATGTCGCTGATGTTTTTCGGCGTAATGGGTGAAGGCAGCGAAGAAATTTTTGAACGCCTGCCGCTGAACATATCGCTCAGCGACGGCAAAGTTCTTGATATCAGTGATGTTCTGGATGTTGAAAACCCGGATTTACTGCCGGTGCTTGCTCTGCTTGGCGCTGAAGATAAGGTTGATTTTACAAAGGAAGTGCCGAATTCCTGGTATTATAATGGAAAGAATCTGGTGTTCTGCCAGAAGATGAAAGACGGCACGGGCTGGAATGAAGCCGCAATACCGGCATCTGAACTTGAAAAATTTATGCTTAACAAAAATTTGCTGAAAAAATAACAAAAAATAAACAAATTTGCCACAAAGGAACTGACTGGAGAGTCTAATGGCGAAAAACCGAGAAAATAAAAGCAACGATAAGTAAAATTAATGAAATTTGCTGAAATTAAGGTTTGCCTTTCTGCTTTTGAAGGAATATAATTATATTACTTTGGTTTAAGTATATCCTTTTTGCTTTTTTGTACTTGAAACTTAAGTTAGAAGGAGGAATAGATTTATGTTGAATTTTTTGCGTAAGAACAGGAGCGGCAAAGCAGCAGTTGCAGCGCTTGCTGCCGTAACTGTGTTTTCGCTTGCCGGCTGCGGCGGCGAAAAAGCAGCGGCTCCGCAGGCTACGCTTGTAAAATCCATGCAGGTAATAAAGCGTGATACACCGCTGGTTTACGATTATACCGGCTTTGTGCAGGCTCAGCAGGAAATGGAGCTGAAGGCACAGGTAAGCGGGCAGATTACCGGCAAGTATTTTAACGGCGGCGAAACCGTTCAGGCGGGGCAGATTTTGTACACGATTGACCCGCGTACCTACCGCGCGAACCTTTTGCAGGCACAGGCAAACCTTGCTAATGCCCGTGCTCAGCTTGCCAACGCTTCGGTAGATGCCGAACGCTACACAAAACTTTATGAACAAAGCGCTGTTTCCAAACAGACTCTCGATAACGCCATTATGGCGCGCGACCAGGCACAGGCATCCGTAAACGCACAGGAAGCCATGCTTGAAAATGCGCAGATTGATATGAACGAAACCAATGTAACGGCTCCGTTTACCGGGCGCATTGATACTACTGCCCTTGAAGTAGGCAACTATGTTACCGACGGGCAGACTACCATGGCAACAATTTCCAATACCGACCCGGTATTTGTAGAATTCAGCATGGCTGAGCCTGAATACTTGAAGCTTGCCAACACTGCCGTTGACAGAGGGCAGGCAGCACCGCTGGAAAATTTGAGCATTGTTCTGAGCGATGGCACCACTTATGACCTGCCTGGCCGCATTGCCGAGGTTAACCGTGCGTTGACTGCCAACACCGGTACGCTTACCATTAAAGCGCTGTTTGATAACCCGAACCGCGTTCTGCTGCCGGGAATGTTCGCACATGTGCAGGCAACGGCAGGCACCAGAGCTAACGCACTTCTCATTCCGCAGCGTGCTGTTACTGAATTGATGTATAAGAAATTTGTTTATGTTATCGGCGCAGACAACAAGGTTGAAATGCGCGAAGTTACCCTTGGGCCTCGCGTAGGGCGTTTGTGGATGGTTGAAAGCGGCCTTAACGGCGATGAAACCATTGTTGTTGAAGGTACCGGCAAAATTACAGCCGGCGCGCTTGTAAACCCCGAACCGATGACGGAAGCAGAACTTGACACTACCGCCGACAGAACAGAATCCGGCGATGCTGCCGGTGCAGCAAAATAAGGAGGTAAGCTGAATGGCACGATTTTTTATTGACCGTCCGGTCTTTGCCATGGTGCTGGCCATATTGATTACGCTGCTGGGCGCTATTGCCGGTTTCAGCCTGCCTATTGCCCAGTATCCTAATATTACCAAGCCGCGTATTTCCGTAACTACCAACTATACGGGCGCAAGTGCCCAGACGGTAGAAGAATCTGTTGCGCAGGCAATAGAACAGAAGGTAAACGGCGTAGAAAATATGCTGGATATGAGTTCTACCAGTACCGCTACCGGCGAATACAGCTTAAACGTACAGTTTAACCTGGAAAAGAACGCCGATATTGCTGCGGTAGAAGTACAGAACCGTGTATCGCAGGCAAACAGCTCCATGCCGCAGGAAGTAACCGCATACGGCATTACCACGACGAAGGAATCTGCGGAAACCATCATGTATTTCGCACTTACCTCGCCTAATAATACTTATGACAGTATGTTCCTCAGAACATACGCCGACGTTAACTTTATCGACGCTGTTAAGCGCGTTAAAGGTGTATCCACCGTTGATGAATACGGCCCGGAATATTCCATGCGTATCTGGCTGAACCCGGAAAAACTGGCTCAGCTTAACCTTACAACAAGCGATATTGAAACGGCGGTAGAAGCTCAGAACATTCAGGCGCCTGTAGGTACCGTAGGTGCCCGCCCGACTGTTGACGAGCAGGAAAAACAATACTCTGCCAATGCGCAGGGCCGTTTAAAAACACCTGAAGAATTCGGTAATATTATTATCCGTTCCATTAACGGCGAAAACCTTTACTTAAAGGATATTGCCCGCATTGAAGAAGCACCGAGAAGCGACTTGGTACTCAGCCGTTTGAACGGCGGTGCCTCCGTAGTATTCCCGGTATCCCTTACCAGTGACGCCAACTCCATTGAAACGGTTTCGCAAATCCGCGAAGTTTTGGCTGACGCCGAAAAACGTTTCCCGGCAGATATGAAACTGACGGTTATTCAGGATAACACGCAGTTTATTACCGAATCTTTGAACAAAGTTGCCCATACCTTCTTTGAAGCGCTGGTTCTGGTTATTTTTGTAATCTTTATGTTCCTCGGAAGCTGGCGCGCAACGCTGATTCCGCTGTTGGCAGTACCGGTATCTCTGGTTGGTACTTTTGCTTCGTTCGTACTTTTGGGCTTTACCATTAATACGCTGACGGCTTTCGCACTTATCCTTGCTATCGGCCTCGTAGTCGACGACGCTATCGTCGTTGTAGAAGCAGTAGAACATCATATTCAGGATACGGGCCTTACGCCTAAAGAAGCAACCTACCGCGCCATGAGCGAAGTTTCCGGCCCTGTTGTGGCTATTGCCTTCGTACTTTCTGCGGTATTTATCCCGACTGCGTTTACCGGCGGTACGGTTGGCGAGCTTTATAAACAGTTTGCCATTACCATTTCCGTTTCCATGATGCTTTCGGCACTTATCGCATTGTCGCTGACCCCGGCACTGTGCGCTCTGATTTTGAAACCTAAAAAAGATGAAGCCGAAATTAAAGGCTTTATCGGCAAAGCCGTACATGCTTTCAACAAATGGTTTGAAAGAACGCTGGCTAAATACGTAACTAACGTAGAAAAATGCATCCGCCATGCAAAAGTTGTTATGGCCTGCCTGCTGGTTGGCGTAATTTTAATCGGCTTCCTGTTTAAGATTACTCCTTCCGGTTATGTTCCTAATGAAGATATGGGCATGAGCGCCGTATCCTTCAGCCTGCCGGAAGGCGCTTCCAGCAACCGTAATATTCAGCTGATGGGAGAACTCAGTAAAGAAGTTCAGAAATTCCCGGGTGTTGACTATGTAATGGAAGTATCAGGCGTTGATATTCTGAGTTCTGCGCAGAAAGCGTCTGCCGGCCTCGTAGTTGTAGCCATGAAGCCTTATGCAGAACGTGATACCACCATTCAGGATATCATTCCTATGATTCAGGGCCTCGGCCCTAAATTCCCGGATGCCACGGTTATGGCCTTCCAGCCGCCTGCATTGCCTGGCGCTTCCAGCACCGGTTCGTTAAGCATGTACATTATGAACCTTGGCGGTGAAGATGTAAGCCTGATGAATGACCGTGCACAGGAATTTTTGGCTAAAGCACGCCAGCGCCCGGAAATAGGCATGATTTACACTACACTGAACACCACCACGCCTATGTATAAATTCAACGTAGACCGTGATAAGGCACAGAGCCTGAACGTACCTGTTTCCAGCGTATTCAGCGCATTGCAGACCTTCCTCGGCGGCTACGAAATCAACGACCTGAACAACTTCGGCCGTACATGGAAAGTTGTTATGCAGGCTGATGACAAATACCGCTCCAACGTTGACGATATGCGTTATTTCTTTGTACGCAGCAACGATGGCACGATGGTTCCGCTGAACACTCTTGTAACTTATGACAATGAAAACAGTTCCGTTGTTATGACGCGCTTTAACGGCGCACGCGCTATTAAAATTGCAGGCGACCCTGCCGAAGGTTATTCCACCGGCCAGGCCATGACTGCTCTGGAAGAAGTTGCGGCAGAAACTTTGCCGGTAACTTACAGCTATGAATGGACCGACCAGAGCCGTGACCAGATTGAAGCAGGCAACCGCTCCATGCAGATTTTTGTAATTTCCCTTATCTTCGTATTCCTCTGCCTGGCAGCTTTGTATGAAAGCTGGACCATTCCTCTGGCAGTTCTCCTTTCCGTGCCTACTGCCGTACTGGGCTGCATTCTCGGCCAGTACCTGCGCGGACAGCAAAACGACGTTTATATGCAGATTGGCTTGATTATGCTTATCGGCCTTGCTGCCAAGAACGCAATTTTGATTGTAGAATACGCCAAGATGAATATGGAGAAAGGCATGGGCGTTGTTGATGCTGCTGTTGAAGCATCCCGCCTCCGTCTCCGTCCGATTCTGATGACTTCGTTTGCATTCATCCTCGGCTGCCTGCCGCTGGCTGTTGCAACCGGCCCGGGCGCAGGCGCGCGTGTATCCATGGGTAACGCCGTAGTTGCCGGTATGACCTTCAACACGCTGTTCGGTATCTTCCTGATTCCGGTATGCTTTGTAGTTGTAGAAAAATTCTTCAGCAAAAAGCATAAAGAAGAAGCCTGATAAAAGTAAATAATTAGTGAAAAATGCCCTGCTTGACGGCGGGGCATTTTTTATAGCAGGAATTTTTAAATTTGTGTTGTATAATAGTTAGAGTAAACAAACTATTTTGAAATAGAGGGGAATTTGCTTGAACAGATTAAAAGAACAAAGCCGCTTTCTGCGCAATGTGTGGTTTTTAACCAAAAGCTACTGGCAGTCGGAAGAACGCTTGATGGCGTTTGCCCTGCTGGCGGTAATAATTGCGCTTACACTGGCGGTTGTATATGTAATTGTTTTAATTAACGACTGGTTTAACGTATTTTATGAAGCACTGCAAAATTATGACACCGAGAAAATATTTGATGAACTGATACATTTTTCGTGGCTGGCCGCGCTGTACATTATTTTAATGGTATATTCGTTTTATCTGCAGCAGGTGCTTATAATTAACTGGCGCCGCTGGCTTACAGACCGCTACATTGATGAATGGCTGCGCAATAAAACTTATTACCGCCTGCAGGTTTTCGGCGCTGATACCGATAACCCTGACCAGCGTATCAGTGAAGATGTGCGCCTGTTTGTGGAAATGACGCTGACTTTCAGTATCGGCGTTTTAAAGGCGGTATGTACTTTTGTATCGTTCGTATTTGTTTTGTATAATATTTCCGGGCCGCTCGATTTTACGCTTTGGGAGCACAGCTTCCATATCGAAGGTTATATGGTGTGGGTTGCGCTTATTTATTCGGCGCTTGGCACCTGGGTAACGCATGTTGCCGGCAAAAAGCTGGTTGGGCTTAATTTTGTGCAGCAGCGTTACGAGGCTGATTTCCGTTTCAGCATGATGCGTATGCGCGAAAACGCCGAGAGCATTGCCTTTTACAGCGGCGAAGGGCGCGAGGGCAGCATTTTTAAAAAGCGTTTTGCACTGCTTTTGGACAACTTCTGGAAAATTATTCAAAAACGCAAGCAGCTTATCTGGATTAATTCCGGTTATTCGCAGATTGCCATTATTTTCCCGATGGTTGTGGCGATGCCGCGTTACTTGGCGCACCAGATTACGCTGGGCGGGCTGATGCAGGTAAGCAACGCCTTCGGTAAAGTACAGGAATCGCTTTCGTATTTTGTAGATATGTACGCTTCCATTGCCGAATGGCAGTCTGTTGTTAACCGTCTTACAGGCTTTGGGCTGCACATGCACGAAGTTAAGCAGGAAAAATTGCAGCCGGATTTGCAGCGTGAGTTATCTGATGGCGGCATTGCAGCCAAGCAGCTTGATATAACGCTGCCGGACGGGCATATTTTGATTGACGGTGCGGAATTTAACCTGCGCCGCGGTGAAAATATTTTAATCAAAGGGCCAAGCGGCAGCGGCAAAAGTACTTTGCTGCGCGTTCTGGCAGGCATCTGGCCCTATGTAAAAGGCAGGCTTGCCATGCCGGAGGCGGAAAATACCATGTTTATTCCGCAGAAACCTTATCTGCCGCTCGGCACTCTGCGCGAGGCGCTGCTGTACCCCGGCGGGCATGAATGCAGTGATGAAGAACTGAAAAACGTGCTTGCAAAATGCAGCATAGGCTATTTAGCAGAAAATTTATATGTTGAAGCGGACTGGGCGCATGTTTTAAGCGGCGGCGAACAGCAGCGCGTGGCTTTTGCGCGTGCGCTTATTTATAAGCCGGACTGGCTGTTTCTGGATGAAGCAACCTCCGCTCTTGACGAGGCTACGGAAAAAGCCATGTACACTTTAATTTCTGCCGAAATGCCGCAGACTACGGTTATCAGCATCGGGCACAGAAGTACTTTAAACAGCTTCCATCAGGCAGGGCTGTTTTTAGATAAAAATTTGAAAAAATTATCTTTCGGCTATCTTTAATTTGTTTTATGATGAGTATAAAAGGAGGTACAACCAATGATGCCAATGGAAATAGCGCCCGGTATTTATGATGTGGGTGCAACGGACTGGATTGTGAGGGATTTTCACGGATATAAAACCGAGCGCGGCGCTTCATACAACAGTTATTTAATTGTTGATGAAAAAATTTGCCTTATTGATACCGTTAAGGCCTGCTATGCAGATGAACTTTTGGAGAAAATACGCCGTGTTGCTGACCCTGCCAAAATAGATTACGTAGTGGTAAACCATGTTGAACCTGACCATGCAGGTGCTCTGCCGGAGGTTTTAAAAGCAGCTCCCAATGCTAAATTTGTTATTACCATGCAGGGCAAAAACGAGGCTTTGCGCCATTACGGCGACGGCTTTGATTTTATGGTTGTTAAGGAAGGCGACAAAATAAGCCTTGGCAGCCGTGAACTGACTTTTGTGCCCATGCCGATGCTGCACTGGCCCGACAACATGGTAACCTACTGCCTGCAGGACGGAATTCTGTTCAGCAACGATGCTTTTGGCCAGCATTATGCTTCGTCCAAACGCTTTGATGACGAAGTTGACGAATATGTTTTGTTCTATGAAGCGAAAAAGTATTTTGCCAACATTTTGTGGCCGTATGCGCGTTTAATCGGCGGTGCGCTTAAAAAAGCCTCTGCGCTTGATATTAAAATGATTGCTCCGGCGCACGGTGTTATCTGGCGCAGCAAAATTGCGCAGATTCTTGAAAAATATGCAGTCTGGGGAACTGGCGTTAACGGCAAAAGCGTTGTTATTGCCTACGATACCATGTGGGGCGGCACGGAAGCACTGGCACGAGCTATGGTTGAAGGCGCTGCCGCTGCCGGCGTAAAAGTGCAGCTGATGCGTATGGACAGAACCCCTTGCAGCACTGTTGCGGCAGAATTGTTTGAAGCGGGCGGCCTGCTTGTAGGTTCACCGACTTTAAACAGCGGCATGATGCCGACAATCGGCGGTATGCTGGTTTATTTAAAAGGCTTGCAGCCTAAAGGCAAAAAAGCGGCAGCTTTTGGCACCTGCGGCTGGGCAGGCGGTGCGCAGAAAGATATGGAAGCCATGCTTACGGCAGGAGGGTTTGATTTGCAGCCCGGCTTTAACTGCAAATGGCGTGCCTGCGTTGATGAAACCGAAGCAGCGCGTCAGTTTGCATACGAATTTGCAAAAAATCTGTAATTATTAAATAATGGCAGCGGTGGAATTTACAAAAATTTCATCGCTGTTTTTTATTTATGCCTTGCCAAAAGTCGAAAAGTCAAATATAATAAGTGTAAAACAATACATCTAAATTTATGGGGTAATCAGATATGAGAAATCTTGCTGATGCAATAGAAAATTTTATTATCCGCCAGTTGCTGGAGGACAGCGAGGACACTGTGCTGGTGCAGCGCAATGAACTGGCCGATAAATTATCGTGCGCTCCGTCGCAGATAAGCTATGTTATAAGCACGCGCTTTACGCCGGAAAAGGGCTATCTGGTGGAGTCGCGCCGTGGCAGCGGCGGCTTTGTGCGCATTGTGCGGGTTACGCCGCCCAATAAGGAAGCCAAACGCCGGGAAACTGCGCAGGCTCTTTTGGAGCACTGGGCGCACCGCGGCATGGTTACGGCCCGCGAATATGCTCTTTTAAAATATATGCTTGAAATTATAAATGCGGATGAAAAGAAAAAAATAACTGTATTACAGAATGCCATAAGTAAGATGATGCAGGTGAGGTGACAGATATGTTATGCCAGAAATGCGGCAAAAAAGAAGCCGTTGTGCACGTAGTGTGCATGGTAAATAATAAACAGATTGACAAGTGGCTGTGCGCGGACTGCGCCGAAAAGCTGATGCCGTACGCCGTCAGCGGCGGTGGGCGCGCTGTTGACCCGCGTAATTTGCTTGAAACATTATTTTTTGGCGGTGAGCAGGCAAAACCGCCGGAACGCCGTTTTACCAAACGGATGGCTTCCATTTTGGAAAATGCCATGCGCAGTGCGCTGGACCGCGGGCATGACCACCTCGGTACGGAGCATTTGCTGCTGGCGCTTTTAAACGAAAAAGACTGTTACGGTGTAAGGGTGCTTGAAAAACTGGGTATTAACCCTGTTGCCGTGGCGGAAGAAGTGGAAAAAGCCATGGACCCGGCGGGCAATTTACAGATTATTATCGGCTATACGCCGCGTGCCAAACGCGCGCTTGAAATTGCCGCCGAAACCGCACTGGCCTTAAAATCGCCGCAGGTAGGCTCCGAGCATTTGCTGATGGGCATTTTGCGCGAGGACAAAGGCATGGGCGGCACCGTGCTGCGCAAGTTTAACATTACTGCGGAACAGGTATGGCAGATTATCCGTTCCATCCGTGAACATCAGCCGTCCGTTCCTGGCTTTGAAGAACCGGAAATGCCTTCGTATTATGATGAAATGCCGGAAGAAGCATCGCTTGAAGTTTTAAACGAATTTGGGCGTAATTTGAACGAACTGGCGGCAGCAGGGAAAATTGACCCTGTAATCGGCATGGAAAACGAAATTGAAAGAGTTATACAGATTTTGTGCCGCCGTACGAAGAATAACCCCGTTTTAATCGGTGAGGCCGGTGTGGGTAAAACTAGCGTGGCAGAAGGCCTGGCACAGCGCATTGTTGACGGCAAGGTGCCGGAACTTTTGCGCAGCAAAACCGTTTTTTCGCTGGAAATCGGGTATCTTGTGGCCGGTGCCAAATACCGGGGTGATTTTGAAGAACGCCTGAAAGATATTCTGGAAACCATTAAAGAAAACAAGGATATAATTCTTTTTATAGACGAACTGCATACCATTATCGGCGCGGGCGCAGGGGAAGGCGGCACCGATGCGGCCAATATTATAAAGCCTGCCCTTGCAAGGGGCGAATTGCAGGTTGTAGGTGCTACGACGCTCAGCGAGTACCGCAAGCATATTGAAAAAGATGCGGCTCTGGAACGCAGGTTCCAGCCTGTTGTGGTTGCTGCGCCGGATGCCGATGCGGCACTGTCGATTTTAAAAGGCCTGCGCGAAAAATATGAAGAATTCCATAAACTGCATGTTACCGATGCGGCACTGGAAGCGGCGGTAAAGCTTTCCAACCGCTATATTACCGACCGCAACCTGCCGGACAAAGCCATTGACCTGATGGACGAGGCCTGCGCAAAAGTAAAACTGCAAAACTATAAACTTTCCATACCCGTGCAGGAAAAAGAACGCGAGCTTGCACAGGTACGCAAGGAAAAGGCTTCGGCAATTTCGCGCCAGCAGTATGAACTGGCAGCGCAGCTGCGTGATAAGGAAGCCATACTTGAAATGGGGCTTACATACGAAAAAAGCAATTATGACCGCGCAATTGGCAAACAGCCGGAAGTAACCGATGAAGACATTGCTGCGGTTATTTCGCAGTGGCTTAACATTCCTCTGCAAAAACTTACACAGACGGAATCGGAACGCCTGCTGCATATGGAGGACGATTTGCACAAGCGTGTTATCGGGCAGAGCGAGGCTGTAGAAGCGGTGTCCAAAGCCATCCGCCGCGCGCGTGCCGGGTTTAAGGATAAAAACAGGCCGGTGGGTTCGTTCCTCTTTCTTGGCCCGACCGGCGTAGGCAAAACGGAACTTGCCAAAGCGCTGGCAGAAAATATGTTCGGTGACGAGCGTGCGCTTATCCGTTTTGATATGTCCGAATACATGGAAAAACATACGGCATCCCGTCTTGTAGGCGCGCCTCCGGGTTATGTTGGCTATGAAGAAGGCGGCCAGCTTACGGACGCCGTGCGCAGAAGGCCATATTCCATTATTTTGCTTGACGAAATTGAAAAGGCGCACCCGGACGTATTCAACCTGCTTTTGCAGATTATGGAGGACGGGCGCCTTACCGACGGGCAGGGGCGTACAACCGATTTCCGCAACTGCGTGATTATTATGACAAGCAACGCCGGTGCGCGGATGCTTGCTGATACCAAACCGCTGGGCTTCACGCTTGGCGAAGCACAGGAGGATAAAGACCGCAAAAATAAAGTGCTGGCGGAAATTAAAAATGTGTTCCGCCCGGAATTTTTAAACAGAATTGACGAGATTACGGTTTTCGATTCCCTGCATTATGACGAGCTTGTTGAAATAATTAAAAATATGCTGCGCGATTTGCGCGCCAAACTTGCCGAAAACGGGCTTACACTGGAGGTTTCGCAGGAAGCAAGGGAGCTTTTGGTAAAAGAAGGCAGCGATACTCGTTATGGCGCAAGGCCTTTGCGCCGTGCCGTACGCAAGATGCTGGAAGACCCCGTAAGCGATTTGTATCTGGCGGGTATGTTTAAAGCGGGCGATACCATTTGCGCAAGCGTCGGCGAAAGTGGAAACATTGTTTTTACGCCTAAAAAAGTGGAAGTAGTGTTAACGCACGAAGAAATACATCCGGCGGAGGTAAATAATGGTCAAAACCAAAACTAAATTTGTGTGCCAGAACTGCGGTTATACCACGGCCAAATGGATGGGGCGCTGCCCCGAATGCGGCACATGGGACAGCCTGGCAGAAGAACTGGAAACGCCGGCTTGCGGCCCGCAGCAAAGCTTTTTAATGCCGAAAGAAGCACCCAAACCCAAAACGCTTGACAAAGTAATGCTTACGGAAGTTGAGCGCCTTAAAACGGGCATTAACGAATTTGACAGGGTGCTCGGCGGCGGGCTTGTGCCCGGCAGCCTGGTGCTTCTGGGCGGCGACCCGGGCATTGGTAAATCAACCATGCTTTTGGATGCCGGTATCCGCTTCAGCGCCGGGGGCATTAAAGTTTTATATGTGTCGGGTGAAGAATCGGAAGCGCAGACCGCTATGCGTGCGCGCAGGCTGGGCAAACCGGGCGCGGCGCTTTTGGTAATGACTGCAACCGACCTTGACGCCGTACTTTTGCAGGCCAAAGAAGTGCAGCCGCAGATACTTGTTATAGATTCCATCCAAACCATGTATAATCCAGAGCTGCAAACGGCGGCGGGCAGCGTGGGGCAGGTACGCGAATGTACTGCCAAGCTGCTGCGCTTTGCCAAAGCTACCAGCATTGCCGTTATTATCATCGGGCACGTTACCAAGGACGGCAATATTGCCGGGCCGCGCCTTTTGGAGCATATGGTTGACGTGGTGCTGCAGTTTGAAGGCGACAGGTCATATTCCTTCCGCGTTTTGCGCGCGCTGAAAAACCGTTTTGGTTCTACCAGCGAAAGCGGGATATTTTCGATGGAAACCGGCGGCTTAAAAGAAGTTGCCAACCCTGCCGGGCTGTTTTTGGAAAACCGTGCCGAAAACGCGCCGGGCAGCGTTGTTTGCGCCTGTATGGAAGGCAACCGCCCGATTATGGTTGAAGTGCAGGCTTTGGTTGCCAAAACGCCTTACGGTATGCCGCGGCGCACGGCAGTTGGATTTGATTACAACCGCGTAAATATGCTGCTGGCTATTTTGGAGCGGCGGCTGGGCATGGATTTTGGCAATTTTGATGCTTATTTAAACGTTGTTGGCGGCATGAAAATTACCGAGCCTTCGGCAGACCTTGCTGCTGCGGCAGCGCTGGTATCTAGCTACCGCAACAAGCCCGTGCCGCACGGTGTGCTGGCGGTGGGCGAAGTGGGGCTTACTGGCGAAATACGCCGCGTTGCCGGTACGGAGCGGCGCATACGCGATGCCGCAAACCTTGGCTTTACAAAATTTGTAGTGCCAAAGGGAAAACTTAATATGGAACAGAAAACTGCTGGCATTGTTCAGGCGGCTACGCTTGAAGAAGCGCTGAACGCAATTTTTAATTAAAAAAAGCGGGCTTAACGGCCCGTTTTTTGTATGTTTTATGCGGCAAAAGCGTTGACACAAATTAACTACTATGATAAAATAAATAAATTTTGACATTTTTACTCCTTAGTGTTACAATAAAAGAGTATTAGGGCGAAAGCTGGCATTTTGTACAAGGAGGGGCGCCGATGTTTTCCGTAGGAGATAAAGTTGTATATCCGATGCATGGTGCAGGTATTGTGCAGGCCATAGAGCAGCATGAGCTTGCCGGTGAAGCTGTGGATTATCTGGTTATGGTAATGCTTCTTACTGATATGCGTGTTATGGTGCCGCTTAAAAATGTGGAACGTGTCGGTTTGCGCCATATTATCACTAAAGATGAAATTCCGGGCATTGAAAAAGTGCTCGGCACACCGGTTGAGTTTAACGCAAAAGGCATTACCTGGAACCGGCGCTTTAATATGTATCTTGACAAAATGAAAAGCGGCAATGTGCTTGATGTTGCCGAAGTTATACATATCCTGCAGACGCAGGAAAACGAGAAAAAGCTGTCCACCGGAGAACGAAGGCTTTTGGGAAACGCGCGCCAGATACTGGTGAGCGAGATGATGCTGGTTTGCGATGAAAGCCAGAAAGACGCCGAAAAGTGGCTTGATAAATTTTTTGAATAAAAAACACCGGTAAAAACGGTGTTTTTTATTTTTTTATACTGTTTTTGCCAGCTGATTTGTAGTACAATAAACATAATCCCTAATTATACCCTGAAGGAGGTGAGAAAATGTTAAACAGAGTGCTGCGGATTACAATAGTCGTTGTTTTTGCTGTTACCGGACTTATACTTACAGAATATTTACTGCCTTATATTTCGGATTACTTTGATTACAAATTTTATGGCAACGGCTTTTTCGGCATTGCTTTTACAACAATCGTATCAGGCAGTGTCGGAATTTTTGTTTTTGGCAGTATGGGCATGGCACTGGCTCCTGTTATTATCCGTAAAATGACGAGCTGGACGGAGAAAATTGCCATTTTGCTGGCACGCGTTCCTACCAGTGACATCATGGTAATAACCTTCGGCATTGCCATCGGCCTTGTGCTGGCCAACCTTTTGGGCGGGCCTTTTTCGCATCTGCCTATTATCGGGCCTTATATTCCGCTTATTTTCAGCGTAGTGCTTTCCATGGTCGGCGCCAAGGTAGCTTTGCGCAAGCATCAGGATATTGTGGGCTTTTTTGACAGGAGCCTGCCGTCGCTGAAAGGCGCGGTTAAACCTGCCGCCGTTAAAGACGCTTATGACAGCGACCGCGTTTACTGCGACAATAAGCTGCTTGATACAAGCGTAATTATTGACGGCCGTATTGGCGATATTTTAAAAACAGGCTTTTTGGAAGGCTTTATGATAGTGCCTAAATTCGTTATCCGCGAATTGCAGACACTGGCCGATTCTTCTGACGGCTTAAAACGCGGCAAGGGTAGGCGCGGGCTTGATTTGCTCCATGAAATACAAATAGAGAACCCGGAGCGTGTTTTTGTTGACGATACCGATTATCCGGAACTGGAAGGCGTTGATGCCAAGCTGGTGAAGCTGGCTCAGCAAAAACAGTGGATTATTGTAACCAACGATTTTAACTTGAACAAAGTGGCAGAAATTCAGGGCATTGATGTTTTAAACATTAACGACCTGGCCAACGCCGTTAAGCAGATGGTTGTGCCCGGCGAAAATATTAACGTGTTTTTGCTGCGTGAAGGCAAGGAAGCAGGGCAGGCTATTGCCTATTTTGAAGACGGCACAATGATAGTCGTCGATAACGGCAGACGCTTTATCGGTTCTTCCGTAATGGCGGAGGTTACTTCCGTATTGCAGACTTCTGCCGGGCGCATGGTTTTTGCCAAAGTTGCTAACAGGTGATTTGTATGGATAAACTTACGGTTATTGTGCCTGCCGCCGGTGCGGGAAAAAGGCTTGGCCTCGGCAAAAATAAAGTGTTTGCCATTCTGGGTGGGGTGCCGCTTTTAGTGCAGTGCCTGCGCATGATAAATGATACCGGCATGGCGGATAAAACCATTATCGCCGCAGGCGCAGCTGAAATTAACGATATAAATGATATGCTTGCCAAATACCGGGAGCTTTTTCCGCTGCTTGATACAGCAGTTGTGGCAGGAGGCGCAGAACGCACCGACAGCGTTAAAAATGCGCTTGCCTTAACCGGCAGCGGCGGTTTTATTGCCGTGCATGACGGCGCACGCCCTTTTGCCGGCAAAGAGGTGTTTGAACGCACTTTGAAAGCTGCCGTAAAATATGGGGCTGCCATAGCGGCGGTGCCGGTAAAAAACACTATTAAGCTTATTGATGAAAACGGCTTTGTGGCCGGTACACCGCAGCGCAGCCTGCTGCGTGCCGTGCAGACGCCGCAGATTTTTAAGGCGGAACTTTTGCACCGTGCTTACGGCAGCGAAAACCTGCGCGGTGCGGCAGTAACTGATGACGCTTCGCTGGTGGAGCGTTTGGGAGTAAAAGTTGCCGTTGCTGAAGGAAGTTACGAAAACATTAAAATTACCACGCCGGAAGATTTGCTTTTGGCAGAAAAAATTTGTGCAGACAGGGGAATGGCTATGCAGCAGGAAATAAAAGTTCCGCAGTTTAGGGTAGGCACGGGCTTTGATGTGCACCGCCTTACGGAAAACCGCAAACTTATTTTGTGCGGGGTTGAAGTGCCTTATGAACTTGGCCTTGACGGGCACAGCGATGCTGATGTTGCCGTGCATGCTTTGATGGACGCTCTTTTGGGGGCGGCTGCCCTTGGCGATATCGGCAGGCACTTTCCCGATACTGACGAGCGTTTTAAAGACGCAGACAGCATGAAGCTGCTGGCGCATGTTATTGCGCTTTTAAAAGAGCGATGTTGGCACGTAAACAATGCCGATGTAACAATCATTGCGCAAAGGCCTAAACTTGCCGTATTTATTCCGCAGATGCGGGCTAACCTTGCGGCGGCGCTTGAACTTGGCGAAGACGCTGTAAACGTAAAAGCTACAACAACCGAAAAGCTGGGCTTTACCGGGCGCGGTGAAGGCATTGCCGCAGAAGCCTGCGTAAGCCTGATTAAAATATGACGCATTTAACAGATTATGCTATAATATAAAAGATTAATTTTTTGGAGGAATGAGTTTGATGGCTAATGAAGTTAGAGTAAGATTTGCGCCCAGTCCTACCGGGCCTTTCCATATCGGCGGCGCACGCAGCGCACTGTTTAACTGGCTGTTTGCCCGCAAAATGGGCGGCAAAATGATTTTGCGTATTGAAGATACCGACCTTGAGCGTTCCAGCCGTGAAAGCGAAGAAAATATTAAGGCAGCTTTAAAATGGCTTGGCATGGATTGGGACGAAGGTATTGACGTAGGCGGCGAAAACGGCCCTTACCGCCAGACCGAACGCCTGGAAATTTATAAAAAATATACCGATAAACTGCTGGCAGAAGGCAAGGCATATTACTGCTACTGCACCGACGAAGAACTGGAAGCAGAACGCCAGTCTTTGCTTGCCGAAGGCAAAATGCCGCGCTACATGGGCAAATGCCGCCATTTAACGCCTGAACAGATTGAAAAATATAAAGCCGAGGGCAGAAAACCGACCGTACGTTTTAAAGTGCCTGCCGACAAACAGATTTTAGTGCGCGACATGGTACGCGGCGATGTTGTGTTTGATTCCAACGGCATCGGCGACTTTGTTATCGTTAAATCCGACGGCATCCCGACTTATAACTATGCCGTTGTTATCGACGATTCTTTAATGCATATCACCCATGTTATCCGCGCCGAGGAGCATCTTTCCAACACTCCGCGCCAGTGCCTTATTTATGACGCACTTGGCTTTGAACAGCCTACCTTCGGGCATATCTCGCTTATTCTCGGCAAGGACCACACCAAAATGTCCAAACGCCATGGTGCAACTTCTGTAGACCAGTACCGCCAGCTCGGCTATCTGCCGGAAGCCATTGACAACTTCCTGGCACTTCTTGGCTGGGCGCCTAACAGTGAACAGGAAATTTTCAGCATGGACGAGCTTGTTAAAGAGTTCAGCATGGACCATGTTGCCAAGAACCCGGCTGTATTTGACATTGACAAACTGAACTGGATTAACCAGCATTATATGCGCAAACTGAGCCGCGACGAGTTTTACGAAGCAGCCAAACCGCATATGATTAAAAAAGGCTTTATTAACGGCGAAGAATACGGCGACAAGCTGGAATGGCTGAAAGACGTTGTTGCCACTGCGCAGCAGCATGTATCCTACGCAGCACAGGTACCGGATGATGTTGCCATGTACTTTACCGATAATTTTGATTTTGAAAATGACGATGCCAAAAACGTGCTTTTGGCAGAAACCGTACCGGAAGTAATCCGCCTGCTGTTTGACAAACTGCCGAAGCTGGAAGTTTTGGACGGTCCTTCCGTAAAGGCAACTTTTAAGGCTATCCAGAAAGAAACCAAACTGGGCGGCAAAAACGTGTTCATGCCTATCCGCGTAGCGCTTACCGGCAACCAGCACGGGCCGGAACTTGCGGAAATGGTTCCGCTTCTGGGCCTTGCACGCACCGTAAGCCGCATTAAAAACAGCCTTGATAAAGTTGGGGTTAAGTTATATTAAGGAGCAATTACTATGGCTATTAAAGTTTATAATACGCTCACCAAAAAGAAAGAAGAATTTGTGCCTCTGCATCCCGGCAAAGCCTATATGTATGTTTGCGGCGTTACGCCGTACAACCATCCCCATATCGGCAATGCGCGCCCCTTTGTAACATGGGACGTTATCCGCCGTTTTTTGGAGCATGAGGGCTATGACGTTCTGCATGTGCAGAATTTTACCGATGTTGACGATAAAATCATCAACACAGCGAATAAGGAAGGCGTGCAGTGGAGCGACATCTGCGGGCGTTATATCGACGCTTATTTTGAAGTAATGGATAAGCTGAACGTACGCCGCGCGCATGTTTACCCGCGCGTTTCCGAGCATATGCAGGAAATTATTAATGTTGTGCAGGCCCTTATTGATAAAGGCTATGCCTATGAGCTTGACGGCGACGTATATTACAGCGTTGAAAAGTTTGACCGCTACGGCGAACTTTCCGGACGCAAGCTGGAAGATATGATGGCCGGCGCCCGCGTTGACGTTAACGACAAAAAGCATAACCCGTTTGATTTTGCGCTGTGGAAAGCAGCCAAACCCGGCGAACCGTACTGGGAAAGCCCGTGGGGCAACGGACGTCCGGGCTGGCATATTGAATGCTCTGCCATGAGCATGAAATACCTTGGCGAAAGCTTCGATTTCCACGGCGGCGGCAGCGACCTTATTTTCCCGCATCACGAAAACGAAATTGCTCAGTCCGAAGGCTGCACCGGCGTGCATCCGTTTGTACGCTACTGGCTGCATAACGGTTTTATTACCGTCAACGAAGAAAAAATGTCCAAATCGCTTGGCAACTTCTTTACCGTTGCCGATATTCTGGAACACTTCGAGCCGGAAACACTGCGCTTTTTCATTCTTTCCACGCATTACCGCAGCCCGCTGGATTTCAGCGACGAGCGCCTTAAGGAAGCACAGCGCAGCCTGGCACGTTTAAAAACCGCACAGGACAATTTAAAAGAACTGGCTCAGCTTATCAGCGGCGGCCCGACGGAAACCAGCAAAGCGCTTTACGCAAAACTGGAAGAACTGCGCAGCGGCTTTATGGAAGCCATGAGCGACGATTTCAATACTGCGCTTGCCATCAGCTTTATGTTTGAACTGGCAAAAGAAATTAACATTTATCATCAGCATATCAGCACCGGCAGCGAAAAACCGGACGGCAAGCTGGTTGAAAACATGGAAAAACTTTTTGCGGAGTTCTGCGGCATTATCGGCGTATTGGAAACTTCCGCGCAGCCTGCGGCAGAAAAAGATGCTTCGCTTGAAGACAAGCTGATTGAAACGGTTGTAAGCCTGCGCCAGGAAGCGCGTGCCGCTAAAAATTACGCTCAGGCAGACGCACTGCGCAATGCTTTAACTGGCCTCGGCATTGTGCTTGAGGACACTCCGCAGGGAGTACGGTGGAAAAAACAGTGAAGTTTGAACAGTATAAATTAGTGAAAGAACATGCTCTGGCAGCCGTGCAGGCTGCCGGAGTTTCTTTACCGGAAGCAGGCAGCATGAACCCCGTGCTTTTGGCGTATGTGGGCGATGTGGTTTTTTCGCTGTATGTACGCCTGCGCTTTCTGGCGGCATCAAGCCATGTGCGCGTTATACACGATTTAAGTTCCAAAGCGGTATCAGCTGTATATCAGGCCAGGGCTCTGACAGCTTTGATGGATACGCTTAACGAACAGGAGCTGGCCGTTGTAAAACGCGGGCGCAATACAAAATCTTCTGTGCCCAAAAGTGCCAGCGTGCACGAATACCGTATGAGTACGGCTTTTGAAGCGCTTATTGGCTGGCTGTTTTTAAACAACGAAGATGAACGCCTGGAAAAAATTATGGAACAGGCTTTTAATATCATTATTGATGATTTTAAGACAAAATGAGGTAAAATATGCAGGTAAAATTAGTAAGGCATACGCCGGAACCTGAAAAGACAGTTGCCATGAGCGCGCGTCTTTGCTATTCTCCTATCGGTGCGGCGCAGCTTGAAGAAAAAATTTCTGATGAACAGGCAGCTGCCCTGGTGCGCAAACTTGTTTCGATGGGGCATTTTTCCACGCTGGAACATGTTACCTTTACCTTTGCCATCGAAGGCGTTTCGCGCGTTTTAACGCATCAGCTTGTGCGCCACCGCATTGCTTCTTATTCGCAGCAGTCGCAGCGTTATGTTAAAGAACATAATTTTGAGGTAATTATGCCTCCTTCCATTGCGGCCAAACCGGAAGCAAAAGCTGAGTTTGAAGATTTAATGCAGAAGCTGCAGGATGCCTACAATAAATTTACGGAAATGGGCATTCCGGCAGAGGACGCGCGCTATGTGCTGCCGAATGCGGCGGAAACAAAAATCGTCTGCACTTTTAATGCCCGTTCGCTGCTGAACTTTTTCAGCCTGCGCTGCTGCATGCGTGCACAGTGGGAAATCCGCGCGCTGGCGGAAAAGATGCTGGCAGAATGCAAGCGCGTTGCGCCGGTTATTTTTGAAAACGCCGGCCCGACCTGCGTAAGCGAAGGCATTTGCCGCGAAGGTGCCATGAGCTGCGGACGCCTTGAAGCTATTTTAAAAGCTAAAAAAGCCGCAGAAAAAAACTAAAGGTGAAGTTATGAAAGAAGAATTTATTGCCGGAAGAAACCCCGTTGCTGAGGCTTTGCGCAGCGACCGCGCGCTGAATAAAGTAATGGTTCAGGACGGCGCGAGGGGCGTAACGGAAATTATTGCCGCAGCCAGGGAAAAAGGTGTGGCGGTGGAATTTGTTAAAAGCGACAAACTGGATAAACTTGCACAGGGAGTGCGCCATCAGGGCGTGGTTGCTTATGCTGCTCCGGTAGAGTTTAAAACTCTGGAGGACGCGCTAAAAAAAGCTGCCGCTAAGGGCGAAGCACCGTTTTTGCTGCTGCTTGACGAACTGCAGGACCCGCAGAACCTTGGCGCGCTTATCCGCACGGCAGACGCTGCCGGTGTGCATGGCATTCTGCTGCCGAAACGCCGCAGCTGCCCGCTGAACGCCGTTGTTGCCAAAATTTCCGCCGGTGCGGTGGAATATGTGCCGGTTATACAAATAGGCAATATTGTGCAGCAGCTTAAAGATTTGAAAAAACAGGGCTTTTGGGTTGCCGGTGCCGATATGGACGGCGAACCCTACACCAAAGCCAATTTAACCGGGCCGCTGGTGCTGGTTATCGGCGCGGAAGGCAAAGGGCTCGGACGGCTTGTTAAGGAAAACTGCGACATTATCGTCAGCCTGCCGATGCAGGGCGGCGTAAATTCGCTTAATGCAGCGGCGGCGGGAGCCGTTTTGATGTATGAGGTTGTGCGCCAGCGCGGGCAAGAGGCGGCAAAAAATGCGTGAGTGGCTTATTGTTGACGGTTATAACGTAATAAACAACTGGAACGATTTTAAGAAAATCCGCAGTGAAAATTTGGAGCATGCACGCGATTTGCTGCGCGAAAAAATTGCCGAATACGTAGCCTTTAAAGGATATCTGGGACTTGTAGTGTTTGACGCGCAGGAGGTTCAGGGAAATTCCGAAGAAGAAAATTACGGCGCTGTAACCGTTATTTATACTGATGAAGGCGAAACGGCAGATTCGTGGATTGAACGCAAAACCTATGAGCTGAACAGAAACGGCGACAAGGTATTTGTTGTTACCAGCGACTACGCCGAACAGATTAATATACTCGGCAGCGGCGCTTACCGCATTTCGGCGCGTGAGTTCCGCGAAGAATACAAACGCGCCAAAAAACAGATAGAAGAAAAAGTGCATGCTTCGGCAGGCGGCCTGGGGCGCAATGAACTTGGCGGAAGGCTGCATGAGCATGTGCGTGCACATTTTGAAAAACTGCGCCGCCGGTAAATTGACGCGCCCGAAAGAAATATTGTATAATTAAAGCACTTATCTTATAAAGAAATTAACGGAGGGCGTTCAGATGAGCGCAGAAACACCGACTAATCCATACAGCGCTTTTGAAAAAATGACCGATGAGGAAGTTGTTTTAAAAGCGAAGGAAGACAATGTGCTGGCTCAGGAATATTTGCTGCACAAATACCGTAAATTTGTGCGTGCCAAAGCCAGAAGTTATTTTTTAATAGGGGCGGAACGCGAGGACATCATACAGGAAGGCATGATAGGCCTTTATAAAGCAATCCGCGATTTTAAAGGGGACAAACTTTCAAGTTTCCGCGCTTTTGCGGAGCTTTGCGTAACAAGGCAGATTATTACAGCCATTAAAACGGCAACGCGGCAGAAGCATATACCGCTTAATTCGTATGTATCGCTCAATAAGCCTATTTACGAGGAAGATTCCGACCGTACGCTGATGGACGTGGTTTCGGGAGTGAAGGTTGCCAACCCCGAAGATATGATTATCAGCCGCGAGGAATTTGTCGATATCGAAAACAAAATGAACAATATTTTGAGCGATCTTGAATGGCGCGTGCTGATAAGCTATCTTGACGGCAAATCGTATCAGGAAATTGCAACCGAACTGAACCGCCATATCAAGTCCATTGACAACGCTTTGCAGAGAGTAAAACGCAAGCTTGAAAAATATATTACCAGCGAAGGCAGCGGCACCGATTTAAGCAGCGTTTATTCCGGCCTGCTTGCCATGGACCCCAGCGAGCGTTTTGCCAGCCGCAGCCTGAAAAACAAGCGCTGAGAGCGTTAATATTGAAACAGAAAATAACATCGTTTAGAAATTTCTGAATGATGTTATTTTTTTTAGAGGATTTTGCGCCTTGACAGCGAATATATTTTTTACAAAGTAAAAAGTCCGTAAAATTTAAGGGAGGTAATACAAATGAATCAGGTAGAGGAATTTGAAAAAGTAGTTGAAGAAGCTAAAAACCAGCCGGTGAAGGTGGTTGTTGTAACAGGCAAACCCGGCAGCGGCAAAAGTAAAGTTTTAAGAGAAGCGGCAGCAGACAAAAAATGGGATTATATTGATTGCCGCCTTTTGATTACCGAACAGTTTTTGGAAATTCCTCCCGCAGAACGCAGGGACAAAGCAGCTGTAATGATGGGCGAAATTCTGGATACCTATAATTCCGATGTTATTTTGCTGGACCGTCTGCAAACTTTGTTTGTTCCGGTGTTCCATATTGATATTGCCGAGCTTTTGGCAAAACTCAGTGAAAAATATGTTATTGTAACGGCATGGCCCGGATACATGGAAGACGGCAATCTCTGCTATGATAAATTTGACGGTACCGAGTCCATCCGTATCAGCGCCGAGGGCTTTACCCTCTGGAATGTAGACTGAAAGTTGTTTGATAAATAAGTGCGGGGGTTATCATGGCACAGGTAAAAGGCAGGTTAGCAGTGCTTACGGGCGGCGGTGACTGCCCGGGATTGAACGCAGTTATCAGAGCGGTTGTTAAGACTGCGCTTAAGAACGGTTACGAAATTTATGGTATAGAAAACGGATTCAATGGTTTGATTACCGGAACGATGAAACTAATGGATTATGCGTCTGTATCAGGGATTCTTCCGCGTGGAGGAACGATCTTAGGAACGACTAACCGTGATAACCCCTTCCACTTTGCCGTGGAAGAAAACGGCAAATATGTTTTTTATGATAAGCGCGAAGAAGTTATAAAAAACCTGCGTGACAGGAATATTGAAGCGCTTGTGGTTATTGGCGGGGACGGCAGCCTCAATATCGCAGCCAAACTTGCTGCGGAATGCGATGTTAAAGTGGTGGGAGTGCCCAAGACGATTGACAATGATTTGCAGTGTACGGAGCGCACATTCGGCTTTGACACGGCAATGGCAATGGCGACAGAAGCATTGGACAGGCTGCACACAACGGCAGAATCACATCACCGCGTAATGGCGCTTGAAGTTATGGGCCGTTATGCCGGGTGGATTGCCCTGCATTCAGGAATTGCGGGCGGTGCGGATGTAATTTTGCTGCCGGAAATCCCTTACGATATAAATTCTGTGCTGAGGAAGATTGAGGAGCGCAGAAAAAGCGGTAAAAAGTTCAGTATTATTGTTGTGGCTGAAGGTGCGAAACCGATTGGAGGTGAGCTGTCCGTAGCCAGAGTAGTTGAAGGAAGTTTTGAACCCCTCCGCCTTGGCGGGGCAGGCGAAAAACTCGTACGTGAAATTGAAAATCGGACAGGAATTGAATCGCGGTGTACAGTATTAGGTTATTTACAGCGCGGCGGATCGCCTACAGCGTTTGACAGGGTGCTTTCCACCCGCTACGGTGTAGCAGCAGCCGAGGCTTGCATTCGCAAGGAATACAACGTAATGGTGTCACTGCAAGGCGACAAAATTGTAACGGAACCTATTGCTAAGGTCGCCGCACAACCACGGTTAGTCCCGTTAGACAGTGAAATTATACGCACAGGAAGGCAAATGGGTTTGTGCTTCGGTGACTGAAGCCTCGTGAAACGGATTTTTCAGCAGCAGCAATATACAGAAGGCAGCGGTTATGGACGCCGCTGCCTTTACTTTTGCCTGTTTAAGGTTATTTTAATATTTAAGTATTATATTTTTAGTTGGCGGATTGCCGGAATAATAGTATAATTAAAATATTATATACTAAAGCCCTTACGGCGGAAGGCAGATGAACATGGACAACAATTTAATTGCAGTAATTATAGGCATTGTGGAAGGCGTTACCGAATTTTTGCCGGTATCGTCAACCGGACATATGATAATAGTTGGCAATATGCTTGGGTTTGACGGCCCTGTTGCCGATTTGTTTGATGTATTTATTCAGCTTGGCGCAATACTTTCGGTTGTTTTTATTTACAAAGAACGCTTTGCACGCTTTTTTACAAAAGAAGGCTGGCAGCCTGATAAAGGACTCAGCGTATGGCATGTGGCAGCCGGAATCGTACCCGTAATGGGCGTTGCTTATCTGGGGTACAGTTATATTAAAACCTACCTTTTCTCGCCGTTTACGGTAGCTGTAGGGCTTGTTCTGGGCGCTTTCTGGATGATGTTTGCCGAATACAAAACCAAAGACAGGCAGCACCAGCTTGAAAATGACATTGATAAACTTACATTAAAACAGGCCGCTGTTGTCGGAGCTTTTCAGCTGCTTTCGCTGTGGCCCGGTTTTTCGCGCAGCGGCAGCACCATTGCCGGTGCCCTGCTTGTTGGTTTAAGCCGTGAGGCGGCAGCTTCCTTTGCGTTTTTAATTGCTGTGCCGCTGATGTTTGCGGCCTGCCTTTATGACCTGATGAAGAATATGCACCACCTTACAGGCAGTGAATTTCAGATGCTGGCCATCGGTTTTGTAACGGCTTTTATCGTTTCTTACTTTTCCGTTTTATGGTTTTTGAAATTTTTAAACAAATATAGCTTGACAAGTTTCGCATATTATCGTATTATACTTGCTGTAGCTGCTCTTTGGTATTTCTACTTTTAAAAGATTTTGAAAAAAATCTAAAAAATAAGTAAAAATACTGTTGACAAATGGTTAAACATAATGTAGAATATCATTTGTCACTAGCGAGTGCTGGCATAGCTCAACAGGTAGAGCAGCTGACTTGTAATCAGCAGGTTGTGGGTTCAAGTCCTATTGCCAGCTCCAAAATATGGAGAGGTTCCCGAGTGGCTAAAGGGAGCAGACTGTAAATCTGCCGCGTTTCGCTTCGTTGGTTCGAATCCAACCCTCTCCACCAACTTTCATCGCGGGGTGGAGCAGTTGGTAGCTCGTCGGGCTCATAACCCGAAGGTCGTTGGTTCAAGTCCAGCCCCCGCAACCAAATTCAGTTAGGACGCTGATGTAGCTCAGTCGGCAGAGCGTATCCTTGGTAAGGATAAGGTCACCAGTTCAATCCTGGTCATCAGCTCCAAATAAATATGGCGGCGTAGCTCAGTTGGCTAGAGCATGCGGTTCATACCCGCAGTGTCCGCGGTTCAAATCCGTGCGCCGCCACCAAAAAAATTTACCTCAATTTTATATTGAGGTTTTTTTATTATATTCTCTGTTACATAGTTTACAGCAAGCAGACAATGTGGTACAATTGCCGTAAAGGCCAAATTTAAAACAAAAACCACTATGATTTGGAGGAAAGATG